>NZ_JAUETW010000018.1:0-152645 GCF_032484895.1 Bradyrhizobium sp. SZCCHNRI3052 | reverse complement strand
CACGGCGTCTAGCGCCAAGGACCCAACGGCTTCCCGCCCACCATCATCATGGCAGACTTTCCAGACACAGGGACCCAGACTCCCCGACATGGGTGTGAGGCACGCTGGAGCGATGAGACCGGGAGGGCATGCCGGCCGGTGGTTATGGATCCGGCGTTCGCCGGGATGACACTGAGGGGTGGAGCAGGCTGGCCTCCATCGGCGTGTAGCGATGTGTCAGCCATGTCTCCGAACGGTCGTCTCACACGTTCGAAATCGAGCAGTGACCAGCTCATGATCGATGACGACGCGATGGAATGTCAGCGCGGCAAAACAACAAAAAGCCGGGCGGGGCCCGGCCTTGATGATCTGACGATGCGGCCGCCCTCAGTAGGGGATCGGAATCCGGGTCGGATAGCCACCGAGATCGGACGGCGCCATCAGCGGCTGACGGTCGATCGGGCGGTTCAGGTTCTCGCGGGCGAACGACGGATAGCCGACGGCCGGCGGGAACGCGTAATCCGAGAACTTGCGGTCGCCCGGCAGCACCTCGGTGCCGCCGTCGAGGAACGAGCGGCGGGTGATGTAGATGCGGGTGCGCGGGCCGGACTGGTAGGAATAGTTCGGATTGCCGCTGCTATAGGTGGTCGTCACGCGGCGCTTGGTGGTGGCGGCATCCGCCGAGGTGGCGGCAAGAGACGTGACGGCAAGGCCCGTCGCGGCGATCACCGCCAAGGCCATGACCCGGGTCGCAGCAGGAAATTCGATCATCACGTCCTCTTCCTCGCGCCAAAAGGGGCGGGCGCTCGCCATGCGCATGATTTGGCCCGCACAATATCTGGGTCGGCTGTGGCATCACAAGGTCATTCCCGCGGCGACGGGCAAGATAAATCCCTGCTGTGGCGGGAAAGTTGCATCAATATCCGTCACTTGCCCGTGGGTTTGACGGGTCGAATAGGATGCGGTCACGCCCAGCAACATCCGGACGCGGGCGGACATTCACAAGGCGCCGCGCAGCCTCGGATTGGCGGTCGACGTCACCCAATCGGCGCTGCCGGTGGCGATGGCGGGTTCGTCGCAGCCGCCGCGCCGCTGATCGGACCCCATGAACAGCTGGTTCAGGGCGCGGTGCTGGTCGGGCGCCAGCAGGGTCAGCCGGTTGAGCATGCACCCGACCATGGCGCGGCGCATCGGCATCGTCACGCCCTGGCACGACCAGCCGGAGATCCGCAAGCTCGGCTCGGCGATGGTCTTGAGAAAGCCGAGGCAGGCTCCGGCGCCCTCGGGAGCCCCAGCCCGGCGAACCAGACTGACGGGGCCGAACCGGCTGTCGATCACGCCGGCGGTCTCGAGCTCGGAGGCGGAGTTGCGCCCCATCCGGACCGCGAGATCGGCCCGGGGATCATGCCTTGCATCGCGCTCCGATCCGAACCGGTAGACCTCGAGCTCGGCAGCGGGGCGATCGGCGGGTTCGCCCCAGCGCAACACGTCCTTGCGGCCGCCTTCCGGGTGGATGAGCACGGTGTAGGTGGCGGTCCTGTCGGGCTGGTCGGTGAGACGAAGCGAGAACGCCGGCACTGCGGCGTCGGCCAAGGTCCAGCCGGCGCGGCCGGGCAAAGCGTCGCCGTCGTCGAGATGATTCCAGCCGGCGACCCCGAGCATGGCGATCAGCGCCAGAGCCCCCACATAGGCGAACAGGCGCGCAAAGGTGCCGCAGACCTCGTCCGCGAAGCTCTTGAGCCCTTGCAGGACGGACCCGGATCGGGGCGCTGCGGCTGTTCTGGCCGAATTGGACTGCATCGAATGCGAGACGTCGTGGTAACGTTGTGTCAGGGACGTTTCTCGCATAGAAGCGCTGCCGCTTCGGTTTCCGCTGACACGCGCGGCCGGCCATATTTCTTCGGAGAGTGAACGATGGGTTACAAAGTCGCAGTGGTCGGCGCGACCGGCAATGTCGGACGGGAAATGCTCAATATTCTCGACGAGCGCCAGTTCCCCGCCGACGAGGTCGTGGCGCTGGCCTCACGCCGCAGCGTCGGCGTCGAGGTGTCCTATGGCGACCGCACGCTGAAGGTCAAAGCGCTCGAGCACTACGATTTTGCCGATGTCGACATCTGCCTGATGTCGGCCGGCGGTTCGGTGTCGAAGGAGTGGTCGCCCAAGATCGGCGCCGCCGGCGCTGTCGTGATCGACAACTCGTCGGCTTGGCGCATGGATCCCGACGTGCCGCTGATCGTGCCGGAGGTGAATGCCGACGCAGCCGCCGGCTTCAACAAGAAGAACATCATCGCCAATCCGAACTGCTCGACCGCCCAGCTCGTCGTCGCGCTGAAGCCGCTGCACGACAAGGCCAAGATCAAGCGCGTCGTGGTGTCGACCTATCAGTCGGTGTCCGGCGCCGGCAAGGATGCGATGGACGAATTGTTCTCGCAGACCAAGGCCGTCTACACCAACGACGAGCTGGTCAATAAGAAGTTTCCCAAGCGCATCGCCTTCAACGTCATTCCGCAGATCGACGTCTTCATGGAGGACGGCTTCACTAAGGAAGAGTGGAAGATGATGATGGAGACCAAGAAGATCTTGGATCCGAAGATCAAGCTGACCGCGACCTGCGTGCGCGTGCCGGTGTTCGTCGGTCACTCCGAAGCCGTCAATGTCGAGTTCGAGAATCCGATCACGGCGGACGAGGCCCGCAACATCCTGCGCAATGCGCCGGGCTGCCTCGTCATCGACAAGCACGAGCCGGGCGGCTACGTGACGCCCTATGAGGCGGCCGGCGAGGACGCGACCTATATCAGCCGCATCCGCGAGGACGGCACGGTCGAGAACGGCCTCGCCTTCTGGTGCGTGTCCGACAATCTGCGCAAGGGCGCGGCGCTGAACGCGATCCAGATCGCGGAGGTCCTGATCAACCGCAAGCTGATCACGGCCAAGAAGAAAGCGGCCTGAGCGGAGACGTCGTCAGGGTGAGGCGCGGAACGCAATGAGCGAGAAGACGACGCCGGACGCCGCCAGGCACGCGCCGGGTCCGCTCGAGCGCGGGCTCGAAGGCTTCCTGTTCAAGAGCCGCTGGCTGATGGCGCCGTTCTATGTCGGCCTCGTCGTCAGCCTGGTCGTCCTGCTGTTCAAGTTCGTGCTGCTGCTGTGGGAGAACATCGTCCATCTGCCGACCGCCAAGGAGAGCGACATCATCCTCGGCGTGCTCAGCCTGATCGACGTCTGCCTGACCGGCAATCTGGTGCTGATCGTGGTGTTCTCCGGCTATGAGAACTTCGTCTCGCGCATCGATCCCGGCGGCCATCCCGACTGGCCGGAATGGATGACCAAGGTCGATTTCGCCGGACTGAAGCAGAAGCTGCTCGCCTCGATCGTCGCGATCTCGGCGATCCAGCTCTTGAAGGCGTTCATGAATCTCGACGCCGGCTATGACTCGACCAAGCTCGCCTGGCTGGTCGGCGTGCACATGACCTTCGTGGTGTCGACCCTGATGTTGGCGCTGTCGGACCGCTGGTCGGGTGACCATTGATGGGCGGCGAATAGCGAGGCGCGAATGGCGAATAGGGCAGGTGAACTACTCGCTACTCCCCATTCGCTATTCGCCAGCGCGCGCGCTCTTGAATTCCTTGCTGGCCTTGTCGAGCACGAACAGCGAGCCCTCGGAGACGCCGAAATAGGCGCCGTGGAGCTGCAAATCACCGGCCTCGACGCGGCTGCGCACGAATGGGAAGGTCATCAGGTTCTCGAGGCTGCGGAACACCGCGGCCTTCTCGATCCGGGTGACGAAGTCCTGAAAACTCTCATGCGTGCGCTGTTCGACGACCTCGCCGGGCTTGATGAACATCGACATCCAGCGGCCGATGAAGTCGCCCGGGGACAGCGGCGCCGCCTTGTCGACGAAGGCGCGGATGCCGCCGCACTGGGCGTGGCCCAGGATGACGATGTGCTTCACCTTCAGCACGGTGACGGCATATTCCAGCGCCGCCGACACGCCGTGCGCGTTGGCGTCCGGCTGATAGATCGGCACCAGGTTGGCGATGTTGCGCAGCACGAACAATTCGCCGGGGCCGACGTCGAAGATCACCTCGGGCGAGACGCGCGAGTCGCAGCAGCCGATCACCATCACTTCGGGCGACTGGCCGCGCTCCGAGAGCTCGAGGTAACGGCTCTGTTCGGTCGGCAGGCGTTGGGTGGCGAAGGCGCGATAGCCTTCGAGCAGGCGTTGCGGAAACGAGATCATGGGCCTTGCCTAAACACATGCGGCTTCCGGGAACAAGCCTTTCGGGCCGGCCCCCGAAATGGTATCGCGGGCCGCGTCGATAAACCAAGGGAAACGCCGAAATGATCCGCCCGCGCCGCAGTCTTCTGTTCATGCCCGGCTCCAATGCGCGCGCGCTGGAGAAGGGGCGGAACCTGCCGGCTGACGGGCTGATCCTCGATCTCGAGGATTCGGTGGCGCCGGACGCCAAGGCCGCCGCCCGCGACCAGATCGCCAAGGCGGTGGCGGCCGACGGCTACGGCAAGCGGGAACTGCTGATCCGGATCAACAGCCTGGATACGACGTGGTGGCGCGACGACGTCGCCATGGCCGGACAGGCGGCGACCGACGGCATCCTCGTTCCCAAGGTGTCGACCGTCGAGGACCTTCGCCTGGTCACGGATCGCTTGGCCGAGGTCGGCGCCGATCCCGCGCTGAAGGTATGGGCGATGATCGAGACGGCGCGTGCCGTGCTCGATGCCGATCTGCTCGCGGCCACCGTGCACGAGGAAGGCTCGCGGCTCGCCGGCTTCGTGTTCGGACCCAACGACATCTCGCGTGAGACTCGCATCCGGATGCTGCCGGGCCGCTCCACGATGCTGCCGATGATCAGCCACTGCATCCTGGCGACGCGCGCCCATGGGCTGGAGATTCTGGACGGGCCTTACAGCGATTTCGCCAACACCGACGGATTCGCTCAGGAATGCATCCAGGCCCGCGATCTCGGCTTCGATGGCAAGACGCTGATCCATCCCGGCCAGATCGACGCCTGCAACGCGATCTTCACGCCGCCCGCCGACGAGGTCGCTGCGGCACGCAAGATCATTGCTGCGTTCGAGCTGCCGGAGAATGCCTCGCGCGGCGCGATCCAGATCGACGGCCGCATGGTCGAGCGGCTGCATGCCGAGATGGCGCGACGCACGATCGCGATCGCCGATGCGATCGCGGCGGTGGCGAAGTGAGGCGTCAGGTGCGGCGGAGACTGAGGATGTAGTTGACGAGGTCGCCGCGCTGCTCGGCCGTCAGAATGACGTTCGGCATCGTCGGGTGGCTGCTCTGCAGGAACACCTTGAGCGATAGCTCGGTCGTCGACGGCATGTTGGCGACCGCGACGAAATCGGGGGCGGCCGTGGTTTGGGCTCTCGCCCCGCTGGTGTCGATGGCGTGGCAGGTGCTGCACCAGGCCTCCGCCAGTTTGCGTCCCGCCTGCACGCTGTCGGCGGCCGGCGTCACGCCGCCGGCATTGTGCAGCCGGATCAGCAGCATCGCGCCGAGCGCGAGCAGGATCGCGGCGCCGACATGGAGCCAGATGTTGCGGTGCAGATTCGGCAGGCTCATCGCATTGCTCCGCGGGGTGGGAGGGAGGCGGCGATCAGTGCTTGACCGCGGCGCTGCCCAGGCGGTCGATGGTCGGGGCGTTGAGGCAGTATTCCTCGTAGTGCTCGGCACTCGTCCCGGCGGCAAGATCGCGATGGCAGCGCGGCTTGTCCTTGCACATGGCGCAGACGCGCTCCATGTCGCGCAGCACCAGCGGCTCGGCGCGCCCCAGCGCGGCCTCGTCGATGCCGAGCGCCTTCAGCATCTGCGGCAACTCGTCGGCGGCGTGCTCGCCATGGCGGACCAGCTCGTCGAGATCCGCCGGCGTGACCTGGAGGTCCATCGCGATACGCTCGAAATCGTCACGGTCGAGCTGCCGGATCTCGCTCAGCTCACGCCGGTGCCGGAGCCATTGCGCGAACGTATCGATCAGGAACTGAACCCGCGGATAAGGCTTGGCGTCTACGGTCATGACACGTCTCCGATGATTGTTCGCAATCAATCACCGGGTGGACGCGCGGACGTTGCGGTAGATCAAGCAGCAAATCGGTCCTGCGCCGGCCGCAAAGCTGCGTGGCGAAAGGTCAGCGCGGGGCAAATCGTGCGGCCGCCCAGGCATAGAGGCTGCCCGGGATCGGCGCTTCGCCGCCGCGGCCCTTCGGCGAGATGTGCAGGCCGATGACACCGGGATCGCCGATCAGGCCGGAGAAGTCGGAAGGGTCGAAGAACGCCTTCGGCTCGGCATGCACCGCGTAGAAGCTGCGCTTCGGCAGCACATGGTGCAGCGAGCCATGGCGGCGGGCCAGCGCCGTCAGCGCGGCAGGGCCGAAGATGGCGACGCGGATGTCCGAGAGGCGGTCGGAGCCGCCGCGCAGGCGGCGCAGCGCAAAGGTGAGGCGGTGACGCAGCGAAAGCCAGTTCGGCGTCAGCGCGTCCTGCGCCATCAGTGCGGCGAACTCGGCGACGATCGGATCCTCCGGCGGCAGGTAGAGCACGGAGTTGCCGAGCTGCCGCGGCCGCTCCCAGGCGAAATAGGGCACGGCGGGGTCGATCTCGACCGGCCTGAGCAGCAGCACGTCGGCATCGAGCCAGAGGCCGGCCCGCTGTGCCATCAGCCGCATCCGGAAGAAGTCGCTGAACTGCAAGGTGGTCCAATCGCGCCAGCCGCCGTCCGGCTGCGGCGGCCTGAGACGCTCGGAGAACGCATAAGGCAGGACCGCCTCGGCCTCGGCATTGCCGACGCCGTCGGGCAGGCCGGGCAGCGGATCGAAGCTGTAGACCGTGACCTTGTGGCCGGCGGCGAGCTGCGAGCGCAGGCAGGTCTGGCGCAGGCGGTCGAGCGGCCCCCGCCAGAAGGTGACGACCTCGGGCAATACGCGCGTCAACGGCGGACCTGCTGGGCTGCTCTCGAAACAGGGCCCCGGACGAGGTCCGGGGCCCGCGAACTCACCATCCTTCGGCGGGCCTCAGGCCCAGGCGCGCTCGGCCAGCTTGGCCTCGTAGCTGTCGATCGACGCCTTCTTCTCCAGCGTCAGCCCGATGTCGTCGAGCCCGTTGAGCAGGCAATGCTTGCGGAACGGGTCGATGTCGAACTTGACGGTGCCGCCGTCGGGGCCGCGGATCTCCTGGTTGGCGAGATCGACCGTCAAGGTCGCGTTGGCGCCGCGCTCGGCGTCGTCAAACAGCTTGTCGAGGTCGGCCTGCGACACGCGGATCGGCAGAATGCCGTTCTTGAAGCAGTTATTGTAGAAGATGTCGCCGAACGAGGTCGAGATCACGCAGCGGATGCCGAAGTCGAGCAGCGCCCAGGGCGCGTGCTCACGGCTCGAGCCGCAGCCGAAATTGTCGCCGGCGACGAGGATCTTGGCGTTGCGATAGGCCGGCTGGTTGAGCACGAAATCCGGGTTCTCGCTGCCGTCGTCCTTGTAGCGCTGCTCCGAGAACAGGCCCTTGCCGAGGCCGGTGCGCTTGATGGTCTTCAGGTACTGCTTGGGGATGATCATGTCGGTGTCGACATTGATGATCTTCAGCGGCGCGGCGACGCCTTCCAGCGTGGTGAACTTGTCCATCGGGGCACCTTCGAGAATACGGGCAGGCCGCTGTTTAGCCCGAACGGCAGGGCGGATAAAGTCAAAATCCCGGTGCTCTCGCCGGGTCGTCAGTCGACGGACGCCTCGATCGCCTCCATGTCGTCGTCGGACATTCCGAAATGATGGCCGATCTCGTGGATCAGGACGTGGCGGACGATGTGCCCAAGACTCTCGTCGTGCTCGGCCCAGTAGTCCAGGATCGGACGGCGGTAGAGCCAGATCATGTTGGGCAGCCGGGGCAGGTCGTCATTGCTGCGAAACGGCAGTCCCGTGCCCTGGAACAGGCCGAGCAGGTCGAACTCGCTTTCGGACTGCATCTCGTCGAGCACCTCCTCGGTCGGAAAGTCGTCGACCCGGATGATGACGCCCTCGCACATCCTGCGAAAATGCTCGGGCAGACGCTCGAACATCTCGTGCGCCATGACTTCCATGTCGGTGAGCGAGGGGGCTTTCAGATCTGTCCACATTGCCGCCTTCTAGCCCGGCTTTGATCATCTTGCATCTTGGTTCTATGACATGTGTGGCGGAGCTGGTTGACGCAGGGGATGAAACCGGCGACCGTGACGCGCGAATTGGGGGTTGGGGAACAGATGAGGCAGATGTCGATGGTGCTGGCCGGAGCGGCGCTGGCTGCGGCGGTCGTGGTCTCGATCTCGGCAACGGCGCAAGCGGAGCAACCCGCCGGCGCGCGCGGCGCCGTGCAGAGTGAGGTGCGCACGGATCTCTCCGCACAGCGCCGGCAACGACGAATCCAGATCTATCCGCGCTACGAGGGTCATTGGCAGCCCGACGTGGTGCCGCGCTTCAACCCGGGTCCGAACGCAGTTCGTGTATGCGATGCCACCTATGTTCCGGAGCATCGGCCGAGCGGCACCGTGATCGTCCCGCATATGAGTTGCGTCTGGCGACGCGGCTGACTCCTGGGTCCCGCGCACTGATCGGCTCGGCAAGCGCGCACGCGATCCGGTCGCGATCGCGACGTTGCCTGATGTTACCGCCCGGACACAGTGCCGATATGTCGCGCACTGCGGCGGAACCATGCGCGACATATCGGCATTCTGCTCCTGCGCAGGTCTTCATGTCCCATTCACGTCGCTCGTTCGAGACTGGTCTGCGTCGCGCTGCTGCGGCCGCCCTTCAGGCAACTGACAAGGCGGAAGGTACGGTGCCGGACGTGATGTCAGGCGATCGAGGGAGAAGTTCATGACTGTGATGAAGCTGTTGGGCATCGCGGCGGTTGGCGCCGTTCTCGCGATGGCTGCCCCCGCCGAACGCGCGCAGGCGCTGTCGCTGATCAATCCGGGCGCTGCGACCGCGGTGCAGCAGGGCACGGCGCAGGAGACCGCGCAGGCGCATTGGCACGGCCGCCGCCATTGGCATCCCCGGCGCCACTACTATCCTCGGCATTACTACCATCCGCGTCATCACTGGCGGCCGCATCACTACGGATATCGCCATCACGGCCGCTGGTAAGCCGCGCTTTCGAGCCGACCGAGACAATGACCGAAATTAAACAGGCCCGCTTTGCGGGCCTGTACGTTGATGGGGGCTGGCAACGAGGTTCGCCATGAAACCATCAGTCAACAGAACCTGGCTCGGGATCAGCGTTGTCACGGTGGCGATGCTGCTCGCAAGTTCCGCCGCCACCGCTCCTGTCGCCGCAGCTCCAGCCGTAACGCAGGCGCGTCAGACCGTAACGGATGCTGGCCCGCGCCGGCAGGGCCGCCGATCGAAGCTCGTGGTGTCGACGGCAGAGGTGCCGCACTATCTCGACCGTCCCACGGATTACACGCCGGCCTATCCGCCGGGGCCCTTGGTTCTGTTCACGCCGTTCTACCATTGAGGCCATGTCGGCGAGGCGCGCTGCGTTTCCTGCGTGTCGTTAGTTGCGAAGTCCCCGCCCGAGCAGCACGTGAGCCGTTGCGTCGGCATCCGTGATCCTGAGTTGCAGGACGACGTAGAGGCTCACGTGCATCTCCTCTGCCGCGACGCCACGCCGCAGATGCGCGTGCACCGTGCATCACTGACGAGCATCATTCATGCCGCATTCACGTCGCTATCTCTACGTTCATGTTGGGGGTGCGCCAATCCACCGATCGGACGACCAGCATCGGCGCTGCATGGGTCCATCGTTGCACAGCATTCAGGGAGAAGGGACCATGATGAGGATGAAGGACCAGCGCGCTGGTCTTGCTCGTCGCCTCAGTCTTGCGGCGGCCACACTGTTTGTCTTGGCGGGCGCGTCCGGACGGCCTGCGCTTGCGATGTCGCCGGTGAGTCCCGGTGCCGGCTCCGCCACGCAGACGCCTTCGGACGTATTGACCGTTCAGGTCCGAGGCCCCGGCGGCCATGGCGGCGGTGGTGGCGGGCATCCCGGCAGTGGTGGATTTCACGGCGGAGGCGGTGGCCCGGCGTTCCATGGCGGCGGCAGCCCCGCGTTTCATGGGGGAGGACATGCCTTCGGCGGCGGTGGCCCGCGTCCTGTCTTCCACGGTGGCGGCCCCGCATTCCATGGCGGATTCGGCCCGCGGCCGGTGTTCCATGGCGGCGGCTATCATCATCGTCCGTACTATGCCTACCGGCCGTACTTCCACCATCACCGCCGGCACTTCTACGGCTATCGCAGTTATTACGCGCCGGTCTATACCTCGGGCTACTACTATCCCTATCGCCGCTGCCGCGTCGTCTGGACCCATTACGGGCCGCGCCGCATCTGCCACTATCGGCATTGGCGGGGTCATCACTGGCGCCATTATCACCGGTGGCATCATCGCCACCGCCACCATTGGCGCTACTACTGACGGGACCTGAAGTTCGACAAAGCAGGAAGGGCGCCCAACGGCGTCCTTCTCTCATTTCAAGGGGATGGAGTGGGGCGCGGCGGTCAGAGCCAATCCTTGAACTGCCAATTCCTCACACTCAGCTTCCAAGGCACCAGCGTCTCCAGGCGCCATTTGGCAAAGCGGCCGGGCGGCCAGTTCGACAACCGCCGCTCCTCCTTCGGAGCCTCGGGCTGGGCAATGATCTTGGCGGGCGGTGTCTTGCGGCGTTGGCGCGTCGCATCACGGATGAGGTCGACGTATTCCGGCTTGTCGGCCATGTCAGGCTCCTCGGCACGTTCCTCTGCAGACGCAGCGCGTCCGGCGGTAGGATTGTGCGCGACGAGACTTAAGAAGCCCTTGCCGAACTGTGTCGATGTTGAGGTGAAATGAAAAACGCGATGGCTTGGTGAAGCCATCGCGTTCGTTTGTAGACCTGCCGCCGTGCCGGATCTGAAGCAGCGAGATGACGTCAGCGCCAGTCGCGTACGTCGACGAAGTGTCCTGCGATTGCGGCCGCCGCGGCCATCGCTGGCGACACCAGGTGGGTGCGGCCCTTGAAGCCCTGGCGTCCCTCGAAGTTGCGGTTCGAGGTCGAGGCGCAGCGCTCTTCTGGCGCCAGCTTGTCCGGGTTCATGGCGAGGCACATCGAGCAGCCTGGCTCGCGCCATTCGAAGCCGGCCTTGATGAAGATCTTGTCGAGGCCCTCGGCTTCCGCCTGCTCCTTGACGATGCCCGAGCCCGGAACGACCATCGCGTTGACGTGGCCGCTGACGGTCTTGCCTTCGGCGATCTTGGCTGCGGCGCGCAGATCCTCGATGCGACCGTTGGTGCACGAGCCGATGAAGACGCGGTCGAGCTTGATGTCGGTGATCTTCGTGCCCGCGGTCAGGCCCATGTACTTCAACGCGCGATGCTTGGAGATGCGCTTGGCCTCGTCTGCGATCTGGTCCGGATCGGGCACCACGCCGGTCACCGAGATCACGTCCTCGGGCGAGGTGCCCCAGGTCACGATCGGCGGCAGCTTGGCGGCGTCGAGCCGGAGCTCGTGGTCGAAATGCGCGCCCTCGTCGGAGCGCAGCGTGTCCCAGTAGCGCATCGCCGCATCCCAGGCGGCGCCCTTCGGCGCCTTGGGACGGCCGCGCAGGAAGTCGAACGCCTTCTGGTCGGGCGCCACAAGGCCAGCACGGGCGCCGCCCTCGATTGACATGTTGCACACGGTCATGCGGCCTTCCATCGACAGCGCGCGGATCGCCTCGCCGGCATATTCCAGCACGTAGCCGGTGCCGCCGGCGGTGCCGATCTCGCCGATGATGGCGAGAATGATGTCCTTCCCCGTCACGCCGTCCGGCAGCACGCCGTCGACCGTGACGCGCATGTTCTTCGCTTTCTTCTGGATCAGCGTCTGTGTCGCCAGCACGTGCTCGACCTCGGAGGTGCCGATGCCGTGCGCCAGCGCGCCGAACGCGCCATGCGTCGAGGTGTGGCTGTCACCGCAGACGATTGTGGTGCCGGGCAGCGTAAAACCCTGCTCGGGGCCGATGACGTGGACGATCCCCTGGCGGCGATCGAACTCGTTGTAATATTCGATGCCGAATTCCTTGGCGTTCTCGGCCAGCGTCTTGATCTGCTCGATGCTCTCCGGATCCGGGTTCGGCTTGGAGCGGTCTGTGGTCGGCACGTTGTGATCGACCACGGCCAGCGTCTTTTCCGGCGCGTGCACTTTGCGGCCGGTCATGCGCAGGCCTTCGAACGCCTGCGGCGAGGTCACCTCATGGACCAGATGGCGGTCGATGTAGAGCAGGCAGGTGCCGTCCTCGGCTTCGTGGACCAGATGGTCGTTCCAGATCTTGTCGTACAGGGTGGTCGGCTTCGACATGAGCGAATGCTCCCGGGAATTTAAGGTTTGAAACGGAGCGCGTGACGGGCACGCGCGAACAATCAGGAATGAGGCGCTGCGGCTTACAGCGCGCGCCTAAGCTCAGATGTCGCCGAGGTGGCGAAGCGTCCGAAGAACCGCCCGGGCAGCCGGCGGCGATCGTCGATGACGACGCGGCGACAGGCCATGCTGGTGCGATCTAGAACCATTTCAGGGGGATATATAGCACGCGTGCCGTGGAGTGCGAGATGCGTTTGCGCCCGCCGTCATTGCGAGGAGCGAAGCGACGAAGCAATCCAGGGGCCGGGGCAAGGACTCTGGATTGCTTCGCTTCGCTCGCAATGACGGCAGCGCAAAAACAGAAAAGCGCGGGGCCAGCCCGCGCTCTTCGTCAATCCAATGAAAGCAACGACTACTCGTTGACGGCGGTCTGCTGCCGGTCCTGCTTCTCGACGATGCGGGCCGACTTGCCGCGCAGCTGGCGCAGGTAATACAGCTTGGCGCGACGCACCTTGCCGCGGCGCACGACCTTGATCGAATCGATCATCGGGGAGAGGATCGGGAACACGCGCTCCACGCCCTCGCCATAGGAGATCTTGCGCACGGTGAAGCTCTCGTTGATGCCGCCGCCGGACCGGCCGATGCAAACGCCCTCATAGGCCTGCACGCGCGTGCGCTCGCCTTCGACCACCTTCACGTTGACGATCACGGTGTCGCCCGGGCCGAACTCCGGAATGGTCTTGTTGGCGGACAGCTTGTCGAACTGCTCTTTTTCGAGCTGCTGAATCAGGTTCACGGGTAAATCTCCATCGGCGGCGCGCCCAGCCGGGTCACGCGGGGGCTGCGCTTGTTCCTGCCGTCACTTGCGGAATTGGGCGCTCCTATAAGCCAAAGCGCGAGGCTTGTCACCCGTCTGTCGTGCTTTTTGGCTCTTTTTGGCCGGTCCCTCTTTGTTCTCGGCCGTCGCGCGCCTGCCATTCGGCCCACAAATCCGGCCTTCGCGCTTCAGTCAGCGCCTCGGCCTGGGCGCGGCGCCAAGCGGCGACCTTGGCGTGGTCACCCGAGGTGAGCACATCCGGAATGGTCCGGCCTTCGAATAGTTGGGGCCGGGTGTATTGCGGGTATTCAAGTAGGCCATCGGAAAAACTCTCGTCGGTGCCCGATTCGAGCTTGCCCATCACGCCCGGAAGCAGCCGGACGCAGGCGTCGATCAGCACCAGGGCGGCGATCTCGCCGCCCGACAGCACGTAGTCGCCGATCGAGACCTCGGTCAGCGAGCGCGCATCGATGACGCGCTGGTCGACGCCTTCGAAGCGACCGCAGACGATCAGCGGGCCCGGACCGGCCGCGAGCTCGCGGACGAAGGCCTGGGTCAACGGCCGGCCACGCGGGCTCATCAGCAGCTTCGGCCGCTCCGGATCGATCGCCGCCGCGTCGATCGCGGCTGCCAGCACGTCCGCGCGCAGCACCATGCCGGGGCCACCGCCGGCCGGCGTGTCATCGACGCTACGGTGCTTGTCGGTGGCGGAGGCCCTGATGTCGCGCGCCTCCAACGACCAGATGCCGGAGGCCAGCGCGCGGCCGGCCAGGCTGACGCCGAGCGGCCCGGGAAACATCTCCGGGAACAGCGTCAGCACGGTGGCGCGCCAAGGTGCGACTGGGGATGGGGGCGAAGTCGTCATGATGCTCTGTGTTAAGGTACCCAGGTTGCGAGATCGAGCCCTGGATGCATTGCCGGCTCTTGCGACCTCGACACCGGTGTCGTCCCGGACAAGCGTGACGCGCGTCAGCGCGTCGCGGCGCCGATTCGGGACCCATACCGCGTGATGTCGAAACGAGGCATGCGGCCAGTCCCGCGCAAGCCAATCAGCTGCGGTGGCTATGGGTCCCCGCTTTCGCGGGGACGACGAGCGGAGGGTGCGGCGGCAGCGTCATCTTCAGCGGAAGCCGGTTCATCCGCGGCTTCATCCTCGCCCTCGATCTCCGCCGGCAGCTCGATGATCACGCGGCCGCCGGCAAGATCGACCGTCGGCACCACGGCATTGGTGAACGGCAGCAGCAACGTGCTGCCCGAGGGCGGGGCGATCTCGATGATGTCGCCGGCGCCGAAATTATGGATCGCGAGCACGCGGCCGAGCTGCGCGCCGTCAGCGGTCTCCGCGGCGAGGCCGATCAGGTCGGCGTGGTAGTATTCGTCGTCAGCCGTCTCGGGCAGGCGGTCTCTGGGCACGTAGAGCTCGAGCCCGTTGAGGCGTTCGGCCGCATTGCGGTCGGTGACGCCCTTGATGGCTGCGACCAGATGGTCCTTGGCCTCGCGCGCCTTCGCGACCTCGAACGAACGGCTGCCGTCCTTGGTCGTGAGCGGGCCGTAATGCAGCACGGCCAGCGGATCCTCGGTGAAGGTCCATAAGCGAACCTCGCCGCGCACGCCATGCGCGGCGCCGATTCTGGCGACACAGATGAGCTTGGACATCAGCGTGCCTCGTCCTTCGAGACGCGCTCGAACGCGCGCTCCTCAGGAGGAGGAGCCAGTTCCTCATGCAAGGGAGCACGGCGCAAGCCGTGCATCTCGAAGCATGAGGCCGCGCTCGTCAACGACCTTAGCCCTTGGCGGCGGCTTCGGCCTGCGCCTTGCGCTCCTTGCGCGGCACGGCCTTGATCGGGTTCTGGCGGGCTTCGCGCTTCTTGACGCCGGCGGCGTCGAGGAAGCGGGCGACGCGGTCGGACGGCTGCGCGCCCTTGGCGAGCCAGCCCTTCACCTTCTCCATGTCCAGCTTGAGGCGTGCCTCGTTGTCCTTCGGCATCAGCGGATTGAAGTAGCCGAGACGTTCGATGAAGCGGCCGTCACGCGGGAAGCGCGAGTCGGCGACGACGACGTGATAGACCGGGCGCTTCTTGGTGCCGGCACGGGCGAGACGGATGACGACGGACATGTAGGTTCTCCTGAGTGTCTTCTGATGAGTTGATGTCAGCTAAGCCGTCATTCCGGGGCACCGCGAAGCGGTGAGCCCGGAATCCATAACCACGATCGTGCGTATGGATTCCGGGCTCGCGCTGCGCGCGCCCGGAATGACGAATGGAAAGAGGAGCGGATGATCCTCATTATTTCTTCTTCCCCGGAGGAAGGCCGAGGCCCGGCAGAGTCGGCTTGCCGCTGAGACCGGTGAGGCCGGGGAGGTTCGGTAGGCCGCCGCGCAGGCCGGCGGGCAGATCCTTCGGCAAATTCGGCAGTCCGCCGGGCATGCCACCCGGCATCTTTTCCGCAAGCGCCTTGAGCTGATCCGGCGAGGGCATGCCGCCACCGCCGCCAAAACCCATCGCCTGGGCGATGCCGGCCAGCGGGCCGCGCTTGCCTGAGCCCATGGCCTTCATCACGTCGGCCATGTTCCGGTGCATCTTGAGCAGCTTGTTGACGTGCTCGACGCTCTGGCCGGAGCCGGCCGCGATGCGCTTCTTGCGGCTGGCCTTGAGCAGGTCGGGATGCTTGCGCTCCTCGCGCGTCATCGAATCGATGATCGCGACCTGGCGCTTGAGGATCTTGTCGTCGATGCCGGCGGCCGCGATCTGGTTCTTCATCTTCGAGATGCCGGGCATCATGCCCATCAGCCCGCCGATGCCGCCCATCTGCGCCATCTGCTGCAGCTGCTCGCGCATGTCGTTGAGGTCGAACTGGCCCTTGCGCATCCGCTCGGCGGCGCGCGCGGCCTTCTCGGCGTCGATGTTCGCCGCGGCCTTCTCGACCAGCGAGACGATGTCGCCCATGCCGAGGATGCGGCCGGCAATGCGCGAGGGATAGAAGTCTTCCAGCGCGTCGGTCTTTTCGCCGGTGCCGAGCAGCTTGATCGGCTTGCCGGTGACCGCGCGCATCGACAGCGCCGCACCGCCGCGTCCGTCGCCGTCGATACGGGTCAGCGCGATGCCGGTGAGGCCGACGCGCTGGTCGAAGGCGCGGGCGAGATTGACGGCGTCCTGGCCGGTCAGCGAATCCGCGACCAGCAGCACCTCGTGCGGGTTGGCGACCGCCTTGATCTCGGCGGCCTCCTTCATCATGTCCTCGTCCAGCGTGGTGCGGCCGGCGGTGTCGAGCAGCACCACGTCGTAGCCGCCGAGCTTGGCGGCCTCGATGGCGCGGCGTGCGATCTGCGGCGGCATCTGGCCGGCCACGATCGGCAGCGTCGGGATGTCCAGGTCGCGGCCGAGCACCGCGAGCTGCTCCATGGCGGCCGGACGGTAGACGTCGAGCGAGGCCATGAGCACCTTGCGCTTGTCGCGCTGGACCATGCGGCGCGCGAGCTTGGCGGTGGTGGTCGTCTTGCCGGAGCCCTGCAGGCCGACCATCATGATCGGCACCGGCGGCACGGCGTTGAGGTCGATGGTCTGGCCGTCGTCGCCGAGCGTCTTGACCAGCTCGTCATGGACGATCTTGACGACCATCTGGCCGGGGGTGACCGACTTGACGACGGTGGCGCCGATCGCCTGCTCGCGCACGCGCTCGGTGAAGCTGCGGACAACCTCCAGCGCGACGTCGGCCTCGAGCAGCGCCCGGCGGACTTCGCGCATCGCGGCGTCGACATCGGCTTCCGAGAGCGAACCACGCCCCGTCAGCCGATCGAGAATGCCGCCAAGCCTTTCCGACAGATTGTCGAACAATGCCGTTATCCTTTGCCCTTGCGGGCGCTCGCTTCATTGCCGCCCGTCGTCGCCGCTTGCTGCGGCCCATGACGACCATATAGACCTCGGCCCGTCGGCCGAAACCGTCAGTCCAAACACGTTTGCGCCCGAGGGCGCACAGCGCTGTCGGGCGGTGACCTCCGGCCTCCAGGGCCGGGCGGTGGCTCGAAAAGACGAAACTTTCCGAAATTCGGCCGGGTTAAACCCTCAGCAGCCGCAAAAGTCAAGGAAACTTGCTTCTCGCCGTCCCGTTGCCGGACCCTGTGGGGGCGCTTACCTCTTGCGCGAGTTCAGCTTTCCCTTGCGAGGACGACCTTGCTGCGCCGTTCCAGGACTTATTCCGGCCCCGTCACCGACCATTTCGACGGCAAGCGCTTCTACGATCCCGACGGCGTTCCGCCCAAATCCCTGTCCCAGGTGCTGCGCTGGCAGTTCGGCCGCAACCGCAAGCGTTCCCGCTGGCCGTCCTGGGCGGCGAGCCCGCACGCCGACACGCCGCCGCACCGGATCGACGGCGAGACAGTGCGGCTGTCCTTCATCGGCCACGCCAGCTGGCTGATCCAGACCGGCGGGCTCAACATCCTGGTCGATCCTGTCTGGTCGGAGCGGGTGTCGCCATTCGCGTTCGCCGGTCCCCGGCGGCACAATGATCCCGGCATCGCCTTTGAGGGGCTGCCGCATATCGACGTCGTGCTGGTGTCGCATGGGCATTACGATCATCTCGACATCCGGACGTTGTCGAAGCTGACCGCGCGATTTTCGCCGCGGGTCGTCACGCCGCTGGGCAACGACCTTACGATGATCGACGCTGACTCCAAGATCCGCGCCGAGGCCTATGACTGGCACGATCGCGTGACGCTGAACGAGGAGGTCGCCGTGACCCTGGTGCCGACGCGGCACTGGACGGCGCGCGGCCTGTTCGACCGCAACAAGGCGCTGTGGGCGAGCTTCGTGCTGGAGACGCCGCGCGGCAGGGTCTACATCGTCTGCGATTCCGGTTACGGCACGGGCAAGCATTTCCGCCGCGTTGCGAAGCAGCACGCGCCGATCAGGCTCGCGATCCTGCCGATCGGCGCCTACGAGCCGCGCTGGTTCATGCGCGACCAGCACATGAACCCGGAGGATGCCGTGCAGGCGCTGCAGGATTGCGGCGCGGAGGCCGCGCTGGCGCATCACCACGGCACGTTCCAACTGACGGACGAGGCGATCGACGCGCCGGTGCACGCCCTGCACGCCGCGCTCGACCAGGCCGGTATCCCGCGCGAGCGGTTCGGCGTGTTGAAGCCGGGGCAGGTGGTGGAGATCTAAGCAGGCCGCCGCCACAAAACAGATGTCGTCCCGGCCTTGAGCCGGCAACTGTTATGTTGATGGAGTGATCGCATAAGGTTTTCGGTCGCGCATCATGGCATTCAGGATGGTTAGAAGCTTCCTGGCGACGGCGATGAGGGCGAGCTTGGCGGGTTTACCGGCTTGGCGCAGACGGTTGTAAAAGATCTTGAAGCGATCGGCGCGGCGGACGGCGTTGAGGGCGGCCATGTAGAGGGCGTCGCGGACACGCTTCCGGCCGCCGCCGATCTTGCGCTTGCCACGATACGCCCCGCTATCGCGATTGAAGGGAGCCAGGCCCGCAAGAGCGGCTACCTCCTTTGGCCCGAGATGGCCGAGTTCCGGCATCTGGGTGATGAGTTGCATGCAGGCGACGGGTCCCACACCGGGCACGGAGCGCATCAGCTGTGCCTGCTCCGCAAGCACCGGCTCGGCTTTGATGAGCGCGTTGATCTCGGCCTCGATCTCGACGATCTCGTCATTGAGGACCTCGATCAGGCGGCTGATGCGTTCGGCCATGGCGCGGTCCTCGGCCTCGCTGCGGCGGTTCTTTTCCTGGGCGCGCATGGCAACCAGTTGATCCCGCCGTTTTGCAAGCCTGGCGAGGGCGCTTTGGGCAGGCGTCATGGCCTGCTCGGTGGCTGGCTGCATGGCGCGCCCAAAGGCTGCCAGCGTTCGCGCGTCGATCGGATCGGTCTTGGCGAGTTGGCCGCTGGCGCGGGCGAAATCGCGAGCTCGAGCCGGGTTGATCCGCGCAAAGCGGATGCCCGCCCGACGCAGGGCCTCGCGCAGTTCGAGGTCGTAGACACCCGTGGCCTCAAAGACCACCAGAACATCGCATCCCCAACGCGCCACCAGCTGTGTGATGGCCTGTGGCCCGTTGGCGATGCGCTCCGGCGCCCCCACGGCTTCATCAAAAATATCGAGATAGGGTTTGCAAACGTCGATTCCGACGCAACGAAAAGGTACGATCACGGTGCCTGTCCCTGTGATGCGAGGTCTGTTGGCGCAGCCTCGTGCAACTGTTCAGGTTGATAAATGGAACGGGCGGGAGACCGAGCCGGCTCACGGCGTCTAGCGCCAAGGACCCAACGGCTTCCCGCCCACCATCATCATGGCAGACTTTCCAGACACAGGGACCCATAAACACCGAATTCAATGTTGTGAAGGCTGGCAGCTCCCTCTCGCGCGACAATTACCGCCCCGGAGTATGGGTCCCGGCTCAAGGCCGGGACGACACCGAGTTTGTAGCTACGTTGTCGGCTGCCACGACGCACAATGCGCCGCGCGGGCGTGAGGCCGCCTTACTGCCCCGGCTTGATCGCCCAGGTCACGTTGACCGTGATCGACAGCGTCTCCTCGCCCTGCGCCACCGGTGTCGGCGTCGCGGCCATCGGTGCGGCAAAGGTCTTGGCGCGGAACACCGGGGCGGGCGCGCCATCCTCGGAGATGCTGAGCGGCTGACCCAGCGTCACGCCGGCGGCCTTGGCATAGATCTCGGCCTTGCGGCGGGCGTCTGCGACGGCCTTCTCGCGCGCCTGGTCGAGCAGCTTGGATGGCTCGGCGACGCTGAAATAGATGTTGCCGACATCGTTGGCGCCGGCCGCGACCAGCGTATCGATCACGCTGGCGACCTTGGCGACGTCGCGCAGCTTGATGGTGACGCGATTGCTGGCGCGATAGCCGGTCACCGCCGGCTGGGCCGGCCGGTTCTGCGCATATTGCGGCTGCAGCGACAGCCGCGAGGTCTGATAGTCCTTGTCGGCGATCCCGGCCGCCTTCAGCGCCTGCAGCACCTTGGCCATGGCGGCGTTGTTGGCCTCGGCGGCCTCGCGCGCGGTCTTGGCGTCGGATGCCACGCCGGCGTCGATCTGCGCCAGATCCGGCGGCGCCGACACGCTGGCTTCGCCGCTGACGGTGATCGCCGGCGTGTCCTGCCGGGCGATGTCATCCGCGAGGGCGGGCATTGCGAAGCTGGTCGCGAGCGCGACCGCGAGGATGGGTCTGATGATCATGGTGCTCACTTCAGCGGCACGTAGACGTTGATGACGAGCTTGTCCTCGGCCGTCTTCAAGGGGTCGGTCAGGTACTCCTCGATGAAGGTGTCCTTGGCCTCCAGCCGGCGCTCGTCGAGGTGGTTGGTGATCGCCTCGTAGGTGTTGTCCATGTTGTCGTAGGAGCCGCGATGGACGAACTTCAGCGCCTTGCCCTCGGGCGACTGGCCGATGCTCATCCCCTTGCCGAGCGTCTTCGGCTCCTGCTCGACCGGCATCTCGGCCAGGAAGGTGAAGCCGGTGTCGTCGGTCGAGGTGTAGACGATCATGCCGTTGCCGGCGGGCTTGATGCCCTGCTTGTCCAGCGTGGCCGACAGCGATTTGAAGGAGTCGATCAGCGTGTCGAACGCATTGTCCCAATTCGCGGTGCCCTTGACGAGGACGACCTTCTTCGCCTCGAGCTTGATCTCGTCGCCGAAGGCGTCGGCCGCCTGGGCCGGCGCCGCGGCCTGCGGCGGCGTCGTGGCCGGGGACTGGGCCGCGGTCGGAGATGACGACGGCGAGGGGCTCGCGCTGGCGGCCGGCGTCGGGCTGGTCGCGGGCGCCGGACTGGCCGACGCGGCAGGCGCAGGAGAGGCCGGCGCCACCGGCGCCGGTAGCGCGCTCGGGGCCGGTGCGGGCGTGGCTGAGGCCGCCGGAGCCGGCGAGGCCGACGGCGCCTGGGCCCGGGCGAACGTGCCGCCGAGCAGGAGCGCGACCGAGCTCACGGCCAGAACGAGGCGGAAAGTGCTGAGATTCATTCGACTATTCTCCAGTGGCCGTGCTGCTTTGCCCGGTTCGTGCCGGCGAATGAACCGGTCCTAACATGCTCGGCGGCGCGGCGTCCCATGACAGATGCGTCATGTCGCTCTGCAGGCTGGTCAATGCCGCGCCATTCGCCATATAAGGCGGACACAATTTGGATATTTTCATGAGCGCGCTGGCCAACCACAGCTTCGTCAAGATGAACGGGATCGGCAACGAGATCGTCGTGGTCGATCTGCGCGACGTGAAGCATGTCGTCACGCCGGACGAGGCGCGGGCGGTGGCATCCCGGGTGCCCTACGATCAGCTGATGGTGCTGCAGCCGCCGCGGCTCGACGGCACCGAAGCGTTCATCCGCATCTACAACAATGATGGATCGGAGTCCGGCGCCTGCGGCAACGGCATGCGCTGCGTGGTGCGCCAGGTGTTCGGCAAGACGGGCCAGACCAGCGCGACGTTCGAGACCCGCGCCGGGTTGTTGAACTGCTGGCAGGGGCCGGCGCCCGACCTCTACACCGTCGACATGGGCGCGCCGAAGTTCGGCTGGCAGGACATTCCTCTCGCCGAGGAGTTCCGCGACACCCGCTACATCGAGCTGCAGATCGGACCGATCGACGCGCCGATCCTGCATTCGCCCTCGGTCGTCAACATGGGCAATCCGCACGCGGTGTTCTGGGTCGAGGACGTCAACGCCTACGATCTGGAGCGCTTCGGGCCGCTGCTGGAGAACCATCCGATTTTCCCGGAGCGTGCGAACATCACGCTCGCCCACATCGTCGATCGCGACCACATCACGATGCGCACCTGGGAGCGCGGCGCGGGGCTGACCAAGGCCTGCGGTTCGGCGGCCTGTGCGACAGCGGTCGCGGCCGTCAGGCTGAAGCGTGCCAACCGGATCGTGCAGATGAGGCTGCCCGGCGGCGAGCTCACGATCGAGTGGCGCGAGCGTGACGATCACGTGCTGATGACGGGCACCGCGACGTTCGAGTTCGAGGGACGGTTCGAGCCGTCGATGTTCGCCAGCGTCGCATGAGCGTCGACGTCGTTACCTTCGGCTGCCGCCTCAACGCGTTCGAATCCGAGCTGATCGCGAAACATGCCGAGGCGGCCGGTGCCGACGACACCATCGTCATCAACAGCTGTGCCGTCACCAACGAGGCGGTGGCGCAGGCCCGGCAGTCGATCCGCAAATTGAAGCGCGAGCGCCCCGCGGCGCGCATCGTCGTGACCGGCTGCGCCGCGCAGACGCAGGCCGGCATGTTCGCCGCCATGCCCGAGGTCGACCGCGTCATCGGCAATGACGACAAGCTGCGGCCCGATGCGTGGCGTGCGACCACACGGGCGTTGGCGGTGCCACGGTTCGGCATCGATGCGTCCGAGAAGGTGGCCGTCTCCGACATCATGGCGGTGATGGAGATGGCTCCGCATCTGGTCGACGGCTTCCAGCGCGGCCTGCCGCGGGTGTTCGTGCAGGTGCAGAACGGCTGCGATCATCGCTGCACCTTCTGCATCATCCCGTTCGGTCGCGGCAATTCGCGCTCGGTGCCGATGGGCGCGGTCGTCGAGCAGGTGCGCGCGCTGGCCGAGCGCGGCCATGCCGAGATCGTGCTGACCGGCGTCGACCTGACGAGCTATGGCGCCGGCCTGCCCGGCACGCCGAAGCTCGGCCGGCTTGTGAAGCAGATACTGCGCCACGTGCCGGAGTTGAGACGCCTGCGCATCTCCTCGATCGATTCGATCGAGGCCGATGCCGACCTGCTCGATGCCCTCGCGGATGATGCCAGGCTGATGCCGCACCTGCATCTGTCGCTGCAGGCGGGTGACGATCTGATCCTGAAGCGCATGAAGCGGCGGCATTCGCGCGCCGATGCCATCGCATTCTGTGCTCAGGTGCGCCGGCTGCGGCCGGACATCGCGCTTGGCGCCGATCTGATCGCGGGATTTCCGACCGAGACTGAGGAGATGTTCTCGCGCTCGATCGACCTGGTCGAGGAATGCGGGCTGACCTTCCTGCACGTGTTTCCCTATTCGCCGCGGCCGGGCACGCCGGCGGCGCGCATGCCGCAGGTGGATGGCGCCATCATCCGCGATCGCGCGCGGCGATTGCGGGCGGTGGGCGAGGCGGCGTTACGCCTGCGGTTGGAGCAGGAGATCGGCTGTCAGCGTGAGGTGCTGATCGAGAGTGAGACCCAGGGACGGACGGAGCATTACCTGCCGGTCGCCACGACCACTGCGTTGCCAGGCACCGTGCAGCGGCTCACGATCACGGGGCATCATGGGGCTCGGCTGTTAGTCCAGAATTCCGTCATGCCCGGGCTTGACCCGGGCATCCACGCTGTCCCCAAGAACTAAGACGTGGATGGCCGGGACTTCGCCCGGCCATGACGGTGCGGAAAGAGATGGGCTCACGCCCCGTTCCACCCGCACATCCTCAGCCGCTCATGCATGTGCATCGGCGCCGGCGCCACCACGTGTACCGGTGGCTTGTTTTTCGACAGCGGAATCGAAATCTCGCGTGCGTGCAGATGCAGCCGCGGCTCGCCGAAGCGCGGGCCGTTGCCATAGATGTTGTCACCGACGATCGGCCATCCCGACGCTGCCGAATGCACGCGCAGTTGATGCGTGCGGCCGGTGACCGGTTCCATCGCCAGCCAAGTGAGTCGCGGACTGCGATTGGAGTGCACCGACTCTCCCTCTCCGGTTGGCAGCTGCGCTCCCTCCCCGCTTGTGGGGGAGGGTTGGGGAGGGGGGTGGCTCCAAGCGACACTGCCCGTGGGGACCCCCACCCCCGACCCCTCCCCGCGAGGGGGAGGGGAGTCGTTGCCACGAGTGGGAGGGGAGTTCAGGGATAGACTGGCAAGAGAGTACGACCTCCCCAGCACCCGCCATTTCGTCACCGCTGGCTGCCCGTTCGGATCCGGCTTCTGCCACCAGCCGCGCTCGGCGTTCAGCTTGCCGAGCGGGAGCTCGATCACGCCCTCGTCAGCGTCAGGTCCGCCTTCGACGACAGCCCAATAGGTCTTCGAAATCTTGCCATGCTTGAACAAAAGCCCGAGCGACGCCGTTGCCTTGCGATGACGGCCGAGCACCAGACAGCCCGAGGTTTCCTTGTCCAGCCGATGCGCCAGCACCGGCGGGCGCGGCAGGCCGAAGCGCAGCGCGTCGAACGAGGCTTCGAGGTTCGGTCCGCCCTTCGGTCCCTTGTGCACGGGAATGCCGGCCGGCTTGTCGATCACCAGCATCAGCCCGTCGCGGTGGAGCACGCGGGCAAGCATTTCCTCGTCGGTGGGTTGGTTAATGTCCATGGAAACCGTAACGCGGGTGTGAGCTTTCGTTTGCGAATGGAAAGGGCTAACACCACGCCATGAACGATACCACCTCGGAAACACCCAAGCTGTCGTGGTGGCGGCGGCTGTCGGCGGGCCTGAAGCGCACGTCCGGCGCGCTCGGCACGGCCGTCGCCGATCTCGTCACCAAGCGCAAGCTCGACCGCGCGATGCTCGACGACATCGAGGACGTGCTGCTGCGCGCCGATCTCGGCACCCAGGTCGCCGCGCGAATCGCCGACGCCGTCGGGACCGGCCGCTACGACAAGGCGATCAGCGCCGACGAGGTCAAGGCGGTCGTCGCGACCGAGGTCGAGAAGGTGCTGTCGCCGGTGGCGAAGCCGCTCGAGATCGCGCCGGGCCACAAGCCGTTCGTCATTCTCGTCGTCGGCGTCAACGGCTCCGGCAAGACGACCACGATCGGCAAGCTGGCGCAGAAATTCGCTTCCGAAGGCAGGCAGGTGATGCTGGCCGCGGGCGACACGTTCCGTGCCGCCGCGATCGAGCAGCTCAAGGTCTGGGGCGAGCGCACCAAGGCGCCGGTGATCGCCGGCGCGCAGGGCTCGGACTCCGCCAGCCTTGCGTTCACCGCCATCACCGCGGCCAAGGAGCAGGGCCGCGACATCCTGCTGATCGATACTGCCGGCCGTTTGCAGAACAAGGCCGAGCTGATGAACGAGCTCGAAAAGGTGGTGCGTGTCATTCGCAAGGTCGACGCGTCGGCACCGCATGCGGTGCTGCTCGTGCTCGACGCGACGGTGGGACAAAATGCGCTGTCGCAGGTCGAGGCGTTTCATCGTACGGCAGGCGTCACCGGCCTCGTGATGACCAAGCTCGACGGTACGGCGCGCGGCGGCATCCTCGTGGCGCTGTCGGAGAAGTTCAAGCTGCCGGTGCACTTCATCGGCGTCGGCGAGGGGGTCGATGATCTCTCACCGTTCGCCGCGAAAGATTTTGCGCGGGCGATCGCCGGCATCGAGGATTGACGTCGGCACGCTCGGGCTCCGGCCCACCGCCAGATCGAGACGACCGGATCAACCGCTGCCGTGGCTGCAGCCAACAGGACATGGAATGGACAAGACCCAGCCGCACCCGCTGTTCAAGCTCGCGACCGAACTTGGCCCGCTGATCATCTTCTTCGTGGTCAACGCCAAGTTCAATCTGTTCGCTGCGACCGGCGCGTTCATGGTTGCGATCATCGCGGCGCTGATCGCGTCCTATGTCGTGACGCGGCACGTCCCGCTGATGGCGCTGGTGACCGCCGTCGTCGTCATCGTGTTCGGCACGCTGACCCTGGTGCTGCACGACGAGACCTTCATCAAGGTCAAGCCGACCATCATCTACGGCCTGTTCGCGGCCGTGCTCGGCGGCGGGCTGCTGTTCAACCGCTCCTTCATCGCGATCATGTTCGATCAGATGTTCAACCTGACGGCCGCAGGCTGGCGCATCCTCACCTTCCGCTGGGCGTTGTTCTTTGCCGCGATGGCGGTGCTGAACGAGATCATCTGGCGCACGCAGAGCACCGATTTCTGGGTCGGCTTCAAGGCGTTCGGCGTCGTGCCGCTGACCATGATCTTCGCCATCGCCCAGATGCCGCTGATCAAGCGCTACCACCAGGACCCGGCGTCGCTCGAAGCCAGCGATGCGGCGGAAGGGGATGTGAGCAAGGGGTAGCTGCCCCGAACGCGGTCATCGCGAGGAGCGTAGCGACGAAGCAATCCAAGGCCCGTAGATGCTCCGGATCGCTTCGCTTCGAGGTTCTCCGCGCCGTCATTCCGGAGCGCGCCGCGCAGCGGCGTGAGCCCGGAATCCATAACCACGACAAGGCGTGTGACGCGAGATGGCTGTGGCGCCCGTCTTCGCCAAACGACCGCTCGTGAGTATGGATTCCGGGCTCGTCGCTTCGCGCCGCCCCGGAATGACGACGCAGAGAGAGGAGCGTGTTTGCCGCTGAAGCTCCGATGGCTGCGCGAGGCTTACGAACCCACCTTCAGCGCCTTCTCGATTTCCGGCTTCAACACCGCATCGATGTTCTGCGCCGTGATCGGGCCGACCAGCTTGTAGACGATGGTGCCCTCGCGGCCGACGACGAAGGTCTCGGGCACGCCGTAGACGCCCCATTCGATGCCCGCGCGGCCGTTGCCGTCGACGCCGACGACGTCATAGGGGTTGCCGTAGCGGCCGAGGAAGCGGCGGGCGTTGTCGGCGCCGTCCTTGTAGTTGATGCCGATGATCTGGAAGCGCTTGTCGCGGCCGAGCTCGACCAGCAGCGGCGCCTCGTCGTGACAGGGCACGCACCACGATGCCCAGACGTTGATGATGCTGACCTTGCCCTTGAGCGCAGCCGGGTCGAGGCCGGGCACCGGCGTGCCGTCCCTCGCCAGTTCCGGCAGCGCCGGCAGCGGCGTGGCCGGCGCGGGGCGGCCGATCAGCGCGGAGGGAATCCGCGACGGATCGCCGTTGCCGAGGCGCGACCAGAACAGCGCCGCCAGCCCGAGGAACACCACGAGCGGCAGCAGCATGAGGAATGAGCGGCGCCGCGGCGCCGGCTCCGTCGCAGCCTGTTCGATCATTGGATATCCGTCGCGGCGCGGCCGGAACGGCGGCTGATGCCGCTGTCCTCGAGCGCGCGCAAGCGCGCCTTCTGGGTGCGGTAGTCGATGGCGATCCAGCCGATCAGCAGCATCACGACCAGCGCCGCTGCAAGATAGGAGGTCGCGATGAAGGAGGTATAGGGGCCAAGGTCCATGTCAAGCCGCTCCCGCGATCTGGCCTGCCGCATCGTCGGCTGGTGCGGCCGTGGTGTAGGCGCGGGCCTGCATCATCTGCAGGCTGCGGACGCGCCGGCGCAGGATCTCGTTGCGCATCGCCGCGACATGCAGGGTAATGAACAGGAACGAGAACCCGACTGCCATCACCAGCAGCGGGATCAGGAATGATTTGTCGAGCGCCGGACCGCCCATCCGCATCACCGACGCCGGTTGATGCAGCGTGTTCCACCAGTCGACGGAGAACTTGATGATCGGCAGGTTGATCGCGCCAACCAGCGTCAGCACGGCGGCAGCGCGGGCGGCGCGGGTCGGATCCTCGACCGCGCGCCACAGCGCCATCAGGCCGAGATACATCAGGAACAGGATCAGCACCGAGGTCAGCCGCGCATCCCACTCCCAATAGGTGCCCCACATCGGCCGGCCCCACAGCGAGCCGGTGAGGAGAGCGAGGAACGTGAAGCTTGCGCCGATCGGGGCGGCGGCCTTGGCAGCGACGTCGGCGAGCGGATGCCGCCACACCAAGGTGCCGAGCGAGGCGATGCTCATGATGCTCCAGACGAACATCGACAGCCAGGCATTGGGCACGTGGATGAACATGATCTTGACGGTCGCGCCCTGCTGATAGTCGTCGGGCGCCAGCGCGGAGAGGTACAGGCCGATAGCCAGCAGCGCGGCCGTGACCAGCGCCAGCCACGGCAGCAGCCGCGCCGCCAGCGCAAGGAACCGGGTGGGATTGGCGAGGTCGATCAGCGACATGAGACCCTTGTTAAAGGCGGAAGCGGTTGCAGGCAATCAGCACGGCGCCGCTAGATAAGAGTTGATCATGGTCAAACCCCGGCGGGCGGCGGGTCAATCCAGCCCGTTCCGCAAGCTTGTCGCAGCGGCGAACGGGCCGATCACGAAACTCACCAGCGACAATGCGCACAGGATCGAGAACGGCGCCCCGAACGGCAGCGGGCCGACGATGGCCGCCTGCGACGCCGCGACGCCGAAGATCAGCACTGGGATCGAAAGTGGCAGCACCAAGACCGCCAGCAGCAGCCCGCCGCGGTGCATCGTCACAGCCAGTGCTGCACCGATCATGCCGATGAAGGTCAGGGCAGGCGTGCCCGCCAATAACGTCAGCGCGACGGCGCCGGTCGCTGTGGCGTCGAGGTTGAGCAGCAGGCCGAGCACGGGCGTCGCGATCACCAGCGGCAGGCCGGCGGCGAGCCAATGCGCCAGCGCCTTGGCGGCGCAGGCCAGCTCCAGCGGTGTCCGGCTCATCACGACCAGGTCGAGCGAGCCGTCCTCGTGGTCGGCGGTGAACAGCCGGTCCAGGGTGAGCAGGCTGGAGAGCAGGGCACCGAGCCAGAGGATGGCGGGGCCGAGCCGGGTCAGCAGCGCCAGATCCGGCCCGACCGCGAATGGCATCAGCACCACGACGGTAAGAAAGAACAGCACGCCGATCAACGCGCCGCCGCCGATGCGCAGCGCGATCTTGATGTCGCGGCGGATGAGGGCACCGAGGGCGGTCATGCGGATAGGGCCTCGGCTGATTGCTTGATGGCAGATGGTGAGCCGCGCTCCCTCGACCCGCAAACTGCGCTCCCTCCCCCCTTGTGGGGGAGGGCTGGGGAGGGGGGTGGCTCCAGGTGACGCTGCCGTTGTGGACCGCCGCCCCCTCCCCGCAAGGGGGAGGAGGCGGCGCGCCGATGGGACGTTGGTTGGTGCGACCGAATCTCGTCAAACAAGTTAGAGCGCGTCGTGGGGCACCCCCGTCCCTGACCTTCCCCCACAAGGGGGGCGGGAACGGAGAGAGCGGTGGGTGGGACTGCGAAGAGGAGAGAGGGAATCATCGAGCCTCCCCGATCCGCAGCTCGCGTGTGTCGATGCCGAGCGGGCCGTGCGTCGCCGCGACAATCAGCCCACCCCCGGCGAGATGCTCCCGCATCAGCCCCGCGAACATCGCCTGCCCCGCGACGTCGAGCGCCGCGGTCGGTTCATCGAGCAGCCAGAGCAGGCGCGGCACCGCGAGCAGGCGGGCCAGCGACAGCCGGCGGCGCTGGCCGGCGGACAGATAGGCGGCGGGCAGGTCGATGGCGTGGGCGATGCCGACGGCCGCGAGGCAGTCGGGGATCGGCCGCGTGATGCCGCCGCCGAGGAATTCGGCCCAGAAGGTCAGGTTTTCGCGCACGCTGAGCGCCGGCTTCAGCGCGTCGCGGTGGCCGAGATAATGCGCCTGCTCGGGCACCGTGAGCTCGCTCTCACCGCCCTCGATGGCGATGGAGCCGCCCGCCGGCAGCAGCAGACCGGCAATCAACCGCAGCAGTGATGTCTTGCCCGCACCATTGTGTCCGGTCACCGCCAGCGCCTCGCCCGCGACTGCTTCGAAGGCTAGTCCTGCGAACACCTCGCGACCGCCGCGCACGCACCTGACGTCGCGGCCGAACAGCTTCGGAGACAATGTTGAAGTCGCCTGCATGGCCCGTCGTGACAGCCCCTAGGGAATTGATGGCTAGCGCGTGAGAATTTGTGGGTGATGCCACGTCGGGACTTGCTTGTCTCTGTGGCGGCGCAGTTAGAAAGCTTCTATAAGCCCGACCTTGATGCAGCACACAATCGCCCGCTGCAAGCCATTCGGCGCCTCGCGCTGACGGTTCTTAAATACCCCCTCCGGGTATACAGATCAATTGGGATTTCCACGCATGACCTCGCTCGACAGCTTCAAGTGTCGCAAGACCCTCAAGGTCGGAACGAAGAGCTACATCTATTACAGCTTGCCCACAGCCGAGAAGAACGGTCTCAAGGACATCTCCAAGCTGCCGTATTCGATGAAGGTGCTGCTCGAGAACCTGCTGCGCAACGAGGACGGCCGCACCGTCACCAAGGACGACATCGTCGCAGTGTCCAAATGGCTGCGCAAGAAGTCGCTGGAACATGAGATCGCCTTCCGCCCGGCGCGCGTGCTGATGCAGGATTTCACCGGCGTGCCGGCGGTGGTCGACCTCGCGGCGATGCGCAACGCAATGCAGAAGCTCGGCGGCGATGCCGAGAAGATCAACCCGCTGGTGCCGGTCGATCTCGTCATCGACCACTCGGTGATCGTGAACTACTTCGGTGACAACAAGGCGTTCGGCAAGAACGTCGCCGAGGAGTACAAGCAGAACCAGGAGCGTTACGAATTCCTGAAATGGGGCCAGAAGGCGTTCTCGAACTTCTCCGTCGTGCCGCCCGGCACCGGCATCTGCCACCAGGTCAACCTCGAATACCTGGCGCAGACGGTCTGGACCAAGAAGGAGAAGATGACGATCGGCCGCACCAAGGGCACCTTCGAGGTCGCCTATCCGGATTCGCTGGTCGGCACTGACTCCCACACCACCATGGTCAATGGCCTCGCCGTGCTCGGCTGGGGCGTTGGCGGCATCGAGGCCGAGGCCTGCATGCTCGGCCAGCCGCTGTCGATGCTGCTGCCCGACGTCGTCGGCTTCAAGCTGACCGGCGCGTTGAAGGAAGGCGTGACCGCGACCGACCTGGTGCTGACCGTCACCCAGATGCTGCGCAAGCTCGGCGTGGTCGGCAAGTTCGTCGAGTTCTTCGGCCCCGGCCTCGACCATCTCTCGGTCGCCGACAAGTCGACCATTGCCAACATGGCTCCGGAATACGGCGCGACCTGCGGCTTCTTCCCGGTTGACGCCGCCACCATCGACTATCTCAAGACCTCGGGTCGCAAGGCGCCGCGCGTCGCGCTGGTCGAGGCCTATGCCAAGGCGCAGGGTCTGTTCCGCACTGCCAAGTCGCCGGACCCGGTGTTCACGCAGACGCTGACCCTCGATCTCGCCGACGTCGTGCCGTCGATGGCCGGTCCGAAGCGTCCCGAAGGCCGCATCGCGCTGCCGGCGGTGGCCGAAGGCTTCGCGACCGCGCTGGCTGGGGAGTACAAGAAGCCCGACGCTGCGCAGCGCTTCCCGGTCGAGGGCAAGGACTTCGACATCGGCCATGGCGACGTCGTCATCGCCGCCATCACCTCCTGCACCAACACCTCGAATCCGAGCGTGCTGATCGGCGCCGGCCTCTTGGCCCGCAACGCCGCCGCCAAGGGCCTCAAGGCCAAGCCGTGGGTGAAGACCTCCCTCGCTCCCGGCAGTCAGGTGGTTGCCGAATACCTTGCCAACTCGGGCCTGCAGAAGGACCTCGACAAGGTCGGCTTCAACCTCGTCGGATTCGGCTGCACCACCTGCATCGGCAATTCCGGCCCGCTGCCGGAGGAGATCTCGAAGTCGATCAACGACAACGGCGTGGTCGCGGCGGCCGTGCTGTCGGGTAACCGCAACTTCGAAGGCCGCGTCTCGCCGGACGTGCAGGCCAACTATCTGGCCTCGCCGCCGCTGGTCGTGGCCTATGCGCTGGCCGGCACCGTGACCAAGGATCTTTCGGTCGAGCCGATCGGCATCGGCAAGGACAAGAAGCCGGTCTACCTGAAGGACATCTGGCCGACGACCAAGGAGGTCAACGACTTCGTCAAGAAGTTCGTCAAGGCGTCGATCTTCAAGAAGCGCTACGCCGACGTGTTCAAGGGCGACACCAACTGGCGCAAGATCAAGACGGTCGAGAGCGAGACCTATCGCTGGAACATGTCGTCGACCTACGTGCAGAACCCGCCGTATTTCGAGGGCATGAAGAAGGAGCCCGAGCCGATCAAGGACATCGTCGAGGCCCGCGTGCTGGCGCTGTTCGGCGACAAGATCACGACCGACCACATCTCGCCGGCCGGTTCGATCAAGCTGACTTCGCCTGCCGGCAAGTTCCTTAGCGAACACCAGGTCCGCCCGGCGGACTTCAACCAGTATGGCACGCGCCGCGGCAATCACGAGATCATGATGCGCGGCACCTTCGCCAACATCCGCATCAAGAACTTCATGCTCAAGGGTGCCGACGGCAACATTCCCGAGGGCGGCCTGACCAAGCACTGGCCCGACGGCGAGCAGATGTCGATCTACGACGCCGCGATGAAGTATCAGGAAGAGGGTGTGCCGCTGGTGGTGTTCGCCGGCGCCGAATACGGCAACGGTTCGTCGCGCGACTGGGCCGCCAAAGGTACCCGGCTGCTGGGCGTCCGCGCCGTGATCTGCCAGAGCTTCGAGCGCATCCATCGCTCCAATCTGGTAGGTATGGGCGTGCTGCCGCTCACCTTCCAGGAAGGCACGTCCTGGTCCTCGCTCGGCCTCAAGGGCGACGAGAAGGTTACCATCAAGGGCCTGCAAGGCGACCTGAAGCCGCGCCAAACCCTGACCGCCGAGATCGTCTCGGCCGACGGCGCGGCGCAGCAGGTGCCGCTGCTCTGCCGGATCGATACGCTCGACGAGCTCGACTACTACCGCAACGGCGGCATCCTGCACTACGTGCTGCGCAAGCTCGCCGCTTAACCAACGCGCGATGCGACAGTTTGGCTCACTCTGAAGTGAGTAGCGGGTGATGAAGGAGGCGGCCTATGACAAAGGCCGCCTCTTTTGCATTTTCGGTTTGTTAACTACGAGGACGGCATCGCGGATGCAGTGATGCACAGGGCGCAGCGGACGGTGGTCCAGACGGGACAGTGGCGATGAGTGGACAGATGTCGTGGTGGTCGCGCGCAGCGCTGAGTGTCTGTGCGGTCATCGCTTTCGTCCGGCCAGCTGCGTCCGATCCCCGTGCGGTGATCGAACTCTTCACCTCGCAAGGCTGTTCGTCCTGCCCGCCGGCTGACAAGATCCTCGGCGAGCTCGCCAGAGATCCTTCGGTCATCGCGCTGTCGCTGCCGATCGACTACTGGGACTATCTCGGCTGGAAGGACACGCTGGCCGACTCCCGCTTCACGGCCCGGCAGCGGGCCTATTCTCGTGCGCGCGGCGACCGCGAGGTCTATACGCCGCAGGCGGTGGTCAACGGCTCCGTGCATGTGATCGGCAGCGACCGCGAGGCGATCGAGGGCGCCATCGAGGAGACCGTCCAGGGTGGCAGCGTGATGTCGGTGCCGGTGAGGCTGTCGGTCGACGGCCAGGACCTTACTGTCTCCGTGGCCGCGGCCAACGACCAGATGCCGCGCAAGCACGGCGAGGTCTGGGTCTGCTCGATCTCGCGGGTGGTCCCGATCTCGGTCGGCCGCGGCGAGAACAGCGGCCGTGATCTGACCTATTACAACGTCGTTCGCGGGCTTCAGAAGCTGGGTGACTGGAATGGGTCGCCGGTCAGATGGAGCGTGCCGCTGGAGAAGATCGCCCGCGAGGGCGTCGATGGCACCGTCGTCTATGTGCAGGACGGCAGTCGCGACCGCCCTGGGCCGATGCTCGGGGCCGCCTTTTCCGAGTTGCCGTTGGGCGGACGGGCTTCAGCAACGGCGCGCGGTCCCGAGCGCTGATCTTCCGTCGTCCTGATCTTCGTTTTCGCTGACCTGCGTTGGGCGCGTCACGTCCGTGCGACGGCGCGTCCCGACAATCGTACGTGCAGCTCACGCCAGAAAAGCAAAAGGACCAACTTGCGTTGGCCCTTTGCCTTACTTGTGAATAGACCCGATCCTGACGACCCCGGGGGGCTGGGGGCTGAGGAATCCGGAACCGAAAGGACCGGGCCAACGCACACGAATCTTATGCCGAAGGTCGGGGGCGGTCGGTGGGCGGAAAGACGGCGCGATTATGATTCTGCTAACGATCCCGTGACGCTTGCGTGTTCGCGGAACCGATGACCTCGCAGGCTCGGTCGAACTTCGACAACGAAAACGGCCCCTTGCGGCTTCTGCCGGATGGCGCGATCATGTCGCACCGATGACAGGAGGACGCCAATGAACCTCACGCCGGAGGACGCCGACCCCAGCGAGAACCGCGCGGCGGCGCGCAGTGCGGCCGCAGCGCCGAACCGGGTGACGTTCGACCGCCTGGAGCTGAACCGCATCCTGAACCTCTACGGCCGCATGGTCGCCGACGGTGAGTGGCGCGACTATTCAATCGACTTCCTGCGTGACCGGGCCGTCTTCTCCGTGTTTCGCCGGGCGTCCGAGGTGCCGATCTACCGCATCGAGAAGGATCCGCGTCTCGCACGCAAGCAGGGCATGTACAGCGTGATCTCGGCCACCGGGCTGATCCTGCGCCGCGGCCACGAGCTCGAGCGCGTGCTGCTGGTGATCGCGCCCAAACCAGCCCTGGTCTGATCCCACGCGCACCGGGTTGATCATGACCTTCCGACTGGCGCTGCCTTACGCCGGGACGTCGCTGCTCCCGGCCCCGAGCGGGCGCTGCATCATCACAGTATCGAGCCAGCGGCCGAATTTCAGGCCGACGCTCGGGTGGGTGCCGATCATCTGGAAGCCGCAGGCGGTATGCAGCCCGACCGAGCCGGAATTGGCGGAGTCGCCGATGACGGCGATCATCTGGCGAAAGCCTCCCTCCTCACAGGCGTCGATCAGCCGCCGCATCAGGCGCATCCCGATGCCGCGACGCTGGCTGGCGGGAGCGAGATAGACCGAGTTCTCCACCGTGAAGCGATAGGCAGGGCGGGGCCGGTAGGGCCCGGCATAGGCATAGCCCACCACCTCTCCGTCCAGCAGGGCAGCGAAATAGGGGAAGCCGCCGTCGCGGAGCGCCCGGAAGCGGCGCGTCATCTCCGCCAGATCCGGAGGGTCGAGCTCAAAGGTGGCCGTGCCCTCGCGGACGGCTTGGCCGTAGATAGCGGTGATGGCGGGAAGGTCGGCCTCCTGGGTGGGCCGGATTTCAATGTCGGACATGGGGTGGAAGCATACCCAGGCGGACGCGGCGATCAATCCGGCCTCGCGGCATGGCTGCCGCTGCGGTTTTGCGTCGGTCGCAATCGGGGTTTGTGCAAACGAAAAGCCCCGGCGGTGAGGCCGGGGCTTCGAAGGTCGCTCGTTCGAGCGGTTGGATCAGTCGCGCTGTCCGAGCAACTGCAGCAGCAGCGTGAACAGGTTGATGAAGTTCAAGTACAGCGACAGGGCGCCGGTGATTGCCGCGCGCTCCGCGATGTCGCCGCCCGCGGAAGCGTAGCCGTAGATGTACTCGTTCTTCAGACGCTGCGTGTCCCAGGCGGTCAGGCCGGCGAACACGAACACGCCGATCACCGAGACGATGAACTGCAGCATCGAGCTCGCCAGGAAAAGGTTCACGAGGCTCGCCAGCACGATGCCGATCAGGCCCATGAACAGGAACGAGCCCATGCCCGTCATGTCACGCTTGGTCGTGTAGCCGTAGAGGCTCAGCGCGCCGAACGTCGCCGCGGTGATGAAGAACACCCGCACGATCGAGGTGTGGGTGTACACCAGGAAGATCGACGACAGCGAGATGCCCATCAAGGCCGAGAACACCCAGAACAGGATCTGCGCGGTCGACGGCGCCAAGCGGTTGATGCCGGCCGAGATCGCGAACACCATGACCAGGGGGGCCAGGATGAACAGCCACTTCAGCGGGCTCACGAACATCGCGTAGCCGAACTGCGTCAGATAGGCGTTGCCGAACTTGAACACGCCGGCCGCCGGATCGCCGGTCACCGACGCCATGTAGACGCCCAGTGCCGCAAGGCCGGTGATGGCCAGGCCGATGCTCATGTAATTGTAGATGCGCAGCATGTAGGCGCGCAGACCGGCGTCGACGGTCGCGGCATCGGCGCGCCCGGCCACCCGGCCAAAGGGTGAAGCATAGTTGCGGTCTAGGTCCGACATGGTCGATTCCCGTTGGTTGCCCGGCAGCCCGGTCCTGACAGGACCTTCGGCCGGTTCTCGAAAAACCCTATCTCATACCCGCTGCTGCAGATATTAAATTTGCGTCATCGGCAAATTCGCCATCTTTTGGCAGGTCTCTGAGCCCATTCCCTAGATGGGAAACTAGCATATCCGCCGCAAGCTTCCACGCGCGGCTGAATGTCGCTCCGCGCGCGTCCCAGCCGCAGAAATCGCGTTAACCGTGCGGCATGAGCGCGCAAGCCGCTACAGATTCCGAAGAACCGTCGCCGGTTTCTGGTTGAGCGCCAGCAGAGTGCCGGCCAGACCGAGGCCGACCGTCACGATCAGCGCGGCCACGACGACCAGCGCGGCGCTGCCGGCCTGCCAGGCGAAGCTCAACGTCATCAGCCGGGTCACGATCAGCCAGGCGGACACCGAGCCGGCGATGACGCCGAACGCGGCGGTGGCAAACCCGATCATCAGATATTCCAGCGCGTAGGCGCCGAGCAGCCGCAGCCTCGTCGCGCCCAGGGTCTTCAGGATGACGGCATCATAGACCCGGTGGCGGTGGCCGGCCGCCAGCGCGCCACCCAGCACCAGGATGGCCGAGATCAGCGTCACCGCACTGGCGCCGCGGATGGCGAGCGCGAGGTTGGAGACCACCGAGCCCACCGTCTCCATCACCTCGCGGACCCGCACGCTGGTCACCATCGGGAAGGCGTCGGCCACCTTGCGGATGACACGGGCATCCTCGGCGGTATCGGAGCGCGACTCGGTGAGGGTGGCGACATGGGTGTGCGGCGCTCCCTTGAAGGCATTCGGGGAGAACACCAGCACGAAATTGATGCCGAGCCCCTGCCAGTCGATGGTGCGCATGTTGCCGATCCGCGCCGTGATGTCGCGTCCGAGCACGTTGACCACGATGTCGTCACCGAGCTTGAGGCCGAGACCGTCGGCGATCCGCTTCTCGATCGAAACCAGCGGCGGGCCGCTGTAGGTCTCGCCCCACCACTCGCCCTCGACGACCTTGGATCCTTTGGGAACCTCGGCGGTATAGGTCAGGCCCCGGTCGCTCTGCAGCACCCATTCGGTGTCCGTCGTCGCCTTGAGGTCCTCGGCGCGCACGCCGCGGGCGGAGACGATGCGCCCGCGCAGCATCGGCACGTCTTCGACAGTGGATTGAGGGGCGAGGTCCTTGAGGAAGTCGCGGAAGCGGTCGGCCTCGCCGGAGGGGACGTCGATGAAGAAAAACGACGGCGCCTGTTCCGGCAGTTGAGCCAGGAACTGGCGTCGCAGATTGCCGTCGATCTGGGTAATCGTGACCAGCACGGCGAGTCCCAGCCCGAGCGAGAGCACCACGGACGGTGTCAGCGCGCCCGGGCGATAGATATTGCTGACCGCCAGCCGCAGCATCGGGAAGCGGCTGCGCGGCAGGGCGCGCGCAATCGCCATCACCGCGGCGGCAATGCCGCGCAACAGCACGAACACCAGCGCGGCGGCGACGACGAACACGGCTGCGATGCGCTTGTCGTAGGACAGGCCGATCACGACCGCGATCAGCAGCGCGACGGTGCCCGCGATCAGCACCAGATAGCTCCAGCGCGGACGGTGCCATTCGGCGATAACCGCCTCGCGGAACAACGCCGCCACCGGCACGTCGCGTACGCGCCCGAGCGGCCACAGACCGAACGCCAGTGCGGTGAGCAGACCATAGACGAAGGACAGCGCCAGCTCATCCGAATGAATAGCCGGGATCACGGGCAGCGGCAGGATGTTGCCGAACAGCCCGACGATGGCAAACGGCAGGGCCGCCCCGGCGCTGAGGCCGACGATCGAACCGATCGTGGCGAGCACCATCACCTGCACGAGGTAGATGCCGAACACGTCGCGGCTGGTGGCGCCGAGGGCCTTGAAGGCCGCGATCACCTCGGTCCGGCGGTCGACATGGCTCTTGACCGCATTGGCGACGCCGACGCCGCCGACCAGCAGGGCGGCGAGACCGACCAGGGTGAGGAACTGGGTGAAGCGGCCGATCGTCCGCTCCAGTTGCGGCGAGGCGTTGCTGCGGCTGCGGATCTCCCATCCGGCCGAGGGCAGCGTCAGGCGGGTATCGGCGATGAAGGACGCCGCGGCGTGGTCGTCCTTGGCATTGTCGGGCAGCCGGACCCGGTAGGTCCAGCGCACCAGGCTGCCCGGCTGCAGCAGCGGCGTGGCCCGCAGGCCCGCCTCGCTGATCAGGAAGCGTGGCCCGAGGCCGATGCCGCCGGACAATTTGTCGGGCTCGGCCTGCAGCGCGCTGCGAATCTGGAAGCGGACCGTGTCGATGGTGACGGTGTCGCCGATCCTCAGATCGAGCCGAGCCAGCAGCGCCGGATCCGCCGCAGCTCCGTAGACGCCGTCGCGCTCGGCCAGGATGTCGGCCATCGGCAGATCTGGCTGGAGCTCAGCCTTGCCGAGCAGCGGATAGGCGTTGTCGACCGCCTTCAGCTCGACCAGCGCCAGCTTGGCGTCGCCCGAGCGCACCATGGCGCGCAGGGTCGCTGCCAGCGACAGCTTTCCACGCGAGCGCAGGAAGTCGATCTCCTCCGGCTTGGCCTCGCGCTGAAACAGTGAAAAGGCAACGTCGCCGCCGAGCAGCGTACGTCCTTCGCGAACCAGGCCGTCGTTGAGGCTCGCCGCCACCGAGCCGACACCGGCAATGGCGAGCACGCCGAGCGCGATGCAGGCGATGAAGACGTAGAAGCCGCGCAGGCCGCCCCGCAGCTCGCGCAGCGCGTAGCGCACGGGCAGCGCGGCCATGCGGCCGCCGGCGATCGGTTCAGCGACGGTGGTCATGCGAGGGCCGGCTCGTGCGCGCCGCCGTCGGCTTCGATTCGCCCCGAGCGCAGCCGGACCACGCGGTCGCAACGATGCGCAAGCCCGCTGTCATGGGTCACCAGCACCAGCGTCATGCCGCGCTCGGCATGCTTGGTGAACAGCAGGTCCACGATCTGCCGTCCGGTGGTCTCGTCGAGATTGCCGGTCGGCTCGTCGGCCACCAGAATGGCCGGGTCCGGCGCAAGTGCCCGCGCCAGCGCCACGCGCTGCTGCTCGCCGCCCGAGAGCTGGGTCGGATAGTGGTGCAGCCGGTGTCCGAGTCCGACCGAATCCAGCTCGCGGGCGGCGCGCTCGGCGGCGCCGGAATGGCCCGCCAGCTCCAGCGGCACCGCGACATTCTCCAGCGCCGTCATGGTCGGGATCAGATGGAAGGACTGGAAGACGATGCCGACCTGGCGGCCGCGGAACCGGGCCAGGGCGTCCTCGTCCAGGGCATTGAAAGCGGTCCCGTTGACCACCACCTCACCCCCATCAGGACGTTCCAGCCCCGCCATCACCATCAGCAATGTGGACTTGCCAGAGCCCGACGGTCCGATCAGACCGATCGTCTCGCCCTGTCCCACCCGCAGGCTGATGTCCTTGAGGATATGGACCCGCGCCGCGCCGGTGCCGAGCGAGAGGTTGACGTTCGAGATGGTAATGGTGTCCGGCGCAAGGCCGGCCAAAGGCGAGGTTTCGATGAGACTGTCCATGGCTCGGTCATATGGCAACTCCGCAAGCCGGGTCGAGAGGCGCGGACATATCTTCGTGCACATACTCGTGTTGATGCTCGCCTTGATGACAGTCGGGCCCGCGTTCGCGGGTGCCGAGGCCGTCAAGCCGATCAAGCTCGTCGTTCTCGGCGATTCCTTGAGCGCGGGACTCGGCCTGTCCGCCTCGGATGCGTTTCCAGCCAAGCTGCAGAAGGCGTTGCAGGCCAAGGGGCTGCCGATCGACCTCACCAATGCCGGCGTGTCCGGGGACACCTCGTCCGGCGGCCGCGACCGGCTCGACTGGTCGGTGCCGGAGGGGACCGAAGCGGTCATCGTCGAGCTCGGCGCCAATGACGCGCTGCGCGGCATCGATCCCGCCGTGACGCGCAAGGCTTTGAGCGAGATCGTGGCCCGGCTGAAGGCTAGGGGCATCGCCGTGATGCTGTGCGGCATGCTGGCGCCGCCGAATTTCGGCAGCGACTACGCCGCGAAATTCAACGCGATCTACCCCGATCTCGCCAAGCAGTTCGACGTGCCGCTGTATCCATTCCTCCTCGATGGCGTCGCCGCCGACGCCAAGCTGAACCAGGCCGACGGCATCCACCCCACTGCGGCGGGCGTCGACATCATCGTGTCCAGGCTGTTGCCTACGGCGGAAGCATTCCTGCGTCCGCTTCGTGGGCAATGACGGAACGAAGCGCCGCGTCGATCATTTGCGATAACCTTAAGGACCGGGTTTTCCGCAGCTTTTACCGGCGTTAACCCGCCTTCCGTCGCGGAGTCATATAAGTTCGGTAGGAATGATGCATTGGCGATTCGTCGTCGATCATTTCTCGAAGGCATGATCTCGTCAATTTTCGAGATCAGCCTCCAGCATCGGGAGTCCCGAAACGATGCCGCGTTTGTTTACTGGACTGGAAATCCCGGCCGAGGTTGGCCACACGCTTTCCGGTTTGCGGGGTGGCCTCCCCGGCGCCCGCTGGATCGATCCCGAAAATTACCATGTGACGTTGCGTTTCATCGGTGACATTGACGGCGCCTCCGCCAACGAGATCGCCTCGATGCTGTGGCGGGTGAACCGCAAGCCGTTCGAAGTGACGGTGCAGGGTCTTTCCAGCTTCGGCGGCCGCAAGCCGCGCGCCGTCGTTGCCAACGTCGCGCCGAGCCGCCCCCTGATCGAGCTGCAGGCCGAGCTCGAGCGGCTCATGCAGCGGATCGGGCTCGATCCGGAGGGCCGCAAATTCGTGCCCCACGTCACGCTGGCGCGGCTGCACGATGCGTCGAGCCAGGACGTCGCCGACTATCTCTCCGTCCGCGGCTATTTCCCGAGCCGCGTGTTCATGGCCGAGCGCTTCGTGCTGTTTTCGTCGCGTGCCTCGACCGGCGGCGGGCCCTATGTGGTCGAGGACGCCTACGACCTCTCGCCGGGGGTGAGGTCTGCAGCGGGGTCGTTCAAGCCAGCCGTTCGCTGAGGCCGGGAGCGAAGACGAACGTCGTTAGCCCCGGACTAACGATCACGGCGGCGTTTGCGTGCCATATACCACGACCACACGGCTCCGACGCATGGCGGCTTCCACCATTTGCGGATTGCATTTTGCGTAAGTCTCATGACCTAGAGTGGGCTCATGCTGTCCACTCCGTCAGACGCGTTCCGCGCGCAATATCAGTCTTTGGTCGATACCGGTGCGATCGAGGCCGACCTCGCCCAGGCCGAGGTCGCCGACGCCCTGGCGGCGCTGGAGCGCCGGCTCTCCACCTACAAGCCCACGCGCAAGCAAGGCTTGTTGGGCCGCCTTTTTGCCGACAAGAGCGAGCCGCCGAACGGCCTCTATGTCCACGGCGAGGTCGGGCGCGGCAAGACCATGCTGATGGACCTGTTCTTCCAGAACTGTCCCGTCGAGCACAAGCGCCGCGCGCATTTTCACGAATTCATGGCCGAGGTGCATGAGCGCATCTACGGCTACCGCCAGAACATCGCGCGCGGCGAGCTCGCCGATGCCGATGTGATCGGTCTCACGGCGCAGGCGATCTTCGATCAGGCCTGGCTGCTCTGTTTCGACGAATTCCATGTCACCGACATCGCCGACGCGATGATCCTGGGACGTCTGTTCGCCAGGCTGTTCGAGCTCGGCACGGTGGTGGTGGCGACCTCCAACGTCGCGCCTGAAGACCTCTACAAAGGCGGCCTCAACCGCGCGCTGTTCCTGCCCTTCATCAAGCAGATTGCCGACCACATGGACGTGATGCGGCTGGACGCGCGCACCGATTTCCGGCTGGAGAAGCTGGCCGGCGTGAAGATGTGGCTGGTGCCGGCCGATGTCGACGCGCGAGCGGCGCTCGACAATGCCTGGGCGCGGCTCACGGGCCACGCCAAGTGCAAGCCGCGCGACATGACGATCAAGGGGCGCATCCTGCACGTCCCGTGCTCCGCCAACGGCGTCGCCCGCTTCGATTTTGCCGATCTCTGCGAGAAGCCGCTGGCGGCCTCGGACTATCTGCGGCTCGCGCACGACTATCATACGATCCTGATCGATCACGTTCCGGTCATGGATCTGGCCGAGCGCAATGCCGCCAAGCGGTTCATCACCCTGATCGATACGCTCTACGACAACGCCGTGAAGCTGATCGCCTCCGCCGAAGCCGACCCGATTTCGCTCTACGTCGCGACCGAGGGCACCGAGGCCATGGAGTTCAAGCGGACCACCTCGCGCCTGATCGAGATGGGTTCGGACTCCTATCTGGCCCTGCCGCACGGGCGGAAGGACTCGGCGGCATCTGGGACTTCCACGGGGTTGGTCGAAACCTGACAAATACTGGAGTTTTGGCGAACGCCAGCCGCCGGGCACACAGCCGCGAAAAGGCCACGCCAATCATGCTGAAAGGATCATCAGCAGCCGTCGCCCGGTCCTGATCGAAATGAAGGCAGGCCCGTCAATTGGCCATAGCTTGACTTGAACGGCCGGGGCGAAAGGGATAACCACCAGTCGACTTTTCAACCTCCCTCACTCCTTCGGGTTCAAAGGAAAATTTGCCATGGCGCGCGACAAGATTGCTTTGATTGGCTCCGGTCAGATCGGCGGAACGCTGGCTCACCTCGTCGGCCTCAAGGAGCTCGGCGACGTCGTGATGTTCGACATTGCCGAAGGCGTTCCGCAGGGCAAGGCGCTCGACATCGCCCAGTCATCGCCGGTCGACGGCTTCGACGCGCACTACACCGGTGCCAACTCCTATGAGGCGCTCGACAACGCCAAGGTGTGCATCGTTACGGCGGGCGTACCGCGCAAGCCGGGCATGAGCCGCGACGACCTCTTGTCGATCAACCTGAAGGTGATGGAGCAGGTCGGCGCCGGCATCAAGAAGTACGCGCCCGACGCCTTCGTCATCTGCATCACCAATCCGCTCGACGCGATGGTCTGGGCGCTGCAGAAGGCCTCGGGGCTTCCGGCCAAGAAGGTCGTCGGCATGGCCGGCGTGCTCGACTCGGCGCGTTTCCGCTACTTTCTGGCTGATGAGTTCAACGTCTCGGTCGAGGACGTCACCGCCTTCGTGCTCGGCGGTCATGGCGACACCATGGTTCCGCTGACCAAGTACTCGACCGTTGCCGGCATTCCGCTGCCCGACCTCGTCAAGATGGGCTGGACGTCGCAGGCCCGCATCGACGAGATCGTCGATCGCACCCGCAACGGCGGCGCCGAGATCGTCAACCTGCTGAAGACCGGCTCCGCCTACTACGCTCCGGCGGCGTCGGCGATCGCAATGGCCGAGAGCTATCTGCGCGACAAGAAGCGCGTGCTGCCCTGCGCGGCGCATCTCAACGGCGAGTTCGGCGTCAAGGACATGTATGTCGGCGTGCCCGTCGTGATCGGCTCCAAGGGTGTCGAGCGCATCGTCGAGATCGAGCTCGCCGGCAAGGACCGCGAGGCGTTCGACAAGTCGGTTGCCGCCGTGCAGGGCCTGGTCGACGCCTGCAAGAAGATCGCGCCCGACCTGCTCGGCCGCTGATCAGGGGTCATTCACGGGGCGTAATCTCGCCCACATCGAGTTGCAGGATGTTTGGTATATGGTATACCAGACATCCTAACAACAATTCTGGTCGTCACCCCATCGCGGGTTCGGGGAGCAAGCGCTTATGAACATTCACGAATATCAGGCCAAGGCACTGCTGCACGAGTTCGGCGTGCCGATTTCCAAGGGCGTGCCGGTTCTCCGTCCGGAGGACGCGGATGCGGCGGCGAAGACGCTCGGTGGCCCGGTCTGGGTCGTGAAGAGCCAGATCCACGCCGGTGGCCGTGGCAAGGGCAAGTTCAAGGAGGCCTCGGCCGGCGACAAGGGTGGCGTCCGCCTCGCCAAGTCGATCGACGAGGTCAACACTTTCGCCAAGCAGATGCTGGGCGCGACGCTGGTGACCGTGCAGACCGGCCCCGACGGCAAGCAGGTCAATCGCCTCTACATCGAGGACGGCTCGGATATCGACAAGGAGTTCTATCTGTCGCTGCTGGTCGACCGCGAGACCTCGAGGGTCGCCTTCGTGGTGTCGACCGAAGGCGGCGTCAACATCGAGGACGTCGCCCACGAGACCCCCGAGAAGATCGTGACCTTCTCGGTCGACCCGGCCACCGGCGTCATGGGCCATCACGGCCGCGCCGTCGCCAAGGCGCTGAAGCTCTCCGGCGACCTCGCCAAGCAGGCCGAGAAGCTCACCACCCAACTCTACAATGCGTTCGTCGCCAAGGACATGGCGATGCTCGAGATCAACCCGCTGGTCGTCACCAAGCAGGGCCAGCTGCGCGTGCTCGACGCCAAGGTGTCGTTCGACTCCAACGCGCTGTTCAAGCACCCGGAAGTCGTCGCGCTGCGTGACGAGACCGAGGAAGATGCCAAGGAGATCGAGGCCTCCAAATACGACCTCAACTACGTTGCGCTCGACGGCACCATCGGCTGCATGGTCAACGGCGCCGGCCTTGCCATGGCGACGATGGACATCATCAAGCTCTACGGCATGGAGCCCGCCAACTTCCTCGACGTCGGCGGTGGCGCCAGCAAGGAGAAGGTCGCGGCGGCGTTCAAGATCATCACCGCCGACCCGAACGTGAAGGGCATCCTGGTCAACATCTTCGGCGGCATCATGAAGTGCGATGTCATCGCCGAGGGCGTCGTGGCCGCGGTCAAGGAAGTCGGCCTGAAGGTGCCGCTCGTGGTGCGCCTCGAAGGCACCAATGTCGATCTCGGCAAGAAGATCATCAGCGAGTCCGGTCTGAACGTGCTGCCCGCCGACAATCTCGACGACGCCGCGCAGAAGATCGTCAAGGCCGTCAAGGGAGGCTGAGCGCCGGTCCAGGCGCTCGCTCATTCCTCACCGCAACGCTTTTAGAGAAAGCACGATGTCCATCCTCATCGACAAGAACACCAAGGTCATCTGCCAGGGCTTCACTGGCAAGAACGGCACCTTCCACTCCGAGGCGGCGATCGCCTATGGCACCAAGATGGTCGGCGGCACGTCGCCGGGCAAAGGCGGCTCGACCCACCTCGGCCTGCCCGTGTTCGACACCGTCAAGGAGGCCCGCGAGGCCACCGGGGCCGACGCCTCGGTGATCTACGTCCCGCCGCCGGGCGCCGCCGACGCGATCTGCGAGGCGATCGACGCCGAGGTCCCGCTGATCGTCTGCATCACCGAGGGCATCCCGGTGCTGGACATGGTCCGCGTCAAGCGCTCGCTGCAGGGCTCCAAGTCGCGCCTGATCGGGCCGAACTGCCCGGGCGTGATGACCGCCGGCGAGTGCAAGATCGGCATCATGCCGGCCAACATCTTCAAGCCCGGTTCGGTCGGCATCGTGTCGCGCTCCGGCACGCTGACCTACGAGGCGGTGTTCCAGACCACCTCGGAAGGTCTCGGCCAGACCACGGCGGTCGGCATCGGCGGTGATCCGGTCAAGGGCACCGAGTTCATCGACATGCTCGAGATGTTCCTCGCTGACCCCAAGACCACCTCGATCATCATGATCGGTGAGATCGGCGGCTCGGCCGAGGAGGACGCGGCGCAGTTCATCAAGGACGAAGCCAAGCGCGGTCGCAAGAAACCGATGGTGGGATTCATCGCCGGCGTCACCGCGCCTCCCGGCCGTCGCATGGGTCATGCCGGCGCGATCATCTCCGGCGGCAAGGGCGATGCCGGCTCGAAGACGGCCGCGATGGAAGCGGCTGGTATTACCGTGTCGCCGTCGCCTGCGCGGCTCGGAAAGACGCTTGTCGAAAAGTTGAAATCCTGATTCAGGACTTAGTGCTTTTCGGCGCGAATATTTACAATAAATAAGGTAAACGGTCCTAACCCGAGCCTGATCCGCGTCCCCCGCGGGTCAGGCATTGCGCCGTTTTGATTGGGCGCATCGAAATTACCAGGACGCCACCATGTCTCGCCAAGATGCGAACGCCGCCTTCGCCCTGTCGTCTTTTCTGCAGGGCACCAATGCCACCTACATCGATGAGATCTACGCCCGCTACGAGAAGGATCCCGCTTCGGTCGACCCGGAATGGCAGGAGTTCTTCAAGAGCCTGAAGGATGCGCCGGCCGACGTGCAGAAGAATGCGTCGGGCCCCTCCTGGGCGCGCAGCAACTGGCCGGTCTCCCCCCGGGACGAATTGACCTCGGCGCTGGACGGCAACTGGGCCGTCGTCGAGAAGAAGGTCGGCGAGAAGATTGCGCAGAAGGCTCAGGCCAAGGGCGTCGAATTGTCGGCGGCCGACGTCAACCAGGCCACCCGCGACTCCGTCCGCGCGTTGATGCTGATCCGCGCCTACCGCATGCGCGGCCACTTCCACGCCAAGCTCGATCCGCTCGGCATCGAGGCGCCGCGCAACCGCGAGGAGCTGGACCCGCGTTCCTACGGTTTCACCGAGGCCGACTACGACCGCAAGATCTTCCTCGATCACGTGCTCGGCCTCGAATACGGCAGCTTGCGCGAGATCGTCGCGATCTGCGAGCGCACCTATTGCCAGACGCTTGGCGTCGAGTTCATGCACATCACGAACGCGGCGCAGAAGGCCTGGATCCAGGAGCGCATCGAGGGGCCGGACAAGGAGATCTCGTTCACCCGTGAGGGCCGTCGCGCGATTCTGCAGAAGCTGATCGAATCCGAAGGCTTCGAGAAGTTCTGCGACGTCAAGTTCACCGGCACCAAGCGCTTCGGTCTCGACGGCGGCGAGTCGCTGATCCCGGCGCTGGAGCAGATCATCAAGCGCGGCGGCAATCTCGGCGTGAAGGAGATCGTGCTGGGCATGCCGCATCGCGGCCGCCTCAACGTGCTGACCCAGGTCATGGGCAAGCCGCATCGCGCGCTGTTCCACGAGTTCAAGGGCGGCTCGGCCAATCCCGACGCGGTCGAAGGCTCCGGCGACGTCAAGTACCACCTCGGCGCCTCCTCGGACCGCGAGTTCGACGGCAATCGCATCCACCTGTCGCTGACCGCCAACCCCTCGCATCTCGAGATCGTCGACCCCGTGGTGCTCGGCAAGGTCCGCGCCAAGCAGGACCAGCACGGCGATCCGCCCGACATGCGCATCTCGGTGCTGCCGCTCTTGATGCATGGCGACGCTGCGTTCGCCGGCCAGGGCGTGGTGGCGGAGTGCTTCGCGCTGTCGGATCTGAAAGGCTACCGGACCGGTGGCTCGATTCATTTCATCGTCAACAACCAGATCGGCTTCACGACCTATCCGCGCTATTCGCGCTCGTCGCCCTATCCGTCCGACGTCGCCAAGATGATCGATGCGCCGATCTTCCACGTGAACGGTGACGATCCTGAAGCGGTGGTGTTCGCGGCCAAGGTCGCGACCGAGTTCCGGCAGAAGTTCCACAAGCCGGTCGTCATCGACATGTTCTGCTACCGCAGGCATGGCCACAACGAAGGTGACGAGCCGGCTTTCACCCAGCCGGTGATGTACAAGAAGATCGCCGGCCATCCGTCGACCTTGGAGATCTACTCCAAGCGGCTGGTCGCCGAAGGCGTGATGACCGAGGGCGAGGTCGACAAGGCCAAGGCCGACTGGCGCGCCCGTCTCGACGCCGAGTTCGAGGCCGGCACGAGCTATCGTCCGAACAAGGCCGACTGGCTCGACGGCAAGTGGGCGGGTTTCAAGTCCGCCGACCAGGAGGAGGAGGCGCGCCGCGGCGTCACCGGCGTCGAGATCGACCGCCTCAAGGAGATCGGCCGCAAGATCACCAAGGTACCGGACGGCTTCCGCCTGCATCGGACGATCCAGCGTTTCCTCGAGAACCGTGCCAAGGCGATCGAGAGCGGCATCGGGCTCGACTGGGCGACCGGCGAGGCGCTGGCGTACTGCTCGCTGCTGCTCGAAGGCCACAAGGTTCGTCTCTCCGGCCAGGACAGCGAGCGCGGCACCTTCTCGCAGCGCCATTCGGTCCTGATCGACCAGGAGGACGAGAGCCGCTACACGCCGTTCAACCATCTGGCGCCGGAGCAGGGCCACTTCGAGGTCATCAACTCGCTGCTGTCCGAAGAAGCCGTGCTCGGCTTCGAATACGGCTATTCGCTCGCAGAGCCGACCGCGCTGACCCTGTGGGAGGCGCAGTTCGGCGACTTCGCCAACGGCGCTCAGGTGTTGTTCGACCAGTTCATCTCGTCGGGCGAGCGCAAATGGTTGCGCATGTCCGGCCTGGTCTGCCTGCTGCCGCACGGCTATGAGGGCCAGGGCCCCGAGCATTCCTCGGCACGCCTCGAGCGCTATCTGCAGATGTGCGCCGAGGACAACATGCAGGTGGTCTATCCGACCACGCCGGCAAACTACTTCCACGTGCTGCGCCGCCAGCTGCATCGCGAGATCCGCAAGCCGCTGATCGTGATGACGCCGAAATCGCTGCTGCGCCACAAGCGCGCGGTGTCGCGGCTCGAGGAGCTCGCCAAGGGCACCACGTTCCATCGCATCCTGTACGATGACGCCCAGATGCAGGCGGACGACAAGACCAAGCTGGTGCCGGACGACCAGATCCGCCGCATCGTGCTGTGCTCGGGCAAGGTGTATTACGATCTCTACGACGAGCGCGAGAAGCGCGGGCTCAACGACGTCTACCTGATGCGCGTCGAGCAGCTCTATCCGGTGCCACTCAAGGCGCTGGTCGCCGAGCTCGGCCGCTTCAAGAACGCAGAAGTCGTGTGGTGTCAGGAAGAGCCGCGCAACATGGGCGCGTGGCACTTCATCGAGCCGTATCTCGAGTGGGTGCTGAACCAGACCGGCGGCAAGAGCAAGCGTCCGCGCTATGCCGGCCGTGCTGCGTCGGCCGCGACCGCCACGGGCCTGATGTCCAAGCATCTCGCCCAGTTGAAGGCGCTGCTCGACGAAGCCCTGAACTGAACCTGCCTTTTTTGACGCGCCCCGCAATCGGCGGGGCGCAAGTACATCGCGTTGATCGTCCGTCCCGCATCGCTTGCTCGCCGCAAGGCGATGGCGGACCGGCTTTATGACCGCACGGGTTATTGAGGATAAAGACCATGACTGAAATTCGCGTTCCGACGCTGGGTGAATCCGTCACCGAAGCCACCATCGGCCGCTGGTTCAAGAAGGCAGGCGACGCCGTGGCGGTCGACGAGCCCCTCGTCGAGCTCGAGACCGACAAGGTCACGATCGAGGTGCCCGCGCCTTCGGCCGGCACCTTGGGCGAGATCATCGCCAAGGATGGTGAGACGGTCGCCGTCGGCGCGCTGCTCGGCCAGATCAATGATGGCGCGGCTGCTGCGAAGCCTGCCGCTGTTGCGCCCGCTCCCGCGAAGCCCGCCGCGCCGCCGCCGGCTGCGGCTCCCGCTCCGGCCAAGGCGCTGCCCGCCGATACGCCGCAGGCCCCGTCGGTGCGCAAGCTCTCGGCCGAGAGCGGCGTCGATGCGACCACCGTTCCGGGCTCCGGCAAGGACGGCCGCGTCACCAAGGGCGACATGCTGGCCGCCATCGAGCGCGCCGCGTCCGCGCCGACCCCGGTCAATCAGCCCGCCGCCTCGGTCCAGGTGCGTGCGCCGTCGCCGGCCGATGACGCCGCGCGCGAGGAGCGCGTGAAGATGACGCGGCTGCGCCAGACCATCGCGCGCCGCCTCAAGGACGTGCAGAACACCGCGGCGATGCTGACGACCTTCAACGAGGTCGACATGACCAACGTCATGGCGCTGCGCAGCCAGTACAAGGACGTGTTCGAGAAGAAGCACGGCTCCAAGCTCGGCTTCATGGGCTTCTTCACCAAGGCCGTGGTGCAGGCGCTCAAGGACATCCCGGCGGTCAACGCCGAGATCGACGGCACCGACCTGATCTACAAGAACTACTATCACATCGGCGTCGCCGTCGGCACCGACAAGGGCCTGGTCGTGCCCGTCGTGCGCGACTGCGACCACAAGTCGATCGCCGACATCGAGAAGGGCATCGCCGATTTCGGCCGCCGCGCCCGTGACGGCCAGCTCAAGATCGACGAGATGCAGGGCGGCACCTTCACCATCACCAATGGCGGCATCTACGGCTCCCTGATGTCGACCCCGATCCTGAACGCGCCGCAGTCCGGCATCCTCGGCATGCACAAGATCCAGGAGCGCCCGGTGGTGGTCGGCGGCAAGATCGAAGTCCGCCCGATGATGTATCTGGCGCTGTCCTACGATCACCGCGTCATCGACGGCAAGGAAGCCGTGACGTTCCTGGTGCGCGTCAAGGAAAGCCTGGAGGATCCGGCACGGCTCGTGCTGGATCTCTGAGGGCACGCGACGACCTGAAGACATGAGGCGCGCTTCATGAGCGCGCCTCAGACCTAACGGGGGCCATCATGACCGACAGGGTTGCAGTGATCACCGGCGGCAGCCGCGGCATCGGCCGCGCCACCGCCATCGCCGCCGCATCGCGCGGCTTCAAGATCGTTGTCGGCTACGCCTCCAACGAGGCCGCCGCGCAGAGCACGGTGGCCGCGATCGAGGCCAAGAACGGCAAGGCCATCGCAGTCAAATGCGACGTCGGCCGCGAGCACGACATCCTCGCTCTGTTCAAGGCGGCGGACAAGTTCGGCACGCTCGGCGCGCTCATCAACAATGCCGGCATCGTCGGTCCGACCACGCGCGTCGACGAGATGAGCGCGGAGCGCATCGAGCGTTTGATGGCGGTCAACGTCACCGGCAGCATCCTGTGCGCACGTGAGGCGGTGAAGCGCATGTCGACGCGGCATGGCGGACAGGGCGGCGTGATCATCAACCTGTCCTCGGTCGCCGCCAAGCTCGGCTCGCCGAATACCTACGTCGATTATGCGGCGTCGAAGGGCGCGATCGATTCCTTCACCGTCGGACTCGGTCATGAGGTCGCCAATGAAGGCATCCGCGTCGCCGCCATTCGCCCAGGGCTGATCGACACTGATATCCACGCCTCCGGCGGCGAGCCCGATCGCGCCCATCGTCTCGCCCCGCTGGTGCCGATGAAGCGCGTCGGCACCGCGGAGGAAATCGCCAATGCCATCGTCTGGCTGCTGTCGGACGAGGCTTCCTATGTCACTTCGGCCATTCTCGACGTGTCGGGCGGACGCTGACGACCGTCGCTATCTCTGACTTGCAAGCTTACGGAACATTCGATCATGGCATCCTACGATCTCGTCGTCATCGGCACCGGACCCGGTGGTTATGTTTGCGCCATCCGCGCAGCACAGCTCGGCATGAAGGTGGCCGTGGTCGAGAAGAACGCCACCCTCGGCGGCACCTGTCTCAATGTCGGCTGCATGCCGTCGAAGGCGCTGCTGCACGCCTCGGAGCTGTTCGAGGAAGCCGGGCACTCCTTCGCCAAGATGGGCATCAAGGTGCCCCAGCCCGAGATCGATCTGCCGGCGATGATGAACTTCAAGCAGCAGGGCATTGACGGCAACGTCAAGGGCGTCGAGTTCCTGATGAAGAAGAACAAGATCGACGTGCTCGTGGGCAGGGGCAAGATCCTCGGCACCGGCAAGCTGCAGGTCACCGGAAATGACGGCGCCGTGCAGACCGTCGAGACCAAGAACATCGTGATCGCAACGGGCTCGGACATCGCGCGGCTCAAGGGCATCGAGATCGATGAGAAGCGCATCGTGTCCTCGACCGGAGCGCTGTCGCTGGACAAGGTACCTTCGACGCTCTTGGTGGTCGGCGCCGGCGTGATCGGGCTCGAACTCGGCTCGGTGTGGCGCCGCCTCGGCGCCAAGGTCACCGTGGTCGAATTCCTCGACCGCATCCTGCCCGGCATGGATGGCGAGATCGCAAAACAGTTTCAGCGCATCCTCGAGAAGCAGGGCTTTGCGTTCAAGCTCGGCGCCAAGGTGACCGGTGTCGACACCTCTGGCACGACGCTCTCGGCCATGATCGAGCCGGCGGCCGGCGGCGCGGCCGAGAAGATCGAAGCCGACGTGGTGCTCGTGGCGATCGGCCGCGTGCCCTACACCGAGGGACTCGGGCTGCAGGAAGCGGGCGTCGCGCTCGACAACCGCGGCCGCGTCCAGATCGACCATCATTTCGCGACCAGCGTGCCCGGTGTCTACGCCATCGGCGACGTCGTTGCAGGGCCGATGCTCGCGCACAAGGCGGAGGACGAGGGCGTCGCGGTGGCCGAGATCCTCGCGGGCCAGGCCGGGCACGTGAACTACGACGTCATTCCAGGCGTGGTCTACACGACGCCCGAAGTGGCCTCCGTCGGCAAGACCGAGGACGAGCTGAAGCAGGCCGGCGTCGCCTATACCGTCGGGAAGTTTCCGTTTACCGCGAATGGCCGTTCCAAGGTCAACCAGACCACTGACGGTTTCGTGAAGATCCTAGCCGATGCGAAGACGGATCGCGTGCTCGGCGCCCATATCATCGGCCGCGAGGCCGGGGAAATCATTCACGAGGCCGCCGTATTGATGGAGTTCGGTGGCTCTGCCGAGGATCTCGCGCGCACCTGCCACGCGCATCCGACACGGTCGGAGGCCGTGAAGGAAGCCGCGCTTGCGGTGGGTAAGCGGGCCATCCATATGTGATGGACGCCCGGAGGCGCCTTCGGTGGGTGCGACAAAACGCCCGCTTTTGACGCTGAACCGAACGGCAAGGCGCGAGGTCGTATCGTCATAGCGGCCTCAACCCGCGAGGCCTGGCGGAGATGGAGTCCGATGCTGCGCCGCCTGCTTCAGCCGTTCTGGGTTCTGCTTGCGATCATCTTCCTGATCGAAGCCTGGCTGTGGGACCATCTCGAGCCGATCGTGGCGCGCATCGTCGCCGCGATACCGCTGCGTAGCTTCAAGCACTGGCTGGCCGCGCGCATCGAGACCCTGTCGCCGGCGCTGACCCTGATCGTCTTCGTCGTGCCGGTCGTGCTGCTGTTTCCGCTCAAGCTGATCGGCATGTGGCTTTTGATGCACCAGCAGTGGAAGTTTGCGCTGGCCACGATCGTGTTCGGCAAGATCGTCGGTGTCGGCGTCACCGCCTTCATCTTCGATGTGACGCGCAGCAAGCTGCTGCAGATGTCCTGGTTCGCGTGGCTCTACGAGGCCGTGCTCGCGCTGCGCAGGAAAGCCGCGGCGCTGGTCGATCCTATCAAGCAGCGCATCCGCGAGATCATCCACGGCAATGCCGATGGCTGGTCATCGCGCGTGCTGCGCGTGATCATGCGCTTCCGCAGGAGCGTGCAGCAGGCGCGGTAGTGGTGGTCGCGACGTCGCAAGCCAGTTGCTGTCGCTGACCTCAGTGCAGATGCAAGAGATGCGGCTGGAACAGGCCGAGCAGCGTCATGGCAATACCGATCAGCGCGAGCCCTCCGGAGGCCCAGGCCAGAACGATCATTCCCGTGATGATCGTCGCCGACGCCAGCACGATGCCGATCTGGAAGGCAGCCGACGCCAGCTCATAGTGGTGGTACTTCGCCGTCGCCTCGTCGCGCTCATGCTCGGCATGCTTGGCGCGCTCCGCCAACTGCTCGCTGCCTTCGCCGGTCTCGGGCTCGGAGCGATAGCGCGCGGCATTCTTCTGCCAATCGTCGATCTGCTTCTGCAACGCCGCCTTGGCCGCCTCGTCAGGCAGCGCCGGCAAGCTCAGTTTGCCCTGCTCGGCGGCGGTCTGCACCACGGTGCGGCGAACGGTCTTGGCCTGGAAGAAGGCCCAGAGATTCGAGGCCTCGACGTTCTTGCTGATCGATTCGGTCTGCGCGCCCTTGCCGAGCGTTTCGGACAGGGCCAGGAACAGGGCGATGACGGCGATCAGCAGCGCGATCTTCTTGTTTTCGCCGGACGCATGCTCGGCATGCTCCGCATGCTCCATGCTCTCATGTGCGCTCATCTGTTCCCCTCCGGATCAAGCTGCCAAGACGATTGCCGGAACCGGGGGGACAGCGCAAGCGAAACGATATGAACGAAAAATGTCACCGTCGCGGATGCGCTGACGCGTAGACCTGCAGCAGGCGCTCCGAATCGATGCCGGTATAGATCTGCGTCGTCGACAGCGAGGCGTGGCCGAGCAGCTCCTGGATCGCGCGCAGATCGCCGCCGCGCGACAACAGGTGCGTCGCGAAGGAATGGCGCAGCGCGTGCGGCGTGGCGCTGTCCGGCAGGCCCAGCGCGCCGCGCAGCCGCTCCATCGCGAGCTGGATGATGCGCGGGCTCAACGGACCGCCCTTGGCGCCGAGAAACATCGGCCCCTCCGCAGGCAGCGGGTACGGGCAAAGCCTGGCATACTCGTCGATCAGCTGCAGCACGTTCTGCAGCACCGGCACCATCCGGGTCTTGTTGCCCTTGCCGGTCACCACCAGCACGTCGCCTTCGCCGGGGCGCGGCACTTCGCGGCGTTTCAGCCCGAGCGCCTCGGAGATGCGCAGGCCGGAGCCATACAGCAGCGCCATCACCGCGGCGTCGCGTGCCAGCACCCAGGTCTCGCGGGTCTCGCCGGCGCGCTCGTCGGCATCGGCGAGGCGCTTGGCGGCGTCCATCGGCAGCGGCTTCGGCAGGCTCTTGGCGATCTTTGGCGCGCGGATTCCTGAGAGGGCGCCGACCTTGCCCTTGCCCTCGCGCTCCAGAAAGCGCCCGAACGAGCGCAGGCCCGCCAAGGATCGCATCAGGGAACGTCCGGCGATGTCGTCGGCGCGGCGCATCGCCATGAAAGCGCGGATGTCGGCGGCCTCCAGCCCCGCGAAGCGCACCAGCGTCACCGGCTCGCCCCAATGGATGCAGAGGAATTGCAGGCACTGCCGGAGGTCGCGGGCATAAGCCTCCACGGTCTTCGGAGATAGCCGGCGCTCGCTACGCAGATGCGCCAGCCACTGCATCATGGCCTGGACGACGCCCTCGTCGGCGCCGAGGAGGGCGGTGGCCTCAGACTCTTCGTCCGTGTCCGCGTGAGTCGGCTCTGTTTGCTTTGTCATGGCGTCCGTGCCCACGGATGGGTCGCTGTGAAGCGTTGTCGATCGCCGCGAACTCGGTTTGCGCCTCTCCCCGCAAGATCGGGAAGAGGGAGTGCAATGGCGCTCGCGGGAACAGCTCGATCTCATCTCGTCGAGTCATGTATATCGCACTGTCGTCCTTTACCGTTCGCTAACTTTGCCGGACGGCTTTCGCTTCAGCCAGAGCAAGGCTATCTCCGCCCTCATGGACCGCGCGACCGACCTCTTTCCAGGTGCAGCCAGCACGACCGGCGTGGTCGACGTGCTGGTTCCGGTCGCGCTCGACCACACCTATTCCTACCGCGTGCCGCGCGGCATGGATCTGAAGCCGGGCGATATCGTCGGCGTGCCGCTCGGGCCGCGCGAGGTACTGGCGGTGGTGTGGGCGGAGAATGCCAATCCGGATCCGCGGCTGCACAACCGGCTCAAGGACGTCAGCGAGAAGCTCGAGGTGCCGCCCCTCAAGCCGGAGCTGCGCTCGCTGGTCGACTGGGTCGCGAATTACACGCTGTCGCCGCGTGGCATGGTGCTGCGGATGTGCCTGCGCATGGGCGAGCATCTTCGCCCGGAGCGTGTCCGGCTCGGCGTCCGCCTGGTCGGCGAGCCGCCCAAGCGGCTGACGCCGGCGCGGCGGCGGGTCATCGAGGCGGTGTCAGACGGTCTGCTGCATGGAAAGTCCGACCTCGTCCGCGAGATCGGCGTCTCCAGCAGCGTGATCGACGGCCTGGTCGACGAGAGGACCCTCACGGTCGAGGCGATGCCGCGTGCGCTGCCGCCGCCGGCGCCCGATCCGTCGTTCGCGCAGCCCGAGTTCTTCGACGCGCAGCTGGCCGGCGTCGCGGCGATGCGGGCGCTGGCCGCCGATGGCGGCTTCCAGGTCGCGCTGCTCGACGGCGTCACCGGCTCCGGCAAGACCGAAGTCTATTTCGAGGCGGTCGCCGAGACCGTCCGCCGCGGCCGGCAGTCGCTGATCCTGATGCCTGAGATTTCGCTCACCGGCCAGTTCCTCGACCGCTTCTCGCGCCGCTTCGGCGTGCGGCCGCTGGAATGGCATTCCGAGCTGACCCCGCGCACGCGCCAGCGCAACTGGGCGGCGATCGCCGCCGGCGAGGCGCCGGTCGTGGTCGGCGCCCGCTCGGCGTTGTTCCTGCCCTATGCCGATCTCGGCCTGATCGTCGTCGATGAGGAGCACGATCAGGCCTACAAGCAGGACGAGGGCGCGCATTACCACGCCCGCGACATGGCGGTGGTGCGCGGCCACATCGCCAAATTTCCGGTGGTGCTGGCCTCGGCCACCCCCTCGGTCGAGACCGAGGTCAATGCTCGCAAGGGCCGCTATCAGCGCGTCGCGCTGCCGTCGCGGTTCGGCGGCCAGCACATGCCGCATATCGAGGCCATTGATCTCCGGCGCGAGCCGCCGCCGCGCGGCCGCTACATCTCGCCGCGGCTGGCGGGTGAGATCCGCACCGCGATCGAGCGCGGCGAGCAGGCGCTGCTGTTCCTGAACCGCCGCGGCTATGCGCCGCTGACCCTGTGCCGCGCCTGCGGCCATCGCTTCGCCTGCACCATCTGCGACGCGTGGCTGGTCGATCATCGTTTCCGTCAGCGGCTGGTCTGTCACCATTGCGGGTTCTCGATGCCGCGGCCGCCGACCTGCCCGCATTGCGCGGCCGAGGAATCGCTGGTCGCGGTGGGGCCCGGCGTGGAGCGGCTGCAGGAGGAGGCGGCGGCGCTGTTTCCTGAGGCGCGCAGCATGGTGCTGTCGAGCGACCTGATCACCTCGATCGAAACCATGCGCGCCGAGCTGACCGAGATCGCCGAAGGCCGCGTCGACCTCATCATCGGCACCCAGCTCGTCGCCAAGGGCCACAACTTTCCGCGGCTCAATCTGGTCGGGGTGGTCGATGCCGATCTCGGCCTCGGCAATGGCGATCCGCGCGCCGCCGAGCGCACCTGGCAGCTCTTGAACCAGGTGATCGGCCGCGCCGGCCGCGAGCAGGGGCGGGGTCGCGGCTATCTGCAGACCCACCAGCCCGAGCACCCCGTCATGAAGGCGCTGGTCGCCTGCGACCGCGAGGCGTTCTACACCAGCGAGATCGACGCGCGCGAGCGCACCGGCTATCCGCCGTTCGGCAGGCTGGCGAGCCTGATCATCTCGGCGGGGGATCGGCCTACTGCCGAAGGCTTCGCCCGCCGGCTGGTCGCGTCAGCGCCGCGTGAGGAGGGCGTGCTGCTGCTCGGCCCGGCTGAGGCGCCGCTCGCGGTGATCAAGGGCCGCTACCGCTTCCGGCTGCTGCTCAAGTCGGCGCGCAATTTCGACCTGTCGGATTATCTGCGCCACTGGCTGGCGCATGCCGAGAAGCCCAAGGGCAATCTCAAGCTCGAGGTCGACGTCGACCCGCAGAGCTTCTTGTAGCGCTCTCTCCACCGTCATTGCGAGCGCAGCGAAGCAATCCAGGGCCGGGTTGGGACTCTGGATTGCTTCGTCGCTTCGCTCCTCGCAATGACGCGCGGAAAGATCGGGTATCTTACGACACGACTTCGGCGGTGACGCGGCCGACGCCGGCGCGGGTCAGGCCGATGGCGCGGGCTGCGCCGGTCGACAGGTCGAGCACCCGGCCGCGGATGAACGGGCCGCGGTCGTTGACGGTGACGATGACGCTGTTGCCGCCATGGGTCACGCGCAGCTTGGTGCCGAACGGCAGCGAGCGGTGAGCGCAGGTCATCGCGTTGGCGTTCATGCGCTGGCCGGAGGCGGTGCGGCTGCCGGACTCGTTGCCGTAGTACGACGCCATGCCGGAGAAAGTGCGGCCGGTGCCGGACGACGGCGTGACCGCTGCGTTGGAGTTCATCCACGAGGAGCCGTTGGACGACCATCCGTTCGAAAACGAGTCGGCCGCGGGCTGAGCAGCATGGCGCGCCATGTGATGATGGTGGTGGCGAGCGTGGTGATGGTGGTGCCTGGACCGGGCCGAGGCTTCGGTGGCGCTGCCGCCGACGATCAGCGTCACGGCAACGGCGAGCGCGGTGCGCGAGCCGGCGATCTTGCCAGCCGAGAGGTTCTTCAGTTTCAGCATCTATGTCCCTCGAACAGTATTGCCGCGTTCTGCGGCCAGTGGACCCCCGTCAGGTGTTGAGGCGCGCGCCGTTTGGTGGGGCAATGAGGCGTGAATGGGGCAGTAGAAATTGTTCCGCTCTGATCGAAACATCTTGCATCGCGGTCTACTCATCACGGAAAATTCCGTAATCCACCGCGTTAACGGTTTATTAACGATCAAATACTTCAAAATACTGTTGAGTTAAGTTCTCACTTAGGATGCCAAGATGTCAGCAAGTAATGTCGGTGCGGGCTGGTCGGCGGCCGCCGGGCACCGCCGACGGGAGTCAAGGCCAAACCAGCATGGCGGCCATGCAGCAACAGCTGGAACCTTGCGCTGAGTGACTGGTATCGGGGGCGGGCGCGCGCGGGCGGCCATCAAGCGAGTCCGTTGGACCGCGCGTAGGCTCCGACCGCGGCGCGGCAACAAGGTGCCGAATAGCGGGCCGCCGCTTGTTGCGGCTGCGCGTACGCTATGTTAGCAAAGCGCCGCTTTTCGTGATCAAGCTGCTCTCGCGGCGATCGAAAATCAAAGTCCTGCTTGAATTCCAAGGGCTTAGCTGGTTTGCGCCGCAGCGGCGCGCCGGTGTCCCTCTTGTGGGTTGGGCGCATATAAAAAGAGCACGTCTGTGGCTGCTGAAGATCCCTCCGTATCCGGTGTGTCCGGTCGTTACGCGACGGCCCTGTTTGAACTGGCCCGTGACGAAAAGTCCGTCGATGCGGTCAAGGCCGATCTCGACAGGTTCAATGCCCTCCTCGATGAGAGCGCCGATCTCAAGCGCCTCGTCCGCAGTCCGGTGTTCGGTGCGGACGTGCAGCTCAAGGCGCTGAATGCCGTGCTGGACAAGGCCGGCATCGCCGGTGTCGCCGCCAACGTGCTGCGCGTGCTGACCGCCAACCGCCGCCTGTTCGCGGTGACCGACGTGATCCGCGCCTTCAACGCGCTGGTCGCCAAATACAAGGGAGAGGCCACGGCCGACGTCGTCGTCGCCGAGCCGCTCTCCGACAAGAATCTCGACGCCTTGAAGGCCTCACTGAAGACGGTGACCGGCAAGGACGTCGCGCTCAACGTGAAAGTCGATCCAGCGATTATCGGCGGGCTCGTCGTCAAGCTCGGCAGCCGCATGATCGATAGTTCGCTTCGCACCAAACTCAACTCGATCAAGCACGCGATGAAAGAGGCAGGCTGATGGACATCCGCGCCGCGGAAATTTCCGCGATCCTCAAGGACCAGATCAAGAATTTCGGGCAGGAAGCCGAAGTCACCGAAGTCGGACAGGTGCTGTCCGTCGGTGACGGTATCGCCCGCGTCTACGGTCTCGACAACGTCCAGGCCGGCGAGATGGTCGAGTTCGAGAACGGCACCCGCGGCATGGCGCTGAACCTCGAGACCGACAATGTCGGCGTCGTCATCTTCGGCGCCGACCGCGAGATCAAGGAAGGCCAGACCGTCAAGCGCACCCGCGCCATCGTCGACGCTCCGGTCGGCAAGGGTCTGCTCGGCCGCGTCGTTGACGCGCTCGGCAATCCGATCGACGGCAAGGGCCCGATCCAGGCCACCGAGCGCAAGCGCGTCGACGTCAAGGCCCCCGGCATCATTCCGCGCAAGTCGGTGAACGAGCCGATGTCGACCGGCCTCAAGGCGATCGACGCCCTGATCCCGGTCGGCCGTGGTCAGCGCGAGCTGATCATCGGTGACCGTCAGACCGGCAAGACCGCGATCGCGCTCGACACCATCTTGAACCAGAAGCCGCTGAACGTCGCTGGCGCTCCCGAGAGCCAGAAGCTGTACTGCGTCTATGTCGCGATCGGCCAGAAGCGCTCCACCGTCGCTCAGTTCGTGAAGGTGCTCGAAGAGCAGGGCGCGCTGGAGTATTCGATCGTCATCGCCGCCACCGCGTCCGATCCGGCCCCGATGCAATATCTGGCCCCGTTCACCGGCTGCACCATGGGCGAGTACTTCCGCGACAACGGCATGCACGCCGTCATCATCTATGACGATCTGTCGAAGCAGGCCGTCGCCTATCGCCAGATGTCGCTGCTGCTGCGCCGTCCGCCGGGCCGCGAGGCCTATCCGGGCGACGTGTTCTATCTGCACTCCCGCCTGCTCGAGCGCGCCGCCAAGCTCAGCAAGGACCATGGTCTGGGGTCGCTGACCGCGTTGCCCGTCATCGAGACCCAGGCCAACGACGTGTCGGCCTACATTCCGACCAACGTCATTTCGATCACCGACGGCCAGATCTTCCTGGAGACCGATCTGTTCTTCCAGGGCATCCGTCCCGCCGTGAACGTCGGTCTGTCGGTGTCGCGCGTCGGCTCCTCGGCCCAGACCAAGGCGATGAAGAAGGTCGCCGGCAAGATCAAGGGCGAGCTGGCGCAGTACCGCGAGATGGCGGCCTTCGCGCAGTTCGGCTCCGACTTGGACGCCTCGACCCAGCGCCTGCTCAATCGCGGCGCGCGCCTGACCGAGCTCCTGAAGCAGCCGCAGTTCTCGCCGCTGAAGATGGAAGAGCAGGTCTGCGTGATCTGGGCCGGCACCAACGGCTATCTCGATCCGCTGCCGCTCAACAAGGTGCGCGCCTTCGAGGACGGCCTGCTGTCGCTGCTGCGCGGCAAGAATGCCGACCTGCTCAACGCGATCCGCGACAGCAAGGATCTGTCCGACGACAGCGCCGCCAAGCTGAAGGCGGTTGTCGAGGGCTTCGCCAAGACCTTCGCCTGATCGCGAGGTCGTGGCCGGCTCCGGCCGGCGATCCACGCCCTTCGGGGTGGGACAACGTGACATCTCATGCCCGGCGCCAGGCCGGGCATGACCAATCTCAGGGTTGAGCGGTCGGGTCTTCAACGGATCGGCCGCCGGGGTGAGCTAGACGAACAATGGCGTCACTGAAAGACATGCGGGTCCGCATCGCCTCGACCAAGGCGACGCAGAAGATCACCAAGGCCATGCAGATGGTCGCCGCCTCCAAGCTGCGCCGCGCGCAGCAGGCGGCCGAAGCGGCGCGTCCCTATGCCGAGAAGATGGACGCCGTGATCTCCAACATCGCGAGCGCCACCATCGCCTCCGCCGGCGGCCCGAAGCTGTTGGCGGGCACCGGTCGCGATCAGGTGCACCTGCTGCTGGTCTGCACCGGCGAGCGCGGCCTGTCTGGCGCGTTCAACTCCTCGATCGTCCGCCTGGCGCGCGAGCGTGCGCTCGCCCTGATGAACCAGGGCAAGGAGGTGAAGTTCTTCTGCGTTGGCCGCAAGGGTTATGAGCAGCTTCGCCGCCAGTTCGACAAGCAGATCGTCGAGCACATGGACCTGCGCTCCGTGCGCCAGATCGGCTTCGCCAATGCCGACGAGATCGCCAAGAAGGTGATTGCCCGCTTCGAGGCCGGCGAATTCGACGTCTGCACCCTGTTCTACTCGCGCTTCCGCTCGGTGATCGCGCAGATCCCGACCGCTCAGCAGATCATTCCGCTGGTGGTCGAAGCGCGCCCGGCCAATGCGGCGCCGCTGGCGCCTTACGAATACGAGCCGGAAGAGGACGAGATCCTGGCTGGATTGCTGCCGCGCAATCTCGCGGTGCAGATCTTCCGCGCACTGCTCGAAAACAACGCCTCGTTCTACGGTGCGCAGATGTCGGCCATGGACAACGCCACGCGCAACGCCGGCGAGATGATCCGCAAGCAGACGCTGATCTACAACCGCACGCGTCAGGCGATGATCACCAAGGAACTGATCGAAATCATTTCGGGCGCCGAGGCGGTCTAGCCGGATCGCGCAGCGCCCGTTGAAGCGCAACCCAGGAACATATCCCGGTCGAGCCGACCGTGGTTTCGTATACGGATCGTAAGGAGAGACACTCAATGGCTACCGCAGCCAACCAGATCGGTCGCATCACCCAGGTCATCGGCGCCGTCGTCGACGTGCAGTTCGAAGGTCACCTGCCGGCCATTCTCAATTCGCTCGAAACCAAGAACGCCGGCAACCGCCTGGTGCTCGAAGTGGCCCAGCATCTCGGCGAATCCACCGTGCGCACCATCGCGATGGACACCACCGAAGGTCTGGTCCGCGGCCAGGAGGTGACCGACACCGGTTCGCCGATCCAGGTGCCGGTGGGCGTCGGCACGCTCGGCCGCATCATGAACGTGATCGGCGAGCCGATCGACGAGGCCGGTCCGGTCGAGGCCGAGGGCCTGCGTCCGATCCACGCGGACGCGCCGAGCTACACCGACCAGTCGACCGAAGCCGAGATTCTCGTCACCGGCATCAAGGTCGTCGACCTCTTGGCTCCCTACGCCAAGGGCGGCAAGATCGGTCTGTTCGGCGGCGCCGGCGTCGGCAAGACCGTGCTGATCCAGGAGCTCATCAACAACGTCGCCAAGGCGCACGGTGGTTATTCGGTGTTCGCCGGCGTCGGCGAGCGTACCCGTGAAGGCAACGACCTCTATCACGAGTTCATCGAATCCAAGGTCAACGCCGATCCGCACAATCCCGATCCGAGCGTCAAGTCGAAGTGCGCGCTGGTGTTCGGCCAGATGAACGAGCCGCCCGGCGCCCGCGCCCGCGTCGGCCTGACCGGCCTCACCGTCGCCGAGCACTTCCGCGACCAGGGCCAGGACGTGCTGTTCTTCGTCGACAACATCTTCCGGTTCACCCAGGCCGGCTCGGAAGTGTCGGCGCTGCTCGGCCGCATCCCCTCGGCGGTGGGTTATCAGCCGACGCTCGCCACCGACATGGGCGCGCTGCAGGAGCGCATCACCACCACCAACAAGGGCTCGATCACCTCGGTGCAGGCCATCTACGTGCCGGCCGACGACTTGACCGACCCGGCGCCGGCGACCTCGTTCGCGCATTTGGACGCCACCACCGTGCTCAACCGCGCGATCTCGGAAAAGGGCATCTACCCGGCGGTGGACCCGCTCGACTCGACCTCGCGCATGCTCTCCCCGCTGGTCGTCGGCGAGGAGCACTATCAGACCGCGCGTCAGGTCCAGCAGATTCTGCAGCGCTACAAGTCGCTGCAGGATATCATCGCCATCCTGGGCATGGACGAGCTGTCGGAAGAGGACAAGCTGACCGTGGCCCGCGCCCGCAAGATCGAGCGCTTCCTGTCGCAGCCGTTCCACGTCGCCGAAATCTTCACGGGATCGCCGGGCAAGTTCGTCGACCTCGCCGACACCATCAAGGGCTTCAAGGGCCTGTGTGAAGGCAAGTACGACCACCTGCCGGAGGCCGCCTTCTACATGGTCGGCAACATCGACGAGGCGGTCGAGAAGGGCAAGAAGCTGGCCGCCGAGGCGGCCTAAGGGCGATTAGCGGATAAGGAGTAGCGAATAGACGAGCTGTTCGCTGCTTCCTCCTTCACTACTCGCCATTCGCTATTCGCTATTCGCAGGTTTCCCAATGGCTACTTTCCATTTCGATCTCGTCTCGCCGGAAAAGATCGCCTTCTCGGGCGAGGTCGACCAGGTCGACGTTCCCGGCCAGGAGGGTGATTTCGGCGTGCTCGCCGGGCATGCGCCGTTCGTGGCGACGCTGCGGCCGGGTATCCTGACGGTGACATCAGGCGGATCGCAGCAGAAGATCATCGTGCTCGGCGGCCTTGCCGAGATCTCGGACAAGGGTCTGACGGTTCTCGCCGACGTCGCCACGTCGCTGAAGGAGCTCGACCAGACAGCTTTCGCGGCCGAGATCGCCGGCATGGAATCCAAGCTGAACGAGAAGCAAGGCAACGAGCTCGATCGCGCGATCGAGCGGCTCGATCACTTCAAGACGATCCAGCAGCAGCTCAATACGACTGCGCTGCATTGATCCCACCGCACGACGTATGAATGAACGTTCATGGCCGGGCTCTGCCCGGCCATTTTCGTTTGGGGCTCGAACGTCGTGCGCCGGTCGATGACTACTTCAAGGGAGGCCGGTTGCATGCTCACCGATCTGACGGCATGCTCCCGGCCAATCCAGCGGGCGCGGTGACATGGCAGGACAGATCGTCTTGAAACGCAAGATCGCGGCGATTTTCGCCGCCGATATCGCCGGCTATTCGCGCCTCGTCGCGGAGGATGAAGAAGAGACGCTACGGCGACTGGCGGCCTATCGCGAGGTCGTTGACGACTTCATCGCGCGAGCCGGCGGCCGCATCTTCAACACCGCTGGCGATGCGGTGCTCGCGGAATTTCCCAGCGCGGTCGAAGCGGTGCGTTGCGCGATCGACATCCAGGAGAGCCTGCGCACGCGCAACATGGCCTATCCGCCGAGCCGGCAGATGAGCTACCGCATCGGCATCACCATCGGCGACGTCGTCGAGCGCGACGGCGATCTGCTCGGCGACGGCGTCAACATCGCAGCACGCCTCGAGGGCCTCGCCGACGTCGGCGGCATCTGCATCTCGCGCGCCGTTCATGAGCAGGTCGCCAACAAGCTGTCGGTGCAGTTCGCCGACATGGGCGCGCGGGAGGTCAAGAACATCCCGACCCCGGTTCACGCCTATCGCGTGGCGATGCGCCGCGAGGACGGCACCTACGCGCCGCCGGAAGAAAAGAAAGTCGCCCGCGGCGGCGGGCTCCGCCTGATCTGGCGAATTGTGGCCGCCGTGGTTGCGCTCGGAGCCGTCGGGGTCGGGACCGAGCTCTATCTGGATTATCGCGATCCGCACCCCGCGCAGCGCGATGCCGCCAAGGCGGCCGCGGAAGCGCTGGCCCGGCTGTCGGCCACGCCGGCTTCGCCGTCCTCGGTCCCGTCTGCATCCCCATCCCCCGCGCCGACGCAGTCATCCGTCGCCAGGCAGACGGCCGACTCGCCGCAGCCGCAACAGTCGCCCTCGCCTTCATCCTCTGTCGCCGCCGAGAAGTTTGCACCTGAAGCCGTGCCGTTCGTGAGCGAGCGGACCCGCATTGCGCTGGCGCGCGACTACGTGCCGGCACCGGATCACAAGGCGTTCGCGACCACGATCAACGGCGTCAGCGCCTATGTCACCGGACAGGCGAGCGATGAGGCGGCGAAATCGGCCGCGCTGGAGCAATGTCAGCAACGCGCGGAGAGCGCGAACGGCCCGCGCAAATGCGAACTCTATGCCGTCGGCGACAATGTCGTTTACGTGCACAGCAAACCGCCGTTGCCGCCGCAGCCCTGGGTGCGCCACGACCCGATGACCGAGCGCGCCTTCAGCGCGGCAGAGATGCCGCTGGTGCGCGATACAGGCCGGGCCCGGCTCGAAGCGAACTACGGCACGGCGCGTCGGACCAAGGCCATCGCGCTCGGGCCCGGCGGGCAGTTCTTCTACAGCGTCGGCGGCGACCTCGTCGACGATGTGGTTCGCCGCAATCTGGAAGCCTGCGGTGCCCAGGCGGGCACCGCCTGCATCATCGTTGCGCTCGACGATGCCTTCGTGGTGCCGATACCGACGGTGATGAAAGCCACCGGCTTCTTCCGCGCGGCCATCCATCAGGCGATCGCCCCGGAGGCGCGCGAGGAGGTGGCGCGACGTCTCGAGGCCGCGACGTCGGGCTGGAATGCAGTCGCGGTCGGAACGGCCGGCCACCCCGGCTTCGGCCTCAATGGCGACCGTGAGGAGACGGCGATCGGCGGCGCGCTGGCCGACTGCGCCACACGCGACAACGACTGCCGGGTGATTGCGATCGGGCCGTTCACGGTCGAGGACAATTAGGCCGGCGAACTCTCGCGACATCGCCTTTCCGAGGCGCGCGGAGCGTCGGCCCTTGAATGACGAAGAGCCCCGCGCTTCGACGTAGATCAGTCGCCAACGTTGGCGAGATGCGCAAAAGCCTGCGCCACCGCGCGATAGACCTCGCGGCGAAACGGCACCACCAGCTCCGGGACGCGCGCCAGGCGGTCCCAGCGCCAGGCGTCGAACTCGGCCGGCTGGCCGTTGCGCGGCGTCACCGGATCGATGTCGGCGTCGCGCCCGGTGAAGCGCATCGCGAACCATTTCTGACGCTGGCCGCGAAAGCGCGCGAGCCGGTGGTTCGGATCCTCGAATGGCGGAAATTCGTAAGTCAGCCAGTCGGTCTCGCCGAGGATGTCGGCGTCGCGAATGCCGGTCTCCTCCCACAGCTCGCGCCGCGCTGCCGCCTGAAGATCCTCGCCGGGGTCGACGCCGCCCTGCGGCATCTGCCATTCGAGCCCGGGCAGCACGATCTCCGGCCCGTCGTCGCGAAAGCGGCGTCCAAGGAAGACGAGCCCTTCGGCGTTGAGCAGCGCGATGCCGACATTCGGACGATAGGGTCTGGTCTCGGTCATCCTCGAATCCATGAGCTGTCGTTCGCATGGCAGTGCATCATGACGGCATCGTCGCGACGCATCTGCAGAGATTCCCTGCAGCTCCTGCGCAGAAGCGGACTAGCGGATGTCGGGTACCGCGTCGAGGGCGGGGATCGCGATTCAATCGCCTGCGAGCGGAGCGAATTCCTTGACCACGCGCTCATAGACCGGCCGCTTGAACGGCACGATCAGCCCCGGCAGGTTCTTCATCGGCTCCCAGCGCCAGCTGACGAATTCCGCCTTGTGGTGGCCGCCGCCGGGGCGCTCGACATCGATCTCGGCATCGGCCCCGGTGAAGCGCAGCGCGAACCATTTCTGGCGCTGGCCGCGATAGCGCCCCTTCCAGGCACGGCCTGCGACCGTGCGCGGAATATCGTAGGTCAGCCAGTCGCCGACCTCGGCCAGCTTCTCGACGGAGCGCACGCTGGTCTCTTCATACAGCTCGCGCTTGGCCGCCTCCCAGGCATCCTCGCCGGGATCGACGCCGCCCTGCGGCATCTGCCAGACATGGGTGTCGTCGACATGCTCGATTCCGCCGGCGCGGCGACCGATGAAAACCAGCCCCTCCGAATTGATCAGCATGATGCCGACGCAGGTGCGGTAAGGCAGGTCCTCGTAGCGCGTCATTCCGGTCTCGGCCTTCCTGCGGGGACCCCTGCGCCTCGCTGCGCAGGCCTCCCGCTGTCACGTCGCCAGTCGGGCCGGCGCACGTTCGTTCAGTTCGATTTTGATTTCAGCATCGCGGTTGTCAATGGCACCAGCAGAATGCCCTTGCGGTCGAGCCCCTTGATCCAGGTGCCGATGCGGTCGATCGAGGCCGGCAGCGCCGAGGCGGTCCCGACGGCGACGCCACGTTCCTTGGCCAGGCTTTCGAGCTTGGCGAGCGCATTGTCGATCTCGACCGGGGTCGGCACCGCGTCGATGGCGACGTCGCCCTTCGCGAACGGCATCGCGAGCCCCGTGGCCAGCGAGGCTGCCACGCTGCGCGGGGCTGCGCCATCGTCGAACAGGGCCAGACCGCGCTTGGCGGCCTCGTTCACGATCGGCTGCATCGCCGCTTCCGTTGCGACGAAGCGCGCACCCATGAAGTTGCCGATGCCGACGTAACCCTGCAGCCGGCTCATGTGCCAGAACAGCCGGTCGATGTTCTGGTCCGGTCCGAGTGTTGCGAGCAGCGTCTGCGGACCCGGATCGTTGTCGGGATAGTCGTAGGGCTCCATCGGGACCTGCAGCAGGATCTCGTGGCGCTGCGCCCGGGCGCGCTCGGCGAGCTTGGTCGGATCGGAGCCATAGGGCGTGAAGGCCAGGGTGACCGCCGGCGGCAGCTTCATGATCGCGTCCGCCGTCTTGGCGGCGCCGACGCCGAGACCGCCGATCACGATCGCGACGGCCGGCATGCGCGCCGCCTTGGCGCGGTCGGCCTCGGCCGCATAGGCAGTGAATGGCTTCAGCCCGTCGGCCATCACCGGGATCATGCCGTAGCGCGACTTCTCCAGCAGCCGCGGGTCCACGCCGGGCATCTGGCTCGCGGGCGCGGCCGATCCAGGCTCTGCCGTCTCGCCACCGGCACCGATCGCGACCTCCTGGCGGGCGCCGCTGGAGCCGTCGATGATGGTGACCGTCTTGCGCTCGCCGCCCTCCTGCTTGGCCGCGGGGGCCGCGCCGTGGTCGGCCTTTGCGTCTGGCTTGCCATCCGGCTTGGCGGCGGGCTTGTCGTCGGTGGGTTTTGCGCCCTCGTTGATCGCGACGCGGGCGACCGGCTCGCCACCGAGTGGATTGTCGTTGAACATCGCAAAGCCGGCAAACACGACCAGGAACAGCGCCAGCAGCATCGCGAGGGCCTGCAGGGCCGTGAAGGGAAGCCGAATGCGGCGCCTGCGACGCTTTTCCGTCTGCCCGAGCGGGGCGCTCAGCTCGTCGGCCGTCTCTGTCATCGAAATTCCCGAATCAATCGGGTCGACGATACCACGGCGGGGATTCGGACGCAGGGCCGGTGTCCGCAAGCCCGTAGATCGGCGGAGCGGCAAACCAAGAAGCCGTCCAAAAAAGAAGGGCGGCCCGGAGGCCGCCCTTCAAACCTGATTCGCGTCGGTCGGCTGCCGCTCAGTTGGCGACCTCAGTTTGCCGCCTTGGCCGGCTTGTCGGCCGCGGCCTTCTCGGTCGGCGCCGGGGTGTTGGCGCTGTTCTTGATGCCGTGGAGCAGGTCGGCGGCCATTTTGAGCGCCTTGTCGTCCTTGGTGTCCGGCGGCACGTAGGACTGCGAGCCGGTCTTCTCGTCGCCGTCGTTCTTCAGATGGCCGCGCAGCGACGCCTCGCCCTTGGTGTCGGTGCGCGACTTCAGCTCATCCGGCACGTCCTGCAGCACCTCGATGTCGGGCACGATGCCCTTGGCCTGGATCGACTTGCCCGACGGCGTGTAGTAGCGCGCGGTGGTCAGTCGCAGCGCGCCGTTGCCGGCGCCGAGCGGGATGATGGTCTGCACCGAGCCCTTGCCGAACGAGCGGGTGCCGACCAGCGTCGCGCGCTTGTGGTCCTGCAGCGCGCCAGCCACGATCTCCGACGCCGACGCCGAGCCGCCATTGATCAGCACGATGACCGGCTTGCCCTTGGTGAGGTCGCCCGCATGTGCCGCGCGGCGCTGCGTCTCCTCGGCATTGCGGCCGCGGGTCGAGACGATCTCGCCGCGCTCCAGGAACGCGTCGGAGACGGTGACCGCCTCCTCGAGCAGGCCGCCCGGGTTGTTGCGCAGGTCGATGATGTAGCCCTTCAGCTTGTCACCGATCTGGTTCTGCAGGTCGGCGATGCTCTTCTTCAGGCCCTCGGTGGTCTGCTCGTTGAAGGTGGTGATGCGGATATAGGCGATGTCGTCGCTCTCGGTGCGCGAGCGCACCGAGCGGACGCGGATGTTGTCGCGGGTCAATGTCACGTCGAGCGGATTGTCGGCGCCCTTGCGCACGACCTTCAGCTTGATCTTGGTGCCGACCGGGCCGCGCATCTTCTCGACCGCCTGGTTGAGGGTCAGGCCCTGCACGGCTTCGTCGTCGAGATTGGTGATGATGTCGTTAGCCTGGATGCCCGCCTTCGAGGCCGGCGTATCGTCGATCGGCGACACCACCTTGATCAGGCCGTCTTCCATCGTCACCTCGATGCCGAGGCCGCCGAACTCGCCGCGGGTCTGCACCTGCATGTCGCGGAAGCTCTTCGCATCCATGTAGCTCGAATGCGGATCGAGGCCCGAGAGCATGCCGCTGATCGCGGACTCGACCAGCTTCGAATCGTCGGGCTTCTCGACATAATCGCTGCGCACCCGCTCGAACACGTCGCCGAACAGGTTGAGCTGGCGATAGGTATCGGCGGTCGCGGCGCGCGCCGTCGATCCCATCAACACCGCGCGCGGTTGCGAGACGAACAGGGTCAATGCCGCACCGGTGGCCGCGCTCAGGAGAATTACCGAAGTCTTACGCATCATCCGCGTACCTTTTCGCCTTCATTTGCGGCCCACCATGGGCCTGGATCGATTGGAGTGCCGTCCTTACGGAACTCGACATAGAGCACTGGTTGACTCGCGTTGGTAGCGAGAATGGAGGCAACCTGGGAGCTGTTACCCATGATCGCGACCGGCTCTCCCGTCTGAACAAACTGCCCGATGTTGACGGAAATGCGCTCCATCCCGGCGATCAGGACATGATACCCGCCACCGGCGTTGAGGATCAAGAGTTGTCCGTAGCTACGGAAGGGACCCGCATACACAACCCAGCCATCACACGGGGTTGTGACCTGAGCCCCTGGCCGGGTTGCCAAAGAAATGCCTTTATCCGAGCCGCCCGCACCGTCCGATGCGCCAAATTCGCGGATCTTGGTGCCGTTGACAGGAAACGTCAGCATGCCCTTGGTCGAGGCGAACGCGATCGCGGGCGCCTTGCGGCCCGGGTTGCGCAGCGCATTCGCGTCCGGCTTGCTGTTGACCGGCACCCCCTGCAGGCTCGCCGTCGAGGCAGCCTTGGCCGCGCTCTTGAGGTCCAGCTCCATCGTCGTGATCAGTCCCTGCAGCGAGTCGATCTGCTGCGCCAGCACGGCGGCGCGCGCGCTTTCGGCTTCCATGTCCTTCTCGGCCGAACTCTGCTTGCGCTGGCGTTCCTCCACCAAGGCGGCGAGACGGGTCTGATCGGTGCGCAGCCTGTCGCGGTCGCCGGCGAGCTTGTCGCGTTCGCTGGCGATCGTCTTGCGGATGGCGACGAGCTCGCCGAGATCGGTCGAGAGCTTTTCGGCGCGGCTGCGCATCTCGGGGATCACCGAACCCAGCAGCATCGCCGTGCGCAATGACTGCAGCGCGTCCTCGGGACGGACCAGCAGGGCCGGCGGGGTGCGGCGGCCGGCGCGCTGCAGAGCGGCCAGAACCTCGATGATCTCGGTCCGCCGGGCTTCCAGCGACGTCCGCAGATCCTGCTCGCGGCCGTCGAGCCCGCGCAGCCGCGTTTCGGCCTCGCCAACCCGCACTTCGACGCTACGCACCTGCGCCGCGACGTCGATCAGCTGCTGATTGAGCTTGCCGCGGTCCTCGCCGAGCGCGGCGATGTCGGCCTTCAGCCGCTCCTGGGCCTCGGCGGCGGCCTTCTGGGCCGCGCGGGCGGCCTCGAGCTCCTGTTCGCGCTGCTTCAACTGCTCCGGGGTGACCGGCGTCGGTGACGCGGTGCCGGGGATGGATGGCCGGAGTCCGCTCTGCGCCAGCGCCGGACATCCGGAAAAGACCACCACGAGCGCGATGAGCGACGCGCGGCAGGACCGGCCGCTGCGGACAGGTCTTGGGAAGCAGGAGAGGGGCCGCGCAGCGAACATCGAGGTCCTTATTGTGCTCCCATCGTCCCTTGTTCAAGCGCGGTGATAGGGGTGACCGGCAAGGATCGTAGCAGTACGGTAAATCTGCTCGAGCAGCAGGACGCGGACGATCTGGTGCGGCCAGGTGGCGGCGCCAAACGCAACCCCAAGCTTGGCTCTGCGCCGCAAATCGGGCGAAAGTCCGTCGGCGCCGCCGATTGCGAAGACGGCAGCCGGAATGCCTTCGTCCCGCCAGCGCCCAAGATAACCCGCAAAAGTTGTACTGTCGACGTTCCGGCCACGCTCGTCGAGACAGACGAGCACGGACTTGTCGGGGATCGCCGCCGATATCGCGGAGGCCTCCTCGGTCATGCGCGTCGCCGCATCGCGCCCGCGGCTTTCCGGGATTTCATGGATGTCGAGGCCGCGAAAGCCGAGCTTGCGGCCGATGTCGTCGAAACGCTCGCGGTAGCGCTCCGCGAGCTCCCGCTCGGGACCCTGCTTCAACCGGCCGATGGCGACCACGATCAGGCGCATGCGCACCCGACTAGCACGTGCGCCGCACGATTCGCATCCGTCGCGGCGTGGGACCGCCTAGACCGCCTTGGCCGGGTTCGGCCCTTGAGTCCACAATCGCTCGAGATTGTAGAACTCGCGAACCTCGGGTCGAAACACGTGCACGATCACGTCGCCGGAATCGATCAGCACCCAATCGCAATTGGGCAGGCCCTCGATGTGGAGTTTCTTGGTGCCGGCTTCCTTCAGGCCCTTGGCGACGTTTTCCGCGATCGATCCGACGTGCCGGTTCGAGCGGCCCGTAGTAATGACCATGTAGTCGGAATACGCCGATTTGCCGTGAAGATCGATCGTGACCGTCTCCTCCGCCTTCATATCTTCGAGGCGGGAGAGGATCGTGCGCAGGGTCTTGTCGGCGTCGGGTTGCGCCTGCAAGGCCGCATCTTGGGTCGACGTCTTACGCGCTGACTTGGCAGTCGCCGACTTGGTAGTCGTTGCCTTCGTCTTCGGTAAGGCCGACTGGGACAATACAGATGTGGTCAGGGACCATTCCTTTCACTGTATCGCAGGCCGAATCCAACCCGGCCTGCTGACCATATTAGGCATGTGGGGTTAAGGGTTTCAACAATCCAGTACCCGGTCGTCCGGCCCGACAGCGTCCAGGCCGTCCCCGCTTCGGACCGTAGCGGAGACGGCAAGTTCCATGCATATCCGATGCCGCGCGCGATGGCGAACGCGCGGCCTTTCAGAACGACTTCCAACTGCCGTCCGGGTTCCTCAGGCCCGTCGAGGACAGGCTGAGCTTGAGGCCGGTGAGGTAGACCCAGGCTGGAGCGGCGCGGTCGGCCAGACGGCTGGCTTGCGCTTCGGGAATGCGATACCGCGCCAGGGCGCGTGCGGCGGGCGCGTTCAGGGCGCGGAAGCTGCGGGGCGGACGATCGACCACGGCCATCGGAACCTGGGCCGCGATGTGCCGCCACTTCTGCCAGCGATGGAACTGCGCGAGATTGTCAGCGCCCATGATCCACACGAAGCGCAAGCGCGATGCACGCCGGCGCAGATAATCGATCGTGTCGGCAGTGTAGCGGGTGCCGATGACGGATTCGAGACAGCTGATCTCGATGCGCGGATCGGCGGCCACCTTGCGCGCCGCCTCGGCGCGTTCGGCCAGCGCATGCAGCCCGCCATTGTTCTTGAGCGGATTGCCCGGTGTCACCAGCCACCAGACACGGTCCAGCTGCAGCCGCTTCAGCGCGAACAGGCTGATCGCGCGGTGCGCCTGGTGCGGCGGATTGAACGAGCCGCCGAGCAGGCCGATGCGCATGCCATCACTGTGGGGCGGCAGCGCCTGGCGGATCGCAAGGCGCATGGCTGTGGCGTCGGTCACGGCTGCCCCCGCCTGCTGCTCGTGCAACTCAACCACAGGATGCGGCCGTCATGGCCGCGTCTGCCCGGTGCCGTGGATGCGATATTTGAAGCTGGTGAGCTGCTCGACGCCGACGGGGCCGCGCGCATGGAACTTGCCCGTGGCGATGCCGATCTCGGCGCCGAAACCGAACTCGCCGCCGTCGGCGAACTGGGTCGAGGCGTTGTGCAGCACGATCGCAGAGTCGACCTCGTTGAGGAACTTGTCGGCGGCCGCATTGTCATCGGTGACGATCGCGTCGGTGTGGTGTGAGCCGTGCGCGTGGATGTGGGCGATCGCGCCCTCCACGCCGTCGACGACCTTCGCGGCGATGATCGCGTCGAGATATTCGGTGTCCCAGTCCTCGTTGCTGGCCGGCTTCACCCGCGCATCGGCCGCGCACACGACCTCATCGCCCCGCACCTCGCAGCCGGCGCCAATTAGCATGTCGACCAGCGGCTTGATCTTGTCGGCGGCCGCGCGATCGACCAGCAGCGTCTCTGCCGCGCCGCAGACGCCGGTGCGGCGCATCTTGGCGTTCAGCACGATCGACTTGGCCATCTCCAGGTCGGCGGCGCCGTCGACATAGACGTGGTTGACGCCTTCGAGATGCGCGAACACCGGCACACGTGCCTCGGCCTCGACGCGGGCGACGAGGCTCTTGCCGCCGCGCGGCACGATGACGTCGACGCCGCCGTTCAGGCCGGACAGCAGCAGGCCGACGGCGGCACGATCGCGCGTCGGCACCAGCGTGATCGCCGCGTCTGGCAGGCCCGCCTCGCGCAGGCCTTCGACCAGGCATTCGTGAATGGCGCGGCAGGAGCGGAACGAGTCCGAGCCGCCGCGCAGGATCACCGCATTGCCGGACTTCAGGCACAGCACGCCGGCATCGGCCGCCACGTTGGGGCGGCTCTCGAAGATCACGCCGATCACGCCGAGCGGCACCCGCACGCGCTCGATGGTCATGCCGTTCGGCCGCTGCCAGCTCTCGGTGACGATGCCGATGGGATCGGCGACCTCGCGCACAGCGGCGATGCCGTCGGCCATCGCGGCGACGCGGGCCGGGGTCAAGGTCAGGCGATCGAGGAAGGAGGAAGTGATGCCGGCGGCCTTGGCCTCGACCACGTCCTCGGCATTGGCGGCGATGATCGTGTCCGCGCGGGCCCGGATCAGCCGCTCCATCGCCTCCAGCGCCCGGTTCTTCTGCGCGGCCGGCGCCAGCGACAGCACGCGCGCGGCGGCGCGCGCCTGCTTGGCGAGGTCGTTCATCAGCGCAGGCAGATCGGCGCTGCCGTCGATGGCTTTCAAAGGCGCGGTCATGGGCGTTTCAACCTTGAATTAAGGCTCTCCAGTAGCACGGAATTCGGCCGTTTGCGAACGCTGGTGCCGCGGTCTCAGACCTGACCGGCACCTGCCGGGCCGATCACCAGATCGTCGCGATGGATCATCTCGGCGCGGCCGGAGATGCCGAGGATGACGGCCACGTCCGGCGACGAACGGCCCTTGATCCGCTCGGCATCGTCGGCGTCATAGGCAACGAGGCCGCGGCCGATCTCATGGGTGTCGGGGCCGCGCACCACCACGGCATCGCCGCGGGCGAACTGGCCATCGACACGGATGACGCCGGCCGGCAAGAGGCTTTTGCCCGCCCGCAGCGCGGTCACGGCGCCGGCGTCGATCGTCAGCGTGCCCTTCGGCTCCAGTGAACCCGCGATCCAGCGTTTGCGCGCGGTGACGGGGTTTGCCGGCGTCAGGAACCAGGTGCAACGGCCGCCATTGGCGATCGCGGCCAGCGGGTGCTCGATCTTGCCGGAGGCGATCAGCATGTGGGTGCCGCCAGTGGTGGCGATCTTGGCGGCTTCGATCTTCGTGCGCATGCCGCCGCGCGAAAACTCGGAAGCCGCGCTGCCGGCCATGGCCTCGATGTCGGCGGTGACGCTCTCGACCACGGGGATCAGCCGCGCATTCGGATCCTGCGCGGGCGGCGCGGTGTAGAGGCCGTCGATATCGGACAGCAGCACCAGCAGATCGGCGCTCGCCATGGTCGCGACACGGGCGGCGAGGCGATCATTGTCGCCATAGCGGATCTCGGCGGTCGCGACCGTGTCGTTCTCATTGATGACCGGCACCGCGCGCCATTCCAGGAGCTTGGCGATGGTCGAACGGGCGTTGAGATAACGCCGGCGCTCCTCGGTGTCCTGCAGCGTCACCAGGATCTGGCCGGCACTGACGCCATGAGCGCCGAGCACCTCCGACCAGGTCCGCGCCAGCGCGATCTGGCCGACCGCGGCGGCCGCCTGGCTCTCCTCCAGCTTCAGCGGTCCGCGCGGCAGCTTCAATCGGCTCCGGCCGAGCGCGATCGAGCCCGAGGATACGACCAGCAGCTCGCAGCCGCGGCTGTGGAGCCGGGCGATGTCGGCCGCCAGCGCGGCGAGCCAGGAGGCGCGGACCTCGCCGGCCTCGGAATCGACCAGCAGCGACGAGCCGACCTTGACGACGATGCGGCGGAAATTTTCGAGACGGGGTGCCATGGCGTGAACGGGGTCGGTTCGAGCCCTCGCATCGTGATGAGAGGTGCGTGGCTGACACGCGGTCCGCACGGGACGGGGCTCAAGTGTTGATGGATGGCGGCGAGTGTCGCAAGCGAGGGCCTGCGAGGCAAGGTTGGCTTCAGTTCAACCCTGCGGTGACGTTGGGGCCGCCCACGGCTCCTCGGTCGCGGCGCTCTCGGTCGTGCTCTTGGCCTTGAGGGACACAGGCTGTTCGCCGACCACGTCGGCGAGCTTGCGCAAAGCTTCCTTGACGCCTTCGCCCGTGGCGCCGGAAATCAGCAGCGGCGTCTTCTTGGCGGCGCGCTTCAGCCGGTCCCTCTGCTTCTTCAGCTCGTCCGGATCGACCGCGTCGATCTTGTTCAGCGCGACGATCTCGACCTTGTCGGTCAGCTCGCCGCCATAGGCTTCGAGCTCGTGCCGCACGGTCTTGTAGGCCTTGCCGGCGTGCTCGCAGGTGGCATCGACCAGGTGCAGCAGCACACGGCAGCGCTCGACATGGCCGAGGAAACGGTCGCCGAGGCCGGCGCCCTCATGCGCGCCCTCGATCAGGCCGGGAATGTCCGCCAGCACGAACTCGCGGCCGTCGGCGTTCACGACGCCGAGCTGCGGATGCAGCGTGGTGAACGGATAGTCGGCGATCTTCGGCTTGGCGGCGGAGACCTTGGACAGGAAGGTCGACTTGCCGGCATTGGGCAGGCCGACCAGGCCGGCATCGGCGATCAGCTTCATGCGCAGCCAGATCCAGCGCTCCTCGCCGGGCTGGCCGGGATTGGCGTTGCGCGGCGCCCGGTTGGTCGGCGACTTGAAATGGGCGTTGCCGAAGCCGCCATTGCCGCCCTCGGCCAGCACGAAGCGCTCGCCCACCGCGGTAAAGTCGTGGATCAGCGTCTCGCGATCCTCGTCGAAGATCTGGGTGCCGACGGGAACCTTGAGCACCACGGACTTGCCGCCGGCGCCATGGCGGTCCTTGCCCATGCCGTTCTCGCCCTTCTGGGCCTTGAAATGCTGCTGGTAGCGGTAGTCGATCAGGGTGTTGAGGCCGTCGACGGCCTCGATGATCACGTCGCCGCCGCGGCCGCCATTGCCGCCGTTCGGCCCACCGAACTCGATGAACTTCTCGCGCCGGAACGCAACGCAACCGTTGCCGCCGTCGCCGGAGCGCACATAGACCTTGGCTTCATCGAGGAATTTCATGATGCGCCCTACGTAGGCGAGGCGGGTCCCCACGGCAACCGCGGAATGGGTTTAATTCGGCCCGAAGCCTTAATTTCGAGCGGTAAAGCCGCGCTGCGCAGCACGTGGACAAGGCGTGCGCAGGGGTTGCAGCAGGGCTGCATGACGCGCCATGCGGAAGGGCTGGAGCCGCGGCGGCGTGCCTGATAAGGCAGCCCCATCATGAGCGTGCTGTCCCGAATCTCCACCGCCAACGATGAGCGCTCGGCGCGGCTGGCCGGCATCGGCCTGATGCTGCTGTCGATTGCGATGTTCTCGTTCGGCGACGCCCTCGGCAAGTTCCTGGTGTCGACCTATGCCGTCGGCCAACTCCTGTGGCTGCGCGCCTGTGCGGCGCTGCTCTTGCTCGTACCGTTCATCTGGCGCAACCGCGCCGCGTTCCTGCAGCTCGAGCGCCCCTGGCTGCAGCTCGTGCGCGTGATCCTGTCGACGTTGGAGGTCGCGGCGTTCTTCCTCGCCACCGTCTATCTGCCGCTCGCCGACGTCATCACCTACTATCTCGCCGGGCCCATCTTCGTCACCGCGCTGTCGGCGCTGGTGCTGCGCGAGCATGTCGGCTGGCGGCGCTGGACCGCGATCCTGATCGGCTTCTGCGGCGTGCTGATCGCGCTGCGGCCCTCGGCGCAGACCTTCAGCCTGCCGGCCTTGATCGCGCTCGGCGGCAGTCTGTCGTTCGCGGTGCTGATGCTGATCACGCGCAGTCTGCGCGCGACGCCGGACATCGTGATGGCGTCGTCGCAGTTCGTCGGGACCTTCCTGCTCGGCGCCGCGATGTCCTCGTTCGGCTGGGTGACGCCGACGCCCGGCAGCCTGGTGCTGTTCGCCGCCGCCGGCCTCATCTCGGTGACCGCGCTGTTCTGCGTCAACCGCTCGCTCAAGCTGGCGCCGGCCTCGGTGGTCGTGCCCTATCAGTACACGATGATCGTCTGGGCCGTGCTGTTCGGCTTCGTCGTGTTCGGTGACGTGCCGCATCCCGCCACCATCATCGGCGCCACCATCATCATCGGCGCGGGGCTGTACATCTATCTGCGCGAGCGCAGCCTGGGGCAGGGCCAGGGTGCGGTGAATCCGCCGGCCTGAGATGCGACCCTCCCCTGGAGGGGGAGGGTCGCCTCACGCGGAGCGAAGCGACACGTGAGGCGGGGAGGGTGGCCCGGCCTAACTCCGCCGCCCCGCATTGGCCCAGGCCTTCAGCGAGGACCAGACGCCGCGGGTCAGGCGGAAGGCGTCGACCGGGGCGGAGGAGCCGATCACCTCGAAGCGGTGCAGCTCGACGCCGGTCCATTGGAAGCCGCACTTTTCCAGGATGTTGCGCGAGGCTGGGTTGCTGACGCGGGCGTGCCCGATCAGCGAATTGTCCTCGCTCGTCTCGAAGAAATGGTCGATCGCGGCGCGCGCGGCTTCGGTGCCGAAGCCGCGGCCCCAATGCGCAACGCCCAGCCAGTAGCCGAGCTCGGCACGGCCCGTTGCTGCTCGATTGATCCCGACCATGCCGATCGGCGTGTCCAGATGCTCGATCAGGAAGGCGGTCTCACCCGTCTGTTCCAGCGCGCGAACGAAGCGAGCGGCATCGACCTCCGAATAGGGATGCGGCAGGCGGCGGGTATTCTCGGCGATAACACGGTCGTCGGCGAGCCGGGCGATGGCTGTCACGTCCGCGAGCACCGGCGCACGCAGCGTCAGCCGGGAGGTTTCGAGGACGCAAGGTCTCGCCTCGCGCAAGGTGGGAGTGGTGATGTCCTGCAGCATGTCGGGCTCCATCGACGCTTCGGGATCAACTGATCAGCGAAAATGAAAAGGGGAGGCCGGTTGTCCCGCCTCCCCTGGAGCCATCTGGCGCTCCGCCGGTTTGTCAGGACCCGGCGGACGCGAATTGTTCCACCGTATTCTACTCAGCAGCCTCGGCGAGTACCGGACGTACCGAGATGAACGTGCGGTTGGCACGGTCATGGAACTCGACGACGCCCTCGATTTTCGCGAAGATCGTGTGGTCCGTGCCCATGCCGACGTTGAGGCCGGGATGCCAGGTGGTGCCGCGCTGACGCGCAATGATGTTGCCGGGAATCACGCGCTCGCCGCCGAACGCCTTGATGCCGAGGCGCTTGCCCTTGGAGTCGCGTCCGTTGCGGGATGAACCGCCTGCCTTTTTATGAGCCATCGCTCGTCTCCGATCTCTTGCGATCACCTTTAGCGCGATTCCGCTAAGGGATCATTCACATTTGCAACCTGCGCGGACGAAAAATCCACGCGCGATGAGGTCAAGCCGGTGCGGCGCGCGAGACGCGCGCCGGCACGCTTACTCGGCGGCGTCGGCCGCCGGGGCTTCCGCCTTGACCTTCTTCGGGCGCGGGCCCTTGGTCGGCTTGGCGTTGTCGGTCAGGATCTCCGAGACGCGGATCAAGGTCAGCTCGTCCCGGTAGCCGCGCTTGCGGCGCGAATTCTTGCGGCGGCGCTTCTTGAACGCGATCACCTTGGGGCCGCGCTTGTGGTCCAGCACCTCGACGGCCACGGACGCGCCGGCCACCGCGGGGATGCCCAGCACCGGCGTATCACCGCCGACCACCAGCACCTCGTTCAGCTGCACGATCGTTCCGGGCTCACCGTCGATCTTGCCAATCTCGAGCACATCATCCGGGGCGACGCGGTATTGCTTGCCGCCGGTCTTGATGACTGCGAACATCGTTCTCATCCTTCGTGTTCGATCCCGGCCTCAGAGCGCGATGGCTCCGGGTCGGCTTCTTGTTCAGTCGTTATGGTTCATGTGGTCCGGCCCGATTGGAGCCGGAAGTCGCGCCCGAGGCTTTGAGGCCTCAAGAAAGGGCGCAACGACAAACGGCGCAGGAACGCCCGCGCCGGTCGATCGGGCGCTTATAGCGGCGTGAGCCGGCGAGTCAAGGTGAATGGCCGGTTGCCGCTCGGACGGGATGCCCGGGCCCCGCCGACCCCCGGCCGCCATTCGCTCGACCCGGCGCACCGGACCCGCAACCAACTGTTCCCTCCGCCGTTGTCCGGACCCAATGCACAACAGGGCAGGATCGCATGGCCGACGACGTCATGACCACCACGGGCATCGCCCGCCACGGCGCCGCGCGGCTGCCGACGGTCGAGATCGACAGCTTCAACATCGAGCTCAAGGACGAGGACGGCTTCCTCGGCGACCGCGCCTCCAAGGGCGCCTTTCGCAAGATCCTGGAGCGCTGGCGCAAGCCGTTGCGCAAATCCGGCAAGGATCCGTTCGGCGACGAGGACAGCGAGACCATCAGCAAGAAGGCGCTGGACGCCATCCTGGTCGGCGACGACACCGAGGCCTCGGCCGTGGTGCACTCCGCGATCGAGGAATTCGCCCAGGAGCTCGCCCACGTCACCCGGCGCTTCCTGCGCACCAAGGCCTGGGCCAAGACCGAATGCATCGTGGTCGGCGGCGGCTTTCGCGACTCTCGCCTCGGCGAGCTCGCGATCGCGCGCACCGAGATCATCCTCAAGGACGAGGGTTTTGGCGTCGAGCTGGAGCCGATCCGCTACCATCCCGACGATGCCGGCTTGATCGGCGCACTGCATCTGGCGCCGTCCTGGATCTTCGAGGCCCATGACAGCATCCTGGCGGTCGATATCGGCGGCACCAACATCCGCTGCGGCGTGGTCGAGACCGCGCGCAAGAAGGCCCCGGACCTGTCGAAAGCGTCGGTGTGGAAGTCCGATCTCTGGCGCCATGCCGATGACGAACCCACGCGGGAAGGTGCGGTCAAGCGGCTCGCCAAGATGCTGAAGGAGCTGATCGAGGAGGCGGACGCCGAGGGCCTGCGGCTGGCGCCCTTCATCGGCATCGCTTGTCCCGGCGTCATCAACGAGGACGGCTCGATCGAGAAGGGCGCACAGAACCTGCCGGGCAATTGGGAGAGCAGCAAGTTCAACCTGCCGGCTAGCCTGGTCGAGGCGATCCCGATGATCGGTGATCACGACACCGCGGTGCTGATGCACAATGACGGCGTCGTGCAGGGCCTCTCCGAGGTGCCGTTCATGCAGGAGTTCGAGCGCTGGGGCGTGCTGACCATCGGCACCGGCCTGGGCAATGCCCGCTTTACCAACCGCCGCAAGGAGAACGGCCGCAGAGACAGGGACGACAAGGCCAAGGAGGACAAGGCCGACGACAAGAAGGCGGCCAAGAAAAAGAAGGATTGAGCATTGGCGCGCCGCACCATGTCTCTCGGCGGTCCGGAGAGGGGGGAGGCGTGCCGCACTGCAGCAGGGCGCCTCCGCGCTCCCGGACGTGCGGAAAACCGCCGTACAACCAGTCGGATGGCCTGGAACCCGGTAACCTTGACTGGTTAGGTTAAGGAACGGTTCGCATTGCGATGCACGCGCAGATGGCCCAGGGTCGCCGGCGTCGCTCAGGCCGGCCGGATTGACCCCCGTCTCTTCCGTCGGTTTCCCCAAGATGTAGCGACACGGGACCGCCGGTATGTGTCAGCGTACGGCGGTCCCACCTTTGTCTCCTGGCCTCCGTCGCCAGCCGCCGCGTCCGCAACGGCAGGAGAAAATCGTCGTCGGTATAAATCAAGTCCATTTACAAACCGTCTAGTCGGTTTATGAATTGACATCCCAAATGGGGTGGGATTTGACGGCGCAATCTCGCGCCGGGTGGAGTGTGAGGACATGATGATCAGACGGGCGAGAGGCTGGATGGCTGCGGTGGCGGCGGCGGCGGCGGTGGCGGTGGCGGTGGCGGCGGCGGCGCTGGGCCTCGGCGGGGCAGAGGCAGCCGACCTGGCGGCGACCACCTACAAGGCGCCGGCCTATGCCGCCGCACCAGCACCGTTTTCCTGGACCGGCTTCTATGCCGGCGCCAATGTCGGCGGCGCCTTCACCGGAAACGACTCCTTCACGAACGCCGCCGGCGCCAATGGCGGTAAGCTGTCCGGCGTGATCGGCGGCCTGCAGGCCGGCTACAACTACCAGATCTCGCCGATGTTCGTGGTCGGCATCGAGAACGATCTCGAATTCACCGGTCTCTCGCGCAAGGCCGACCTCGTCAATCCGGCCGTCAGCATGCCCTGGCTCACCTCCGGCCGCGCGCGCGCCGGCATCGCGGTGCTCGACCAGCGCCTGTGGCTGTATGGTACGGCGGGTCTTGCGGCCGGCGAGTTGAAGGACGGGCCGACCCACAAGATGAAGATGGGCTGGACCGCGGGCGGCGGCGCCGAATGGGCGTTCCTGCCGAAATGGTCGGCCAAGCTCGAGTACCTCTACACCGACCTCAAGCACGACGATCTGCCGGACTGGCGAGCGGCCAAGATTCACTCCGTGCGGCTCGGCTTGAACTACCATTTCGACCTGTTCCGCTGACGAGCGCGGCGCAGACCAGCGGGTTCGAAGGCCCGCGTCAGTCTGGGGCCTTCGGAGCGCGGGGCCGAGCGGTGTAGCCGTTCAGCCGCCGCGTGCGGTCCGCTTCCCCGAGCGGACCGCAATGGCGCGCGCATGCGCGAGCCCCGGGAAAATTTCGACCGGCTGCCTTGTCACCCCCCGCATCGTGCCCTAGAACGACGCCCGACCCGGGGGCTCGCCCCTGATTTGCGCCTGGAGAGGTGGCAGAGTGGTTGAATGCACCGCACTCGAAATGCGGCATAGGTGCAAGCCTATCGGGGGTTCGAATCCCTCCCTCTCCGCCAGTTCCTCCCTCGGCCACCTCCCGGCGGGGCTTGTCATGGGCCTTGAGCGGTGAGCCAGACGTTCGATCCTGCCGCTTCCGATCCTGTTGCGCTCGACAAGCTGAAATCCCGCATTCAGGCGCTGCGCGCCAAGACCATCGCCAATGGCTGCACCGAGGACGAGGCGCTGTCCGCGGCCGCCAAGGTCGCCGAACTGCTCGATCGCCACGACCTGTCGCTGTCCGACCTCGAGCTGCGCGCGTCGGCGTGCGAGCGCAAGGTCTATGAGACCCATCGCAAGAAGCGCATTCCGCTCGATGACTGCATCGGCGCGATCGCGCATTTCTGCGATTGCCGGGTCTGGCGCGAGAAGAATCCGGCCGGCGAAGCGAGCTATGTGTTCTTCGGTCTCCCCGCGGATGTCGAGGTTGCGCACTACCTGGCGGAACTGATCGACAACGCCGTGCGCGCCGAACTCGGCCGCTACAAGACCTCGGCCGAGTACCGCCGGTTCCGGCACCAGGACCGGCATCTCGCCAATGCCTCCTTCGCCCTCGGCATGGTGGTGTCGATCGCCGACCGCCTGGCGGCGATGAAGGCGGCCCGGGATCAGATCAACCAGAGCAGCGGCCGCGGGCTGGTCGTGCTCAAGACCTCGGTGGTCGATGCCGAGTTCGACAAGCTCGATCTGAAGCTGCGGTCGGCGCGCAGCACGAGCCGGATGGTGTCGACGGCGGCCTATGAAGCGGGAGGTGCCGCCGGCACCACGCTCGCGATCAGTCCGGGCGTGAGCGGCGCGCCACCGCCAGGTAGTTCGAAGCGAGGCTGACGGACGCCTGGTTCGACGTCGGCTATGGGCCCTTCAAGCACGGCCCAAGCCGGTTGCAGGCGCCGTGCATCGACGTCCAGCGTCGTACTCCTAAGTACAGCGACACGGCGATCTCGGCTGGCTGCGACATTTGCTTCCATCCGAGTCGCTCAGTTAAGCTGCCTGCATGAGCTACTGCGTCTTCATGCATCGGACTGATTCGATCTACGGCGATAGTCCGGCGGAGCAGTACCACTTCCCAAACAATATCTCGGCCGCGCGCAGGGCAGTGACTCGATCAGGGAGTGAGTCCGAGCGGCGCTGTCCGCTCGCGCTGGTAGGCTTGCCCTGGGGGCGGTGCTGCGGCTTCCCTCGACCCCGTCACATTTCGTCCATCCGTTGACTGCGGGGCGCGTCGCGTTTCGCGACGCCGCCCCATGATGGATCGCGGCGTTCTGGCCGTACCGCCCTCAGCTCTTCCCGCCCGGCCCCTTCAACGCATTCCAAGCTGCCTGATTGGCCTGATCGAACGCCTTGCGGGATTCGCTCAGGGCGGCGCTGAGCACCGACCAGGATTCGCTGCCTGTCTGTTTCAGCTTCTCGAGATGGGCACCGGCCTCTGCCGCGTCGGATTTGAGCTGCTTCAGCACGGCGTCCAGATCGGTCGTGCCGACCGTCGTCACCTTGGTCGCCGCCTCGCGAAACCTGTCAGCCGACTCCCGCCATGCCGTCGCCTGCGCGGCGGCGATGTCCTTGAAGGTCGCCTGCTGCTGGGCGGCCTGCTTGCCGGCGGCGTCGAAATAGGCCTTCATCTGCGCCTCGAATCCGGCCCAGTGCGCGTCCAGCTCGGTCTTCGCGCTGGCCATCGCGGCTTCGCCGGCCGCTGCCTGCGTCTTGAGCAGGGCTTCGAGGTCGCTGCGGCGCTTCTTCAAGTCCGCCATGATCTCCTCGGTCTTCACCTTGGATGCTGCTTCGACCTCGGCTGCCTTGACCCCCAGCGACTCCAGCGCGGCATCCATCTCGTGGAGGCGCTCCCTGGCCCAGTTCAGGTAGACCTGCATCGTGCTCTGTGCCGGCATGGCTGCTCTCCTCTGATCCATCCTGCGACAAGCCATATAGAAACGAGGTCGTATAGTTTTGACCTGCATCAAGGCCCCGGGATGCCGGGGCTTCACGTTTGCGTGCAGGGCGCGACGTCCGCCGTATGGCGGACCGCCATGGCCGGTGCTAGTCCTATCGTTCGAATACGATCACACGAGGCGCGTCGAGATGACCGGTGACGAATTTCGTGCTCTCGCCCTGTCGTTCGCCGGAACGACCGCGGCGCCTCACTTCGATCGCACCGCGTTCAAGCTGCACCGGACCTTCGCGACCCTCGCCGCCGATGGCACATCCGCCAACGTCCTGCTCACGCCCGACGAGCAGGAGCACCATGCCGGCCTGCAGCCCGGCGTGTTTCGCCGGGTCCCGAACAAATGGGGTGATCAGGGCTGGACCACCGTGTCACTCGCCGATGTCGACGCCGCTCGCCTGCGCGGCGTGCTCGAGAGCGCGTGGCGCGCCGCGCATCGTCCGCAGCGTTCACGCGGCCGCAGCAGGCGCTGAGCCGACCCCGGCGAAACAATCGCCGGCGGCGACAAGAACTCTCATACCCTCCGCCCGACCATCAGCAGGACGCCGCCGATCTGCGGCAGGAGCGCCAGCAGGATCAGGCGGAGCATGACGAAGTCGTCGGCGGAGGGCTTCACCACGCCGCGCGACACCCACGCCACCAGCTTGATCGCGGCCTCGGTCTGCGGATCGGCGGTCTGGCTGACCGTGGACATCGCCGCGTCCAGCGCCAGGCGACGCTCGGCGACCGCAGCCTCGCGCTCCCGACAGAACTTGCCGACGCCGCCCTTGCACTCGCGGTCGCGCGCGGTCATTGCATCCGCGAGCGCCGTCTGCGCGGCCTGCACCGCGGGCGTCACGCGCGAGGCGCGCGCCAAGGTGACGTCGCTGATGTTGGTGGAGGCGAAGCCGATGCCGGCGGTGACCGCGAACACGAAGGTCATCAGCCACACCGTCCAGCCGGTCAGTGCCGAGGCGCGGTGGCGCGCCTGCCACAGCCGTGCGGCGCAGGTCGGCATCACCAGCGCGACGAGGTCGGCGGTGACGCCGACCGCCAGAAACATGTAGCCCGCGGTGCTGTTCGAGCCGAGCGAGTGTGCGAACCAGCCGTTCATGGCCATGCCGACCGCGGCCAGCGCCAGTGCGGCCAGCTGCAGCAGGACCGACGAGGCGGTGATGCCAGCGCGCGCGGGCTTTGCCGGCGTGATCGGCGCGGCGGCCGGCACGACCTCGCCTTCGGTCGCGGCCGACGCTTCGCGCGGCGGTATCGTGGCCGGCGGCGCTGCGGCCGGGATCGCCGCGGCCGCCGCGCTGGCAGCCGCCCCCGTGCGGGACGCCTCGGCAACGGCCGGAGCTTTCGCCGGCTCGTTCACGTAGTCCAGGAAATCCGGCATGATCAGCGTCTCGGACGCGAGCATCTCGTCGTCGAGCGCCGCCATCTTGGCCTTCTCGGCCTTGTCGGCTCGGGGCCGCGGGCGTGGCTTGACGACCTTGGCCCGCTTCGGACGCGGCTTGGCCGTCTTCGGCTGCTGCCAGGGAATGATGGATGCGACTACGGACTCATCAGCCATCGGGGCTGCTCCAATCGGTGGTGATGGGCGCGACGCTGCGTTTGCACGCAGCGCCGATCGCGCCGGCATCGGGGTGCACGTCTGATCGGGAGGTGAGCAGCGGCCCGCATCGAGGGCGGGCTTGAGGTGTCTTGCGGCCTGGCTGGCGTCGCGCGAAGAAATCGTTCGCATCTCACGCGCCCTGAACCGCCGATGATGCGGTGGGCTGCGGTCACGGACGCCGCGTAATGAGGCGGCGCCCGGAAGGTTCTGGTCCGCGCGGGGCCGGGCCGGTCAGCAATCTGCCCAACACCCTTGTTCTTAACCAATGGTTAACACGGATTCGCCGGTTTCGAAACCGCGCGGCGCGTGTAGCGGGACGGTGCGAGCTGAAGAGTCGCGAGCTGCGGCTTTGGAGTCACAACTCGCGCGTGAGCGGAGGCGCGACGCGTGGGCCGGCGCGCAAGCCGTTCGGATGATGTGCGATAGTCGAACATGGTCTATGCGGCCAGCCTCAACATGAGCGCGTCATCCCTCGCCGGAGCGAGTGACACTCAGCGCGGCACCAGCATGGGCGTGCTGCCGCTCACCGAGAAGCGCCGGTTGGCGGTGGTCAGCAGCAACACAAGTCCAGGAATGTCGAAACTCACCGCGACGCCATCAATTGGCTTGAAGTTTGGGAATGGAATCTGTCGCACCACATCGCCCTGGCCGATCCGGTACAGGCCGTCATGTCCCATTGCGAGCAGATCCTCGCCCTGGCGCTGCAGCCCGAAGAATGCGGTCGTCTGGGCGAACCAAGAGATCCGCGTCCGCCCGTCAGGTGTCTGATCCGTCGGTGCCTGGATGACATGCTGATAGAGCTGCCGCATCGAGGCGTCGCACACTTCCACGATGCGCCCATGCGCGGCCATATGGATCAGCCCGACCGCGACGGCGATGCAATGCGGCTTCCACGGAATGATTGCGATGCCGTTGACCGGATCGCACTCGGGGTTCAGCTTGCCGCCGCACAGGTCGCCCTCGACATCGTCGATATCGGAGACGATCCCGGTGATCCGATCGATCCGCTGCAGCCCGCCGCCCCATTCTCCGGCGTTGTAGCCGACGAAGACATGCTTCGCCGTGAGGAGGACGCTGGCGGCCGGCGATCTCCGCAACGGCTTTTTGCGTGCCAGCGTTTGGTTGGAGGAAGGCATGAGGGGAGCCGCCTCCCATGGCATGCCTTCGGTGAGATCAATGGTCCTGCCGTCTTCCAGCAGCATGATGGCTCCGCCGAACCTGAAATCCTTGCCCTCGTTCAGCGGCCTTGGGGCGGCGCGCGACGACGTGGACGACGATGTAAGTGCCGTCTCCGCTAATTCACCGCCGGTCAGGTCGATCATCCTGCTGTCCGTCAGCAAGAGGGTGGACGTCGCGGCCACGAACTTCTCGCCCTTCGTTGCGATATTGGCCACCGTTCCCCAACCGTCGCCATCCCGTCGGCGCACAGTCCATCGCTCGACGGAGGTCCACGGCACGCAGAACTCCTGCGGGCAAGTCACGATTGCCACTCGTCCATCCTGGACGAATAACTCGATCACCGGCTCCGGCGTAGCAACGTCGCTTCGTTCACCGCCCTCCGCCATGCTCGACAGCCGGCCGCCGGTATCGAGCAGCCAGAGCCGCCCCTCCGCAAACACGGCGCGCTGAATGGACGAAATCCGATCGGGTCCCGGCTGCTCGACGGCGACGCCGTAACCGGCGTTCATGGCGACCAGCGCGACAACGATCGAGACGAGCCGCACGACCATTATCCTCACGCTCCGAGCCTCCAAGCTGAATGGGCTTCGTTTCGTTACAACCACCGTTATTCCTGGCCAAGGCCGCAGGCCAGCCGTCGCCGTCAGATTTCATCAACCCCGAAACGGTGCTAGCGTAATTTCATGCCATGTCCCTGCGGCTCAGGCCTTCCCTTCGACCGCTGCTGCGGTCCCTATCTCAGTGGCGATGCGATGCCGCCGACCGCCGAGGCTTTGATGCGCTCGCGCTACACAGCCTATACGCGCGGCGACATCGGCTACATCGCAGCGACGCTCGCGGCCGGCCAGCGTCGCGCGTTCGATGCCGTCGCGGCAAATAACTGGGCGACGCGCGCGACCTGGCTTTCCCTGCGCATCGTCTCGACGACGCGCGGCGGGGCTGACGACGCTGACGGCGTGGTCAGCTTCGTCGCCACCTATCGCGAGGGCGGCAGGACCATCGAGCACCACGAGGTCTCGCAGTTCCGCCGCGACGACGACGGCGCCTGGCGGTTCGTCTCGGGCGACACGCGGGCCGTGGTCACAGAGCAGAAGCGGACGGCCGGCGCGGCCAAGGTCGGCCGCAACGATCCCTGCCCCTGCGGCAGCGGCAAGAAATCCAAGTTCTGCTGCGGGCGGTGAGCTGTGTGGGCCATTATTCGGAATGAACGAAATTTCTGTTGCTATTTTTCAGAAATCATGGTTTGATCCGCGCATCCCGTCCTCATGCAGAGGGGCGTACGCGTCGTCACGATACGTAGAGGCGGGGAGCGGTGGCCGCGGGTCTGTCGGGTGCTGATGCGCTGGACGATGGACAGCTCGCGGACGTTCAAGCCGTGTGGTCCTGGCGCCCCGATGCTGGCGCTAAGTCGGTGTGGCATGACGTGTCGCGCAGGCGACGGGGGCAAACAAGCCGGTCCCCGGGGAGAGCTCGGAGCAGACGTTCAACCCATCGCGCAGGGAGGGCCGGATCTGTCCGGCTGGACCTGTGGTACCTGCCGCCTGCATTTTTTTCCGCAGGCGGGCCACGGGCCTCAGTCGAGGTCCGGCCTTCCCTGCGCCCTCGCATTTTGAGGGCGCGAACGACTCGCAAAACTCGGGCGCGAACGCGCCGCGTGAACGATGTCGGCTGCTTCGCTGCGCCCGGTTGCTGGGTGAGCACCGCGACGAATGTGGCGAGCCGAGCGCCTCGTCACTTGCCTTGACTCCGCCCAACCGGGCTGGCCTAGAAGGATGCAACCCCAAACGAGGATGGTATCAAGTGGCGGAGTTGGATGGTCAGGTCCTGCAGGACGAGCATGAGCGGCCACCGGCCGCGGCAAGCGAGGCGCCTGCGCCCGGACCGCTGTCGCCGCGCAAGGCGGCCATCCTCGCGCATGCCAATCGCTTTGCTGCCGAACGCGCGGGCTGGCGCGACAAGGCATCGTTCTTCCATGGCGAGGACGCGTGCTATCTGCGTTTCCTGATTCCGCCGGGCAGCCGGGTGCTGGAGATCGGCTGCGGCCTCGGCGACACCCTGGCCGCGCTCGAGCCGTCCTACGGCGTCGGCATCGACTTCAGCGACGCGCAGATCGCGATCGCCCGCACCCGGCATCCGCACCTGACCTTCGTCGTCGGCGATGCCGAGGACCCGGCAACACTCGCCGCCGTGTCAGGCCCGTTCGACGTCATCCTGGTGCTCGACACCATCGGCTCGCTCGACGACTGCCAGCAGTTCATCGAACAGCTGCATCCGCTGTGCACGCGCGAGACGCGACTCGTCATCGGCTACTTCTCGCACCTCTGGTATCCGCTGCTGAAGGCTGCGGAAGCACTGGGCCTGCGGATGCCGCAGCCGGAGCAGAACGTGCTGTCGCCAGCCGACCTGCGCAGCCTGGCGCACCTGGCCGATTTCGATCCCGTCAAGTCAGAGCAGCGCGTGCTCTCGCCGCTGCGGCTCTACGGCTTCGGCCGTTTCGCCAACCGCTTCCTCAGCGTGCTGCCGGGCCTGCGCGCGCTGGCGCTGCGGCACTATCTGGTGTCGCGTTCGCTGCGCTGCGTGAGCGACGACGTCCGCTCGGCCACCGTCGTCATCCCCGCGCGCAACGAGCGCGGCAACATCGAGCCGGCGGTCCGGCGCATCGCGGCGTTCTGCAACGATGTCGAGATCATCTTCGTCGAGGGCCACAGCCAGGACGGTACCTATGAGGAGATGGAGCGGGTGCGCGCGGCATTCCCCGATCACGACATCAAGCTGATGCGCCAGCCCGGCAAGGGCAAGGCCGACGCGGTGTTCACCGCGTTCGACGCCGCGCGCGGCGACGTGCTGATGATCCTCGATGCCGACCTCACCATGCCGCCGGAGCAACTGCCGAAATTCTTCGAGGCGCTGCGTTCCGGCAAGGGCGAGTTCATCAACGGCTCGCGCCTGGTCTATCCGATGGACGAGGGCGCGATGCGGTTCCTCAACCTCATCGCCAACAAGACCTTCTCCTATCTGTTCTCGTGGCTCCTGAACCAGCGCTACACCGATACGCTCTGCGGCACCAAGGTGCTCCGCCGCAGCGACTATGTCAGGCTCAAGGCCGGCAAGGCCTATTTCGGCGATTTCGATCCGTTCGGCGATTTCGACCTGATCTTCGGCGCCTCCAAGCTGAACCTGAAATCGATCGACCTGCCGATCCGCTACGCCGCGCGCAGCTATGGCGAAACCCAGATCTCCCGCTTCCGCCACGGCTGGATGCTGCTGAAGATGGTCGTGTTCGCGTTCTTCAAGATCAAGGCGATCTGAGATGGCCGCTGTCTACGCCGTCGAGCCTGACCAAGCGGTGCGTGGATCGGTTGCCCATCTTCCCACATCGTCATGGCCGGGCTTGACCCGGCCATCGACGTCTTCTTTCGTCGATGAGGGCCGACATGGATGCGTGGGACAAGCCTGCGCATGACGGAGAAAGCGGTACCGAAAGCATCGGCTCCCTTTCCCGACGCCCTCGACCGCCTGACGCGCTTCGGCTGGCGCGGCGGGGTCGCGGTCGCGCTGCTGCTGTCGCTCGTGTCGTTCCTGACCGCCGGCTATTTCACCGTCTATTGGCGCAATGCCGACATGGACTTCATGGTGATCTACAATGCGCTCGCCATCAACGATGGCGGCGCACAGGCCTTCTTCGATCACCCGGCCTATCTCACCATCCTCTCGGTCAAGACCTGGTTCGCGTTGCTGCATCGGCTCGGCCTGCTTGAGGCCTGGACATTGTCGGCGATCCCGGCCGATCGCGCCGCCTTCGATGTCGCGATGACCGGCGCCGTCCATGCCGGACGCGTCGCCGCGCTGCTGACGGCGGCCGGCATCATCCTCGCCTTTGCTTGGGCCGCGCGCCGGCTGGTGTCGGATTGGCGCATCGCCATGCTCGCCGTCACCGCCTTCGCGTTCTCCGGCGGCGTGCAGATGCATCTGCGCATCCTGCGCAGCGAGATGATCGCGGCGTCGTTCTGCATCCTCGCGCTGATGATCCTGATCGCGGTCGCGCGCCGCGCCAGCCTGATGCGGCCGCTCGCCGCCGGACTCGCCGCGCTGCTCTGCATGCTCGGCCTGGAGAACAAGGTGCATGCGATCCTGCTGATCGCCGCCATTCCCGTGCTGCTGTTGCCGTTCGGGACGGCGACGAGCGCAAGCGTGGCGTTCTGGCAAAGCTCGCGCGCGTGGGCGGCCGTCATGGTCGCTGCCGTGGCGGCAATAGTCGCCGCGATGGCCGCCTGGCCGCTGGTCGCCGCCGGCTTCGACCCCGTCAATGCGACGGCTGCCGGCCTCAAGCCGATGCTGCTCGGCCGCTTCGGCCTCTATCAGTTCGCGCTGCTCGGCGTGGTCGCGGTCTGCATGGCCGCCTTCGCGTGGTTATGGCGCGTGAGCGCGGCCGAGACCGTCGCGGCGCTGCTGGCGGCGGTGGCCGGCGCAAGCCTCGGCCTGCTGGCACTGAAGTTGAGCTACGACATCAACGATGTCGTGGTAGTGCTCAATCCGCTCGAGAAGATGATCACCTATGTCGACGCGCCCGAGGCCGCCGGCAGCCTGGGCGGTGCGATCGGCCTGTTGCTGTCCGGCGTCCTCGGGGTCATCCGGCGCTACACCTTCGTGCTGCAATCGTCGGCCCGCCCCGCCGTGTTCCTGACCTGGCTGATCATCCCCGGCATCGTCATGGCCTGGCGCCGCGGTGAGCGGCAGGCGGCCATCCAAGCCGTCCTCCTGATGCTGGCGGCCATCGGCATCGACACGCTCGGCGTCCGCCGCGGGCTGAAGGTCGAGTACTTCGTCTTCACCGATCCCCTGATCATCATCGCCGGCATGGTCCTGCTCGATCGTCTGTCGGACCTGCGCTTTTCCCGCTTCGCCTATCCGATCGGCGCGGTGCTGCTCGCACTCCATGTCGGCATCAGCCAGGCCGAGCCGGTCAAGATGGCGCTCAAGCGCAAGGGGCCCGAGGAGGTCTGCGAGTGGCGCGGCTACTACATGCCACGGCTCGCGCTGCCCTGGTGCGCGCCGCCGAACAGCCCGCCGAGGACGTGATCGAGCGAGATCTTTCCACCGCCATGGGCAATGAGGCCCAGCGCCATCGCGGCCCAGGTCAGATGGATCGGCCAGCCGTCGGGCACCGTGAGCTCGACGATGCATGTCATGAACAGCAGGCCGAGTGCCGCGAAGCGGGTACCGAGGCCGAGAATGAGCAGGACGGGGAAGGTGACCTCGCCGCAGCCCGACAGGAACGCCATCACCGTCGGCATGGGAAAGTGGTAGGGACCGCCGGGCAGATGCAGCATGAACTCGTCGCTGAACAGCGTCACGGCGGTGTCGCTCAGCCTGAGAAAGCCGTCCCATTTGAGAATGCCCGAGCGCCAGAACGGCACCGCCAGCGCAATGCGGGTGACGAGTTGGACCAGGGTGAGCGGGGTCGCGCTCTGCAGCAGCCGCACGGTCTGGCCGACGAGGGAAGGCAGCGACAGTGTCGCGGTCGGCGCCATGGAGTGGTCCGTCGTCATCATGCGTCCTCGAAACCGATGTCCGTGAAGGCGCCGGCCTCGATCAGGCCGGCAATGTTGGTGGCGAGATCGAACTCCGGCGCTGCCTCGAACGCGGCTTCCGCGGCCACGCCGAGCGGCTGCCGCGTGATCAGCAGGCTCGCGAAGATCGCGCCGCCCCGCGGCAGGTGGCGCACGGCGACGTCGAACGCGGGCCGCGTGATCAGCGCGTCCTCCGGGACCGAGCCGTCGATGCGCGGCACCGGGGCATCGCCGCGATTGGCCGAGAAGATCGTCACCGCCGCGAAATCCGAGCGCACGATGCGGGTGGCGGGATGAGCGGCGAAGCGCAGCTCGGGCAACCGCTCGGGCGGCACCGTCGCCAGCGTGGCGCCGTCGAGCGGCGCGGCGTCTGCCGCGTGATAGGCGTCGAGCCAGGCCCGCTCGATCTGTGCGACGTCCGTCAGGAACGGCATCGTCCGAGCGTGCTCGTAAGCTGCGATGAAAGCGGGGAAGTCGCGTCCATAGTCGACGAGCAGCGGCGACGTCGGCGGCGTTTCGCGTACATGCGCCCGCGCCATCGCGCGGAAGAAGTCGGGCCCGGTGATGCGCTGCACCGCCGGATAGATCGCGACGAGCGACTCGATCAGGCTGACCGTGACGTTGTTGCGGTAGACGTTGAACCGGCGCCCGGCCGCCTTGGCCAGCGGACCCCTGACGGCGACAGGCGTCGCGCGATCCGGCGTCAGCAGCGCCGCGGCGAACTGAGCGGCATAGTCGGACATATGCTCAGGCTGCGGCATCGCGCACCTCTTGCGAGCAGTCGGGTGCGTGGTCATCGAGAATCGCCTGCGCGGCCGCGGCCTCTGCCTTCAGCACCGGCCAATCCGGAATGTTGCTGTCCCATTCGATCAGCGTCGGCATCGGACCGTTGCGCGCGACCACGCTGGCGAACAGGGCCCACACATCATAGGCGACGGGGCCGTCATGGCTGTCGATCAGCAGCGGCTCGCCTTCATCGTCGGCCTGCACGGCGTGACCGGCGAGATGGATCTCCCCGACAGCGGCGAGCGGAACGTCGGCCAGATAGTCCTGTGGCGAGAAGCCATGATTGATCGCGGAGACGAACACGTTGTTGAGGTCGAGCAGGAGCCCGCAGCCGGTGCGGCGGACGATGGCGCGGATGAAGTCGGTCTCGCTCATCGTCGAGTCGTGAAAGGCGACGTAGGTCGACGGATTTTCCAGCAGGATCGGCCGGCGGATCGCGCTCTGCACCTCATCGATATGGTCGCAGACCCGTGCCAGCGTGGCCGTCGTGTAGGGCAACGGCAGCAGGTCGTTGAAGAACGTCGCATCGTGCGTCGACCATGCCAGATGCTCGGAGACGAGGCTTGGCTGATAGCGGGCGACGAGCTTGCGGAAGCGCGCGAGGTGGTCGCGATCGAGCGGCTGCGGGCCGCCGATCGACATGCAGACGCCGTGGATCGACAGCGGATGATCCCTGCGGATCGCCTCGAGCTGATGATGCGGCGGCCCGCCGGCGCCCATGTAGTTCTCGGCGTGCACCTCGAAGAAACCGCACTGCGGCGCTTCCGCCAGGATGGCGGCCAGGTGCGACGGCTTGAAGCTGGTCCCGGCCACGCCGCCGAGAGGTGGCGGAAAGCGAAGCGGCATGGTGGGGCCCGGTGCAGGGGGGGCATCGGTGCGCATGCTGCGTCTCCGCTTTCCGCTTGGGGTGAACGAGAGCGATCAGATCGGCTTGAGCGAGCCCTTGCGGCCGCCGGGGACGTCGATGCTGGTGCAGGTGCCGCCCTGGACGAATTTCCACGCGTTGCCCTGGAAGTCGATCGTGGAGGTGCCCTGGCAGGTCGTGCCGGGACCGGCGGCGCAATCGTTCTGGCCCTTCAGGGCAACGCCGAAGCATTTCTCCTTCTTGGCGGCCATTGCGGCTTCCGCTTCGGCCTTGGTCAGTGGCCCGGCCATTGCGAGGCTTGCGAGCGCGGTGCTGACGGCGCCGGCGAGCGCCAGCGTGGTGACGGTTCTCTTGGCGGACATGACAATTCCTCTCGTGTTCTGCGTCGCTCGCTTGGCGACGCGCATCTCTCCTTCGCCCGCAGCCACGACAATGTTACGTGGCGACTCCGCTCACGACCCTGTGAGCGGTATTGCGTGCTTGGGAGCTGCCCTAGTCGAGCGCAAGCCGACTCGAAGTGCCAATGCTTTGCAGGCATCATCGACTTAGCCGGCCGGCATTGGCGGTTCACGCCATCGGAGCGCAGTCTGGCGGCTCCCGCTCGCGTGCCGCCCCGCGCGCCGATCGGTCCGATCGGAGATCCACCTGCGATGATGGCGAGCGCAAAGAGCCGAGTGCCGCGCCGAGGCGCCGCCGACGAGCGGCTGACCGTCAGCATCCGCTTCGCCGTGTCGGCCCTGGTGCTGACCGCGATCCTGCTGACGGCCCTTGCCTCGAGTCTGTTGTGGTGGCGCACCTCGGAGGCGATCAGCCGTCAGCTCGCGAGCACCATCAACGCGCAGATCGCGGGCGCCGTGCGCAAGGAGGTGAGCGCGATCGTCAGCGAGGCGCGCGCCGCGCACACCGCCATCCGCACGCTGTTCCTGCAGAACGTGCTCGACACCCGCGAGGCGGACAAGCGCGAATTCGTGTTCCTGTCGCAGCTGCAGTCGCAGGCGACGATCTCATCGGCGGCGTTCGGCTGGCCGGACGGCTCGTTCTTCGCCGCCCACAAGCTCGGCGACCGGCGCCTGGAGATGATGGAGATCTCGCTGACCGATCATCCCGGCCAGCGCCGCGTCGATGAATACGACGTCGTGCCCGGTGACATCGAGTTCGCGACACGCCGCTTCGAGCCGACCCGTTTCAAGGTCGCCGACCAGCCCTGGTTCAAGGAGAGCCTCGCTGCCGACGAACCGCGCTGGTTCAGCGTCGATCATCATCCGAGCGGAGACCGCCCGGCGATCGCGCTGGCCGGCCCGATCGATGTCTATCAGGAGCGGCAGGGCGTGCTCGCCATCATCATCGAGCACGCGCGCATCTCGCGCTTTCTCGCCCAGCTTCAGGTCGGCCGCACCGGCACCGCCATCATCCTGGCGCTTGATGGCGGCGTGGTCGCGGCGCCCGACGAGACCGCCGACGAGGTCAATGCCGGGCAGGGCCGCCAGCCGCTGCTGCCGATCGCGCAGCAGGCGATGCGGTCCTCGCGCGAAGGCGACGAGGCCTGGCGCGGGCGCGTGCTATCGGGCGACGGCGCCTTCGAGGTCGCGCGCACGGCGCTGCCGTTTCCCGGCTGGTCGCTGGTCACGGTGATTCCGGAAGCGGAGTTTCTCGGTCCGGTCGACGCGGCGCTGCGGCGCGTGATCATCGGTCTCGGCATCGGCGCCGTGCTCGCGGCGCTGGCCTCCGCCGCGCTGGCGCGTGCCGTCATCGCCGCCCCGCTCGGGCGTGTGGTGGCCGAACTGCGTCACGTCGAGGCCTTCGCGCTCGAGCAGGTGCGACGTCATCCCTCGCGGCTTCGCGAGATCGCGAGCCTGTCCGGCGCCATTCATGACATGGCCGGCGGGCTGTCGTCATTCGGCAAGTTCATTCCCGCTGATCTCGTCCGGCAATTGCTGCGGCAGGGCGTCGACGCCAGGCCGGGCGGCCATGTCCAGGAGCTCAGCGTGATGTTCATCGACATCGCCGGCTTCACCGGGTTGTCGGAGCGCATGGGCGACCGTGTCGTGCCGCTGCTGTCGCGCTATCTCGACCTGATCTCGACCGTCATCGTCGACCACGGCGGCACCATCGACAAGTTCATCGGCGATGCGGTGATGGCGTTCTGGGGCGCGCCGGCAGCGCAGCCGGATCATGCGGTTCTGTGCTGCCGCGCCGCGCTGGCGTGCCGAGACGCGGTGGAGGCCAGCGGCCTGTGCGACGATGACGGCCGGCCGCTCGCCATCCGCATCGGCATCAACTCCGGCCCCATGCTGGTCGGCAACATTGGCTCCGAGGTGCGTCTCAACTATACGGTGATCGGCGATGCCGTGAACGTCGCGAGCCGGCTGGAGGGCGCCAACAAGAGCTACGGCACCGATATCCTGATCGGCGAGGGCACCGCGCGGCTGGCGGGCGATGCGTTTCTCACCCGCGAGATCGACCGCATCGCCGTCTATGGCCGCGAAGAGGGCCTGCGCGTCCACGAGCTGGTCGGGCTTGCGGAGAATGTCGCCGCGCAGGACGTGCGCTGGATCGCACACTACGCGTGCGGACTTCAGGACTATCGCGCGCAGCACTTCGAGGCAGCCATCGCGGCGTTTGAAGCAGTCCTTGCGCTCAAGCCCGGCGATCGCGCCGCCGAGGTCATGATCGCGCGCTGCAGGCCCCTGGCAGGCACGCGGGCGGATCATCATTGGCATCCGGTGACGGCGCTGACGACGAAGTAACGTGGCCGGTCCGACTAAGCCGACCGCAGCTTGCCGTGCAGCGGCCGCCGTCCGGCGAACACCGCGGCGAGGTCCTGGGTCGGCGTCGCCGCGTCCTCGTCGAGCCGCAGCCGGCCCTCGACATGCAGGAAGTGCTCGCGCGACACCGCGATCGCGCGCATCAGGTCGCGGTCGCGCAGCGCGTCGACGATCGCGCCGTGCTCGTCGACCGCGCAGATCGACTGCGCCGCCGGCTCGTACACCGACACCATCACCGAGGAGCGGCTGAGCAGATCGGCGAGCATGCGCGACAGCTCGGGATTGCCGATGGAGTCGACGAGATGGACGTGGAAGGCGCCAGACAGCCGCACCGAGGTCGCGCGATCGCCGCGCTGTGCCGCCGCACGCTCCTCCGCCAGATGCGCATCGAGCCGCGCGAGCAGGAGATCATCGACCCGCAGCACCAGCTGGCTGAGCACGCCGGCCTCGAGTACGCGATGTGCCTCATAGACCCGTCTGATATCATCGAGCGTCGGCCGCGGCACCCGCGCGCCACGGTTCGGGATCATCTCCAGCCGCCGCTCGGCGCCGAGCCGGTGCAGAACTTTTCGGATGCGCTCGCGCGAGACACCGAAGATCGCGGCGAGCGGCGTCTCGGCGAGCTTGGTGCCGGCCTTGAGCTTGCCCTCCAACAGCGCGCGCAGGATGGCCTGGTACACCGCCTCGTCCTCGGCGGGATTGGCCTTCCCGATTCGCTGCGCTCGCATCGCCATGGGGTTTTAGCTAGGCCCAAAGGCGCGGCACGTCACCCCCAAAAAATGTGCACATTCTGTCCGCGGCCGGGCGCCGTCCGGACCGAGACATAGCCCGGAACGCTGATCTCATTGATGAATCAAAAATGTGCACATTTGGCACGGCGCTTGCTGATCGCGGGTGACACGCCACGCGACAGCTCACACGGGATCCTCTCATGCACCCCTTCTCCCGCCGCAGCCTCCTGAAGACCGGTGCGGCCTTCGCCGCCACCTTCGCCGCGCCCGCTTTGGTGCGCGCCGCCCCGAAAGAGATCGTGATCGGCGGCCCGGCCGGCGCCGCCAAATATTTCAACTCCGACCTGTTTCCGGTGCTGGAGAAGAAGCTCGACTGCAAGGTGCTCTATGAGGGCACCAACTCGCTGACCAATCTGCAGAAGATGCAGGCCGACAAGGCGAGCCCGAAGATCTCGGTGGTGATCATGGACGACCCGGTGATGCTGCCGGCCGCGGCCGAAGGGCTGATCACCAAGATGTCGGCGTCGGCGATTCCCAATCTCGGCAAGCTGGTCGACGACGCCGTGCACCAGGACGGCATGTGGGCCAATTACCAGAAGCCGTGGGTGGGCATCGCCTATTCCACCAGGCGCATGAAGACGCCGCCCGTCAGTTGGGCCGAGCTGTGGGACGCGAAATACGACTCCAAGATCGTCGTGCCGTCGCTGTCCAACACCGAAGGGTTCTGGACGCTGCTCGCCGCCGCGCATCTCGAGACCGGCAAGCCCTACAAGGAGGCGCAGTACGAAATCGACGCCGGCTTCAAGAAGATCAAGAGCCTGAAGGCCAATCTGCTGAACGTCTATACCAACGCACCGCAGGCCATCAATCTGCTGGAGCAGGGCGAGGCCTGGATGATCGGCGGCCAGTTCTCGGCCTACACGCTGATCCGGAAAGCGGACGGCTCGCCGGTCGATCTCGCAATCCCGAGGGATGGCGGCTTCTCGATGCCGTCGGGCATCGCCAAGGTGAGCGGCGCGCCGGCCGGCGACCTCGCCGACGCCGCGATCGACTTCTATCTCAGCCCGGCGGCGCAGAGCATCCTCGCCAAGACGGCGTTCATCGCGCCGACCAATCAGGCCACGCCGCTGCCGGCCGGTTATCCCGATCCCGCGACATTGTTCGCGCCCGACTGGGCCTTCATCGCGAAGAACCGCGCCGGCTGGGTCGATCGCTGGAGCAAGGAGATGACATGAGCGCCGCTCCGCATCTCGTCATCAGCGGGGTCTCGAAGCGGTTTGGCGCGGCGACCGTGCTCGATCGCGTCGATCTCACGATCCGCCGCGGCGAGCTGGTGACCCTGCTCGGCCCATCCGGCTGCGGCAAGACCACCTTGCTGCGTGCGATCGCCGGCCTCGCGCCGCCCGACATCGGGACGATCGCGCTCGCCGGGCGCGACGTCACCCATGTGCCGCCGCACCGGCGCAATGTCGGCGTCGTGTTCCAGAGCTATGCGCTGTTTCCGCATCTCACCGTCGCCGGCAACGTCGCCTTCGGACTGAAGGTGCGCGGCACGCCCAAGGCCGAGACCGACCGCGCGGTCGAGCGCGCGCTCGCGCTGGTCAAGCTCAGCCATCTCGGCGGCCGCCGCATCTCGGCGCTGTCGGGCGGCCAGCAGCAGCGCGTCGCGCTGGCGCGGGCGATCGCGGTCGAGCCGGACGTGCTGCTGTTCGACGAGGCGCTGTCGGCGCTCGATCGCAAGCTGCGCGAGGAGATGCAGGTCGAGCTGCGCCGCCTGCTGCAGGAGGTCAAGGCGACCGCGATCTTCGTCACTCATGACCAGGACGAGGCGCTGACGATGTCGGACCGGGTCGCGGTCATGAACAAGGGCCGCATCGAGCAGCTCGCCGCGCCGCGCGAGCTGTATGCCCGGCCGGCCAGCCTGTTCGCGCTCAACTTCGTCGGGCTGTCGACGCGCATCGCCGGCCAGGTGGTCTGCGCGCAGGACGGCACGGTGGAGGTGGTGACGCCGGTCGGCCGCCTGTCGGCGCGCGGCGCGTTCCAGCCGGGCGCCTCGGTGATCGTGGCGACGCGGCCGGAGCAGTTGCGGCTGGGCGCTGGTGACGGTGCCAACTCCGCGGCCGGCCGAGTTCGGTCGGTCGTGTTCCAGGGCTCGCGGACCCTGGTGGACGTCGATGCCGGCGCTGGCGCGAGCCTGCTCGCCGAGCTCTCGGGCCGCGAGGCCGAGCTGCCGCGCGTGCATGACGAGGTCCGCTTCGCCTGGCCCGTCGCCGAGACCTTCGCCTTCGCCGCCGAGACCTGACCATGACCGACGCCGTGCTATCAGCACCGATCGTCAAGCCCGCGCCGGATCGCGACAGGCTCGCCGCCTTCGGCTTCGTCGCGCCATCGCTGCTGATCATCGCGCTGGTGTTCGTGCTGCCGCTGGCGCTGCTCCTCGGCGTCAGCGTGCTCGACCCCAAGGGCGGCGTCACCTCGGCGCATTACGTCCGGCTGCTCGGCACGCCCTATTATCTCGGAATCATCTGGAACTCGCTGCGGCTCGGCCTGCTGACGACCCTGATCGCCTTCCTCATCTCCTATCCCGCGGCGTTCGCGCTGGCGCGTGCGCGCGGCCCACTGCGCTCGATCCTGCTGGCGACCTTGTTCCTGCCGCTCGCCGCCTCCGTCATCGTCAAGGCGTTCGCCTGGACCATCCTGCTGCGCAGCGACGGCCTCATCAACACGGTGCTGATCGCAGTCGGGATCATCGAGGATCCGATCCGCATGATCTTCACCCAGACCGCGCTGATCGTCGGCGCCGTCAATATCTTCCTGCCGTTCATGGCGCTGCCGATCTACGCGGTCGTGGCGCAGCTGGACGGGCGCTATGCGGAAGCCGCCGCGACGCTCGGCGCCTCGCCGCTGGTCGTGTTCTTCCGCGTCATCCTGCCGCTGACCCTGCCGGGCATCATCGCCGGCGTCGCCCTGGTGTTCTCGCTGTCGGTGTCGGCCTATGTGGTGCCGACGCTGCTGATCGGCGAGAAATATCCGACGCTCGCCACCACCATCGCCAAGGCTTATCTCCTGGCGCGCGAGCCCGGCTTCGGCGCCGCCGCCGGCGTGGTGCTGCTGGCGATCGCCGTCATCGTCGTCGCGCTCAGCGCGATGCTGTCGCGCGAGCCCAAATGATGTCGCGCCTTGCCATCATCATCTGCTGGGCGCTCGCGGTCGGGCTCGCATTGTTCCTGCTGCTGCCGCTGGTCGTGATCGCCGCGGCCAGCTTCTCGCCGACGCCGGTGTTCGACCTGCCGCTGTCAGGCGCATCGCTGCGCTGGTATGGCCGCATCGGCCGGCTCGACGGCTTCTGGCCGTCGCTGTCGCTGTCGCTGCAGATCGCCGTGCTGTCGACCGCGCTGTCGCTGGTCGCCGGCACGCTCGCCGCCATCGCCATCGCGCGCGGCAGGCTGCCCGGCGCCACCGCGCTGGGCACGCTGCTGGTGTCGCCCCTGATGATGCCCGGCCTCGTGCTCGGCATCGCGCTGCTGCAATATTTCCGCATGGTCGGCTTCACCGCGACCTGGAGCGCGCTGCTGGTGGCGCATCTCGTGGTGACGCTGCCTTACGTCGCGCGCACCATGATCGCCGGGCTCTCCCGCTTCGACTTCACCCTGATAGAAGCCGCGCGCACGCTCGGCTGCACCTATGCCGGCAGCGTGCTCAGGGTGATGGTGCCGGCTTTGGCGCCGTCGTTCCTGATCGCAGGGCTGTTCAGCCTGCTGGCCTCGTTCGACAACTATCCGGTCTCGATCTTCCTCACCGACGTCCGCTCCAAGACGCTGCCGATCCGCATGCTGCAATATATCGAGGAGGCGCCCGATCCGACGTTGGCCGCGCTCTCCACCCTCATTCTTGCCGGCACCCTGGTGCTGCTGCTGATCAGCGATCGCCTGGTCGGCCTGCACCGCATGGCCGGAACCGCGGATTGACACGATGACCTCACAGCCTGCCTTCCGCCGCGATCTCAGGGGCTATGCCGGCAGGCCGCCGCATCCGCGTTGGCCCCACGACGCACGCGTCGCGGTGTCGCTGGTGGTGAATTTCGAGGAGGGCTCGGAATTCTCGGTGTGCGACGGCGATGCGAGCAACGAGGCGATCTACGAGGTCGTGCACCGGCTCGACGGCCCCGACCCCTGCATCGACAGCCATTTCGAATACGGCACGCGGGCGGCGTGGTGGCGCATCATGGACCTGTTCGACGCCCACAACGTCAAGGTCACCGTCAGCGCCTGCGGCCGCGCGGTGGAGCGCTCGCCGGAGCTCGCCCGCAATGCCGTGGCGCGCGACCATGAGGTCTCTGCGCATGGCTGGCGCTGGCAGAGCCACGCCGGTATGGGCGAGACCGAGGAGCGCCGCGTGATCGCGCGGACGGTGGAGACGATCCAGCGCGTCACCGGCAGGCCGCCGCTGGGATGGCACACGCGATCGGCGAGCTCGCCCAACACGCGGCGGCTGCTGGTCGAGCAGGGCGGCTTCCTCTACGACAGCGACGCCTACAATGACGACCTGCCGTATTATGTCGCCGTCGCCGGCCGCCCGCATCTGGTGCTGCCTTACGCCTTCGACAGCAACGACATGCAGTTCTTCAACGGCTCGCGCTTCCGCGGCGCGGACTTCGCCGACTACGTCATCGACGCCTTCGACTGGCTGGTGCGCGAGGGCGCGACGGCGCCGAAGATGCTGTCGATCGGGCTGCATCTGCGCATGATCGGCCGCCCCGGCCGGATCGGCGCGCTCGACCGCATCCTCAATCACATCACAGGCAACGGTGCGGCGTGGATCGCGCCGCGCGCCGACATCGCCCGGCACTGGCTGGCGACGGTGCCGCCGGAATCCTGAGCGCGGTCAATCGTCGTTGGCGATGTCCTCGTCGGTCAGCGGCACCTCGATGGTGCCGCCCTCGCCGGTCGCGAGGTCGCGCTCGTCGTCGATCGGCGCGCCATCCCGTTCGTCCGCGTCGAGCGGCCACAATCCGCGATCATGCCCGTTGCGTAGTGTCATGGCAGGTCCTCCCGCCGGGATAAGACCGGGCGCGCGCAATGGTTCATGCGATCCGGCCGGGGTGTGGCGGACTGGCGCAGGCCGGTTCCGGCGACTACATCTGGGCCATGGCCGATCCCACCGCGCTGAAATCCTTTCTCGATAATCACCACCGCATCGTCGTGCTCACCGGCGCCGGCTGCAGCACCAACTCCGGCATTCCCGACTATCGCGACACCGACGGGCAGTGGAAGCGCACGCCGCCGGTGACCTATCAGGCCTTCGTCGGCAGCGACGATACGCGCCGCCGCTATTGGGCGCGCAGCATGGTCGGCTGGCGGCGGTTCGGCCGCGCCCAGCCGAACGGCGCGCATCATGCGCTGGCGCGGCTGGAGGCGCAGGGCAAGAGCTCGCTGCTGGTGACGCAGAATGTCGACCGGCTGCACCAGGCCGCCGGGACCAGCAACGTCATCGATCTGCACGGCCGGCTCGATCGCGTCCGCTGCCTGGGATGCGGCGCCGTGCTGTCGCGGGCCGACTTTCAGGACGAACTGGCCGGCGCCAATCCGCGCTGGCTGGCGCATGATGCGGCCGCCGCGCCCGATGGCGATGCCGATCTCGACGGCGTCGATTTCGCGGACTTCAATGTGCCGGCCTGTCGCGCCTGCGGCGGCATCCTCAAGCCCGACGTCGTGTTCTTCGGCGAAACCGTCCCGCGCGAGGTCGTCGCCACCGCGCGCGAGCATGTCGAGCAGGCCGACGCCATGCTCGTCGTCGGCACCTCGCTGATGGTCTATTCCGGCTTCCGCTTCGTCCGCGCCGCCGCGGACCGCAACATCCCCATCGCCGCCGTCAATCTTGGCCGCACCCGCGCGGATGACCTCTTGTCGCTGAAGGTGGAAGCGCCGTGCGACGAGGCGCTGGCGTTTCTGCTGTAGGAGTAGGGCGGGCCGCCCTCTCTCCGCCGTCATGGCCGGGCTTGACCCGGCCATCCATCTCCTCGGTGCTTCAGAAGATGGATGCCCGGGTCAAGCCCGGGCATGACGAAAAACTAAAATGGTGTCCGCCTCACCGCGACTGCGGTTTCTCGCGGTTCTCGATGCGGTCCTTGTTGTTGACCTGCTCGTTCTCCGGCTTGCCGACCTCGACCGTCTTGCCAGCCTGGTTGCCTGGATTGTAGTGGAACTTGCCTTCGTGATGCTCGCCCGGCTGCTTCTGCTCGGGATTGACGTTGTCGGCCATGAAACTCTCCTGTCGCTGTGCCGGACAACGTCGCGGGCGTGATGCTTGTTCCGCGGCCGAGCGCCGCGGCGCCGTTCATGCGGCATCACCCCTCTCTGTGCGGACCATCACGGAAGCAGCGCGCCCTGACCGTCATGATCCTCGCATGGGCTGCAGGGGCAGCCGCAAGCAACGAGGGACAAGGTCATGACGTCCAGCATTCGTCTTTTCGCCGCCGCCATCGTCGCCGGCGCGGGCCTGCTCGCATCCGCATCGACATCGCCGGCGTCTGCCGGCTGGGAATGGCTGGGAAACAAGAACTACATCAACTGCCTGCAACTGTTCGCGAGCGGCAACTTCCTGATGCCGGCAAACGCCACCCCGGCCCAGCGCGCGGCCAAGCACGAAGCCGGCCGCCGCTACTGCACCCGCCAGTACTACGGCCACGATTGAAGATGACAGTTGCAGGCACGATCGAGGCCGCGCGCCGCCTCGATCGTCGCAGCCTGCTGCCTCACGCGCCCGTCACGCGCCAGATGCAGTTGCCGACGTCGTCGGCCACCAGCAGCGAGCCGTCCGGGCCGAGCGTCACGCCGACCGGGCGGCCATAGGAGAAGCTCTCGTCGGGCGCCAGGAAGCCGGAGAGAATGTCGCGCGCCGGGCCGGACGGCTTGCCGTTCTCGAACGGGATGAACACGACCTTGTAGCCGGACAGCTTGCTGCGGTTCCACGAGCCGTGCTGGCCGATCACCATGCCCTGGGGGAAGCCGGGCAGGGTGCCCGCGGGCAGCCAGCACAGGCCGAGCGAGGCGGTGTGGCCGCCGAGCGCGTAGTCCGGCGTCAGCGCGGTCGCGACCAGGGCCGGATCCTGCGGCACGCGGTCGTCGACCGTCCTGCCCCAGTAGCAATAGGGCCAGCCATAGAAGCCGCCCTCGCGCACCGAGGTGAGGTAATCCGGCGGCGTCTCGTCGCCGAGCCCGTCGCGCTCGTTGACGACGGTCCACAGCACCTTCGTCGACGGCTCGAACGCCAGCCCCACCGCATTGCGCAGGCCTGATGCGAAGATGCGGCTCACGCCGCTCGCGATGTCCAGCTCATAGATGCAGGCGCGGCCCTCCTCGACCTCGAAGCCAAGTTCGGCAATGTTGGTGAGCGAGCCGACGCCGGCATAGACCTTGCTGCCGTCGGGGCTGACCAGCAGGCTGCGCGTCCAGTGTCCGCCCGGCTTGAACGTGGTGAGACGCTTGCCCTGCGCGGTGATGCGCTCGGCGCCCGCGCTGTACGGGAAGGCGACGATGCCGTCGGTGTTGCCGACATAGAAGGTGTCGCGGACCAGCGCCATGCCGAACGGCTGGCTGAGATTCTCCATGAAGGCGTTGCGGCGCTCGGCCTTTCCGTCGCCGTCGGCATCGACCAGCCTTGTGATGCGGTTGGCGCTGACGCCCAGCGCTGCGGCGCGGCGCATCGTCGCCTGCATCGCATAGCCGAACATGTTGCGCACCGGGCTCGGAATCTGCGTCGCCTCGGCGATCAGCACCGACTTGTCCGGCATCACATAGATCCAGCGCGGATGATCGAGCCCGGTGGCGAACGCATTCACCTTCAGCCCCGCCGCCGCCACCGGCTTTTCGCCGTCGCGCCAGCCGCGCGCCGTCGGCATCTTCAAGGTCGGCAGCAGGCCCTGCGGCTTCGCCAGGGGAATCTGCGGCTGCGCGCCCCAGGCCGGCTGCGGCGTCTCCCCCTGCAATTTGCGCCACTGCAGCGCCGCATTGCCAACCAGCGCGACGCCGCGCGCAACGATCGAGGAAAGGGTTGTCATGGGAGTCCTGTGAGGGCTTTGATGCAAATGGGATCTGATGGGCGAGGGACCATCGAGCGATGGCAAAGGGCCAATCTGTTATGATCTACCACGCCCACCGTGACAATTGCATGGGTCGCGGATCGGGGCTGCGGAACCCGGGGCTTTCACCTGGCACGCATTCACGTATCAGAGCCAACCTCCGGCGGCGTCTGGCATGCGGGGCGCTGCGGTTGATCGTGCAGTGCCGATCGGCAATTGGCGTGGCTTGGTCAAGCCCAACTATATCGGCGCCATTGCTCGCAACGAAATGGGTCGTTGCGACGCTGAAGCGCGCAGATCGGTTGCCCGTCATGCCGGGCTTGTTCCGGGCATCCACGTCTCTCCCCGACGAACGACGAGGATGGCCGGGACGAGCTCGGCCATGACGATGAGGAAAGAGACAGGCACGATCTTCCCGAAATGCGGTCGCCCCGCATCATCCTCGGCCAGCCCATCTCGTCAAAATTCTTCCTTGCTACTTTTCCGAAATCATGCTCTACTCCCTGCATCCCGTCCTCATGCAGAGGGGCGTACGCGTCGTCACGATACGTTGAGGCGGGGAGCGGTGGCCGCGAGTGTTGTCAGGTGCTGATGCGCTGGACGATTGGCAGCTCGCGGACGTTCAAGCCGTGTGGTCCTGGCGCCCCGATGCTGGCGCCAAGTCTGGATGACATGACGTGTCATCAGGCGACGGGGGCAAACAAGCCGGTCCCCGGGGAGAGCTCGGAGCAGACGTTAAACCCATCGCGCAGGGAGGGCCGGGTCTGTCCGGCTGAACCTGTGGTTCCTGCCGCCTGCATTTTTTTCCGCAGGCGGGCCACGGGCCTCAGTCGGGGCCCGGCCTTCCCTGCGCCCTCGGCATTTGAAGAGGGTCTTGGTGATGATGATCTCGGGCGCGATCGCGCCGCGGGAGGTGTTGGTGTGTCTGCGTGCATCATGATCGACTTGCCGTGGCGCTGAGAGAGCTGCCAGTGCGCACAACATCGCCGCAGCCGTGGCGCCGTCATCGAATTGCGCTACACTGGTGTCACACGCGACTGCCGCGTTGGCAGTAGGGCGACAGCGGAAGTCAGGGGGATGGACGGCATGACGGGGGTGATCAATTCAGGCGCAGCGCGATCGTCTGCGTCAGGTGTCGCTCTCACGCGCGGACTCTCCCGATGACGTCGCTCGACAAGTCCGCCTTCACGCCGCATGCCCTGCGCGAGAGCGTGCTGAACGAGGTGCATGCGCGGCCGTTCACGCCGCTGGCGCAGCCGGTGCTGGTGATCCGCTTCGCCTTCATGGCGAAGGGCGACAGTCCGGCGGTCGACCGCGCCAGCCTCGCCGCGTTCTGCGCGCAGCATGGCGCGCTGCCGCCGGAGCCGGGCGTGAAGCATCATCAGGTCGATCTCGGCCCGGTCAGGCTGCGCTTCGAGCAGCATTCGGAATTCGCCACCCTCACTTGGATCTGGAGCCCGCCGGCCGGCGCCGGACCGCGCCACTTCGGGGCCATCGCGCCCGAGCTGCAGGCGCTGATCGCGGCGCTGCCGCAGGCCGGCGAGCTGCTGGTGGCGGTCAAGCTCGAGGTCGAGAATGCGGCCGATCCGGTGGCGCGTGCGGAGGAGATCTTCGACAAGAGCAGCCTCGCCATCGTGACGATCAAGGGCAGCGCCGGCGCGGTCGCCTCCGACTTCCGCCTCGACGACGACGGCTTCACCCGCATCCTGGTCTGCGCCGACGGCCCGACCCCGGAGCGGCTCGGGGCGCTGGTGCAGCGCGTGCTGGAGCTCGAGACCTACCGCACTTTGGCGCTGCTCGGCCTGCCGGCGGCGCTGGCGCTGGCGCCGGACGTCGACCGCATCGAGCGGCGGCTGGTCGAGGTGCTCGCGGAGATGCAGGGCGCGCAGTCGTTCAAGCTCAACAACCATTTGCTGCGCGAGCTGACCGAGCTCGAGGCGCTGCTGGAGCGCGGCGCCACCGGCAGCCTGTTCCGGTTCGGCGCCAGCCGCGCCTATTACGACCTGGTGCAGGCCCGCTTGGCGGTGATCGAGGGTGAGCCGGTCGCGCCGTATTCGAGCTGGTCGTCGTTCCTGGCGCGGCGCACCGCGCCGGCGATGCGCACCTGCAACGCGCTGGAGGGGCGGCAGTCGAACCTGTCGCTCAAGCTGGCGCGCGCCGCCGACCTGCTGCGCACCCGCGTCAATGTCGAGCTGGAGCAGCAGAACCGCGATCTCCTGCGCTCGATGAACGAGCGCACCAAGCTGCAGCTGCGGCTGCAGAGCACGGTCGAGGGGCTGTCGGTGGCCGCGATCGGCTATTACGTCGTCAGCCTGTTCGGCTATCTCGCCAAGGGCGCGCATGACACCGGCCTGCCGGTCGAGCCGACGCTGGCTACCGCCGCCTTCGTGCCGGTCGCGATCGCGCTGATCTGGTTCACGACCCACCAGATCCGCAAGCGGCACTTGAAGGAGGATCACGAGGCGGAGAAGGCCGAGCAGGAGTGAACGGCTGGGCGCCTTGCCAGCGAGCGGCCGGACGGCTAAGCGGCGGGCTGGTCAGCAAGAGGCGATGAGACGATGAGCGGTGCGACGATCGATTTCCTGGTTCACGCGGATGGTGCGGCGACGCGGCAGCGGATCACGCTGAGCCGCCTCGTCATCGCCGGCTGGACCGGGCGCGATCCGGTCGCCCGCGACAAGCACATCGCCGAGCTGGAAGAGCTCGGCATTCCCCGGCCGGCGACGACGCCGATCTATTACGAGGCTGCGGCCAGCCGGCTGACGACGTCGGACAGCATCGAGGTCAGCGGCGGCGACTCCTCCGGCGAGGTCGAGTTCGTGCTGGTGAAGTCCGGCGGCCGGCTCTATGTCGGCGTCGGCTCCGATCATACCGACCGCAAGGTCGAGACCTACAACATCACCGTGTCCAAGCAGATGTGCGACAAGCCGGTGGCGCCCGAGCTGTGGCTGGTTGACGATGTCGCCGCGCATTGGGACCAGCTGATGCTGCGCGCCTACGCGACCATCAACGGCGAGCGCGTGCTCTATCAGGAGGGTGCGCTGAGCGGCATGCTGGCGCCCGTCGACCTGATCGCGCGCCGTTATGGTGAGGCAGGCCTGCCCGAGGGCACCGCGATGTTCGGCGGCACGTTTGCCGCCAAGGGCGGCATCCGCCCCGCCGACCGCTTCGACTTCGAGCTGGTCGATCCCGTGCTGAACCGCGCCATCCGCCACGGCCACGCGATCGAGCAGCTCGCCATCGCCGGCTGATCGGGACGCGCGCGATCACGTTCGCGTGCGGCGGAATGCGCTAACGATCAGGCCGCGGCGCGTCGTCGCGGCCGTCGCCACGCATGGCTGCATTCGCGCAGGCGTTGCGATCCGCAAGGGCCTGTTAAGCAAGGCGGCCTATCGTGCCGGAGTGTGCCGAAGCGGGACCATGGCCTCGTTTCGCGTTCTGGTCCGGCACACCATGTCACGGCATGAGACGCAATGCGGCTGGCATATCCTTAATCGATCCTTACCTGATAGCAGCGGATTCGACGGGTCGGACGACAAGGGCGATTAACTAGAAGTTTAGGATTGGGTTTGTGCGCGTGAACGCCTCCCTTAAGGGTTTTATTAAATACCCCGGGAATTGGGAGAGTGCGGTGCGCGTCGCGATCGTCCACGATTGGCTTTACGTTCTTGGCGGCGCCGAGAAGGTCCTTCAGGAGATCCTGCGCTGCTATCCCGGCGCCGACGTCTTCACGCTGTTCGACCTGCTGCGTCCCGAGGACCGCGCCAAGCTGGGATTCGAGAAGTCGCACACCAGCTTCCTGCAGAAGATGCCGCTCTTGCGGAAGTATCACCGCTCCTATCTGCCGCTGATGCCGCTCGCGATCGAGCAGCTCGATCTGTCGAGCTACGACCTGGTGATCTCCTCCAGCTGCGCGGTGGCGAAGGGCGTTCTGACCGGGCCGGAGCAGCTGCACATCGCCTATGTGCATTCGCCGATGCGCTATGCCTGGGATCTGCAGCACCAGTATCTGCAGGAGAGCGGCTACGCCACCGGCGTCAAGGGCCTGATCGCTCGCGCCTTGTTGCACAAGATGCGGATCTGGGATGCGCGCACCGCGCACGGTCCCGACGCCATCTTTACCAATTCGCAGTTCGTCGCCCGCCGCATCAAGAAGATCTACGGCCGCGACGCCAAGGTGATCTATCCGCCGGTGACCATCGCGCAGCGCGATGCGATCCTGCCGGTCGGCAGCCACTTCCTCGCCGCGAGCCGGCTCGTGCCCTACAAGCGCATCGAGCCGATCGTGCGCGCCTTCAACACCATGCCGGACCTCGAGCTGGTCGTGGCCGGCGACGGTCCGGAAGCCGCGCGGCTGAAGTCGATCGCGGGGCCGAACGTCAAGTTCGCCGGCTTCGTGCCCGACAAGCAGCTGCGTGACCTCATGACAACCGCCCGCGCCTTCGTGTTTGCGGCGGAAGAGGATTTCGGCATCATCCCGGTCGAGGCGCAGTCCGAAGGCGCACCGGTGCTGGCGCTCGGCCGCGGCGGTGCACGCGAGTCGATCCTCACCACGGGGCCGCGGCCGACCGGCATGTTCTTCGGCTCGCCCGAGCCCGAGGCGATCGCGGCCTGCGTGCGATCGTTCGTGGCCAAGGAGAAATCGATCTCGCGGCTCGACTGCCGCCAGCGCGCCAGCTTCTTCTCGGCCGAGCGTTTCCGCAGCCAGTTCGTCGCGGCGGTCAACGAGGAGATCGACAGTTTCCGTGCGGGACATCAGGGCCGCGCGACGCGGCTGATTGCGTAATATTGGATGTGGTACGGGTGCAGATCATGAGGCAGGCGGCTCTCGGCGAGGCCTTGTCCGGCATTGACGCCGTCGCCCGGATCTGGCGCCGCCGCGGCGTGTTCGCCATCGTGGCCGGCGCCGTTCTCGCGCTTGCCGTGGCCGCGCTCGTGCTGCTGCCGGTGCGCTATCTCGCCACCGCTTCCGTGATCATCGCCGAGCAGGAGCCGGGTGCCAACACCTCGGCGGCGTGGGCGCAGAAGATCGGCGATCCCGCCGACATGGAAAGCCAGCTCCTGGTGATCCGCTCGCCACGCCTGCTGCGTCAGATCATGTCGTCGCCCGGCGTGGTCGACGCCGTGGTCGGCGAATGCGAGCGCGGCCGTCTCATGGGTTCGGGCGATGCGTGCCAGCGCCTCAAGACCGATCCGGGCGCGTTCATCGATCACGTCGACAGTCGCTTCAGCGTTGCTTCGGCCGGCCGCTCGCGCGTCATCAACATCTCCTATCAGTCGAGCAGTCCCGAGGCTGCGAAGACGCTCGCCAACGCGTTGACGCAGACCTTTCTCGAGGACCAGCGCACCGAAGGCGCCAACAGCCGCGAGGTCGCGAGCTCCTGGCTCTGGAAGGAATTGAAGCAACTCGACCAGCAACTGCGCGAGGCCGACGACAAGATCCAGAAGTTCCGCCGCACCAAGGGCCTGATGCGTGGCGCCAATGCGCCGATCTCCTCGGAGCGGCTGACCAGCATCGGCCAGCAGCTGTCGCAGGCGGAGGCCGCGCGCGCCGACGCCGCGGCGCGGCTGCAGGAGATCAAGTCGGAGCAGGAGCGCGGGCCGACCGACGCCCCGTCGGTGCTGCAGAGCCGCACCATCGCCGACCTCAAGCAGCAACTGACGACCGTGAGCGCGCAGCTCGCCAGTGCGGCCGGTGTGCTCGGGCCGAAGCACCCCTCGATCCTGGCGCTGACGCGCGAGCAGGCGATCATCCAGCAGCGGCTGATCGCCGAGATGCAGAGCATCGCGGCGAGCGCGCAGAAGACGTACGATGCCAACACCGCGCTGGTGAACTCGCTGAAGAAGCAGATGGAGACGGCGAAGGCGGAGGCCGGCTCGGCCACGCTGGACGAGGCCTCCATCGAGAGCATGGTGCGCGACACCGAGATCAAGCGGCAGCAATATGCCGAGCTCTACAAGAAGGCGAGCGAGCTCGAGACCGAACGGCGTGTCCTGCGCGGCAGCACGCGTCTCGTCAGCCTCGCTGAGCTGCCGAGCAAGCCGTTCTTCCCGAAGAAGATCCCGTTCCTCGCCGCTGGCACGACGCTCGCGTTGATCTTCGGTGTCGGCGCTGCGCTGCTCGCCGACAGGCTCGGCGCGCGCCTGATCAGCCCGCCCGTGCCCGTCACGCCGGAAGCGCCGGCCGAGCAGGTCGAGGCGCCCGCTGTCGACGAAGCTCCGGCCATCGTCCCTGAATTGGCCGAGCGTGTGACCGCACCGCAAGCGGCGACGCCACCGGCAGCGCCTGAACGAAGGTCCCATCTCCCGAGCGTCGCCGACGTTTCGATCCTGGCCTGCCTGCCGCGCCTGAAGAGCCTGCGTGAGATGTCGGCGCTCGGCGCGATCCTGCAAAGCCACCAACCGCTGGCGATCCCGCGCGTCTTGCGCCTCGCCTCCGAGGACACTGATTTTCAGCACACGCTGCATGATCTCGTCCACGAACTCGGTTTGAAGCGGTCCGCCCGATCGCAGCGCATCGTCGTGACCTCTCCCGATGCAGCAGATGGCAAGACGACCACGACCTGTGCGCTGGCAGAGCACCTCGCGGCCGCAGGCTGGCGCGTGCTGGTCGTCGAGTGCGACGTCTCGCATCCCGCCTTTGCAGAGATCATGGCGCTGCCGGCAAGCCCCGGATGGCTCGGCGCGCTGGAGCGCGGGACGCCGCTCCGGGACATGGTTCTGCCCACCGCGCATCCCTCGCTCGACGTGCTGCCGGTTGGTGAGGCGACCGGTCCGGTCGGCGACATTCTCGACGCGATCAGCCTCGACCGTCTCCTCGCTGGTCTCGATGGCTATGATGCCGTGATCGTCGACACACCATTGCCGTCGCAACGGAACGACTTCCTTGCCGGTACGGACTGGGCGATCGTCTGCGTGCGCAGTGACCGGTCGTTGATCGAGCCGGCGGTCGCGACGGTGAACAGGAGCAGGGCACTCGGAGCCCGCGATGTCGGCATCGTCGTCACCATGACCGACGTCGAGCACCGCAGCGCGCCTGTGGTCCAGACCGCGCCCGTGGCGGCCTACGCCGGAGCCGGGTGATGTCGACCGAGCGTGTCCTGTTCGTCGATCACACCGGGCAGATCGGCGGCGCCGAGTTGATCCTGCTCGATGTCGTCCAGGGCCGCAAGGATTCGTCGGTGTTCCTGTTCGAGCCGGGCCCGCTCGGCCAGGTGCTGGCTGAGCGCGGGATGTCGGTCGCCACGTCGCGCTGGGGCCACGGCCTGGGGCAGTTCAGACGCGACAGTTCGTGGCTCGAGGCGCTGCCGCTGTTCGGCAGACTCGCGGCGATCACCGCGGAGCTCGCGCATGTCGCACGCAAGCATGACGTCCTCTATGCCAATTCGCAGAAGGCCTTTGTCCTGTCGGCCATCGCCAACATCGCGGCACGGCGGCCGTTGATCTGGCATCTGCACGACATCATCAGCCCGGCTCATTTCGGCGCGCTGCAGCGTCGCATGCAGATCTTCCTCGCCAACCGCTTCGCGGCGAAGGTCGTCGTCCCCTCCGAAGCTGCCGCAGCCGCCTTCATCGAGGCCGGAGGTCGACGCTCTCTCGTCGAGGTCGTGCCCAATGGTCTCGCCGTCGAACCCGTGCCCGCGTCGCGCGAGGAGCTGAGGCGGCGGCTCGGCCTGCCGTCGGGACCGCTGGTCGGCGTATTCAGCCGGCTCGCGCGGTGGAAGGGGCAGCATATCCTGATCGAGGCGCTGGCCGAATTGCCGAACGTGCACGGTATCATCGTTGGCGACGCGTTGTTCGGCGAGCAGGACTACGCGGCTGAGCTGAGACGGCTGGTCGCGAAGCTTTGCCTCGGCGATCGCGTTCACTTCCTTGGGCATCGCAGCGACGTGCCGCTGCTGATGCAGGCGGTGGACGCGATGGTGCATCCGTCGATCGATCCCGAGCCGTTCGGCCGCACCCTGGTCGAAGCGATGCTCGCCGGCGTGCCGGTGATTGCCACTGACGCCGGCGCTGCGCCGGACATCCTCGAACATGGCCGGGCCGGTCTGCTCGTGCCGCCTGGCGACGCGCGTGCGCTGTCCGAGGCCTTGGACGCGGTGCTGGCTCAACCCGAGATCCTCGCGCCCCAGCTCGACTACGCGTCGCGCCGCGCGCGCACCCATTACAGCCTGGCACGCATGCTGGACTCGATCGGGCTGCTGATCCGCAATGTCGGTGCGGGAGCGGCGGTGTGAGCACGATCGTCACACCTGCCCCGGCCTCCGAGCGGCGCATGGTCGATCTCGTCGTGGATTGCGGCCCGCCGTTCGCCATTCTCGCGCCGGTGCCGTCGTGGCCGAGACTGCTCGAGGACGGACAAGTCCCTGCGCGATGGAAAGGGCCGCCGGCCGTGTCGGAGGATGCCGCATGAGCGCCTCCGGTCCTTCGCTCAAGCGCTTCAGTGCGCTGCTGATCAGCGGTGCGCTGGCGAGCAAGATGCTCGGCTTCGGCCGCGAGGTGCTGATGGCGCATGTGCTCGGCACCTCGCTCATCGCCGACGGCTTCCGGGCCGCCATGGCGGCCGTGCTCATCCCGCTTGCGTTCCTGCAGAACGAGAGCGTGCCGGCGATCATGATCCCGATGCATCGCGAGGCGCTGCAGCGGCCGGATGCCGCGCGCAGCCTCGGTGCGCTGACGATCGTCATTGCCGTCGTCTCGAGCCTGGTGACCGCGATCATCCTGCTGCTCGGTGAGCTCTGGGTGAACGCCGTCGTCGGCGGCTTCTCGGCGGAGGGGCGCGCGCTGACCTTGCACTTCGTGCGCATGATGGCGTTCGGCATGCCGGCGTCGGCGGTGCTCAATGTGCTTGCCGCCGGCGAGATCGCGCTCGGCCGCACGCGGCTTACCAATGTCCGTGCCAGCCTGCTCAACGTCGCGGTGATCGGCGGCATCGGCCTGCTGGTGCTGACCGGCGACGCCTACATGCTCGCCTGCGCCTTCACCGCCGCCTTCAATGGCCTCGCCGCCTGGGGTCTGTTCACGCTGTGGCGCGAGGGCGCGCTGAGCGTCTCCGGCCTGACCGCCGGCATGGTGATCGACAAGGGTATCGAATTCTTCCGCCGGCTGCGCGTCCTGCTGGCGTTGCCGTTGGCCGAGCAGGGCAATGTCTGGATCGAGCGCTTCACGGCATCGCGGCTGACGACCGGCGCCGTCGCGTCGCTGGACTACGCGCGCTCGCTGACCGAGAGCGCGCTGCTGCTGATCAGCCAACCGCTCGGCATGGCGGTGCTGTCGCAGCATGCCCCACGCGATCCGCGTGCGCAGACCGAGGCGCTGCTGCGGCCGCTGCTCGCGCTGATCTTGCCGGCCTCGGCGTTCCTGCTGGTCTTCTCGACCGACATCGTCCGCCTGATCTATTTCCGCGGCGCGTTCGGCGACGAGGCCCTGCTGCTGACCTCGCATGCGCTCAAGGGCATCGCCTGCGGCGTCTGGGCCGCGACCCTCGGCTGGATCCTGATCCGTCTGCTCAATGGCGCGGGGCGCAACGGCGTCGCTGCGGTCATCATCGTCTCGGCCTATCTCGCCAACATGGGCTTCAACCTGCTGATGCCGCTGTTCGATCCGTCGCCGGCGGCCGGCATGCAGTTGCTCGGCATCGGCGAAGCGATCCGCAGCCTCGTGCTGCTGTCGGGCGTGGTGTTCGTGCTCGGTGATGCGCGAAAGCTCCTGCTCGTGATCGGCCTGGCCCTGCTGCCGACCGCATTGATGGTCGTGCTCGGCCTGATGATTCAGACCTCCGTGCCGGGCCTGCTGCCGCGCCTGTTCGCCGGCGGATTGGCGTATCTCCTCTGCCTGGCCTTCGCGATCGGCATCCTGCTGCCGGCCGTGGTCGGCACGGCGCTCCGTCATGTTCGTCGTACGTTCAAGATGAAGGGAGAGCTGAGTTGACCCTGCTGGCCCTCGCTGCTGCCAAAGCGATGATGGCATCCGGCGCCTTCGTCCTTCCCGTCGCCAAAGTGATCGATCGTGTGCTCGGCCCGCGCGGCTGCTGTTTGACGTTCCATCGCACCGCGCCGGCAGAGCAGTGGGAGCGTCTGCCCAATCGCGACTTCTACGTCGATGCCGACTTTCTCGATCGCTTCCTCGGCTATGTCCTCGACCAGGGTTGGGATGTCGTGACGATCAGCGAGGCGCTGCGCCGGACGGCAAGCGCCGAGCCGTCCGGCCGCTACGTCAACTTCTCGATCGACGACTGCTACCGCGATACGTTCGATCTGCTTGTGCCGGTGTTCCGCAGGCGCAAGGTGCCGGTGACGCTGTTCGTGACGACCGGCATTCCCGACGGCACCTTGCCGCTGTGGGGCGCTGGCTTGGAGGATGCGCTGCTGCACAGGGGCCATGTCACGGTCGACGATGAGCGGATCGCGCCGTCGAGCGCCGAGCAGCGCCGCGCGGTGTTCGCGCAGATCGCCTCGCGCTGGGATGGCCCGCAGGCGGCGGATCGTTACGCCGCGTTCTGTGCCGCCAACGCCATCGACATCGAGGCAATGCACTGGAAGCATGCGATCTCCTGGGACATGCTGGAAGTGCTGGCGGGGGATCCGCTCATCGAGATCGGAGCCCACACCGTCTCGCATGCGCGCATCTCGTCGCTGTCTTCCGAAGACGCCCTTCGCGAGCTGGCCGGCGCGCGGCTGCGATTGAACGAGCGGCTCGGCATCGACGTCCGGCACTTCGCGTTTCCTTACGGGCGCGCCGCCGATTGCGGACCGCGGGACTTTGCGCTGGCGCGGCAGGCCGGATTCGCCAGTGCCGCGACCACGCGCAAGGGCCTTGTCAAAGCAGGGCAGGATGCGTTCTCGATTCCGCGCAACACCATGAATGGCGCGCATCGTACGCTTGCGGCGATGGAGCTGCATCTCACGGGCTTCAGCGGGACTGCAGCGAAGGTGATGGGCCGTGTCTAGCAGGGGGCGCTTGCGAATCGTCTCGATTGCGCATCCGGCCACCAGCAGCGAGGCCGGCCGGCTGCGCTACCGCCATCTCGCGTCCCGGCCCGACGTCGATCTGCATCTCGTGACGCCCGAGGTGTGGAAGGAATTCGGCCGCACCATCACCGCGGCTCACTCCAACGAAGCCTTTCCCATCCATCGGCTCCCGATCCGACTCCCGGACGCGGGTCCGATGAAATGGTACCTGCACTTCTATCCGGCGCTGCGCCGCCTGCTGCGCGAGCTCGATCCCGACGTGATTCACCTTTGGGAAGAGCCCTGGAGCATCGTCGCGCTGCAGGCGCAGATGCTGCGCGGCCGTGCGGCGCTCGTGCTCGAGGTCGACCAGAACATCCTGAAACGGCTGCCGCCACCATTCGAGGCGATCCGCAAATTCGTCCTCGGCCGCACCGCCCACATCCTGTCGCGCAGTCCCGATGCGACTGAGGTCGTGAGGGCGTGCGGCTACACGGGTCCGGTGACGCCGATCGGCTATGGTGTCGATCTCGCGACCTTCATGCCGGCGGATGATCGATCGAATGCGACGGCCGGCTCGCCGCTGCGGCTCGGCTATGTCGGCCGGCTGGTGGTCGAGAAGGGCCTCGACGATGCGCTCGAAGCGCTCGCGCGCAGCAAGTCGGTGGCGACGCTGAGCATCATGGGCGAAGGTCCGCACGAGCCGCATCTGCGCCGGCGCGTGGCCGAACTTGGTTTGGGCGGGCGCGTCACCATCCAGGGCTGGGCTTCATCCGCTGCAGTCGCGGCTTTTCTGCGCCGCCTGGACGCATTGCTGCTGCTGACGCGAACCACGGACGCGGTGCGCGAGCAGTTCGGCCGGGTGATCATCGAGGCCCAGGCCTGCGCCATCCCGGTGATCGGATCGACCTGCGGAGCGATTCCGGATGTCGTCGGCGACGGCGGCTGGATCGTGCCGGAGCAGGATCCCGGCAGCCTGTGTCGGCTCATCGATGAGCTCAGCGGCCAGCGGGCGGAGCTCGCTGTTCGCAGTGAGGCGGCCCGTGCGAACGTGCTTCGGCGCTTCACCTATGATGCGGTCGCGGCGGCGATTGAAACGGCATGCCGCGCGGCGCATCAGTCGAGAACCGCATCCGGCCTCGCCCGCCCACAGCGGCTGCAGACGAATTAGCTAGGCCTTCACCGGCAGCGCCATCGCTGCGCGGCCGGACTGGCGCTTGGCGGCATCGATCTGCTTGAGCAGTTCGATGTATTGCAGCCCGATCTGGTCCCAGCCATAGATCTGCGCGGTCGCCTGGGCGCCGTCCTGCAGCCGGCGCATCAGTGCGGGGTCGGCGAAGACGGCCGCGAGCTTGGCCGCGATGTCATCGGCGTCTGCTGAAATGCGGAAGCCGTTGACGCCGTCGCGCAGATAGTCCTCGATGCCGCCGACCGGCGTTGCGAACACCGGCACCCCGCAGGCCATGGCCTCCATGCAGACCAGCGAGAAGGTCTCATAACTCGTGGGGAGCACGAAGGCATCGGCCGCCGAGTACAGCGCCGGCAGGTCCGAGCGTGGGCCGGCGAAGATCAGTCGTTGCTGGGCGTTGCGCGTCAGTCTGCGGTAGGGCGCGGGATTGTCCGAGCCGACGACCAGCAGCCAGACGTCGTTGCCGAGCCGATCGAGCGCGCCGATCGCATGCGCCAGTCCCTTGCGGTTGAATTCGTGGCCGACGAACAGCAGCAGGCGCGCGTTCTCCGGGATGCCGAACTCACGCCGGATCGCCTGGCCGCCGACGGCGTCGCGCTTGAAGCGCGCGAGATCAATGCCGTTGGAGATGACGTGGATGCGGGCGGCCGGCACGCGGAAGAAGCGCTGCAGCTCCGCGGTGACGCGGGAGGACACCGCCACGAACGCCCGATACCGCAGGCCTCCGATCATGAACCGGTCGCGCAGCGCGACCCACAGATGCATAGGGTTGAGCATCCAGCGCCGACTGCCGGCGGCGCGTTTCTCGGCGAGGCTCTGCGCATTGACGGCATGCACGATCAGCACGTCACCCTTGAGGCTGTCGCCGTGGCTGATGACGACGGCGTCGGGGTGACGCGCCAGCGCCCGTGTCGCGGCCAGCGTGAACAGCGGCACGACAATGGCGCGGCCGATGTGCCGGAACAGTCCGCGAGTCGGAATCCGCGCCAGCCATGGCGCAACGCGCTCGACTCGGATCGTGTGTTCGAGATTGTCCGCGACGGTGCTCGCAAGCACGATGTTCGATAAACCATTCCGGCCGAAAACGCGCGCCAGCTCGATAGCGACTGTTTCCACGCCGCCGGCATTGCTTATCTCTTGAACGACCTGGACGATCTCAAACGTCATAGCGGAAATCTAAGGGATCAGACATTGCGACTTCGTTCCAATCTGCTGGTCATTAGCACAGCCCTGTTAACGTTTGTCACGTCGCCATGGCTAAGCGCTGTCCACGCCGGCGAAACGAACGCCTCGGCGCTGCGGATCGACGAGCGCATCGGCGGCGGCAATTTGGTCACGCATCTGGCCGGCAAGAGCGCGCAGATCTATCAGGCACTGCACGGCGTCGGTGCCAGGATGGGCCGAATGGATTCCTACGGCTGGCGGACGTTGGCGCGGGTACCGACGCCGCACGATTTCGATGCCGCGATGCTGGAGGCGCACAAGAACGGTATCATGCCGCTGATCCTGCTGGAGTATGAAGGCAGCTATCAGAGCCTGGCTCCGCCGCAGCCGATCGGGTCCTATCAGGACTGGTTCGCGGCTGGGCAGGCGATGGCGAGACGTTTCCGCCCCGGCGGCGAATGGGGCCGCGAAAACGGTATTCCCGATTGGGGTGCTACCGTCTTCACCGCCATCAACGAGCCCGATGTGCAGGCCACGATCCCGCGCCAGGACTATCACGACGCGCTGGCCGGGCTTGCCGACGGTGTTCACAGCGTCGACCCCAAGCTGCGGGTCGTTCCCGGCGGCTTTGCCACCTGCAACTCGCATGGCGACGCGACGTTGCGCGGCTACGGTCCGGCGATCGCCGATCTGCTCGAGGACGGCCGTCTCGACGGCATCGACCTGCATACCTACTACAATGATAAATGGTATCCGATGACCCGCGGCCGCGAGTTCTCGGTGCAGACCTGCTTCGACCGTATCAAGCAGGCGATGGGGCTGAGCCGCGACATCAACTTCTACGCAACCGAGTTCAACGTCGCGCGCGCCGGCGCGTGGGACAGCGATACGGACGCGGCGAGATTGTTTCTCAATGCGATGTGGGACCAGCTTGCGGTGGTTGGCAAGGATGGCAGCATGCCGGTGTCCATGCTGGCGTTTCCTTGGAATCTCGGCGACACGCCCGATGTCGACGGCCTGGCCTATGCGATGGCGACGGGCAAGGATCCCTGGACCCCGGAGGCGCGCAGCCTCGTGGTGAAGACGGTGCTGCAGCTCGCCGGTCACATGAGGATCGTGTCCATCGACCGGCGGCTGGCGCTGTACACGCTGCGCGGATCGGATGCCGATTTGATCGTGTGGCAGAACATTGCCGGCTGGACCGAGCGGCCGGGCCGCGCGGTCGAGCTCGAGCTGCCCGCAGGGACGCGCAGCCTCGAGGTCTGGGGCTGGGATGGGCTGCGGCGCCGGATCGAGGCAAAGCCCGGACGTTTCTTCGTCGACGGCCTCAATGCCGATGAAACCTACATGTTTCGCGTGCCGCGGCCGTGAGCGGCGGCTCGGATCGCGAAGATCATGTCGGCGCTGATCGAAGCCTGTCGGGTGTGGCTCGCATGTTCCATTAACTGAAAAGTAAGGCCAGCACGACGTGGTTCACTGCCGCCAAAGCTTTTTACGATAATTGCCGTCATGACGATCCCGCCGCGCCATGGGTGGCGCGCCGGATCTCTCTCGGGTGATGCTGGAATGCAGCCAATCAAAAAGGCTGAGATTGCAAATGACAGGCCGGCTCCCGCGCAGGCCGTGACCGGCGTTCGCATCCGAGAGATCGGCGCGGCGGATCTGCCGGCGGTCGCCGCACTGCTGACGCGCGGATTCGCCTTTCGCAGCGAGGCCTATTGGTTGCGCGGACTCGAACGCCACGCGGCGCGCCCGCGGCCGGCCGGCTATCCGGCATTCGGCTATTGTCTCGACCAAGCCGGGGTGCCTGTCGGCGTGATCCTGCTGCTGTTCTCCGAGCTCCACATCGGCGGTGAGCCGATCGTCAGGGCCAATGTCTCGAGCTGGTATGTCGAGCCGGCGTTCCGTGCCTTCAGCTCGATGCTGGTGCGCGCGGCGACGCGCGACAAGACGGTGACCTATTTCAACATCACGCCGGCCCCGCACACTTGGCCACAGGTCGAGGCTCAGGGCTTTTCGGTCTACTGCAAGGGACAGGTCTACGCCGCGCTGGCCCTGTCGCGACCGCGCTCGGATGTCCGTATCGAAGAATTCTCCGAGGACGATGTGCACGGGCTCTCTCCCGATGAGGCGGATCTGTTGCGGCAGCATGCGCAATGGGGGTGTCTCGGTCTCGTCGCGCGCGAGGCCGATGCGGCGTATCCGTTCGTGTTTCAGAAGCACCGGGTGATGAATGCGCTGCCGGTGTATCGCCTGCTGTATTGCCGGGATGTCGCTGACCTCGTGCGGCTGGCCGGCAACATCGGCTGGCTGCTGCTGCGGCGCGGCGGCCTGCTGGTGCGGCTCGATGCCAATGGGCCCATCGCAGGGCTGGCCGGCTGGTACTCGGACAAGCGCGGACGCAAATATGCCAAAGGTCCGCATCCGCCGCATCTCGGCGATCTCGCCTTCACCGAAGCCGCGCTGTTCGACGGCTGAGAGGTGGCAATCGATTGGGTTGCATGGTCCCGCTGCGGCGGCCGGGATACTCGCTCGCGTGGTCTATGGGACCGGTGTGACGGCACGCACAGTCTGGGCTTCCGGCATGCGCCATCCTCCTGGCAACGGAGGAGGTCATCCATGTCTTACGTTTTCGAACTCGCGCTGGCGGCGATGCTGCTGTTCTTCCTGTTCCTGCCGATCACCGATCGCAGGACGGTCATGATGAAGCTCTGCATGATCATGGTCGTCGCCATCCTGTTCACGGTTACGCTGGCCGTCCCGCATGGCGGCGCACCATCCGCCCACGCCCTGGTGCTGACGGCAAACTGATGTGGCGCGGGTGAGCTCCGGCCTTGCCGCTCGAGCATGATGTTTGGACGGGGCGATCCAGACGGGACGGCTCGCAGATCGAACGGCCGCCGGTTGGCAGTCCGCCCCTCATCGTGTAGCACCGGCTGAACCTCACGCCACGCTCAGGGGATCCGGATGCCTGCTCTTGCCCATGCGCTGCTCGCCGCCCTGAAGGACCATGGCGCCCGCGAGATCTTCGGCATTCCCGGCGACTTCGTGCTGCCGCTGTTCAAGGTCATCGAGGAGAGCAACATCCTGCCGAGCGTCACGCTGAGCCATGAGCCGGCGGTCGGCTTCGCCGCGGATGCGGCCGCGCGCTATCATGGCGGCCTCGGCGTCGCCGTCGTCACCTACGGCGCCGGCGCCTTCAACGTCGTGAACGCGGTCGCCGGCGCCTATGCCGAACGCTCGCCCGTCGTGGTGATCGCGGGCGCGCCCGGCGCGCGTGAGCGCGTCTCCGGCTTTCTGCTGCACCACCAGGCCCGCACCGTCGACACGCAGCTCGCGGTGTTCAAGGAGATCACCTGCGATCAGGCGGTGCTGAGCGATCCGGCCACCGCCCCGGCCCAGATTGCGCGCGTGCTGCGCAGCGCGAAGGAGATGTCGCTGCCGGTGTATCTCGAATTTCCGCGCGACATGGTCGATGCCGAGGTCGAGCCGGTGGTGCCGCTGCCGCCGCGGCGGGCCAGCCGCGAGGCGCTCGACGAATGCGTCGAGGAGATCCTCGCCCGCATCGCGCAGGCAGAGCGTCCCGTGATCGTCGTCGACGTCGAAATCCGCCGCTACGGTGTCGAGGACAGGATCGCCGCGCTGGCGCGCAAGCTGGGTCTCCCGCTGGTGACGACCTTCATGGGCCGCGGCCTGCTCGACAGGGCCGACGATGTCGTCGCCGGCACCTATCTCGGCGCCGCGGGCAATCCGGCGATCACGGAGCTGGTCGAGAATGCCGATCTCGTGCTGATGCTGGGCGTCATCCTGTCGGATACCAATTTCGCGTTGTCGAACCGGGCGCCAGACCCGCGCCGCATGATCCTGGCCGCCAGCCGTGAGGTGCAGATCGGTCATCACGCCTATCGCGACATGCCGCTCGGCGATCTGATCGATGCGCTCGACGAGCGCGCGGCACCCCGGGCCGCAGCTCCCGGCCTGCCGCGGCAGCGCTCGGCCTATCCGCGCGGCCTCGCTGCCGATGGCGCGCCGATTGCGCCTTCGGACATCGCGACCGCGGTCAACGACATGTTCGACCGCCACGGCCGGATGCCGATGACCTCCGATATCGGCGATTGCCTGTTCACCGCGATGGAGATCGACAATACCGCGCTGGCCGCGCCGGGCTACTACGCGGGGATGGGCTTCGGCGTGCCGGCGGGCATCGGCGTGGCCGCGACCGGACTTCGTCCGCTGATCCTGGTCGGCGACGGCGCGTTCCAGATGACCGGATGGGAGCTCGGCAACTGCCGCCGCTACGGGCTCGATCCGATCGTCGTGCTGTTCAACAATTGCAGCTGGGAGATGCTGCGTGTGTTCCAGCCGGAATCGCGGTTCAACGATCTCGACGACTGGCACTATGCCGACATCGCCAATTCCATCGGCGGCACCGGCGAGCGCGTCGCCACCCGCAGCGAGCTCGTCGCCGCGCTGGAGCGCGCAGTGCATCGGCGCGGACGCTTCTCGCTGATCGAAGTGATGCTGCCGCGCGGCAAGACCTCGGACACGCTGGCGCGCTTCGTGGCGGGCTTCAAGTCGGCGCGCGAACGCATGGCCCAGGGATAGGATGGCCGGAAGGCCGTCTCGACGCGCCGCCGTCAACCGGTTGCAGACCGCAGCACCGTCTTGATCGCGTCGCGGCCCTTCCAGGCGAAATAGGTGAGGCGGCCGCCGAACGAGCGATGGCTGCGCAGCCTGTTCGAGCCGAGCACGTGTCCGACCTCTTCGGGGAAGCGCTTGACCTCGGCCTGCACCATTCTGTCGGTATTGGCCATGATGGTGCTCAGGCGCGTACCCCAGTCCGAGTCCTCGATGCGATCGATGCGGACCTGGATCGCATATTCGATGTCATAGATGCTGGTCAGGATTTCCTTGGCGGTCACGACGCGGTTGTTCTTCAACGCGATCCGGAGCGCGAGCCGCTTGTCCTCCAACTGGTCGAGCACCATCGGCACGGTCATCGCGTAGGGTGCCGCGATGACGTCGGCAATGTTCTTCGAGCGCGCCGCCTTCGTCGCCAGCCGCATCACCTGCCACGGCTCCTTCAGACGCTTGGCGACGAGCGTCAACGCAAAGGGCACGGCTTCCGGCTGCCTCTTGCGCAGGGCATCGAGCAGCAGCACCATCTTCTTCACCTGCGGATCGTCGAACTCCGCGATCCGGTCCGGCAGCGAATCGGCGAACTTCGCGAGTTCCTCGCGGGCGCGCAGCGCCTTCATCAGCTTGACGACATCGTCGAACACCGACGGCGAGGCCGTATAGGCCTTCAGCTTGCTGCGGACCTGCTCGATGCCCTCGGCGCGCGCCAACGTGCCTTCCAGCGACTTCGTCACCTTGGTCTGGAACGCGCTCGCCGTCTGGCGGATCTCGCGCTGCTTGTCCGCCGCGATCAGGTCCTTCATCTGTGCATTATAGTCGCGCGCCATGGTCGGCAGCAGATCGCGCGAGATCCATTCCCAGATCGGCGTGAGGGAGCCGCGGGCAATGCGGCCCTCATTGGCATGCTCCGGCGAACCGTCGATGAGAAGCTGCTCGACCGGCATGAAGAAGTAGCGCGAAGGATTGATGGTGCGGTGGCCGCCGGCGCCATTGTTGTTGCGGATCTCGGCGCGCAGCCGGGCCTGGAGGTCGGCGGATCCCGGCATGTCGACGCCGCTCAGCTCCAGCCGTTCGAGCTCGCTGAGCAGACAGCTTCGTGTCAGCGGTGACAACCGCTGCAGGAATTCCCAGATCCGGTCGACCGGTCCCATTGGCGTCAGGCTGTCAGCTATATCTCAAGGTCGCTCGTCTCCACGGACGGGCACGGAACGCATGGAAGCACGAAACAGTTGGTGCGAAATTAATGTCAGTAAACAATCGTAGTAATGCGCGGCATCGTGGACAGCCGCCGCCGCACGCGCCGCGGACGTCTCCTTGAAGGGTGGCATCACGCCCCGGCTTAACCATTGCAGCTTGCAACTTTTTGGGGAAATGATCGACGGTTGCGCGAGTTGCCGGAACAATCCCGTATTGCTACGGACGACATAATTAACCATGTTAAAGCCGCCCTCGCGTCAGAATGAGGCATGGCACAGCTGAACAACAGCCTTTCCGACGCTCACGCCGCACCTGCTCCGGGCGGCCAAGGGGTTAACGACCCGGATCTCCTGGCGACCCGTTCCGGCATGTCTGCGCCGCTCGCGATGGGACGTCACGACGACCAGGGCAGGCTCGCTTTGGCGCGTCAGCTGAACGGTTCGCTCACCGCCCTGATGCTCTACATGGAGGAAATCAAGCAGCGCAGTGACGAGATTGCCAGGACGCCCGGCGAGCGCCGGCATGTCCAGCTCGTCGTCGACAACGCGTTGCTGCAGACCGAGCGGATCTGCGCCCTGGTCAACCAGATGTCCGGCGCGCACGGGCAGTTCGGACCGCTGTCACGGGCGGCGCCGGCTCTCGAGGAGGGCGCGGTGCCCGGGCGGCCACCCGGCCGGGCCAGCAAGTCGCTGACCCCGCGCGAATACGAGGTCCTCAAGCTGATCAGTGAGGGGCACTCGAACAAGGAGGGCGCCTTGCGCATGGGCATCAGCCCCCGCACCTTCGAGAGCCATCGCGCCGAAGCCATGCGCAAGGTTGGCGCGCGCAATACCGCCGAACTCGTCCGCGCAGCACTCCTCAATCAGATCGGATGACGGCGAACGAGCGCGAATGCCGCGCTCGTGCCTTCGAGGTGGGCCCTGCGATGCAGACAACGACAATCGGCGTCCGACCGGCTCGGTCGAACGCGCTGATTGCGGACGCGGATGTCCGTGCTGTCAGAAATAATCCTCGGCGAAGGGACGAACCCGGGAGGTCGGGCGCAGCGGCGCTTGCGCCTTGGGCGGCGTCGGCACGATCGTAATGGTCCAGCGCGGCGGTACGCTCGCTTCCTTTTCCATGACTGAACGGACGTGGCCGGTGATCGTCGATCCGCCGGATTTCACGGTCGCGGTCCGGCCGTTGAACTGCGCAATTCGGAAACGCCTGACTTCCTTCTGGTCGGCGGTTTCAAAAGTAAACATGGGACACATCTCCTATGTGACCCCGAGTCTCGCAGCTCATGATTAGTTGATTGTGAAAATCGTGAGCCGTAGAAGTACGGCGTCAACCCATTGTAAGGGATTATGAAGGTCAGGTTCGGCGAATCCGCGTTCGTGAACGTCTCGTTTGCCATCTCGATCGTCGGAGCCCGTCCTCGTCGCCGCGGCGCGCCGTGCGGGGACGTCGCGCGGATCGGCATGCGCCAGGGAGGCCTGCGGCCTCCCCGCTTCAATATTGCAGCTCCTGGGCGCGGGCGGCGGCGTAGGCGGCCTCGATGTTGTCGAGCAGCTCGGCATACTCCTTGGCGGACAGGCGTGGTGCGCTCTTCTCCAGCGCCAGCGCGTAGGTTGCAAGCCGGCGGTACCCGAAGGTTCCGGCTGCGCTCTTCAGCGAATGCGCCTCGCGGCCGATCTTGATGCGCTCGCCGTCGAGCGTCAGCTGGCGGAGCTGCTTCAGCCGCGCATCCGTCTCGCTGAAGAACACGTCGCGGATCTCCTGCGCCGCCTCGTCTCCGATCTCGCCGACCAGCTCGGCGTAGGCTTCGCGGTCCAGCGCAGCTTCGGGAGCAATTTCGGTATCGGCGCCAATGTCGGCGGCCGCGGCATCCGCCTGAGCCGGCACCAGCGGGGCGTCTGACGCCGCGGTTTCCGGCACCGGAACGGGCAGGGGCAGCACGCGCAGGATGGCCTCCACGAGCGCCTTCTTGCGGGCGGGCTTGACGACGAAATCGTTCATCCCGGCTTCCCGGCAGGCTCGGATATCCTCCATGAAGGCGTTCGCCGTGAAGGCGATGATCGGCACGTTGGAGCGGCGCTCGCCTCGCGCGCGAATGATCCGGGTCGCCTGGAAGCCGTCCATCTCCGGCATGCGGACGTCCATCAGGATGAGGTCGTAGTTGAAGCGGCTGGCGGCGGTGACGGCCTCGGCGCCGTCGCAGGCCGTGTCGGTCTGGATGTCGAAATCCTTGAGCATCTTGGTCGCGACCAGGCGGTTGGTCGGATTGTCGTCCACCACGAGGACGCGCAGCGGCCGGCCGAACGCCGCGATCCGGTTCTGCAGCGAGGTGTAGATGCCGTCGTCGTTCTGCTCTGGCACCGCGATGGTCTCGGCAATCGGCAGCGTCAGGCGAAACGAGAAGGTGGACCCTCTGCCCAGCGTCGAGGTGACCCTGATATCGCCCCCCATCTGCTCGATCAGTCGCTTGCAGATCGCGAGTCCGAGTCCGGAGCCCCCGAACCGGCGGCTGATCGAATTGTCGGCCTGGACGAAGTTCGCGAACAGCGAGCCGATCTTGTCGGCGGCAATGCCGATGCCGGTGTCGGTCACCGTCCATTCCACGGTCGCCTTCTCGTCATGCTTCTCGATGCAGCGCGTCGTGACGACCACTTCGCCGGACGAGGTGAACTTGACCGCGTTGGACACCAGGTTGAGCAGGATCTGGCGAATGCGGCCGGCGTCGCCGACCAGCGCCGGCGGCACGGCCGGGTCGCCGACGCTCCTCAGCTTCAGGTCCTTGGCGGAAGCCCGCGGCCCGATGATGCTGAGCGTGTTGTGGACCAGGGCCTCGGCGGAGAACGCGATGTCCTCGAGCGAGAGCTGGCCGGATTCGAGCTTGGAGAAGTCGAGAATGTCGTTGAGGATCTCGAGCAGATTGTCGCCGGCATTGTGGATCGCCACCACCGAACGGCGCTGCTCGGGATCGAGATTGGTTTCCAGCAGCGTCGTGGCGAGGCCGAGCACCGCGTTCATCGGCGTGCGGATCTCGTGGCTCATCATCGCGACGAAGGTGGACTTCGCCGCATTCGCGGCCTCGGCGGCCTCGATCAGGTGCTCGTGGCGTTCCCACCAGCGGGAGATCAGGACCGCGGCCGCGAGCACGGCCATCGCGCTCACCAGCGACACGATGACCAGAAGCGTCGCCATGTCGCGCCAGGCCTTCAGGACGTCGTGCTCGAATACCGACACCACGATCATCGCGGGATAATTGGGCAGCATCTTTGCCGCCCGCAGGCGCATCTCGCCGGTTCGTGCGGAGGGCTCGCGCAGCACGCCGCCGGCCGACAGCGCGCGCTGACCGAAGCCGGAGGTCGGCCTGCCGATCTCGCTCGTGGGCGGAAAATGCGCGAGCAGCGTCCCGTCCTCGCGGATCAGCGACACCGCGGCATCGAGACCCTGCGCGGTGGAGCCGAAGAAGTTCTCCAGATAGGGCACCGACATGGCGCCGAGCATCATGCCCATGAACTCGCCATTGGAATCGTCGAGCCGGCGGGCAAAATAGATGTTCCAGGTGCCGTCGCCGCGATTCTGAACCGGCGTGCTGAGGAACGTGTGCGGTGCAGGGTCGGCCTTCAGCGCCTTGAAGTAGTCGCGGTCGGCGATGTTGACGTCCGGGATCGGCCAGTAGCGCGAGAAGTTCAGGAGCCTGCCTTGCGCGTCGATCAGCGTCACCGCATCGATCTGCGGCAGTCCCGCGATCTTTTCCTTGAGCAGGAGGTGGGTCTGATGGTCTGACGCGACCTTGCGATACGCCGCAGCGTCGATGGCGCCGCCGCGCACCAGGTAGTCGCGCACGCTCGTGAGCACGAGGTCGACCGATTTCACCGAACGGTCGGCGTTCTCGGCAAGCGTGAGGCTATGGCGGCTGAGATCTTCCTCGGCGTGCTGAAGCGCGTTCTCGCGCAGATTGGTGAGGAAGAAGAGGTTGCTGCCGGCAATGACGCAGATGAGGATCAGCGCGATCGCTGCAGGCGCTCCCAGAAAGCGCTTCTTTTTGCTCATCGCCTGCTACCAGCCCGCCGCTCGGACCAGCCGCCGGCGATCGGTCTGCTGCGCGATCTGCTTCAGAGTTTGCCGGGGCCGCATCAGGTCGATCGGCTTCGAGAAGGGGGGATCTATGTTGAGCTCGAGAACCTCGGTGCCGGGGCGGTTGCCCAGCGAGAGGTCCAGCATGGTGCAGTCCAAGCTCCTCTTCTGCAGGACGATCGAGGCGGCGTCGACCGAGCTCACGTCCGTCGTGTTGAAGCCGGCCTGTGCTGCAATCTTTCGCAAGATTGAAAGATGCACGGCGGCATCTTCGATCACGAGGAGTCCGTTGCGCATGAATTCCCTGTCCCGTTGCCACCCTGACACGGTCATCGGCAAGCAGGATCATGTCTACCGGCCGGCTCTGACCCCCTCGTAAATTTTGGTTTCCGTACGACTACGGGGAGGGTGCGGCGATGCATGCGTCCTGCCGTCGTCAACCGCGCGGTGTTCGTCCGCCAAAGAGAAAGCGGCCGAACACCGGTCCGGCCGCCGCGCAGGGCATTCCCGTGGAGTTCGGCTATTCGGCCGGGCCGAACACGGCTTCCATCTTGGTCTTGAGCGTCGCAGCATTGAACGGCTTGACGATGTAGTTGCTCACGCCGGCCTTCTTGGCGGCGATGACGTTCTCGGTCTTCGATTCGGCCGTGATCATGATGAACGGCGTCTTCGACAGTTCCGGGCTGGCGCGCACCTCGCGCAGCAGGTCGTAGCCGGTCATCGGCTCCATGTTCCAGTCGGAGATCACGAGGCCATACTTCTTCGCCTGCATCTTGGAGAGCGCGGCCGATCCGTCGCTGGCGTCGTCGACGTTCTCGAATCCGAGCTGCTTCAGCAGGTTGCGGATGATCCGGATCATAGTGGCGTAGTCATCGACCACCAGGATCGGCATCGACAGATCAAAGGCCATGTCATTACTCCGCGCGTCTGGTCAAAAGCCGAACACGGGCGAGATATATCAGCACGAAGATAATTCGACGCTTCTTGGAACTCGCGCTCGTCAGCACGTCGACAATTATCAGCGCCCGTTGAACAGCGCGTTAATTCCGTCCGCAGCGGTGATGGGGATCATGCAATGGGCCGTAGTTGTACGGAGGCAAGGGCGTTCGGCGAGGCGCCGGCGCGCGACGGCCGGAACGACGCCTGCTTACGGCAAGCTGCGCGGCCGGACCAGATTCTCGTAGTGGGCCTTCACGGCGCCGTAGCACTCACACGCCGTCTTCTTCAGCCCCTCCAGATCGATGATCTCGATATGGCCGCGGCTATAGTGGATGAAGTCCGCCTGCTGCAGCGTGCTCGCCACCAGCGAAACGCTGTTGCGCCGGGCGCCGATCATCTGGGCCAGGGACTCCTGGGTGATGTAGAGCTTGTTGCCGCCTGAAAGGTCATGCGTCTGCAGCAGGCAACGGGCGAGACGCGACTCGACGGTGTGGGCGGCGTTGCAACCGGCGGTCTGCTGACTCTGCACGTAGATGGCGAGTGCGTGGCGCAACATCAGCGCGCGAAACGAGGGGCTCTGTTCGGCGGCTGCCCGTACCCTGTCGATGTCGACGACCGATGCAGCACCGGGAACGAGGACCACCGCGCTGTTCAGCACCACCAGATCGCCGCCCGCGAGCAGGGACATGCTTCCGAAGAAGCTATCGCGACCGATCATCGCCACCTGAACGCGCTCTCCGCGCGCGAGGTTCACGACCAGCGAGATCACGCCGCGATGAGGAAAGTAGATGCGCGAAAGCTTTTCGCCGACCTCGGCGAGAATGGAGTCTTGCACCAGATCCACGGTCCGCAGATAGGGTCGGATCAGCTCGAAATCATCGTCGGTCAACGACGACAGGAAACCGTTCGGAGAACGCAAGCTGGGGTCCAAAGCCATCTCCTGCATTGCAGTATCGGAGCCTCGCAGATCTCAATGCCCTCATGGTTCCATAGAACTGCGTCCCATCCGCTGACAAGAAGAATCACGGGTAATATTCCCAGTAAAGGCCATTCGTTCCTGCTGTGTGCGTTGTCGTGCAGACAGGCGCGAATGCGCTTTGCGGATTTGGGCCGTCAACGTGTGTGCGATGTGCTGATCTGATCGCGCGCGGTTGTATACAGTCGGCACGCATCCGGCCTCCGCCTCGGCTCGTGAAAGCAGCGCAGCACACTTGCGGCGAACGTCTCGTTGCTCCGGCCGCGGCAGCTCCGATGGGCACGGACGCCACGTAGCAAGCGCCGCAATTGACAGCGGACATCTTGAGGCCAAAATCGCTAATAAGCGCGCTGATTCGTTGACGGATCTTTTTCTGTCGGATGCAACTCTCGTCGCGAGTGGAGGCATCGGCCGGTGTCCTGCGACTGGCGTGACGAGGTTGTCGTCCTGGCAGGAGCGGGAGTCCGACTGATGCTGCATCCAGCCGGAGCGCGATCGATGGTCAGCGGTGAGACTGAGCGCCAAGGCTGAGCATCAAGACGAAGCTGAACATCGCAGCGGCGTCCGTGCGTTTGCGTCCCGATAGCCCCGCCGTCCTCCCCCCCAACAGGTATTGCACGATTCATGGCCTCTTCCACCTACCAGCGATCCAATCAGTCGCTACCGAGCCCGGGCGCAGACATTCCGGCTGCAGCGACGCCGGACATCCACCCCGGGATGGCCATCGTGGGTCAGGTTGCCGGTGGCCTGCTGCACGACTTCAACAACATTCTCACCGTGATCACGGGGACCATCGACATTCTCGCCGAAGCGGTCGAGGACAAGCCTGAACTGGCGGCCGTCGCGCGTCTGATCGACGAGGCCGCGACCCGGGGCGCTCGATTGACGTCGCAGCTTCTGTCGTTCGCAAGGGGCCGGCCGCCGCAGCCATGTGCGGTGGAGTTGAACGAGCTCCTGGTCGACGTCGCTCGCCTGCTTCGTCCGACATTGGGCACCGAGGTCGAGGTGACGACGTCGGTGGACGCGGACGTGCCGGCCGTCTTCGCTGATCCGGGCCAGTTGATGGCGGCATTGCTGTGTCTTGCGATCGGGGCCCGACATCGACTGGAGCACGGTGGCCGCATCGACATCCAGGCCAGGCGCATGAGTGCGGACGCCTCGGGCGCCGGCGGCATCTCCTCCGACGTGCAGATCGTGTTGACGGCGTCGGTGAGTGCGGCGGAGGCCGGTCCAGCCGATCCCGTGTTCTCGGAGATCCGGCTGGTCGAGGATTTCGTCAGGCGCTCGAACGGACGTCTGGAGCTCCAGGAGCCGCACGGCCGGACCGCCAGCGTCGAGATCGTCCTCCCGCACGCGGACCGCACCCCCGCGTAACCGGCCGCTCTTCCGCAAGCTCATAGTTAGCACTGCCTTAACGGTCGCACCGCGTATCGGCGCGCGCCCGTCAGACGTGGATCCGTGCGCCATTTTACCGTGAATCGCGGCGGCCTGCACGCATTTGATCAAACTGATTAGCGGCCAATTAGGATTAACGGCGGCGGGGGAGGCTGCGCGCGGCCGTTCCGAAGTCAATTTAACGAACGGGTAGGATTCCGCGGACCAGTCTGCGCCATCGCCGACAGAACGGTGCGGCGATGTCTACTCATGTTCATCCAGAAGGGAATGACAATGTCAGGTATCGTACTCTCTGCGTCGGTTCGCCAGAACCTGCTCTCGCTCCAGTCGACGGCTCAGCTCCTCGCCACCACGCAGAACAACCTCTCCACGGGCAAGAAGGTCAACTCGGCGCTCGACAATCCGACCAACTTCTTCACCGCCCAGGGTCTCGACAACCGCGCTTCCGACATCTCCAATCTGCTCGACGGCATCGGCAACGGCGTGCAGGTGCTGCAGGCCGCCAACACCGGCATCACCTCGCTGCAGAAGCTCGTCGACAGCGCCAAGTCGATCGCCAACCAGGTTCTGCAGAGCGCGGTGGGCTACTCCACCAAGTCGAGCGTGACCTCGGCGGCTCTGACCGGTGCGACCGCCACTGACCTGCTCGGCTCCAGCTCGACGGCTGTGACCGGCTCGGTCGTGAACAACGACAATACCTCGAGCGCGGTGGCGATCACCGGCTCGACCAAGCTGTCGGGCACGGCGGGCACCGCGTCGAACAACCTCGCCTCCGGCATCACCTCCGGTGAGACGCTGGTCGTCAACGGCACCACCTTCACCTTCATCACCGGCACGTCCTCGACGGGCACCAACATCGGCATCGGCGACAGCGTCAGCAACCTGCTGTCGGCGATCCAGACCCAGACCGGCGTGACCGCGTCGATCACCGCGGGTGCGATCACCCTGACGCCGCCGGCGGCGGGATTGACGCTCTCGGGCAGCACCGGCACCTTGGGCAAGCTCGGGCTGACTGCTGTCGGCGACGGCTTGTCAGGTCAGACCTTGACGGTCGGCGCCACAGGAGGTGGCACGGCGACAAGCATCACGTTCGGTCTAGGGACAGGACAGGTCAAGTCGCTGAACGATCTCAACGCGAAGCTCGCAGCCAACAACCTGCAGGCCACGGTCGACTCGTCCACCGGCAAGATCTCGATCACCACGACCAACGACGCGGCTTCGGCCACGATCGGTGCGATCGGCGGTACGTCGGCTGCATCCAGCCAGGCCTTCAACGGTCTGACGGCGGCGGCTCCGGTGGCGGACGCGACCGCGCAGACGCAGCGCGCGAGCCTGGTCTCCCAGTACAACAACGTGCTGGCGCAGATCAACACGACCGCGGCTGACGCTTCGTTCAACGGCATCAACCTGCTGAACGGCGACACGCTGAAGTTGACCTTCAACGAAACGGGTAAGTCGACGCTGTCGATCACCGGTGTCACGTTCAACTCGGCTGGCCTCGGCCTGTCGAACCTGACCTCGGGCACCGACTTCCTCGACAACAACTCGGCGAACAAGGTCATCGGCGTCCTCAACTCGGCGAGCTCCACGCTGCGCAACGAGGCCTCCACGCTGGGTTCGAACCTCTCGGTGGTGCAGGTTCGTCAGGACTTCAACAAGAACCTGATCAACGTGCTGCAGACCGGCTCGTCGAACCTGACGCTGGCCGACACCAACGAGGAAGCGGCCAACAGCCAGGCGCTGTCGACCCGCCAGTCGATCGCGGTGTCCGCGCTGTCGCTCGCCAACCAGTCGCAGGCGAGCGTGCTGCAGCTCCTGCGCTAAGGCGCGGGCGGCACCCACGAATATCGGAGGCGGCGGGGCTTGCCCCGCCGTTTTCGGCTCTAGACTATTCGCAAATTGACGCCGCTCGGCTGCGGCGCCGGATCAGCCGGACAGCGAGCACGAGAGCAACGTCGTGTCGACGCGAATGCAGCCTGCCGACGACGCCGCTCCCGAGAGGAGACTCCCGAGAGGAGCCTTCTGAGAGGAGACTGGGCCATGCCCCTGCGGGTCGAGCTGAAGCCTTTCGAGCGCATCGTGATCGGCGACAGCGTCATCGTTAATTCGAATACGCGCGCCCGCTTCATCGTCGAAGGCGACGCGCCCATCCTCCGCGAGCGTGACACCGTCACCGCCGAGACCGCCGATACGCCGGCCAAGCGCCTCTATCTCTGCGTCCAGACGATGTATCTGAAGAACGACGCGATCCGTTATCGCGCGTCCTATCTCGCCTGTATGAACGAGTTGCGCAGGGCGATTCCGGAAGCCGCCGGCCAAGCCGAGACGGTGGATCGCCATGTCACGGAAGGAGCGCTGTACAAGGCTCTGAAGGAGATCAGGGCGCTGATCGAGCGAGAGGATCGCGCAGTCGCGCCGGCCGAAGCGATGCCTTGACATTCCGGCCGCGGAAGGAGCCGGGCTCGCCACAGCCTGAGAGGTTGGTACTACGTCCGTATTAGCACGGACAATAAAATTAACGGGACGGATAAAAGCCCCACCTAACGATGGCGTGGACAAAAGTCTGTTCAGCCGGAGTCGCCGAGGGCCGGGTATCGATCCGCGCTGCTGGTGAAGGCCGTGACCGACCGTCGCTCTGACAGGATCAGCGGTCGCCCCGTGACCGCGGCGCCAATTCTTGGAAGGCCAGTTTCATGGACGATCTGTTGCGTGAGTTCCTGACGGAGACCAGCGAGAGCCTGGACACCGTCGACAATCAATTGGTGCGGTTCGAGCAGGAGCCGAACAACGCCAAGATCCTCGATAACATCTTCCGGCTGGTGCACACGATCAAGGGGACCTGCGGTTTCCTCGGCCTGCCGCGGCTCGAGGCGCTGGCGCACGCCGCCGAAACATTGATGGGCAAATTCCGCGACGGCATGCCGGTGACCGGCGAGGCCGTGACGCTGATCCTGACCACGATCGACCGCATCAAGGACATCCTGGGACAGCTCGAGGCCAACGAGGCCGAGCCCGAGGGCGAGGACCGCGACCTCATCAGCGAGCTCGAGGCGATGGTCGAGCGCGGCATGGCGGCGATGGCCGCCGGCGAGGCGGCCCCGCCGCTGGTGCCGGCCGCGCCGCCCGCCCCCGCGGTGACGCACGGCTCGCTGATCGACCAGACGCTGGAGCGTCCGCTGCGTCCGGGCGAAGTGTCGCTCGACGAGCTCGAGCGGGCCTTCCGCGAGACCGCGATCGAGTTGCCGCCCGCGCATGAGAAGGCGCCTGAGCCCAAGGCCGCTGCCCCGGCGCCGGTCGCCAAGGCCGGGCCTGCCAAGGCGGAAGCAGAGGCCAAGGCCGAGCCGAAGAAGGCGGCGCGGCCGAAGGTCAATGCCGACGGCGAGGTGCACGAGAACGACAAGGTCGCCAACCAGTCGATCCGCGTCAACGTCGACACGCTCGAACATCTGATGACGATGGTCTCGGAGCTGGTGCTGACGCGCAACCAGCTCCTGGAGATCGCCCGCCGCAACGAGGACACCGAGTTCAAGGTGCCGCTGCAGCGGCTGTCCAACGTCACCGCCGAGCTGCAGGAGGGCGTCATGAAGACGCGCATGCAGCCGATCGGCAATGCCTGGCAGAAGCTGCCGCGCATCGTCCGCGACCTCGCCACCGAACTCGGCAAGCAGATCGAGCTCGAGATGCACGGCGCCGACACCGAGCTCGACCGCCAGGTGCTCGACCTGATCAAGGACCCGCTCACCCACATGGTGCGCAACTCCGCCGATCACGGCCTGGAGACGATGGCCGAGCGCGCCGCGGCCGGCAAGGCCGAGCAGGGCACCATCCGGCTGTCCGCCTATCACGAAGGCGGCCATATCATCATCTGCATCGCCGACAACGGCCGCGGCCTCAACACCGAGCGCATCAAGGCCAAGGCCTTGGCGAACGGCCTCGTCACCGAGGCCGAGCTCGAGAAGATGACGGAAGCGCAGATCCACAAGTTCATCTTCGAGCCGGGCTTCTCGACCGCGGCCGCCGTCACCTCGGTCTCGGGCCGCGGCGTCGGCATGGACGTGGTGCGCACCAACATCGACCAGATCGGCGGCACCATCGACATCAAGTCGGTGCTCGGCGAGGGCACCTCGGTCACCATCAAGATCCCGCTGACGCTCGCGATCGTCTCGGCGCTGATCGTCGAAGCCGGCGGCGACCGCTTCGCGATCCCGCAATTGTCGGTCGTCGAGTTGGTGCGTGCGCGCGCCAACTCCGAGCATCGCATCGAGCGCATCAAGGACACCGCGGTCTTGCGCTTGCGCAACAAGCTGCTGCCGCTGATGCATCTGAAGAAGCTCCTGAAGATCGACGACGGCTCGTCGACCGATCCGGAGAACGGCTTCATCGTGGTGACGCAGGTCGGCAACCAGACCTTCGGCATCGTGGTCGACTGCGTGTTCCACACCGAGGAAATCGTGGTCAAGCCGATGTCGACCAAGCTGCGTCACATCGACATGTTCTCGGGCAACACCATCCTGGGCGACGGCGCCGTGATCATGATCATCGATCCGAACGGCATTGCGAAAGCGCTCGGCGCCGCCGGCTCGGCCTCGCAGGCGGTGTCCGACGAGCACGCCGCGCATCACGCCATCGGCGGCGAGCAGCTCACCTCGCTGCTGGTGTTCCGCGCCGGCACGGCGCAGCCCAAGGCGGTGCCGCTGGCGCTGGTCACGCGCCTGGAGGAGATCGCGGCCGACAAGATCGAGATCTCCAACGGCCGCTACATGGTGCAGTACCGCGACCAGCTGATGCCCTTGGTGCAGATGGAAGGCGTGTCGGTGCAGACGTCGGGCTCGCAGCCGATCCTGGTGTTCGCCGACGAGACCCGCGCGATGGGCCTCGTGGTCGACGAGATCATCGACATCGTCGAGGAGCGGCTCAACATCCAGGTCTCCGGCGCCAAGGACGGCATCCTCGGCTCGGCGGTGATCAAGGGCCAGGCGACCGAGGTGATCGACGTCGGCCACTTCCTGCCGATGGCCTTCGCCGACTGGTTCATCCGCAAGGAGATGCACACCGACGCGCAGACGCAGTCGGTGCTGCTGGTCGACGACTCGCCGTTCTTCCGCAACATGCTGGCGCCGGTGTTGAAGTCGGCCGGCTACAAGGTGCGCACGGCGGCCTCGGCGATCGAGGGCCTGGCCACGCTGCGCTCCGGGCACAGCTTCGACATCGTCGTCACCGACATCGAGATGCCGGAGATGAACGGCTTCGAGTTCACCGAGGCGATCCGCGCCGACCAGAACCTGAGCCAGATGCCGGTCATCGCGGTGTCGTCGCTGGTGTCGCCGGCGGCGATCGAGCGCGGCCGCCAGGCGGGCCTCTACGACTACATCGCCAAGTTCGACCGGCCAGGCCTGATCGCGGCGCTGAAGGAACAGATCGAGGAACGGGCCCGCGCCGAAGCCAACCGGCGGGCCGCGTGACAGCAAGCGGACAGGAGTAGCGTGCGATGAGCAGCAAGATCGAAACCACCGAGGGCGCCGCCGTCGAATACGTCACTGCGATGATCGGCGGCCAGCTGTTCGGCCTGCCGATCTCCCGGGTACAGGACGTGTTCATGCCGGAGCGGGTGACGCGGGTGCCGCTGTCATCGGCGGAGATCGCCGGGGTCCTGAACTTGCGCGGCCGCATCGTGACCGTCGTCGACATGCGGGCGCGGCTCGGCCTTGCCCGCGCCGAGGACGGCAAGCCGCCTATGGCGGTCGGCGTCGATCTGCGCGGCGAGTCCTACGGTCTCCTGATCGACCAGATCGGCGAGGTGCTGCGGCTGCCCGAGGAGGGCCGGGAGGAGAACCCCGTCAATCTCGACCCGCGCATGGCGAAATTCGCCGGCGGCGTGCACCGCCTCGACGGCCAGCTGATGGTCATTCTCGACGTCGATCGCGTGCTCGAACTCCTGCCGAAGGCAGCAATCGCCGCCTAGCCCGTCAACCGTCCCATAGGGGAGACAACAATGAAGAGCTGTCTGGTCGTGGATGACTCCAGCGTCGTGCGCAAGATCGCACGGCGTATCCTGGAGGAGTTGGGCTTCTCCGTCGTCGAGGCGGAGGATGGCGAGCGGGCGCTCGAGATCTGCACCAAGAGCCTGCCGGACGCCATTCTGCTCGACTGGAACATGCCCGTCATGGACGGTTATGATTTCCTCGGGCGCCTGCGCCGGCTGCCGGGCGGCGAAGGCCCCAAGGTGGTGTTCTGCACCACCGAAAACGACATCGATCACATTTCGCGCGCGCTGAACGCCGGCGCCAACGAATACATCATGAAGCCGTTCGACAAAGAGATTGTGGCCGCCAAATTCCAGGAAGTTGGTCTCATCCAGGCGCTGTCAGCCGAATCCGCCTGATCCCTTCGTCTGCCCAGAAGAGGCCGCCCGTGAACCAGCCTGATTATGAGTTCCTGCGCAAGCTGCTTCGAGACAAGTCCGGTCTCGATCTGTCTGCCGACAAGCAATATCTGATCGAGAGCCGCCTGCTTCCGCTCGCGCGCAAGGCCGGCCTGGCCAGCATCAGCGATCTCGTCCAGAAGCTGAAGGACGGGTCGAGCGCCTTGATCAGCCAGGTCGTCGAAGCGATGACGACCAACGAGACGTTCTTCTTCCGCGACAAGGTCCCGTTCGATCATTTTCGCGACGTGATCATGCCGGAGCTCCTCAAGGCGCGCGCCAACCGCAAGTCGATCCGGATCTGGTGCGCTGCTTGCTCGACCGGCCAGGAGCCGTATTCGCTGGCGATGTCGCTCAAGGAGATGGGATCTGCGCTCAGTGGATGGCGCATCGAGATCATCGCCACCGATCTGTCGCAGGAGGTGCTGGAGAAATCGAAGGCCGGCCTCTACAGCCAGTTCGAGGTGCAGCGCGGGCTGCCGATCCAGCTTCTGGTCAAATATTTCAAGCAGGCAGGCGAACTCTGGCAGATCAATTCCGACGTGCGCGGCATGGTCCAGCATCGCCAGCTCAATCTGCTGCACGACTTCTCACAGCTCGGCACGTTCGACGTCGTGTTCTGCCGCAACGTGCTGATCTATTTCGATCAGGACACCAAGATCAACATCTTCGGCCGGCTCGCCAAGCAGATGGAGCCGGACGGCTTCCTCGTACTCGGTGCGGCGGAGACCGTCGTCGGCCTCACCGACGTGTTCAAGCCGCTCGCGGACCGGCGTGGCCTGTATCGCCCGAGCGGGATCGCTTCCGCGGCGAAGGCGTCCGCTCCGGGAATGCCCAGGATCGCGGCCGCGGGCAACTAGATGTTCCCGCAGCCCAATAGAGCAGGACGCGAAGATGTCTGACGACAACAAAGGTACGGAGCGCGTCACCTTCAGCCGTGGTTACGATGTCTGCATCATGGGCATCGACGGGACCTGGCGCAGGGACTGCCAGCTCAACGCCATCTCGGACACCGACGCGGTGCTGACGGTCGAGGGATCGATCCAGGGATTGAATCTGAAAGAGTTCTTTCTGCTGCTGTCCTCGACGGGGCTCGCCTACCGCCGCTGCGAGCTGGTCCGGGTCAACGGCTCCGAGATGGACATCCAGTTCATCAAGGGAAAGAACAAGAAGAAACGTGGCAACGCTTCCGCCGGCCAGGAAACGACCGTCAACTAGTTCGCCTTGCGGCAGCACGGCGCATTGCTCGCCCGCCGCTCGGGAAACTTCCGCGCGCGGAGCGACGAGGAGACGCGCCAGCCCGGGTCCTGCGCAAGTCCTAAGACGCGTGGCCTTTTTTCCGAGAGCCGCTTTACGTCGCCGCAGGGTCGGACGTGTATGACAACGACGTCGGTCAAATTTTCCAGGGACGGCCAATGCCGGTCATGAGTTCGGAACTTGCATCCAGCCGGTCGGAGCGCGCCGATGATGGCGAACGGCGCGCGCTGCAGCTCTTGGTCGTCGACGACGACGCCGCGCAGCGGACGCTGATCGCGCTGGCGGCCAAGCAGGCCGGCCACGCCGTGACGGTCGCGGCCACGTGCAGCGATGCGATCCGCGAGGTGCGCAACAACCGCTTTGACTGCGTGACGCTCGATCTCATGCTCGAGGATGGCGAGGGGACCGAGGTCCTCAAGGTCATCGCAGATACCCGCTTCGCCGGTTCCGTGATCGTGATCAGCGGCATGGATGCGGCAAAGCGAATTGAGGCCCGGCTGTTCGCGCGCTCGCTCGGGATCGACCTGCAGAGCCTGCCGAAGCCAGTCGATCTGGCAGCGTTGCGCATCTGCCTGGCGAATCTCGGCAAGACTGTGCTCGGCCTGCCCGTGGTTCACACCTGGGGCGGCGTCGCCGCCGAAAGTGTTGCCGCGAAGCATCGGTCCTGACAGAGCTGCATCGGCGCAAGCCGCGGTCCAGGGCGCACAATCCTATGCAACGTCCGAATCCCGCCGATCTCTGATCAAAACGAGGGCAAGGCCGGCTGACGGCTGTACGTCTTGTGTCAAATGCCGTGCAGATTTTCGTGGGCTGAGGGCCGTGCACGCGTCCGCCGCCGAGCATGTCTGTGGGCGTGGTGCACGTGGGCAACGCCGATGCGATCAGAGTTTGATGTCGATCATGACGCTGTCGGCGTTGATGTGTTTTTGCAAGGCAGCATGCTGCCCGAGACGACTGCCTTGAGATCGTGTCCAGATCATGGTCTCGTGAAGGCGATCACCGATCTGCAGCTACTACTTGTGGGTTAGGATCATAAACCGTACAAATACGGGTGCCCAAAGCACCCGACGAGTATGGTATCATAAGACGCGCTTTCATTGTTTCTTCTCCTTTGCAAGAGCAATCGCCCATGGCCGAACAAACAGCTTCCCGCGGTGAGATTTTTGTCGTCGATGACGACCCAGCCGTGCGCGACACCCTCTCGATGGTCTTGTCGGCAGGTGGGTATGAAGTGATCTGTTTTGCGGACGGCGCCGCGCTCCTGGCGGTGGCGCGGAGCAGGACACCGGCCTGTATCCTGCTCGACGTGCACATCCCCGGAAAGTCCGGTCTCGACATTCTCAGGGAACTGCACGGCGAGGACTATCCGGCTCCGATCTTCATGATCTCGGGCCAGGGCGACATCCCGATGGCCGTCAATGCGATCAAGAACGGGGCGCTCGACTTCATCGAGAAGCCGTTCCGCGGCAGTGAGATCGTGGCCCGTCTGAACGAGGCGATCGGCGCGTTCGCGCGGCGGCAGAAGGAGAATGCCTCGCCGAAGATCGGCTCGCTGCATTTCCCCGGCCGCGAGCCGCTGACGCGGCGCGAGCGCGAGGTCCTGGAACAATTCACGGCGGGGGCCTCGAACAAGGAGGCGGGGCGCACGCTGGGCATCAGCCCGCGCACGATCGAGGATCACCGCGCCAACATCATGAAGAAGCTCGGCGCGCGCAACGCGGCCGATCTGATCCGCATCGTGATGACGGCGTCGCGCGCCAATTGAGCCGATGGCCGGGCCGCCCGCACGTGGCCTCAAGCTGGAGTAGCGGCAACCGCAAGCGCCAGGCCGCGTTGGTCGGGCCGCCTTGGCCAAGTCTCGTTTTTCAAGCCTCGGTCGCGGCGAGCGCCTTGCGGATCATCTTGGCGAGCTCGGATTTGCGGTACGGCTTCGGCAGCAGAAGAATTCCTTCGTCGAGCCGGCCGTGATGCACCACGGCATTCTCGGTGTAGCCGGAGGTGAACAGGACCCGCTGCGTCGGACGAATCCGCTGGATCTCGGATGCGAGCTGGCGGCCGTTCATCGTCCCCGGCATGATGATGTCGGTGAAGAGCAGATCGAACGGCTCTCCGGCATTGGTGATCGCCAGCGCTTCGGCGGCATTGGCCGCCTCCAGCGTCGCATAGCCCAGTGCATGGAGCTGGGCGAGAACGTAGCCGCGCACCAGCCGGTCGTCCTCCACCACCAGGATCGTCTCCTGGCCGCCCTGGATCGCCGGCGCGTCGCCCGAGGGCTGCGTGATCGCTTCTTCGCTGCCCGGCGGCAGGTACATCCGGATCGTGGTGCCGTGGCCCTCTTCGCTGTAGATCCTGATGTGGCCGGCCGATTGCTTCACGAAGCCGTACACCATCGACAATCCGAGCCCCGTCCCCTTGCCCGGCCCCTTCGAGGTGAAGAACGGATTGAACACCTTGTCGATGATGGCGGCGGGAATGCCGCTGCCACTGTCGCTCACCGCGATCATCGCGTAGCGACCGGGCCGCACGTCGTCGTAGAGACTTGCGTAGTTCTCGTCGAGGTCGGCCCAGCCGGTCTCCAGGATGAGCTTGCCGCCATTCGGCATCGCGTCGCGGGCATTGAGCGCGAGGTTGATGACCGCCGTGGCGAGCTGGTTCGGATCGACATGCGCCACGCAGGTCTCGTCCTGGAAGACGGACTCGATCTCGATCTGCTCTCCGAGCGTCGGCCGCAGCAGCTTGGCCGTGTCGATCATCAACGTGTTGACGTCGACCTCGCGCGGCTGCAGTGGCTGCCGGCGCGCAAAGGCGAGCAGATGCTGGGTGAGATCGGCCCCGCGCGCGGCGGCCTCGTCGATCATCCTGGTGATCGCGGCGAGCTGCGGCTCCTTGGCCACGGCCGCGGCGAGAATCTCGATCGTGCCGGTGATCACGGTGAGGATGTTGTTGAAGTCGTGTGCGATGCCACCGGTGAGCTGGCCGATCGCCTCCATCTTCTCGGACTGGCGGATCCGCTCCTCGGTCGCGATCTTGTCGGTGAGGTCGCGGAAGAAGCCGTTCAGCACGAAGCCGTTGCGGGTCTTCAGCGCGGTCACGCTGAGCTCGGCCTTGAACTCGCGGCCGTCGCGCCGCTTCACCATGACCTCGCGTCGGCGGCCGCCCCCGAGTGCGCTCGCTTGTCCGGTCATCAGGATGCGGCCGAGCGCGGCGCGCAGCTCCTCGCCGACATCCCCGACCGTGATCACGTCGAAGACGTCCTTGCCGATGATCTCGGCGCGCGACCAGCCGAAGATCTTCTCGGCCTGGGAGTTCCAGTTGAGAATGGCGCCGTTGTCGTCGACCTGGACGAAGGCATCGAGCGCGGTCTCGACGATGTTGCGGGCGAGCTGTTCGCTTTCCCGCAGCGTCTCCTGCGCCAGCCGGCTCTCGGTCATGTCGCGGCCGATGAAGAAGTGGCGCTGCACCGGCTCCGACCAGTTCGAGGTCCAGGACAGCGTCACCACGCGGCCGTCCTTGTGGACGTAGCGGCAGTCGGAGGTGCGCGCCCGAAGGCCGAGGCGCGAGGCGCGAAGCTCCTCGCGTGCTTTGGGTAGATCGTCCGGGTGGATGAACTCCGCGCCGCTGCGGCCGATCATCTCCGCCGGCGTATAGCCGAGAATCGCCTCCACGCTCGGTGAGACCTGAACCAGGATGCCATTGCGGTCGGTGATGAGGATCAGGTCCTGCGACGTCTCGAAGATGCGCCGCCGTTCCTCGGTCTGCTGGCGCAGCGCCAGTTCGGTCCGGCGGCTCTCGGTGATGTCGCGTGCGATCTTGGAGGCGCCGATGATCTGGCCCGTCGGTGATTTGATCGGCGAGACACTGAGCGAGACCTGGACCAGCTCACCGTCCTTGCGGATCCGCACCGTCTCGAAATGCTGGATCCGCTCGCCGCGGGCCATGCGCGCCAGAAGGTCCTGGGCCTCGGCCATGCGCTCGGGCGGCACGAGGAAATCCGCAAGGCGGCCCACGGCCTCCTCGGCGGAGTAGCCCAGCATGGCCTCGGCTGCCGGATTCCAGGCGGTGATGGTGCCGTCCAGCGACAGCGTCACGATCGCGTCGTTCGACGATTCCACCGCGGCACTGTAGAGCCGTTCGCGGGCGGCGAAATGGTCGCGCGCTGCTTCGGTCAGGTAATGCTCCTGGACCTCGCGCTCGAGCTCGGCGGTCTTGGTGCGAACCTCGTCCAGCACGCGGGCGAAGGCGCGCGCCAGCACGCCGGTCTCGCCGACCGCATCGAGCGGGATATTCACCGCCTCGCCGCGCCCCACGCCCTCGACGGCCTGGGTCAGTTGGTTGATCGGCCGCGTCAGCGAGCGCGCGACCACGAAGGCGAGCGCGGCCGCGCACAGCATCGCGATCAGGCCGACCTCGATCGCCGTCTTGCGGATGGCGAGGGCGGGCGCCATGAAGGCGGTGTTCGGGATCGTCTCGATCACCGCCACCCATTCCTGTCCCGCGAGCAGCGCCGGCGCGAAGGCGACACCGCCGGGGCGATCGGCTTCGTCGTGCAGGATCTGCGCGAAACCCTCGGCGCTGCCGGTCGCGCCTGCGAGCGTCGGAAAATCGTCCTGCCATCGCGTCGATCGGCCGCGTTTCGAGGCGAATTCCCGGTCTGATTCGGGATGGAAGAGATAGTCGCCGCGGGCGTTCACGACATAGAGCTGCGCGCCCGGGCGGGCCGCCGTGCGCAGATGCGCGAAGATCGGGCGCATGTCGAGATCGACCATCAGGATCGCGTACGGCTTGCCGTCCGGCGCGAACACCGGCGTGCCGACGCACAGCATCGGCACGCCTGTCTTGGGGTCCGTCGTGTTGCCGTCGAGAATGATCGGCGAGAGCCGGATGCCGCCGGGCGGCAGGCTCAGCGTCTCCTTGATGTAGTTGCGCTCGCCGCGCGTGATCAGCTCGTTCTCCGGAACGATCCGAACCGTGTTGCCCGGCCCGAGCCGGTCGACCCGGATCAGCTCGCGATAATCGTTCTCGATCCCGACCAGGCGGATCATCGCGTAGGTCGGCTTGGCCTGTAGCTCGGCGAAGTAGCGCGTTGCGACCCGCTCGCGCCACGACTGCGCCGGCAGCCCTTCGCGGGGATCGGGAGCTCCCGTCTTCAGTGTGCGTATCAACGTTGCCAGATTCGGCGAGGCGCGATAGCCGTTGATGTCGTTCCGGGCGCCGCCGACATAGTTTTCGAGCTCGGTCGCCATCAGGCGCGAATGCGACTCGATTCGATCGAGCGCGCGCGGCAACAGCGCCCGCTCGAGGCTGCGATAGCCGAGCCAGCCGACGGCGAACACCGCGATCGCGACCAGCAGGATCATCGCGATCGCCAGCCGCGTCGTCAGCGTGAGGCGGCCGCCGAACCGCGGCGTCTCGCTCGCGCGCTGCGCGCCGCTGAGCAGGAGCCCTTCGGTTCGGCCGTCAGGATTTCGGAACAGCATCTTGGCCTGGCCGGGGTCGAGCAGCCCGATCGCCTGCCGATGCCAGGCATTCGGAAACCATCGTCAGGAGAGCTGCCGGTTTGAACGGCTTGGGCAATGCGGACACCGCTCCCAGCCTCGTGGCCATGGTAAGATAATCGGGCTCTATCACTGAGGTCGGGCTGTGGGCACGTCCCGAGGTCATGATGATCGGAACGCCGGGCGTGTGCTTGAGGATCAAGCGCATCGCCTCCAGCCCGTCCATGCCCGGCATGAAGATGTCCAGGATCACCAAGTCAAAGCTCTCGCTCGTGAAGCGGACGAGCGCCTTCTGGCCGTCGCCCGCGATGCCGACGACGTGACCGGCCCGTTCGAGCACGCGCTGAATTGTCAGCTGCATGAGCGGATCGTCGTCCACGACCAGAATCTTCGCCACGCTCCGCATCTCCCGATTGGCTGGCAGCAAGACCAACGGTCAGTTGTAAGGTTTTGCCCAATTCGCGGCGCGCCGCAAGCGTTTCGCCGGGCAAGTCACATGCAGGATGGGGCGCGGTGATCGATGTCCTGTACGGGACAAGGGTGGACTATCCGGGCGCCGGGCCTGCATTCGGGGCGCTCGCGCCGTAGTTGCATGGCACGGAGCGCTCCATAATCGCCTCGTCCTCGCGCCGAATGCACAATATTTGAGCACATGTCTGAGGATTTGCGATCCCAGGCGGCGCGACAGACGGTGCGGACCAGCACGGGACGGAGTGGCCACAGACGACATGCCGGCGTGCGGCGTGACACCGCTCACGTCCTCCGATTGGGCGGGGCTGCTAGCCACTGAGATAGTCCGGCCAGCGGCCGCGAATGGTCGCGAGGTCGCTCAGCGTCCCGGTCAGGTGCTCGCGCAGATGCGTCTGCGCGTCGTTCGGCCGGCCCGCGGCGATCGCATCGACGATCTGCTTGTGATGGCGCAGGATCGTCTGCGCCTTGCCGGGTGAGGGCAGATGCAGCCGGCGCAACCGGTCGATGTGACCGCTGCGGCTGCGCACCAGGGTCCACAGCTCGTGCTTGTCCGCGGCAGTGTAGAGCCGCTCGTGGAATGCGTTGTCGACCACCGTGAATGACGCGAAGTCGCCGTCCCTGGCGAATCGCCGCTGCTGGGCGATCAGAGCATGGAGTTCGTCGATCGGCGCCGCCGCAGGCCGCAGCGCGAGCAGGCGCACGATCTCGAGCTCCAGCGCCTGGCGCAGGAACTGCGCCTGCTGCGCCCGACCAACATCGATGCGGCTGACCAGGGTCGCGTGCTGCGGGAACACGTCGACGAGGCCTTCCTCGGCGAGGCGCATCAGCGCGTCGCGGATCGGCGTCGAGCTGAGGCCGAACTCGGCCTGCAGCGCCGGCCGCGACAATGGCGCTCCCGGTGGGAGCGCGAGGGCGATGATCTGGTCGCGCAACCGCTCGAAGACCTGCGGTGCCGCGCGCCGGCTCGGATCGAGCCGTTCGGGCGGGAGAACCGCAGCAGGCGTCGCGGGCAATGCCATTTGGTGGGACGTCCGGCTCGAATGTCGCAGGGGGAGAACAGCCCTTGTCAGAGATGCACTAATGCATTAGTGCATCTCTCCGCCGGCCGTCAAGAAGGAGCCGGCACGCGAGGAGGGATGTCCCATGTTCGAGAAGTTCGCGCGCTCGGGCGCACGAGCCGCCGGCCTGCTGGCCACGCTGCTGGTCGCGGCGGCCTGGAATGACGCCGCGCAGGCCCAGCAGAAGACCGAAATCTCGCTGTCGCGCCAGCCTGGCATCTTCTACATGCCGAGCCACATCATCGAGAAGAACAAGCTGATCGAGAAGCATGCGGCCGCGCTCGGCGTGCCCGGCGTCACCACCAAATGGCTGACCTTCTCCGGCGGCGGCGCGCAGACCGATGCGCTGTTGTCGGGCAGCGTCGACATCCTCAACACCGGCACCGGCAATCTGCTGCTGTTGTGGGATCGTACCCGCGGTGGCGTGAAGGGCATCGTCGCCACCTCGGCGCAGCCGATGACCCTGATCAGCCGCGATCCCAACATCAAGTCGATCAAGGACTTCGGTCCCAGTGACAAGATCGCCGTGCCGACCGTCAAGGTCTCGACCCAGGCCATCGTGCTGCAGATCGCGGCCGCCGAAGCGTTCGGCGCCGATCAGTGGAACAAGCTCGACGCCAACACCGTGCAGCTCGGTCACCCCGACGCCTATACGGCGCTGTCGAACCCGCAGCACGAGGTGCACAATCATTTCTCGATCCCGCCCTACACGTTCCTCGAATTGAAGAACGTGCCCGGCGCGCATGTCGTGATGAATTCGCCCGACGTCATGGGCGGACCGCTGAGCCAGGCGCAGTTCTTCACCACCACGAAGTTCGCCGACGCCAATCCGAAGATCATCCAGGCGGTGCGCGATGCGACCAAGGAAGCGCAGGACCTGATCCGCAGCGATACCAGGACGGCGGTCGAGATCTACAAGGAGATCACCGGCGACAAGACCTCGGTCGATGACCTGCTCGCCTGGCTCAAGGAGCCCGGCATGATGGAATGGAATCTGGAGCCGCAGGGCACCATGAAGTTCGCGGCCCATCTCGCCAAGATCGGTACCATCAAGACCCAGCCCAAGGCCTGGACCGACTATTATCTGCCGGTCGCGCATGATCTGAAGGGCAACTGATGTCCGCGCTGCTCGACGTCGATGGCGTCACCCTGCGCTACAAGACCTCCAGCGCGGTAATCACCGCGACGGAGCGGGTCGGCTTCTCCGTCGACCGCTCCGATCGCTTCGTGCTGCTGGGACCGTCCGGTTGCGGCAAGTCGACCTTGCTGAAGGCGGTCGGTGGCTACATCAAGCCGAGCGAGGGCCGGATGCGCATCAGCGGCCGCGAGATCACCGGTCCTGGCGCCGATCGCATGATGATCTTCCAGGAGTTCGACCAGCTGCTGCCGTGGAAGACCGTGCTCGCCAACGTGATGTTCCCGCTGCTGACGGCGCGGCGCATGCCGCGCAAGGAGGCCGAGAGCCGCGCCCGCACCTATATCGAGAAAGTCGGGCTGACGCGCGTCGTCGATGCCTATCCGCACACGCTGTCGGGCGGCATGAAGCAGCGCGTCGCGATCGCCCGGGGCATGGCGATGGAGCCGGACATCCTGCTGATGGACGAGCCGTTCGCCGCGCTCGATGCGCTGACGCGGCGCACCTGCCAGGACGAGCTGCTGCAGTTGTGGAACGAGACGAAATTCACCGTCTTGTTCGTGACGCATTCGATCGCCGAAGCCATCAAGATCGGCAACCGCATTCTGCTGCTGTCGCCGCATCCCGGCCGCGTCAAGGCCGAGGTGGTCGACGTCGACAAGGTCTCGGCCGAGGACGGCAGCGCGGCGCGCCTGGAGAAGCAGATCCATGATCTTTTGTTCTCCGAACCTGCAACGACGCATTGAGGACGGCGCCCATGGCTGAAGCCAAGATCATCCTGCGCGATACGTCGCCCGCGAGCGCCGCGCCTGCAGATGTCGCGCGCAAGCTCGGCGTGCTCGAGCTGCTGTGGAACGACGGCTTCGTGCGCAAGAGCCTGATCATCGTCTTGCTCGCCGCGATCTGGCAGGCCTATGGCAGCTATCTCGACAATCCCCTGCTGTTCCCGACCTTCTCCGACACCATCGCGGCGCTGTGGGAGAAGGTCCGCGACGGCACCATCCCGATGCGCGTCTGGACCTCGCTGAAGGTGCTGTTCATGGGCTATGCCGCCGGCATCGTTCTCGCGGCGATCCTGACTGTGCTCGCGATCTCGACCCGCATCGGCACCGATTTCCTCGAGACGATCACGGCGATGTTCAATCCCTTGCCGGCGATCGCGCTGCTGCCGCTGGCGCTGATCTGGTTCGGGCTCGGCAGCGGCAGTCTCGTCTTCGTGCTGATCCATTCGGTGCTGTGGCCCGTCGCGCTCAACACCCATTCCGGCTTCAAAAGCGTCTCGAACACGCTGCGCATGGTCGGGCGCAACTACGGTCTCAGCGGCTTCTCCTATGTGATCCGCATCCTGATTCCGGCGGCGTTCGGCGCCATCCTCACGGGTTTGAAGATCGGCTGGGCCTTCGCCTGGCGCACCCTGATCGCGGCCGAGCTGGTGTTCGGTGTCTCCTCGGGGCAGGGCGGCCTCGGCTGGTTCATCTTCGAGAACCGCAATCTGCTCGAGATCCCCGCGGTGTTCGCCGGCCTGCTGACCGTGATCCTGATCGGCCTCGTGGTCGAGAATCTGATCTTCCGCACCATCGAGCGCAAGACCGTGCTGACCTGGGGAACGCAATCATGAGCCACAAGAAGAGCCCCGATCAGCTGCGCAGCGCGCGCTGGTTCGCGCCCGACGATCTCCGTTCCTTCGGCCATCGTTCGCGGGTGATGCAGATGGGCTATGCCCAGGAGGAGTGGAAGGGCCGTCCGGTCATCGCCATCATCAACACCTGGTCCGACGCGCAGCCCTGCCACATGCACTTCAAGCAGCGCGTCGACGACGTCAAGCGCGGCGTGCTGATGGCCGGCGGTTTCCCGATCGAGCTGCCGGCGCTGTCGCTGTCGGAGTCGCTGTTGAAGCCGACCACGATGCTCTATCGCAACATGCTGGCGATGGATGTCGAGGAGCTCTTGCGCGGACACCCCGTCGATGGCGTCGTGCTGATGGGCGGCTGCGACAAGACCACGCCGGCGCTGCTGCTCGGCGCCACCAGCATGAACCTGCCGGCGATCTATCTCCCGGCCGGGCCGATGCTGCGCGGCAACTGGAAGGGCAAGACGCTCGGCTCCGGGTCCGACGCCTGGAAGTACTGGGATGAACGCCGCGCCGGCAAGCTGTCGGACGCCGATTGGAATGCCATGGAGGCCGGCATCGCCCGCAGCCACGGCACCTGCATGACCATGGGGACGGCCTCGACCATGACCGCGATCGCGGAAGCGATCGGCATGACCTTGCCCGGCGCCTCGTCGATTCCGGCTGCCGATGCCGAGCACATCCGCATGAGCTCGGAATGCGGCCGCCGCGTCGTCGAGATGGTGTGGGAGGACCTGACGCCATCGAAGATCCAGACCCACGCAGCGTTCGAGAATGCGATCGCGGTCGCCATGGCGATGGGCTGCTCGACCAACGCCATCATCCATGTGATCGCGCAGGCGCGCCGCGCCGGCGCCGATATAGGCCTCGACGATTTCGAGGCCGCCAGCCGCAAGGTGCCGGTGCTCGCCAATGTCCGGCCGAGCGGCGACGCCTATCTGATGGAGGATTTCTACTACGCCGGCGGCCTGCCCGGGCTGATGAGCCGGATGAAAGAGCATCTCCATCTCGACTGCCTCACTGTCAACGGCCGTACGCTCGGCGACAACATCGCTGACGCCGGCGTCTACAATGACGACGTCATCCGTCCGCAGTCGAACCCGATCTACCGCGAGGGCGCGCTCGCCGTGCTCAAGGGCAACCTTGCGCCGGACGGCTGCGTCATCAAGCCCTCTGCCTGCGATCCGCGCTTCCTCAGGCACACCGGCCCGGCGCTGGTGTTCGACGACTATCCCTCGATGAAGAAGGCGATCGACGATCCCGATCTCGACGTCACCGCCGACCATGTGCTGATCCTGCGCAATGCCGGGCCCCAGGGCGGGCCGGGGATGCCGGAATGGGGCATGCTGCCGATCCCGACCAAGCTCGTGCGCGAGGGCGTGCGCGACATGGTCCGGCTGTCCGACGCGCGCATGAGCGGCACGAGCTATGGCGCCTGCATCCTGCATGTGGCGCCGGAGGCCTATGTCGGCGGCCCGCTGGCGCTGGTGAAGAATGGCGACCTGATCACGCTCGACGTCGCCGCGCGCACCATCAATCTCGACGTGCCCGAGGAGGAGCTGGCGCGCCGCCGCGCCGCCTGGACACCGCCGGCGCCGCGTTTCGAGCGCGGCTATGGCTGGATGTTCGCCCGCCACATCCGCCAAGCCAATGACGGTTGCGACTTCGACTTCCTGGAGACCGGCTTCGGCGCGCCGGTCGGGGAACCCGCGATTTATTAGTTCATAGCGCCGCGTTAGCCCGCGCTGTTTCCGCGATCGAGGTGCGCTCCCTCCCCCCTTGCGGGGGAGGGGGGTACCCAAAGCGACACCGTTGATGTGGACCCCCACCCCCAACCCCTCCCCGCAAGGGGGAGGGGAGAACGACGAGCACCGCATGACCAGACTCAGCACCGCCACCCGCAACAAGCTCAAGACCGTCTCGACGGCCACGGTCGCTACCGCGCTGTTCAAGCGCGGCCTGCGCATCCAGTGCATCGAGAACGTCCATCCGCTCAGCCCGGCGCAGCCGACCATGGTCGGCGAAGCCTTCACCTTGCGCTACATCCCAGCGCGCGAGGATCTCAACACCATCGAGGTGTTTCGCGACCGCGGCCATCCGCAGCGCAAGGCCGTCGAGGATTGTCCGCCCGGCGCCGTGCTGGTGATGGACAGCCGCAAGGACGCGCGCGCCGCTTCGGCCGGCGCAATTCTCGTGAGCCGCCTGCAGCAGCGCGGCGTCGCCGGCGTCGTCACCGACGGCGGCTTCCGTGACGCCGCCGAGATTGCCAAGCTCGGCATCCCCGCCTTCCACCAGCGTCCGAGCGCGCCGACCAATCTCACCCTGCATCATGCGATCGAGATCAACGGCCCGATCGCCTGCGGCGACGCGCCGGTGTTTCCCGGTGACGTCATCCTCGGCGATTCCGACGGCGTCATCGTCATCCCCGCCCATCTCGCCGACGAGATCGCGGACGAGACGTTCGAGATGACCGCGTTCGAGGATTTCGTTGCCGAGGAAGTTGCCAAGGGCCGCTCGATCCTCGGCCTCTATCCGGCGACCGATCCGCAGACGCCCGCCGACTTCGCGGCGTGGCGCGCGAAGAACAACCGGTAGCCGCTACGTCCTCGGCTGTCGTTGCGGATGCGACGCCGATTGCGAGGCGAGATTGGCCCCATACTCCGCTGTCGTCCCGGCCTTGAGCCGGCAACTGTTATGTTGATGGAGTGATCGCATAAGGTTTTCGGTCGCGCATCATGGCATTCAGGATGGTTAGAAG
>NZ_JAUETW010000017.1:0-157016 GCF_032484895.1 Bradyrhizobium sp. SZCCHNRI3052 | reverse complement strand
CGCTTTCGCTTCATCTGTCCGTCCTTCGTCAGGCCGGACTCTAAATCGTTCTGGAGGAAATTCTTAGGGGCAGGTCATCAGCTCGGCGAGATAGTTCCGGCTCATTTGCCAAGCCATGAGCTTGCCCCACACGATTGAATCAATGGGAGACCATGGCTCCGGCCGGATTCTCAACCAGACCATCTCAAACGGCAGTTTGCTTCGGTGGGTCGACAAGAATGCATTGACGCCGTCCGCATAGGCCGAAAGCGTGGATTGAGTTTCCGGCGCAAGCGCGGCAAAGCTGGCCTTGGCCAGCTGGTAGAGACCTAGAACACGAATGATTTTGTCTGTGTCGACGAAATCCGCCCCGAAGATTTCGGAAAGTCGCCCTTGTCCAGCACGTCGGTGAATTTCCATCTGAAACAGGCGCTCGCTTGCGTGCAGGTAACCCAGGCACCGCGCGGCATCCTGAAAATTCTCCGAGAAGATATGGGGAACGCCATGCTTGTCGTGATAAATCCTGACCTCGTTCCCCAACCCGGCAAGCCTGCGTTCACCCGATCGCCTTGGCATCGCGCGCACGAAGATCGTCGCGACCAGCGCCAGCCCGAAAAGAAAACACGGCCCAACAACGCATAGCGTCCCTGTCACCACCACGGCCGTGAAAGCAGGCATCGAAAATGAGTTGTTCAGCACGAACATCAGTCCGAGACGGCCGCCAAGCGCCGCGTCGCCTCCGCGTTCTTCTCTGACGGGGCGATATCGAGGCGAAGGCTCGGATCTCCCATCAGCAGGATCGGCTCATCGCCCAGGCACTCTTCGCGGACCAATCGGATTGATTGTCCGATCGCATAGCCAACCTTCAGCAATTCTGAAATGGACGCTACGGCAGCTCGCCATATCCTGGCGGGCACGACGAGCAAATGATACGGGCCAATCGTGGCGACGGTCATTTCTGGTCCACCGGCGAGGCTCCACAAACCTGGGCCGAGCCCACCACCGCACGCGCCTGTCGGCGCCTCGTACGACACAAGACCCACCGGACGGACCGCGATCGCGACTTGTGTTGGTCCAATGAAGTTCAGATACGAGCCGAGCAACGTGGACGAGAGAGCCGGCAGGTCCGCGGCGGTCAGGAGCCCGATAGCGCATCGGCGTTGCGCTGCCGATAAAACCGCCTTCGACAGCGCCCGGTCAGCCGGTCCGATAATGGCTGTCACGCTCGATACGGACGGTGGGCAGAGAGAGGGCAGTTCCCCCCAATCGTTCAACTCGACCAGACGCTTGCAGGTCAGGACAGCGTATAGTCGCGCGAAGACCAACGCCTCCGAGTCGACAAGAACCGCCACCAGGGTCTTGGACGAAAACCGAGCATTCAGATGCGCGAACCGACTGCTCGCGGTGATGGTCGTGCGATCCGGGCAGGCAGGGCGAGTGGGAGATGCTGTTGAAGTTGCCGAAAAGAATTCATCGTCATCTGACCGCACCTCGACTGTCCTCAGATGACGCGTAAACGCCTCATCGTGCGGCAGGTCGATCACCCGGTCGGGACGAGCCAGATACGGCAGATGCCCAGGGATCAGATCCTTTTCGAGAAGGGTCTCGAAAGTCGCCCCGAATGCCGACGCGGTGTCACACCGATGAAACACGGTGTCGAACACCCATGTCAGATCGCTCTCGGTCCACGGTTCAAAATGAGCCGCCGCGCGTTCTGAAAGACTTTCCTCCGCCGCTGCATTGACACCAATGTCGTAGCGCATCGGTGTCCAGTCGCAGACAAATCCTGGCTTCTTGAACTTTCCTCCGATGGGAACGCACCCCATCGCCTGATACATCATCAGATTTGCGTCGGACGAATCCGCCCTGATTGACCTGATCCCATTTCGCTTCATGAGCAGAATAATGGCTCCGAACAACAGCCGCAGATGCGCTTTCCGGCGGTATTGCGCCGCGAGGCATAGGTAGCTGACATAGTACTCCTGCCAATCTCGGATGTAGGCAAGACGAACAGCACCTATCAAACGGTTGCCCGCAAGCAAAACGACATTCTTCGAATACCAATCGAAAATGACGTCGTGATAGGATCGCTCCTGAATCCCAAGCTCATCGCAGAACACCTCGCCCCGCAGAGACCTAAGCGCGGCAAAATCGTCGGGGCGTCCGAAGCGCAGCTTGATATCATTCGTGACGTCGGCCTCGTCCGTCATGACGGAACCCCTGTCGGAAACACCTTGTCGATGTCGACGGAGCCATATTTCTTGTCCGCTACCGCGTCACCGCCGCAGCTTCCGCGCCGCATATCAACCCATGGAAGTGTTGGAAGTTCGCCCCCGCTTCGCTCTACGTAGCCGTAGTGCTTGTAAGACGTGTAGACGCGAAGAAAGTAGATCCAGAATGACGGAACGTTACAAATGAATTTGAACAGACCTATGCGCCGGATCTGCTCGAGTGGCGGTCTCTGGACCTTGAGCAGCATCTTCCCATAGAGATGGCAGAACTCCTTGATATCGAGCCTTGTGGGGAGCACGGCGTGCTGAAAATCGTAGTACGTCGGGTTCTTGTAAATGAGCGCGTCTTCGTTCTTGGCGTAGTCTGTCGTCCCCGGCATCGGCGTCGCGACAGTGATGTTCGGGATATCGACTTTTCGGCTGCGGATGTAGCTCGTCAAGTTTTCGAACTGTTCTCTTTTGTAGTCGACACCGACGATAAACAGGCCTTCGATCAAGACTTCATGCTTCTTGAGAATCTCGATGGCCCTGTCGTTGTGCGCCACGGAGCTGCCCTTTTCCATGGCACCGAGCTCGGAATCGGAATAGCTCTCCAGACCCATCCGAAGGCGCTTGAGCCCAACCCGCGACCACAGCGCGACCAAGCTCGGGTCTCTGACAATCGCGTCCGCCCGACTGTAGAACAAGTACTCCTTCTTGATGCCCGCCCGAAGGATCGCTTCACCAATGGCGTGCGCCCGGCGCCCGTCCCCGAAGAAGTGGTCGTCTGTAAATATGACATACGGCTCCTCGATCGTCTTGAGGTACTCGACGATGTATTCCGGGCTCCACGTTAGATACTTTCCGAGGTTCGGCCGCCACAAGTTGCAGAACGAGCATCTTGCGGGACATCCCATGGACGTCCTCAGGGCAGCAACCGGCTTCCACCAGAGGTGATAGTATCTGCCCTTATACTTGCCGAGGATGCTTCGGTCCGGGAGGGGGAGGCTGTCGAGATCGAAGGACTTCGGAACGACCGCCTTGCCGTTCGAGAAGAATTTGCCGTTGTCCTGCCAGGCAACGCCTGCCAGATCAGCTACGTTACGCTCGCTTTCCCGGCAGCGCAGGATCAGATCCCGGAAAGAGAGATAAGCCTCTCCCATCATGACGTAGTCAATGTTGGGGTCCGCAAAGTCGGACGGACTTAGGCTAGCATGATGCCCCCCTACCGCAACGATGATCGACGGGTCGATCTGCTTGACCAGCGCCGCCTGCATCCGCACGAGGTCGACATGCATCGTCCAAGACGTGAATCCGACGAAGTTTGGACGCAGGCGCCTTATCGTCTCGAGCAGGGCCAACGGGCGGCGATCAAGGCGCTGATCCAGCAGAGAAATGTCCACCTCATCCTTGTCCAGCATGGACGCCAGCACTTCGTACTGGATGGGTTCGACAATATAGATCCGGTCGTCTGCCAGATGAATTGGATGATAGTGCTGCGTTACGAACAGGATCTTGTACTTGGAATGCGTCATGTATCCGCCCTCGCCATGCCTGATGCCGCATCGTCACGACGCGCGGTGCGTTCGCCTTTACTCCGCCGGAACCGACCGCTGATTCGTCATGTCTTTCGGATTGACCGCGTCGTCCGTCATGCCAACGATCGGAGATCGCGCGGCCCGTTCATCGTACGGAAGCTCGAGAGACGCCCAGACGTCAGAGAGAGCAGCGACCAACAGATCGATGTGCACGTCTCGATGGGCCGGTGTCGGAGTCAGACGAAGCCGCTCCGTGCCTTTGCTCACAGTGGGATAATTTATGGGCTGAACATATATCCCGTGTCGTTCCATCAGCATCTGGCTTGCGGCGGTACATTTCTGCGCGTCGCCCACCACGACCGGAATGATATGCGATTCATTGGCCATGACCGGCAGGCGCGCGGCCTGGAGCGCGCGCCGGACCCTGCGCGTCACCGCCTGCTGTTGGTCGCGTTCGGCCTTGGACCGGCGCAGATGACGTACCGCCGCCGTTGCGCTCGCGGCGACGTTTGGCGGCATCGTCGACGTGAAGATGAACGACGGCGCATAGCTTCGGATTGAATCGACGATCGATGCATTTGCGGCGACATAGCCGCCAAGCGATCCGAACCCTTTGGCGAGCGTACCTTGAATGACGTCGATCCGATCTGCGAGGCCGTCTCGATCGCAAATGCCCCCACCTTGAGGTCCATACAGCCCCACCGCATGAACTTCGTCGATGTAGGTCATGGCACCGTAGCGTTCAGCGAGAGCAGCGATCCCGCCGATGGGCGCAATACTGCCGCTCATCGAATAGAGACTTTCAAATACGATGAGCTTTGCGCGATTGCGGGGCTCCGCGGCAAGCAGCTGCTCAAGATGCCTCACATCGTTATGACACCAGATCTTCTTCTCGCATCTCGAGCGGCTGATACCCTCAATGATCGAGTTATGGTTGTCCGCGTCTGAAAATATCACGCAGTCCGGCAACAGGGTCCCGATGGTAGAGATTGCTGCGAAGTTCGAAACCCAGCCTGACGTAAAGACGAGCGCCGCCTCCTTTCCATGCAGACTGGCCAGCTCCTGCTCCAACTCTACGATTTTTTGGTGCGTGCCGGAGATGTTCCTTGTTCCTCCCGCGCCCGTGCCAAAGCTCCGGGACGCTTCCGTGGACGCTTCGATCACATCCGGATGCAGGCCCATGCAGAGATAGTCATTGGAGCACCAGACGGTGACCGGCTGTGGTGCTCGTGTCTCGCCCGGCGGTCGCCAGAGCGCAGTCGGCGCAGTCTCGGGATTGCGCACCAGAGTGGCAAATGTCCGATATCGCCTTTCCTCACGAAGAGCGTCGATCGCCCGGACAAATATGCCTTCATAATTCATCATCGCTGATTCCACTCTACTGAGCGAACACATCGTCGGTGAAGTCGAGGTGGCTTGAGAGAGAGCTCCGAGCAGCGGTGGATGACACGGTGATTAGCAGGCAAGCAGCGCCGCGGCGAACGGCACCGACGATGAACGCCGAACAGGTGGCGTGACGTAGGGAGGATGTCCGTCGAAGACGCACTCATTAATTTCGCGACACGATACTGAACGCCAAGGAGCCGCGTCGAACATTCGCAATATCGCGCCGCATCCTGCTTGTCTCTCGCTCACCGACGCCGTCCTTCGTGATTTGTCACCTTCAACGCGAAGCAGAGCGAGCCCAATGCCCTGTTGTCCATAGCTACCGACGACCACCGCGGGCGGCCATATCCGAAAAATACGGTATCGATACTTCCATGGCCCACAGGCACCGTACAGAACGACGGAGGCAGTCGCGACGCGCGCGATGCATAGCCGCACGTCCTCGGGCGGGGGGATCCGCCCTGGCTCTTTCAGCAGCGAAATTGAGGTTGCAATGAATCTGTCAGCAAACTGCACGTCCACAGACACCGAGCTGCGCCTCGCCAGTCACATTGGCGGCCTGTCGCAAGGCGCCATCGATCAGCTGTCACAAACGTTCAGGAGCAACCACGTCGCGGTCATCGATCAGCTTCTTCCGAAGGATATGGTCGAAGCGCTCACCAGCGAAGCGAATATCCTGCTCGACCGGGAGTCGAAGCGGCGAAAGCTGACCATCAAGGAAAGCGGCAATACACCAAGAGCCTACAGTAGCGTCGGGCGCGACGCTATTTGTCAACATGACGGGATTATTCCGGCCATCTTCAATAGCGACGCGGTTCTCTCCTTCCTCCGGAAGCTCGCCGGTGAGAACATCGAACGGGTTCCTTACCGACCCGAGGAGTATATCATCAACAGCCAGTGCGAGCCTGGCGACACCCATGGATGGCATTGGGACGATTATGCCTATGCCCTCATTTTTGTCATTGAGGCTCCAGATCCGCTCCTCGGGGGACGCGTCGAGTACCTCTCGAACGTCGAATGGCAGAAAGGCTCCACTGAGCCATATCTCCGGCGGGTCCTGCAAGACAACGTCGTTCGGTCTCTCTACGTCAACAGCGGACATTGCTATTTTATGAAGGCGAATACGACACTGCATCGTGTGGCGCCCCTGACGGGATCTACCAAGAGAACCGTTGTGGTCCTGACGTTTGCGTCGCCGGAAGACATGGTGTCGGATTCCATAACGCACAACTCGATGGAAGACATCTATCCAGACGATACCAGGTCTGATGACGCAACAGTCGAGACGGCTAACGTCGGATGACGGTCGGCGTCGAAGTTGCCGGGCTTGGAACCGCTGCGTGCCTGGCGATCAGTAGCCTCATTGCCGCTGACGTCAGTCGCACCACAGGTGTTTTCGAGTTCACGAAGACGCGAATGATCTTCGCGTCTTTTTTCATGCTTCCAGTTCTGCTCATCGCCGATGTTCCGCTTCGCGTGAGTGTCGCGGACGCGCTGACGCTCGCGGCATCGAGCCTCATCGGAATTGTGATCGGCGACCTGTCTCTCATTGCCGCAATCAGCAAAATTGGGCCGAAGAAGACCAGCATCATATTCTCATCCAACGTCGTTATCGGCGCCGTGCTGGAGGCTGCCATCTATCACAAGAGGACCACGATAGAGGCAGGAGTTGGTATTCTTCTTGTACTGACTGGGGCGTTGATCGTCATTGCCTTCAGAGGAGGCGCCGGCGCTCCCCTGAATGGACATCTCAACGCCGAACGTCAGAACACGGGCGTCGCATTGGCGGTTCTTGCAGCCGGATGCCAGGCGATCGGCACGCTGATTTCGACTCCCGTCGTAACGGCGGGAACGTCGCCCATCATGGCGACGACAATACGGTTTTGCGCAGCGTCCCTATTGTTTGTCATCATGGGCCGGACCCGCAGCGACGACATCAGGACAGACGCCAGCTCAGCCACCGTTTACGCCAAGATCGTTGTGAGTGCGCTCGTTGGAATGTGCGGCGGCCTGACGCTTCTTATGCTGGCGATCACGAGCGGAAAAATCGCAATATCTATGACATACGCGTCCTCGACGCCGCTGGTGCTCCTGCTTCTGCTCTGGCTTACGCGGGGTGAGAGACCGAATGCAAGTTCGCTCCTGGGCGCAATCACGACAGTGGCGGGCACCGCTTTACTCATCTTCGAAGGGGCACACCAGCGATGAACGCCTTGCTCGACTATTCGGCTGTTGAGGTCGTGTCCCTGCTTAGACGCGGTGACGTGACTCCGCATGATTGCCTTGATGCGGTGGAACAGCGCGTCGGCGAGGTCAACTCGACCGTCAACGCCCTGCCGACGCTCTGCTTCGATAGGGCGCATGATCGTGCATCAAAATTGATGCAGAAGCCTCGCGACGAGCGCGGCCAACTGTCTGGCCTGCCGCTGGTCATCAAGGACCTTCAGAGAGTGTCCGGGGTTCGATCGACAGCCGGATCTCTCATATATAGCGATCATGTTCCAGCCTTCACTGATGCGGTCGTCCAGCACATCGAAGATGAAGGGGGACTTGTATTTGGAAAGTCCAACGTCCCTGAACTCGGCGTTGGATTCAATTCTCTGAATCCGGTCTTTGACCCATGTTTGAACCCTTGGAACGTCAAATATTCGCCGGGGGGATCATCTTCCGGTTCGGCTGCTGCTCTGGCGTTGAATATGACGTGGCTTGCTCATGGCTCTGACATGGGGGGATCCTTGCGCATTCCCGCGAGCTTTTGTGGCGTTGTTGGGATGAGGCCGTCGCCGGGGCGGGTCGCGATGGCTAACCGCGCATCCGTTGATCAGACGCTAGCCGTCCAAGGCCCCATGGCACGAAACGTCGTCGATCTTGCAATGTTCCTTGACGCCATGTCGGGCGAGACCCACAGGGATCTGCTTTCCAAACCACGTCCATTGCGGTCGTTTGCCAGCGCGGCTGAAGTCCAGAAGTTGCCGAAGCGAGTCGCCTTCTCTGCTGATCTGAACATCGGCCCTGTGGACCCCGAAGTCGCTTGCATCGTGCAAAATGCCGCGGCGCGACTTCAGGCCGATGGCGTCGTCGTGGATCAGGCGTCTCCGAATCTAGATGGTGTCCAGCGATGTTTTCGAGTGATGCGTGCTTACGTATTGGCGTGCAGCCTTGGTAGCGTCCTGAGGAAGCAGGGTACGCTGGTGAGATCAACCGATATCAGGGAGAACGTGACCGAGGGGCTGCAGCTGACGATCGACCAGATGCTTGAAGCCGAACAGGCGCGGGTTCGCATCGTGCAGCATGTGGCTGATTTCTTCGAAACATATGATCTCTTGATATGTCCGTCGACAATCGTGCCGGCTCATCCGATCGATCAGCCGACCGTGGTTGAATGTGCAGGCCATGTATTCGATGGCTATTTCGACTGGACAGCGTTGACCTACGTTGCGGCCGTGGCCGGTCTTCCTGCGTTGTCGCTGCCTTGCGGTATGACGCGGTCGGGTCTTCCAGTAGGACTGCAGGTGATCGGGCCGACAAATGGCGACCACGACGTCATTTCCTGTGCGGCCGCCCTGGAGGACATGCTGTCGTTTCACCAACTCGCTCCTGTTCGTGGAAGGTCGGGGGCAATGGCCTTGTCCGAGAACATCCAGAGGCTGGCGTAGCGGGTCGCAGCGACGAGGACGCCCGCTTCGAGACAAAGGAGATGATATGTCATTGCGTGACGCACTGCAGCCAGACACTCTCGATCAAGCGATACGCATCCGCAGGGCGCTGCATTCGATTCCGGAGTTAGGGTACAAGGAGCTCAAGACGTCGGCGATGGTTGTGGAGTGTCTGCAAGCGCTCGGTGCCGACGAGATACAAACCGGGATCGGCGGAACCGGCGTGGTCGGCATCATTCGCGGCATCAAAGGGACTGGCCCCAGAAAGTATGTGGGGTTGAGGGCAGAGTTGGACGGCCTGGAATTGACGGAGCAGACGGGTCTTGCTTGGCAGTCGCAGAACAGCGGCTGCATGCATGCGTGTGGTCACGACGGCCACATGGCCATTCTGCTCGCCACCGCACGAGAGCTTTCAGCGAACCGTGAGTTTTCCGGAACCGTATGTTGCATCTTTCAGCCCGCTGAGGAGGGGGGAGCGGGTGCAAAAGCGATGATCGAAGATGGATTGCTTGAGAGATTCCCGCTCAGCTCGATCTATGCAATTCATAATGCGCCGTGGCTTCCAATCGGAAAGATCGCCATCAATAGCGGGGCGGTGATGGCCGCGGCGGACCGGATCGAAATCTCCGTCCTTGGAGCGGGTGGCCATGGCGGAATTCCCCACCAGACGAGGGATCCGATCGTTGCCACCGCAAACATCATCTCGATGCTGCAAAACGTCGTATCGCGCTATGTGGATCCCGGGGAGGCTGCCGTCATATCTATCGGAGGCATTCACGGCGGAAGCCCTCTCAAGGGCAGCATGATTCCCGATCGGGTCGACTGTGTCGGCACGGTTCGTACATATTGTACGGACGTTCAATCGACTATTGAGAAGAAGATCCGAGATATCGTGGACCACGTCTGCGATGCCCATGATTTGACGGGATTGGTGACCTACAAAAAGCTCTATCCAGCCACGATCAATCATGCGGACCGCGCTGCTCTCGTGACCGGCGTTGCAGACATCTTGCTTGATCAAGACGACATCCTGAGCAACGTTCGTCCGAGCATGGCCGGAGAGGACTTTTCGTTCTTTCTACAAAAGGTCCCGGGGGCGTATTGCTTGATTGGTCAGGGGACGGACAGCGCTGCCAGCCTGCACAGCCCCTCATATGATTTCGACGATCGCAATATCGAGCGTGCCGCGTTGCTGTTGAAGCGCATAGCCCTTAGGGAACTGGCGTCCACTTGATGCTCCTCAAATGGAAAGACAGGGTTCTAATGCCCTTCTCTCCGATTCAAATCCTGTTCGAGCTTGACCTCAATAGGCCACCTGCGGCCGCCGCGCAGAAGAGCGAATACCGCGCAACGACCAAGACAATGACAGAGTCCAACATCGGCACCAAAGTGCAGGCAGATGCCTGTGGGACATTCAGCAGGTTGCTAAAGGTCGCGCTGCATGAATATGCTCAGCGGGTCGATGCCGTAACCGCCGAACGGCGGAATTTCGAAGAAGCCGTTCTTTCGATACAATGCTATCGCGGAATGCTGCAAGTATCCGGTTTCCAAACGAATACAAGATAGCCCTGCCCCTCGCGAGGCCTGCAGGATCGTATCCAGCAGATCTTGCGCGACCCCCAGCCCCCTATAGGCAGGATCTACATACATGCGTTTCAACTCACCATAGTCAGGTGACAAGACGAGGGCCGTGCAGCCAATCACCCTGTCGTTGATCTGAGCGACGAAGAAAAGAGTATCGTCCTTCGCCAACTCATTCACATCGATCAAGTGGTTGCTTTCTTGCGGGTAAAGCGACGCATAATATTCGTCTGCGTCTCTGAGCATACGGACGACATCTGCGTGAAAGGGATTTCCCTTCGCGATCTCGACGCCTCCACCCTGCTTGTTCATCTCCAGCAACTCCATTGCACCTACATCGACGTATGACGATGATATCTTTCATGTCGTAACAAGGATAGCGAACTACGCCGAAAAAGATAGAACGGGCACGAAGAATCTAGGCTCTGTTACCAAGATCTCGCCGAGCCAAGGCGGACGTCTCTCTCGTCATCGCTCAAGCCCCGGCTCATCACCCGTGAGGCCATAGCCGCTTGCATCTGCGCTTCCCTCAACGTCTTCGATCAGATGGTGCAGGCAGGAAGTATGCCGAAGCCCGCACTCATTGGCGCTCGCCGAAGAGCATGGAACGTCGGAGAGCTTGATTGTGCCAATGATCGGCTGCCTTCGGATGACAGTGATTCTGACGACGAGACGTGGAGTGATGCCGATGCCAAAATCGAAAGGGCATCCCCGATCCAAAGGCTTCTGTAGCGCGCGTCGGCTCGGTTGATTGGCTTTTCCGCGAATATGCGCAGACAAAGGCATGTCTCGAAAAGGTCTCGAAGCGCTCGCGACCCGGCTACGAGCACAGCATGCAAGCCATCTGCGACGTGCGCAACAAAGGAGGCGAGCGCATCGGGTGCTTGCCGATCAAGAGTATCACCCCGCGTGCCGCTGATAAGCTCTACGAAACGTTCATCAGGATGACGCGGGCGAGAGCACACTCTTTCGGCGCGGCGAGAAATTCGTTGGCCTGTGCCGCAAGGCATGGCGCGTGGTTCATCGGCTGTACCCGGCCGAATTCGCCAGGGATATCCCGAATCCTTGGCCCGGAGTAACGCCGGCTACGCCAAGCGCACGGCTCCGCGCGTCCTTGCGGCAACACGCAAACGACGAGCTCACGTTTTGGCGAACACAACGCAAACAGAGTTTCGGAATGCGGCGTCTGGCGAGTTTCAGAACAACAAGATCGTAAAAATGTAAGATACCGACTGGGCTCCGGAAATCTGGCTGGGGCGGGAGGGATCGAACCTCCGAATGGCGGAATCAAAATCCGCTGCCTTACCGCTTGGCTACGCCCCATCAGGCCCGGCGGATCGGCATGGCGCGCGGGCGCCATGCGATTCCGGATCGGCGCCCGTGGTCTACAGAGCGCGCCGGCCCATTTCAACCGCTGCGCCGCAGGAAATTTGCGCGGGCTCCGGGTGATCCGCCGCGCTCGCCGATTCGTCAATCTGAACAAGCCTTTACCCTGTCCCGCCGGGTCCGCCGCGGCCGCCCGCCGCAACGGCTTGCGAAAAAGTTGAGACCCGGCCGGTTTCATGGGATGACGGCGGCCAAACCGGCCAATTTCGACCCCCGAGGACACGCCATGACCTATCGCGCCCCGCTCAACGACATGCTGCTCGCCCTCAACCATGGCGCCGGGCTGAAGGCGGCGGTCGAGGCCGGCCATTACGGCGATTTCGACCCCGACATCACCGCCGCCGTGCTCGAGGAAGCCGGCAAGTTCGCCACCGACGTGCTCGCCCCGCTCAACCAGATCGGCGACAGGAACGGCGTCAAGCTCGCCGACAAGAAGGTCACCACCGCGCCGGGCTGGCCGGATGCCTACAAGCGCTGGACCGAGGCCGGCTGGAACGCGGTGTCCGGCCCCGAGGCGCATGGCGGCCAGGGCCTGCCGCTCGCCATCAACGCCGCCTGCACCGAGATCTGGAGCGCGGCCAACGTCGCCTTCGGCCTGTGCCCGCTGCTGACCTTGTCGGCCATCGAGGCGCTCGACGCCCATGGCAGCAAGGAGCTGAAGGACATCTATCTCGGCAAGCTGATCTCCGGCGAATGGACCGGCACGATGCAACTGACCGAGCCGCAGGCCGGCTCCGACGTCGGCGCCTTGCGTACCCGCGCCGAGCGGGCCGCGGACGGCAGCTACCGCATCACCGGAGCCAAGATCTTCATCACCTATGGCGACCACGACATGACCGACAACATCGTGCATTTCGTGCTCGCGCGGCTGCCGGACGCGCCGGCCGGCACCAAGGGCATCTCGCTGTTCCTGATCCCGAAATTCCTCGTCAATGCCGACGGCTCGCTCGGCGCCCGCAACGACATCTACGCCACCGGCGTCGAGCACAAGCTCGGCATGCACGCCTCGCCGACCTGCACCATGACGATGGGCGACAATGGCGGCGCCATCGGCTATCTCATCGGCGAAGAAAACGCCGGCATGCGCTGCATGTTCACGATGATGAACCAGGCGCGGCTCGGAGTCGGCCTCGAAGGCGTCGGCGTCGCCGATCGCGCCTATCAGCAGGCGCTCGCCTACGCGCAGGACCGCCGCCAAGGCCGCGCCGTCGGCAGCAAAGGCACCGGCTCGGACGCGATCATCGCCCATCCCGACGTCAAGCGCATGCTGATGCAGATGCGCGTCCTGACCGCCGCGTCGCGCTCGATCTGCTACGCGACCGCCGTGGCGCTCGACGTCGCCGTGCGCGCCAAGGATCCCGCCGTGCGCGCCGAGGCGGCCGCGCGCGGCGCGCTGCTGACGCCGATCGCCAAGGCGTTCTCCACCGACATCGGCAACGAGGTCGCCTATCTCGGCGTGCAGATCCATGGCGGCATGGGCTTCATCGAGGAGACCGGCGCCGCGCAGCACTATCGCGACGCGCGCATCACCGCGATCTACGAGGGCACCAACGGCATCCAGGCGATCGACCTCGTCACCCGCAAACTGGGTGCGAACGGCGGCGCCTCGGTGTTCAAGCTGCTCGACGAGCTCACCGACATCGTCCGCCGCGTCGAGGCCTCCAACGATCCGGCGTTCGGCACGACAGGCGCCAAGCTGCGCGACGCGCTCGGCGCGCTCGACCGCTCCAGCCGCTGGCTGTTGGAGAAGCTGGCGACAGCCCCGAACGACGCGCTTGCCGGCGCCACGCCGTACTTGCGCCTGTTCGGTTCGGCGCTCGGCGGCTGCATGCTGGCCAACGAGGCGCTCGCCGCGCGCAGCGAGAGCGAGACCGTCGGCGCCCGTCACGTGGCGCTGGCACGGTTCTTCGCCGAGACGTTTGCCGTGCAGGCGCCGTCCCTGGAAAAGACCGTCACCGACGGCGCCGATGCGGTGCTCGGCGCCGAGGCCGTGCTGGTGGCGTGAGTTCGACTCGGTCGTGACAGCGCAGCTTTGACGTCCTTACATCATGGCTGATCACCGGGCTCCCACCCTCCCCTGGAGGGAGAGGGTCGCCTCACGAGGAGCGCAGCGAAACGTGAGGCGGGGTGGGGTGATGTCTCCACACGCACCCGTGCCGGTGGAGACATCACCCCACCCCGCTCGCCCGCTTCGCGCGCGATCGACCCTCCCCCTCCAGGGGAGGGTGAGCACCGGCCATGTAGCATCGTGTGATCCACAATCTCAAACAGCATGTCACGATCAGCTCGGAGCGTAGCTCGGCATGAGCATCCGCGCTCTCGCGACGCGCTCCGCGCCCGAGCTATGAGCTAAATTCCCGCCCTCACCGAGTGGAGGGCGCGAGGAAGGCCGGACCTCGGCTGAGGCCCGTGGCCCGCCTGCAGAAAAAAAGCAGGCGGCAGTCACCACAGGTACAGCCGGACAGACCCGGCCTTCCCCGCGCGATGGTTTTAACGGTCTATAGCGCGCTCTTCCTGGTGCACCGGGCTTTCTGGCCACCATGTCGCGCAATGCGCTCTCTCGCATTACGCTTGATACTAGCGTCGGAGTATCAGAACCACACGCCTTCACCGTCCGCGAGCAGCCGTTCGTCCGTGCCAACAGCACTGCGCCCGCCCGCGTCCACCGCATCCCGCTGCCAACGTCCGTGACGACCGCGAAGCGTCCCCTACCGTGCAACGGGATGGGCGTACCATAATGCTGATTTGGGGAAACGACAAAGCGATTTATGTTTTTCAGCAAACCTTGACACGATCATTTCGGGTCAACGTGATTTGCCCGACAGGCGCGCGCGCCCGCCGAGGCTCCCAATTCAGACCTCGGAGCCGGAAAGGCTCGATGCACCCTGCGGCTCTCCCGCTCATGCTTGACTTTCTCCGCGCGGTACGGACAGTTCCGGCCACCGCTCCCGTCGCGATCGTGATCACGGAATTCGCGCCGCTTCGCGAAGGGATTGGTGAGCCTCTGCATAGTTCATCGTTTTTGATCATGCCCGTTCGGAGAAGACATATGAAATCGCTCGTTGCCCCACTATTTGCCGTCGCCCTCCTGCTGTCATCTGCGCCGGCGTCGGCGGTCGTCCTCGATCTGTCGACCATGAGCTGCAAGCAGTTCGTCGAAAGCGGCGACGACACCATCAAGATGGTGCTGATCTGGCTGGACGGCTGGTACAAGGGCGATCAGGACGAAGCGCTGTTCGACACCGAGGAGTTCATCGCGAACGCCAAGAAGTTCGGCGCGTACTGCGCCGAGCATCCGACGGTCAGCATCGTGACGGCGGCCGAGAAGATCCTCGGCAAGTAACCGGCGACGCGCACCATCCGTGTCGCGTAGGGCGGGTTGGTGTTAGTGTGACCCGCCTTTCCACCGCGCCGCCAAGGGCGGATGACGCTCCGCTCATCCGCCCTCCTCCGTTGTCTCAAATGCCGAGCCATTCCAGTCCGCCCGGCAGCTCATCCGCGGCAAAATCGACTTGCAGCACGCGGCGATGGCCGGGCTGCACGGATAGTTCCGAGGCGTGCAGGATCGGTGTTGCATACAGCCAGATGTCGCCCGGCTCGGCGTGGCACGCGACGGTGCCGCACCGCGCGACGACGATCGGCACATCGGCTTCCGGGATGCGGCCGAGGCAGTGTGAGCCTGGCGCAATCAGGAGCGGGGCGTTGCCGTCGGGCACGGCGTCGAGGTGGACACGCAAGGTGACCATCCGCGCCAGCACCTCGTAAGGCGGCGCGACGTGCTGCAGGCCGCCCTTGGTGGTCCAGGGACCGAAACCCGAGAGCTCGATGCGCTCGCGCACGACGATGGTCCGGTCCTGATGCCACGGGACCGCCCAATTCATCTGCGGCGTCTTGTCGAAATAGACGGCGCGCACCGGGCGCGCGGCATCGCCGAGAACGGCGGCGGCGGCGCGGCCGACCGGACCGTCATTGGCGAGCAACGGCGTCAGCGCGGCAACACCGTGCAGCCGGGTGCCGGCCTGCGCCGGTGCGTGGCGGGACAGCGCGGCGGCGAGAGCGTGCAAAGCGGACGCATCGAGTGCCGTCGTGACGTGCAGCGCGCCGGCGTCGGTGAACTGCGATTTCTGCTGGGAAGAGAGCGCGAAGGTCATGCGCGCAGGAGACTAGAGTGCGCCGCGGGAGCTTGGCAATCGCTCTTCTTTCCCGCCGCCGAGTTCGCAATCCATGCCCACGATGGACATGAGATGCGAGCGCGATGGGGCCACCGGCGTCAAACTTCGGTCTTGGTCCGGCATCAGGACGGCGGCGTCCGGACATAATCAGACGCAACTGGCGCCGCCAGTTTCGGGCGGCAGTTGCGTTGAAGAAGCGGGCCGAACGCCCACCGCGCGGCCCGGCTTCCTTCTTCACGCGAGAGTCCCATGTCGATCAGCTCTGTCACAACGCCCGTCGCGGCCACCGCGTCCCAGGCAAGCACCGCCACGCAATCCACCTCGTCCACGTCTCAGACGTCGTCGTCATCGGCCACCAGCTCCGCCAGCGCCACGTCTGAAAGTTCTTCCGGCAGCGGCGGCTCATCGTCGGGCAAGACCGTGGTCAGCGAGGTCTCGATCACCCTCGACGGGATCACCACGACGACGATCACATATTCCGACGGCTCGACCGAGGTGACCAAGACTGCCGCTGCCTCGAACGGAAGCGGCAACAACGCGCAGACCTACAATGCGCAGGGCGCGACCAATGGCGCAGCCGGCAGCACGGCTGCGTCGAGCCAAGGCGTGACGGCCTGAGGCTCGTTCGGAATCCCCGCGCCGTCCTACGAGCTGCGCCGAGCGATGGCGTGGCGCCGATCGCGAGCGTCGCATCCGAACGCGCCGGTTCCGAATGAGGAACTGGACGAGCATTGCAACAGCAAAACGCGCTGCGACGCACGCGTCGCGGTGACGCCGTGAAGCAACAGTCCGCGCGCGATGTCATGCGCGGCCCATTGTTAATTTGCCCCGGCGCGCCGAGTCACGCCTGCTGGCAGGCGGCTACGACAATGGGGAGACGACGATGTTGCGGAGCGTGATCGGCGCGGGAGTGCTGGTGCTGGCGATGGGGTCCGAGTTGCAGGCGGCCAACGAAGCAGGTCCGGAGACACGGATGTCGTGCTCCGAGGTTCGCTACTACGTCGAGAAATATACCGCCGAGGTGGCCGAGATGTATGCGCGCAGCCGGGGCGCCACCGACGCCCAGATCAGCCGGGCCCGGCGCTGCCTGTCGCCGGTTCACTTCCGCCGGGCGGAGCGGTCGCACAGCTATACGGAGTGAGACGGCAGCCCATATTGGCTTGCTCGTTGTTGTCATCGCTCCCTCCACCGTCATTCCGGGGCGCCCGCAGGGCGAGCCCGGAATCCATACTCACGATGGTTGTGAGGTGCGAGCGGCATGTGGCGCGTGCTCGCCTCAAACTGAGGCCTGTGGTTATGGATTCCGGGCTCATTCACGCTGCTTCAAACGGCTGCGCCGTTTGCGCGCGAATGCCCCGGAATGACGACTGGGAGAGAGTTGAGACTCTTAGGGCAGGTTAGCCGCAGGCGTAACCCGCCGTCTTGATTTGGAAGGCGGCGGATGACGCTGCGCTCATCCGCCTACGACTACGCCCTCCTCACGCCTGCTCGATCGCGGCCGGCATCTTGGCGACCGACATCAGCGAGCGCGCGACCTGGTTGAGGAGCTGGTCGGCGTTCTCCTCCTCGGCCAGCGACTTCGACAGCAGCGCGACGACGGCGCTGTGGCGGAGCTGCTGGGCGAGGTTGCGCGCGGTGGTGTAGCCGGAGATCTCGTAATGCTCGACCCGCTGCGCGGCGCCGATCAGTGCGAGGTCGGCGGCGGCATCCTCCTTGTCCTCGCTCTGGGTCATGATCTCCTGCCCCTCCTCGACCAGGCCCATCATGCCCTTGCAGGGTTTTGCGCGCGGCGTCTTCCCAAGGAGCTCGAAGCACTCGTTGATGCGCTCGATCTGCGCTTCCGTCTCGGCCAGATGCTGCTCGAACAATTCGCTCAACTGGTCGAAGCGCGCGGCCTCCGCCATCTTCGGAAGCGCCTTTGTGAGCTGTTTCTCAGCATGCAGGATGTCGCGCAGCTCGTCCATGAGGAGATCGCTGAGGCCGGATTCGTCGGCCGGCGGCGAGCTTTCGGTGACAATCGCCGAGGCTGCTCCGGGCTCGCCGGCCTGGATCGCCGGCGATTCCGTGAACACCCAGTCGCCGCCCTCGTTCCAAGGGCCGCGGGTGTCGATCTCGCCATGATCCCCGGAGCCGGTGGAATCGTTGAAGAACTGATCGACCAGGCCCGGCGTCGGCGCGAGGCGGCCGATGCTGAAGGCGGGCTTGCCCATGCTCTCCAGCGCCAGCGCGAACGCCTTCATATGGGTGATCTCGCGCGTCATCAGGAATTGCTGCGCGTCCTTGGTCCCGGCGTCGTCGGTGAAATTGATCAGCCGCTCATAGACGATCTTGGCGCGCGCTTCGGCGGCGATGTTGCTGCGCAGGTCGACGTCGAGCTCGCCGGTGATCTTGAGATAATCGGCAGTCCACGGATTGCCCTGCGAGTTGAACAGGTTGACGCCGCCGCCGCCGGCGATCGCGATCAGCGGGTCGGCCTCGGCCGCCTCGCGGTCGAACTTGGCGGGCTTCAGATGCATGCGGGCGAGCGTGCCGACCACCTCGAGATGGCTCAGCTCCTCGGTGCCGATGTCCATCAACAGGTCCTTGCGGTCGGGATCCTCGCAATTGAGCCCCTGGATCGAATACTGCATGGCCGCGGCGAGCTCGCCATTGGCGCCGCCGAACTGCTCGAGCAGCATGTTGCCGAAGCGCGGATCCGGCTCGTCGACACGGACGGTGAACATCAGCTTCTTGACGTGGTGATACATGGAAGGCCTCGGACGTTTGCGGGGGGACGGCAAGCAAGGTCCGAACGGCCGGCCACCACGGTTGTTCCTTACCGCCGACTGACGCCATGCGCGTTCCTGCCGCCGCGCGATCGAGGCAGGCCGGCCACGGCACGAGGGGTCAGGGCGATGCCGCGTCAAACGCGCCTTCCCCTTGTCGGCGAGCTCCATTATGCACGCCAAGACGCACTCCACACCCGGATTGCCGGTATCATCGAGGCTTTGCGCGTTGGTGCCAGGAATGCGCAAGAGGGAACCTGCCGGTCGGCGCCTGCGCCACCGGCGCGGGCTGCCACGCGACATCCTGTTGGCAGCTGAACGATGGCCCCTTGCTAAGGTTTTCCCTGCTCGCCTAAGCTGTTCCGCTGGAGAGTGACATGTTGATGCGAACACCGGCCAGGGAGAAGCCAGGTCTCGGCGCGCGAGTCCGCCGGGTCATCGAGCGACTCCGCGACCACGCATCGTCATTCACCTCATCATCGCCCGCGAATGGGGCGACACTGCGGAAGCCGTCCTACGTTGTCGACGATGAGCCTGACGACAGCAACATGGACGTCGCGCTGGCGGCGCTGATTGATCAGATCGAACGTCCGGCGCACACGCCGCCACCACGGTTTCCGAGTCTCGCGCGCGTCACGTCGTCGCGCCAGGCGCCGCACATCCCGGTGTACGAGCGGCCACCCTATTTCGACGTCGCGCCGCGCCCCGTCGAGGTCGAGCCGCGGCGGATGGCCTATGATGAGGCCGCCGAGCGCATCGTGCCCGAGGACGAACTGTCGGAACTGCGCAAGGACCTGATGAGCGCGATCTCAGCGCGGCTCGGATCGCCGGAGGATCATCTGGCGACGATCAGGAACCTGCTGAGGTCGGTAAAGTAGGATGTGGGGCCGCAGCAATATCGGCAAGACGGTCGAGGAGCTGACCGATCATCTGCGGCTGGTCGATCACGTGCGCGCGCTGCAGGATGGCCAGAAGGAGATCGCCGAGGCGATCAGGGCGGTCAACAACCGCCTGACCTCGATCGAGGCCGAGTTCAGGGTGCTCAAGGCGGAGACGCAGCGCGATGCGCTGCGCGAGGTGCAGCACGCCGTGCAGGGTGTCCAGGGCTCGGTGCATGACGAACTGACCCGTATGGCGACTCGGCTGGTGGTGCTGGAGCAGGCACTGCGGCGCGAGGCTGTCCGACAGCAGGCATCGCCGGCCGCCGGCCCGCGCCCGCCGGCTGCCCCGTCCCGCCCGGACGGATCACGCTGAGGCGCGACAACTGGACCGCGGCAGACTCAGCGCAACTTTGCCGAGCGGCTTGCAATCTCGATGATGACGCTGCCGCTCTTGGCGTAACCGTCCGGCACAAAGGCTTCGCCCGGTGCGAGTTCGCGCATGTCCTCCGCGTCCTTCGGCTTCGGAAAGCCTTTGGCGCAGGCCGTGCTGATCGTCTCGTGATCGGCGTAGCTGACGGCGGCGACCACGCTGCCGGGGGTTGGCCCGGCCGCGAGCTTCGACAGGCCGAAATATTTGAGCTGCTCCGAACAGGTAACGATGTTGGTCAGATAGGCTCCCTTCGTGTCCTCGGCCTGCAGCAGAAAATCGTAGGACATCTCGATGGACCCGCCGCTGGCACTGGCGAAGCCGACGCGCGCCACGCCGGTCTCGACCACCCCCTGCCCCATATGCCCGGTCAGGCAGACGAGCACGTCCTGCGCTTCGTCCCTGGTGGTGGAGATGACGCATTCATTCACCTGCATGCCCGGCTGGAAGCCGCGAAATTTGTAAGCGCCGCCGACCTGCTCGAACACGACCGCGCCGCCGAAATCGGTCGCGTGCGGCTCGCAGCCGCTGCCATAGCTCACGACCAGCAGCGGATTGGCTCCGGCCACGAATTGCCCCTGCTGCCGCTGCGGCTGGAGAGTGACGTTACAGCGACGCCCCTCGGCCTCGGGATAGGATTTGACCTCTTTGCAGGTCGCCCCTGTAATCGACTTGGGCGCACAGAATTGCGACAGCAGCGCGCGATCGCTGGGGGCGGCCTCGGCGCTGCTCATGAATGCGCAGCACAGCAGCAACGAGATCAGCACGGAAAGACATCTGGTCATGGAATTTTGCCTTGCTATGACGACACGCTTGGCGTGCAACGATAGCTTATCGCCGATGCGGTTGAAAACCAGTCGTCAACCATGAACGCGCGCGGCCGCGCCTGCGCGCCTCGGCCGCGCCCGCCCCGGCCGGCGACGGCCGCTTCGGCCCTTGGCGCGGTCGGCGGATGATGTAGGCTGATGCGCGAGAAACGACTCAGGACAACGACCGGCGCATAGCGGCCGGCGCACACGCGCGAGGGGCCCATGACCGACCATCTGATCGTGACCGACGAGGGCGAGACGCGGACGATCAAGCTCAGGCGCCCGGAGAAGAAGAACGCGATCACCCAGGCCATGTATCTCGGCATGAGCGATGCCATCGACACCGCGCAGAACAATCCGCTGGTGCGATGCATCATCATCACCGGCGGCTCCGGCGTGTTCACCGCCGGCAACGATCTCGAGGACTTCCTGCATGCGGGGGCGGCCGGCAACGACGCCGCGCGCACCTCGGCAGCGACCAAGTTCCTGTATTCGCTGGCGCATAACGTCAAGCCGATCATCGCCGCCGTCGACGGCGTCGCGATCGGCATCGGCACGACGATGCTGTTTCACTGCGACTACGTGCTGGCCTCGACCACGGCGACGTTCTCGACGCCCTTCATCCATCTCGGCCTGGTGCCCGAGGGCGCCTCGAGCCTGCTGATGCCGCAGACCATGGGCTATCAGCGGGCGTTCGCCATGCTGGTGATGGGCCGCACGATGACCGCGGCGGATGCGCAGATCGCCGGCTTCGTCAACAGCGTGGTGGCGCCGGGGCATACCGAGGTCGAGGCGCACAAGGTGGCGCGCGACATCTGCCGGCTGCCGGCCGAGGCGGTGGCGATCGGCCGCAAGCTGATCCGCACCGCGCCGGACGAGTTGACCCGCCGCATCGACCAGGAGGCCTATCTGTTCGCCGAGCGCATGACCTCCGAGGAGGCGGTCGGCGCGTTCAAGGCGTTCCTGTCGCGCAAGAAGAAAAAGTGACGCCGGGGTCGTCGGAGGCGCATGCCGAGTTTTGATGTCATCGTGATCGGCTGCGGCGCGGTCGGCAGCGCCGCGCTGCTGCATCTCGCCAAATCCGGCAAGCGCGTGCTGGGCATCGACCGCTTCCAGCCGCCGCATCCATTCGGCTCGACCCATGGCGAGACCCGCATCACCCGCGCGGCGATCGGCGAAGGCGTCGACTACACGCCGCTGGCGCAGCGCTCGCATGTGCTGTGGCGCGAACTGGAGCGCGAGACCGGGGCGCATCTGTTCGAGCAATGCGGCTGCCTGTTCATTCCGGCCCGCGATGGCGGCGAGGTCCACGGCGTCTCGAGCGCGCAGTTCTTCGCCAATATCGAGACCGCGGCCCGGCTGCATGGCGTCGATGGCGAGATCCTGTCGTCGGAGCGACTGCGCGCGGACTTTCCGGGCTTCGCCACTTTGCCCGGCGATCGCGCCTTCCTCGACCGCGAGGGCGGCTATCTCCTGGTCGAGGACTGCGTGCGCGCCGAGCTTGCGGTCGCCGTGCAGCTTGGCGCGAAGTTGCTGTTCGGCCGCCAAGTCAAATGGTTTCGCCGCGCCATGGGTTCGCTCGTGGTGATGACTGACGACGGTACAGCCGCATCGGCCACGACGCTGATTGTCACGACAGGGCCATGGATCACCGAGTTGATCACGCCGCTGCAGCGGCGCGTGAACGTCACGCGGCAGGTGCTGTACTGGTTCGAAATCCTTGCCAATCCCGAGCGCTTCGGCCCGAACGCGCCGGTCTTCATCTGGGACGTCAGCGGGCGCGAGCGCGCCGCATCCGACATCTACGGCTTTCCCTGGCTCGGATCGCCGGACAACGGCGTCAAGATCGCCAACGAAGTGCTCAGCGGCGAGACCGATCCCGACAACGTGTCCCGCGAGGTGACGGCGGCCGAGATCGAAGCGGCCTATGAAACCTATGTCCGGCCGTTCGTGCCGGATCTCGGCCCGCGCTGCCTGCGCAGCGCGGTCTGCCTCTACACCAATGCGCCCGGCGGCCGCTTCATCATCGATCGCGATCCCGGCGATGAGAACGTCATCTACGCCTCGCCCTGCTCCGGCCACGGCTTCAAGCATTCGCCCGCAGTCGGCGAGGCGCTCGCGGCAATGGCCCGGGGCGAGACGCCGCGCGTCGACCTCTCCGGCTTCACGCTGGACCGGCTGGCCGTCGCCGATCCAGCATAGCGGACGGCGCAACTACTTGCCGGACTGCAGCGCCGCCGTCTGCTTGGCCAGCCCGTCGTTGAACTGCGTCTCGAGCTTGTCGAGATAGGCGTTGAATTCACCCGGCTTGACGAACGGGTTGGGCGCGCCGTCGGCGATCTTCGCTCGCTTTCCGGCCATGTCGTACATCTCCGGATGCGGCGCCAGCAGGATGTCGGGATGCGCCGTCCTGGCCCAGGCGAAGGTCTTCTTGTAGTCGTCGACGATGCCCGGATAGGTGGGACGGCCGACCAGCCGGTTCAGCGCCACGGTGGCGCTGCAGAAGAAGATCAGGCTGCGGGTGGCGTCGCCATCCTTCACGTCGGTCGTCCAGCTGGTGCAGCCCGGCGAATGGCCCGGCGTCTCATGCGCCGTCAACGTGACGCCGCCGAGCGTGACGGTGTCGCCCTCGCGCACGGCGCGGTCGACCTTGACCGGCGGGAAGCCGAGATAGCGCTCCTCCTCGCGGCCCGGATAGAAGCCGCCTTCCAGCAGCGGCACGTCCTTGGCGCCCGCCACCATCTGCGCCCCGGTTTCCTGCTTGATCTGCGCCAGCCCCCCGGTGTGGTCGATATGGGCGTGGGTGTTGAGGATGTATTTGATGTCGGCGACCTTGAAGCCGAGCTTGCCGATGCTGGCCTCGATCTGCGCGGTCGATTCCGGCATCACGGTATCGATCAGGATGTGCCCTTGCGGCGTGGTGATCAGGTAGGAGGCGAGCCCGTTGGTGCCGACGTAATAGACGTTGTCGATCACCTTGAACGGCTCGGTCGGCTTATTCCACGCCGCGACCATCTGCTTCATCAGGTCCGGCAGCGATTGCGCTGCAGCGGAGCCGGCGGCCAGCGACAATGTCGCCGCGAGCAGCATCATTCTTTTCATTCCGGCCTCCCGATGTATTGGTGTTATGAAATCGTTTTATGTCATTGCGACCGCGGCGGGGCAATCGCGCTTCGTCCCGCGGCCCCTGCATCACACGTGACCCTGCCATGAGCCGTCTCTCCCGCTTCGCCCTTGCCTGCCTGCTGACCGGCGCCGCCGTTGCAAGCATCGTCGGCCCGCCAGCATCGGCCGAGGACGAGCCGATAGCGTTGCGCATCCTCGCCATCAACGACTTCCACGGCAATCTGGAGCCGCCCTCTTCCGGCATCCGCGTCGCCGATCCCGCCGATCCAACCAAGACCACCGTTGTTCCAGCCGGCGGCGCCGAGCACATGGCGAGCCTCGTCAAGCTGCTCGCCGACGGCCAGCCCAACACGATCTTCGTCGCAGCCGGCGACCTGATCGGTGCGAGCCCGTTCCTGTCGGCGATGTTCCACGACGAGCCGACCATCGAATCGATGTCGCAGATGGGGCTCGCGCTGTCGGCGGTCGGCAATCACGAGTTCGATGAGGGCAAGGCCGAGCTGCTGCGGATGCAGAACGGCGGCTGTCATCCGACCGACGGCTGCCGCGGGCCGCAGCCGTTCACCGGTGCCAAATTCCACTATCTCGCGGCGTCGACGTTCCTCGCCGGCACCGACAAGACAGTGTTTCCGCCCTATGAGATCCGCACCTTCGAGGACGTTCCGGTCGCCTTCATCGGGCTGACGCTGAAAGGGACCCCGGGCATCATCTCGCCGGCGAGCGCGGCCGGCCTCGACTTCCGCAACGAGGCCGAGAGCGTCAACGCGCTGATCCCGGAATTGAAGGCCAAGGGCGTGCAGGCGATCGTCGTGCTGATCCACGAGGGCGGCTGGCCGTCCGGTGGCATGAACGAATGTCCCGGGCTGTCGGGGCCGATCGTCGACATCGTCAAGGAGCTCGACAGCGCGGTCGACATCGTCATCTCCGGCCACACCCATCAGGCCTATGTCTGCACCATCGACAAGCGGCTCGTCACCTCGGGCGACAAGTTCGGCACGCTGGTGACGGCGATCGACGTCAAGCTCGACCGCACCACGCGCGACGTGATCAGCGCCACCGCGACGAACATCGTCGTCGACACCAGCCTGCCGAAGGATCCGGCGCAGACCGCGCTGATCGACGCCTATGAGAAGCTCGCGGCGCCCTACGCCAATCGCCCCGCCGGCGTGCTCACCGCGACGCTGTCGCGGCTGCCGAACGCCTCCGGCGAGAGCGTGCTCGGCGACGTCATCGCCGATGCCCAGCTCGCAGCGACAGCCGCGGCGGACAAGGGAAGCGCGGTCGTCGCGATGACCAATCCCGGCGGTATCCGGACAGATCTCGTTCGTCGAGACGACGGCGCGGTGACCTATGCCGACGTGTTCGCGAGCCAGCCGTTTCGCAACCAGCTGATGACGGTCACCCTGACCGGTGCCGAGATCAAGGCCGCGCTGGAGCAGCAATGGCTCGACCCGGCGCGGCCGCGCATCCTGCAGGTCTCCAGCGGTTTCTCCTATGCCTTCGATGCGAAACAGTCCGCGGGCGCGCGGATCGATGCCGCCAGCATGATGCTCGAGGGCAAGGCCATCGATCCCGCCGCATCCTACCGGGTCACCATCAACAACTACCTCGCGCTCGGCGGCGACGGCTTCACCGCGTTCAAGAGCGGCCGCGATCCGATCACGGGACCCTATGACGACGAGGCGCTGTTCGCCTATCTCAAGGCCAACAGCCCGCTGGCCCCGCCGCCGCGCGGTCGTATCGTCAACAAGGCTTCGTGACGCCTGCCGCGCCGGGCGGAAAGCCGGTCATATCGCCCGCGGGGCTCTTTCCGAGGCTGCGTTCAGCGCATAGATTGGGCCCTCCCGCAACGCGCGAGTGGCAGAGCCCTGATGTCGACGCTGTATCTCTCTCATGAAGCCTGCCTCGATCACGCCACGCCGTCCGGCCACCCCGAGCGCGCCGACCGCCTGCGCGCCGTCGAGGAGGCCCTGACCGAGGAGCGCTTCGCCCTGCTCGATCGCGACGAGGCCCCGGAGGCCGACATCGAGCTGGCCCTGCTCTGCCACAACGAGCACTACGTCACCGAGCTGCGCCACATGGCCCCGACCTCGGGCATCATCTATCTCGACGGCGATACCTCGATGTCGCCGGGCACCTGGGAGGCCGTGATGCGCGGCGTCGGCGGCGCCGTCGCGGCGACGGAGTCGGTGATGTCCGGCCGCCACCGCAACGCCTTCGTGGCGGTGCGCCCGCCCGGACATCATGCCGAGATCGCCAAGCCGATGGGCTTCTGCTTCTTCGACAATGTCGCGATCGCCGCCCGCTACGCCCAGCGCACCTTCGGCATCGAGCGTGCCGCCATCGTCGACTTCGACGTCCACCATGGCAACGGCACCCAGGACATCTTCTGGGCCGACAAGAGCGTGATGTACTGCTCGACCCATCAGATGCCGCTGTTCCCGGGCACGGGTGCCCGCGGCGAGCGCGGCGAGCACGACACCATCGTCAACGCACCGCTGGCCTCCGAGGACGGCAGCCTCGAGTTCCGCTCCGCCTTCGAGAACCTGATCCTGCCGCAGCTCACCAAGTTCAGCCCCGAGCTCGTGATCATCTCGGCCGGCTTCGACGCCCACTATCGCGACCCGCTGGCGTCGCTCAACCTGCGGGCGGAGGATTTCGGCTGGGTCACCCGCAAGCTGATGGAGCTCGCCGACAAGACCGCCGGCGGCCGCGTCGTCTCTGTCCTGGAGGGCGGCTATGACCTTCAGGGACTTAAGGAATCCGTCGCGGCCCACGTTGCGGCGCTGACCGGGGCGTAATCCCCAGGTTCCAGCCGATCCACCCCGGCAGGGCCTGACAGGGCCGCGAGCGGGGTGTAAAAGCACGGCCCCGGAGTTGAGTGAGCTGCAGGGAACCCGCATGGCGGACAACACCGTAACCGACGTCAAGAAGCTGTCGTTCGAGCGCGCGATCGAGGAGCTGGAATCGATCGTGAAGCGCCTCGAGGACGGCAAGGTGCCGCTCGAGGAGTCGGTGGCGATCTATGAGCGCGGCGAGGCGCTGAAGCGGCGCTGCGAGGAGCTGCTGCGCCAGGCGGAGGCCCGGGTCGAGAAGATCACGACCGACGCCAGCGGCCATGCGGTGGGAACCGTGCCGCTCGACGTGCAATAGCGGCTTGCGGCCGACCGGCCGTCTCCGAGCGACAGTCCGGATTTATTTCGCTGGTTGTGGCCCGACGCGACACGCGGGCAAAGCGCCTCCCATTCGTGCAATTCAGCCGCGCATCGGTGCAACTGCATCGTCAATGGGCTTGGCCGCCAAGTGTCCCCCGGCGAAGTCTCTGCCACCGCGTTCACCGCTCGAGAGTCAGCGCGACGTCCTTCGTTTACCATGCGACACGATTGGATCCGGGCAGTTCGCCGTGGCGCCCCCCGATCCTACGATCGTGCCGTTCCGCGTCTGCGATCGTCCGGCCCGATCATGACAATGTGCTTGGCTCGCAGGTCTTCCGCGTCCGCTTCGTGACGATCCACGAAAGGCCGCACGCCTGCGACTTCTTCATGATCGTCTGCGGACCGATCCCCTGACGCGGACGCATGGCTCACCGTACCGCGGCGCGCGCAATCGCCGCATCGGCCGATTCTGCGGCGCGGGAAAAAGCCTGGACCGAGTTCGCGTCCCCGGTCTATTCCGGAGCGACGGCTGCCGTCGATTTGAGCAGAGCAATGGAACCTCCGGCATGCCGCCGCGGTTGAGACGTGGCGCAAAGGTACCGTTTGCGGGCTTGCCAACTCCCGCCGGGTTGGCTTTAAGACGCACTTTGGTGTAAAGCTTCTCGCAACTGCGGGTTTTTGGAAGTGTCCATCCTCTCCGGAGAGAGGAATCTAAGCGCTTGCAAGAGCTAGCAAAACTGACTTGGCTGAACGACTTGGCGATCTTGGGCGACTAACGAGGACGGCAAGGCCACCAAGAGTGACTTACATCACATAGATCGATCCCAAACCCGGCTAGTCTTCGGACTGCGGCTTCGATCCGCGCGGATGTGACCTTCAAGACCTCAGGTTTCGCCGCCCGTTACGATGAACCTCTCAGATGTCGGCCCTTGAACCCGACCTGCAAAATTGGAATGTCACCGTGACCACATTTAGTAAGACGCCGCTTCTCGACACCATCAAGACCCCGGAAGATCTGCGCCGGCTGAAGGTCGAGCAGGTCCGGCAGGTCGCCGACGAATTGCGCCAGGAGACCATCGACGCGGTCTCGGTGACCGGCGGCCATTTCGGCGCTGGTCTCGGCGTGGTCGAGCTGACCACGGCCATCCATTACGTGTTCGACACCCCGCGTGACCGCCTGATCTGGGACGTCGGCCACCAGGCCTACCCGCACAAGATCCTGACCGGACGCCGCGACCGCATCCGCACCTTGCGCACCGGCGGCGGCCTCTCCGGGTTCACCAAGCGCGCCGAGAGCGACTACGATCCGTTTGGCGCTGCGCACTCGTCGACATCGATTTCCGCCGGCCTCGGCATGGCCGTTGCCCGCGACCTGTCGGGCGGCAAGAACAACGTGATCGCCGTGATCGGCGACGGTGCGATGTCCGCCGGCATGGCCTATGAGGCCATGAACAATGCCGGCGCGATGAACTCCCGCCTGATCGTGATCCTCAACGACAACGACATGTCGATCGCGCCGCCGGTCGGCGCCATGTCGGCCTATCTGTCGCGCCTGTACTCGGGCAAGACCTACCGAACGCTGCGAGATGCCGCCAAGCAGCTCGGCCAGCATCTGCCCAAGGTGATCGCCAACCGCGCCAGCCGCGTCGAGGAATATTCCCGCGGCTTCATGATGGACGGCGGCACGCTGTTCGAGGAGCTCGGCTTCTACTACGTCGGCCCGATCGACGGCCACAACCTCGACCATCTGCTCCCCGTCCTGAAGAACGTCCGCGACATGGAGACCGGCCCGATCCTGGTCCACGTCGTGACCCAGAAGGGCAAGGGCTACTCGCCCGCGGAAGCGGCGGCCGACAAATATCACGCGGTGGCCAAGTTCGACATCGCCACCGGCACCCAGGCGAAGGCCAAGCCGAACGCGCCGGCCTATCAGAACGTGTTCGGCCAGAGCCTGGTCAAGGAAGCCGAGAAGGACGACAAGATCGTCGGCATCACTGCCGCGATGCCCTCGGGCACCGGCATCGACATCTTCGCCAAGGCGTTCCCGAAGCGCACCTTCGACGTCGGCATCGCCGAGCAGCACGCCGTGACCTTCGCCGCCGGCCTCGCAGCCGAGGGCTTCAAGCCGTTCTGCGCGATCTACTCGACCTTCCTGCAGCGCGGCTACGACCAGATCGTCCACGACGTCTGCATCCAGAGCCTGCCGGTGCGCTTCGCCATCGACCGCGCCGGCCTGGTCGGCGCCGACGGCGCGACCCATGCCGGCTCCTTCGACAACGCCTATCTCGGCTGCCTGCCGAACATGGTGATCATGGCGGCCTCCGACGAGGCCGAGCTGGTGCACATGGTGGCGACCCAGGTCGCGATCAACGACCGGCCGAGCTCGGTGCGCTATCCGCGCGGCGAAGGCCGCGGCGTGGAAATGCCCGAGGTTGGCGTTCCGCTGCCGATCGGCAAGGGCCGCATGATCCGCCAGGGCAAGCAGGTCGCCCTGCTCTCGTTCGGCACCCGGCTTGCCGAGTGCGAGAAGGCCGCCGACGAGCTCGCCGCCCATGGCCTGTCCGCCTCGATCGCCGATGCGCGCTTCATGAAGCCGCTCGATGAGGAGCTGGTGATGAAGCTCGCCCGCGAGCACGACATCCTGATCACGATCGAGGAAGGCTCGATCGGCGGCTTCGGCTCGCACGTGATGCAGTATCTGTCCGACCAGGGCATGCTGGACGGCGGCCTGAAGATGCGTTCGATGGTGCTGCCCGACGAGTTCCAGGACCACGACACGCCGGCAGCGATGTACGCCCGCGCCGGGCTCGACGCCAAAGGCATCGTGCGCAAGGTGTTCGAGGCGCTCGGAAAGGATTACACGACCGAGTCGGTCAAGCTCGCCTGAGGCGAGCTTGCGTCCCGCAGTGGTGAGCCATGAAGATCTATCTGGCAGGTCCCGACGTGTTCCTGCCGGATGCCATTGAGATCGGCCGGCGGAAGGTCGCGATCTGCGACCGCCACGGCCTGATCGGCCTCTACCCCCTCGACAACAGCATCGACCTCGCCTCCTCCGACGCCTCGCGCCAGATCTTCCATGGCAACGAGGCGATGATGGACGACGCCGATGCCATCATCGCCAATCTCACACCGTTCCGCGGGCCCGGCGCCGATGCCGGCACGGTCTATGAGTTCGGCTACATGGCCGGCTCCGGCAAGCTGTGTCTCGGCTACTGCAACGACCCGGCCGTCTACGCCGATCGTGCCCGGCGCTTCACGGCGGTGACGGAGCAGGACGGCCGCCTGGTCGATGGCGAAGGCCTGACTGTCGAGGATTTCGGCCTGCCCGACAATCTCATGATGATCCACGCGCTCGAGCTACGCGGCGCCCCGCTCGTCGCTCCACGCGAACGCCCTGCGGACGTCTGGCATCATCTGGCAGCTTTCGAGACCTGCGTGAGATTGGCGGCGGAGCGGCTGGCGACGAGGACGGTTTGATCCCGGGCCCCTCCGAAGCCGCGAATACGCGCGAACAGCTTGCAACACCCGTCATTGCGAGCGAAGCGAAGCAATCCAGGGCTGCAAAGGAGGTCTGGATTGCTTCGTCGCTTCGCTCCTCGCAATGACGGAGTTCGAAATTCATTGCGTCGCCCTCATCTCACCTATCTCGCGATCCGGCCCATGACCCCTGCCCGCAAACGTGCTGACATCCTCCTCGTCGAACGCGGCCTGTTCGAGAGCCGCGCGCGGGCGCAGGCGGCGATCGAGGCGGGGCTCGTGTTCGCCAACGACAAGCAGGTGGGCAAAGCCTCGGAGAACATTCCCGCCGACGCCGTCCTGCAGGCCGAGCCGGCGCATCCCTGGGTGTCGCGTGGCGGCGTCAAGCTGGCGGCGGCGCTGGAGCATTATGGCATCGAGGTCGAAGACCATGTCTGCCTCGATGTCGGTGCCTCCACCGGCGGCTTCACCGAGGTCCTGCTGGCGAATGGCGCGGCGCTCGTGTTCGCGGTCGATGTCGGCCGCGACCAATTGCACCCATCATTGCGCAATCACCCGAAGATCATCTCGATGGAGCAGACCGACATCCGCAGCTACGACGGCAAGCGCCTGCCGCAGCGCCCCGACGTCGTCGTGATCGACTGCAGCTTCATCTCGCTCAAGGCGGTGCTGCCGGTCGCATTGTCGCTCGCGGCCTCGCCGATGAGCCTGCTGGCGCTGATCAAGCCGCAATTCGAGGCGCAGGGAAAGCACGGCAAGGGCGGCATCATCAAGGATGCAAGCGTGCATGCCGCCGTCTGCGACGACATTGCGGCCTTCGCCGCCTCGCTGGGCTGCAGCGACATCGAGATCTTCCCATCATCGATCAAGGGCGGCGACGGCAACGCCGAATTCTTCCTGGGAGCGCGCCGCCATGGTTGAGCGTCTCGTCATCGACCATGTCGGCCATCGCGGCGATGGCGTGTCGCTGTCATCGGGCGAGGCGCTGTACGTGCCCTACACGCTGGCCGGCGAGACCGTCGAGGCGGCCGTCGTGCCCGGGCATCCCGATCGCCGCAAGCTGCTCGCGGTGGAGGCGGCGAGCTCGGAGCGGATCGCGCCATTCTGTGCGCATTTCGGCGTGTGCGGCGGCTGCGCCATCCAGCACTGGATGCCCGGGCCCTATCAGCAGTGGAAGCGCAACATCGTCGTCGAGACGCTACGGGCCGCCAAGGTCGACTGCGACGTGGCCGATCTGATCGATGCCCACGGCGCCGGCCGGCGCCGCGCCACCTTCCACGCCCGGATGGGCACGCACGACGTCCTCAGGGTCGGATTCTCGGCCGCGAACAGCCACGATATCGTGCCGATCGACCGCTGCCCGATCCTCGACCCCGCGCTGGACGGTGCGCTGGAAGCCGCATGGGCGCTGGCGGAGGCGCTGAAGCCGACCGGCAAGCCGCTCGACATTCAGGCGACCGCGACCAGCAACGGCCTCGACATCGACATCCGCGGCTCCGGCCCGCTGCCGCCGCCGCGCGTCGCGGCCCTGTCCCGCCTCGCCGAACAGCACCGGCTGGCGCGGCTGACGCGCCATGGCGAGCTGGTGCTGATGCGCAATGCGCCCGTGGTTACGATGGGGACGGCACAGGTGACGCTGCCGCCCGGCTCGTTCCTGCAGGCCACCGTGCAAGGCGAGGAGACGCTGGCGCAATTGGTGATGGAGCGGATCGGCAAAGCCAAGCACGTCGCCGACCTGTTCTGCGGCGTCGGCCCGTTCGCGCTGCGGCTCGCCACGCGGGCGCGCGTCACCGCCATGGACAATGATGCCGGCGCGATCGCGGCGCTGCAAAAGGCGTCTGGCACGCCCGGCCTCAAGCCGATCAAGGCCGAGGCGCGCGACCTGTTCCGCCGCCCGCTGATGCCGCCGGAATTGCGCGACATCGACGCCGTCGTGTTCGATCCGCCGCGCCAGGGCGCTCAGGCGCAGGCCAGGCAACTCGCGGCCGGCAAGGTGCCGGTGATCGTCGCGGTGTCCTGCAACGTCACGACGTTCGCGCGGGATATGCGCATGCTGATCGACGGCGGCTACAAGCTCGAGACCGTGGTGCCGGTCGACCAGTTCCGCCACACCCCGCATGTCGAGCTGGTGGCGAGACTGGTGCGGTGAGCACCGTCAGCGGATTTACGAGCGAGATCGGCTTTTTCCGGGAGCGCCAAGCGTTGCCCCTGCAATGACGCACGGAGCTCGCGCATCACGCTCGATGCGCCCCCTCTCCCCGCAAGCGGGGCGAGGTCGACTGAGAACGCCGCTGACTATGAGCACGAACTCGTAGCGATCGGCCAGCGATGTCGCCTATCCGATTCGCTACCTCACCACGCTGACCTTCACCGGCGCGACGCCGGAGTTGACCATGCCGAGCGCCTGCGCGGCTGAGTAGGACACGTCGACCACCCGCCCCTGCACGAACGGTCCCCGATCGTTGACGCGCACCACCACGGAGCGGCCGGTCTTGACGTTGGTGACCTGCAGGCGGGTGCCGAACGGCAGGCTGCGATGCGCGGCCGTCAGCTCGGAGGGATTGAAGCGCTCGCCGCTCGCGGTCTTCTGGCCTTCCGAATAGTAGCTGGCGAGACCGGACGCTCCGGAGTGCGCCGGCGGCGGGCTGAGCTCGGCCCGCCGGACGCGCACCACTGACTCCGGTGCCGTCTCCGCGCGCTGCACCTGCGGCCGAAATTCGGCGCCGGCCTGCTTCGTCGGCGCCGCCCAGCGCGCCTGCCGGACCGCCGATGATTGCGCGCAGGCTGCGAGCGAAGCCGCCGCCGCACACACCAGAGCTGCCCTGAGAAGTTGGCGAGCGAGCCCTCCACGCGGACCTTGGATGACTGACGAGCGCCTGACGCGCTGCGCGGGACGTGCTGTCCGGTCGATGATACGCATGTTCTGTGCGCCTCCGCCTCAACCCGCTCATGGTCGCGGCCCAATCGCGGCGGCACGGTGGCAAAGGGAAATTTGCGAGAGATGCAACCCCTGGTTTTTGGGAGATTGTGGCTTAATGGCAACAGATCAGCCTGAACAGCGGCCCTGTGGAGTTTTTCCACGCAAGAACTTCATACTGTCATCCTGGGAGAACACGTGAATGCCTGACCCGCTGCTGACCCGCATCGTCGGCGAACTTGCCGATGTCCCGGGACTGCGCGCCATCGCGCTCGGTGGATCACGTGCGCGCGGCACCGCGCATTCGGGCTCGGACTACGACGTCGGGCTCTACATCGCATCCAGGCACGACCTCGACACCGACGTGCTGCGCGAAGCAGTGCGGCGGCTCGTCGACGACCCGCAAACGCTCGAACTGACGGCGGTCGGCGGCTGGGGACAGTGGATCGTCGGCGGCGGCTGGCTCAGAATCGACGGGCACAAGGTCGACCTGCTCTATCGCGAGATCGATGCGGTCGGCGGCGTGATCGACGACTGCCGGAAAGGGCGGATCGAGATGCACTACCAGCCAGGCCATCCGCATGGCTTCGTCTCGGCGATCTGGATGGGCGAGGTCGCGCTCTGCCGCCCGCTGCACGATCCCGCGCAACTGCTGGCAGGGCTGAAGTCGCGCTGCACGCCCTATCCGCGCCGCCTGCGCGACGCGATTATTGCGCGCTTCCAGTGGGAGATCGCATTCAGCATCGATAATGCCGAGTTGGCTGTCGGGCGTGGCGATCATACCCACGTCGCGGGCTGCGCCTATCGCGCCCTCGCCTGCCTTGCGCAGGTGCTGTTTGCGGTCAACGGGCGCTACCTGATCAACGAGAAGGGTGCGCTCAATGAGGCCGCGACGTTTGGACTGGCACTCGCCGATCTGACGGCGCGCGTGGAGCTCATCTGGCAATCGATCGGCAATGGCGAATTCGGTGCGGCGCTCCGCAGCCTGCGGGAGGTCGAGGCCGAATTGAAACAGGCGTTGGTCCATGCTGCGACGGCCGGCTGAGATCGGCGCCTTACCAATCAAGTCTCCCCGCGCGCGCGTCTGCTCGGCAGCCCGGGCCTGCGGGTCACCGCCCCCAGCGGTCCTGCCAGATCTTCTCGCCGATCGTGCAGGACACGCGCGGCTCCTTGTCGGCATCGTCGGCGACCGGCACGATGCGCGGCGGCGGTGCGCGTCCGGCAACCTCCATCAGCAGCTTGGTGCGGATGGCTTCCTTGAATTCGTCGCGGCTCTTGATCGTGACCACGAACGAACCGTGGCCGCCGGTCACGCAATCTTTGTAATAGAGATCGAGGTTCTCGATATCCATGGTCGAGTAGGACGGCTCCTTGACCATGATCGGCAGGCCGTTGATGGTGATGCCCTTGTCGACGGCCTCGTCGCGCGCGATCGTCACCGGTGAGGGACCATTGTTGTTGGGCCCATCGCCGGAGATGTCGATGACGCGGCGCAGTCCGCGGTAGGGATTCTCATCGAACAGCGGCATGGCGAAGTAGATCGCGCCGGAGATCGAGGTGCGCGACGCCCGGCGGATCGGCGTCTTCATGATCTCGGCGGCGACGGCGTCGGCACTTTCCGGTCCGTCGATCAGGCGCCATGGAATGATGATCTTCTGGTCGCTCGAGGCCGCCCATTCGAAATAGGTCACGGCGATCCTGCCGTGCACGCCGCTCTTCAGCGCCTGCAGGAACTCGCGCGAGCTGAGCGCCTGGGCGTAGCCTTCGCGCTGGATCGCCAGCTCGTCCAGGTCCATCGAGTAGGACACGTCGACGGCGAGGATCAGTTCGACGTCGACGGACGCTTCCTTCTCGCTCAGCTGCTGCGCCGGCTGGGCCCTCGGCGCTGCCACGACGGTGGCGACGTCGCCGCCAGCCAAGGCGCCCGCCAGACACGCCACCCCGATCGAGATCCACCAGCGCATGAGCTGCCCTCCAATCGCGTCTGATGATGGTGACATGCAATCCGCAGAGCGCAAAGCGGGAACGCACACATCCATTCACATTCCGGTTAGTCCCCTGGGGTTTGCCCGGATGTCAGGCAGCCGCGTGCGCCCATCGCGCAAGGCATGCAGCCCGTGGTTTCCCGGAGCGGCCGAAGCCTGTATCGTGGCGTGACTGCCGCATCCGGAACACAGGCGCGCCCTTAGAATGAACGATGCCGTCACCAAGCCCAAGACGAAGGTACGCACCAAGACCGAGCGTCCGCGGCTCTACAAGGTGATCCTCGTCAACGACGACTTCACGCCGCGCGATTTCGTGGTGATGATCCTGAAGGCGGAATTCAGCATGACCGAGGACCAGGCCTACAAGGTCATGATCACGGCGCATAAGCTCGGCGTCTGCGTGGTGGCCGTGTTCACCAAGGACGTCGCCGAGACCAAGGCGACGCGCGCGACCGATGCCGGCCGCGCCAAGGGCTATCCGCTGCTGTTCACCACCGAGCCGGAGACCTAGAGCATGATCTTTCGGAAAACCGGTTTCCACCTTTCCGGATCGTGCTTCAGGCCGGAGAACTAATCCTCTTCGCGAAGCCCGAACACGCGCTGCTCCGTCGCAAGGCCCGCGATCGGGAACGCGCCGAGATCGGTCCATGGTTCGGCACAGGCTCCGGCGAAAGTCTCCGAGGCGACCACGGTGCGCCTCAGCCGCGCGGCGATCTTCTCCAGCCGGGCCGCAAGATTGACGGCCGGACCGATGCAGGTGAAATCGAGCCGGTTGCCGCCGCCGATATTGCCATAGAGCAGCCGTCCGACATGCAGCGCGACGCCGAAGCGGAAGCGTTCCCCGGTGCCGCTGGCCGCGTATTCGAGCGCATCGACGCGGGCCCGCGAGGCGCGCGCCGCCGCAAGGACGCGGGCGCAGACCTCGGTCGGATCGCCGCCCTGCTCGCGAAACGGAAACACCGCGAGCAGGCCGTCGCCCATGAACTTCAGCACCTCGCCGCCCTGCTCGCGGATCGGATCGACCTGGCAGTCGAAATAGTGGTTGAGGATCGCCACCACGTCCTCAGCCGGCAGGCGATCGGACAAGGGCGTGAAGCCGCGCAGATCCGACAGCCAGATCGCCGCATCCAGCGTATCGGTATGGCCGCGGCGGATCTGGCCGCCCAGGATGCGCTCGCCGGCGCGATTGCCGACATAGGTGTCGAGCAGCATCGAGGCCGTACGTCGAAGCGTGACGATCTCGGTGTAGCGCGCCAAAGCCGGCATCAGCGAGCGGATTGCATTCAGATGCGCGTCGGTGAAGCCTGTTGGAGATTTGGTGGTCCAACTCGACGCGTGGACCGCACGGTCGATGAAGGTCAAAGGAAGAGTGAAATAGTCGGTCACGCCTTCGGCCCGCAGATCCATCAGGATCGGAAAGAGCTCGGCTTCCCGATCGCGAGGATCGGCCCTGAACTCGGTCCCCTGCTCGAACACGCGCGCAAGCGGGCTGTCCCTGTAGGCCGGCGTGCTCTCGAAGCCGAAATCGACCGAGCCCATCTCGACCTCCGCCCCCTGGCGCCAGATGAAGCTGCGGCCGGCGATATCAGGATGAAGGGTGCGGACGAACACGCCCACGCGCCACAGCGGCACGCCGAGCCCGACCAGACGATCGCAGCATTCGGACATCATCTGGCTCGGCGTCGCCGCTGAGCGCGCGCCGTCGACCAGCCAGTCCTTGATGTCCCGCAGCTTGGAAGTGTCCATGGGACGACACTAGGCGAGCAGCGTGGCAACAGCAAACAGCCGCGGCGGCAGCGTGCGGCTACCCCACCTGGCCGCGATGGCGCAGCAGGTGATCGGCCAACACACAGGCCATCATCGCCTCGCCGACGGGAACCGCGCGGATGCCGACGCAGGGGTCGTGACGGCCCTTGGTCAGGATCTCGGTCTCCTGGCCTGAGCGGTCGACGGTCTGGCGCGGGGTGAGGATCGACGAGGTCGGCTTGACCGCGAAGCGCAGCACGATCGGCTGTCCCGTGGCGATGCCGCCGAGAATGCCGCCGGCATTGTTGGAGAGGAAGCGCGTGCCGTCATTGGCCGAGCGCATCTCGTCGGCGTTCTCCTCGCCGGTCAGCTCGGCCGCGCCGAAGCCGGCGCCGATCTCGACGCCCTTCACGGCGTTGATGCTCATCATCGCCGCGGCGAGATCGGCATCGAGCTTGCCGTAGAGCGGCGCGCCAAGTCCCGCCGGCACGCCCTCGGCGACGATCTCGAGCACGGCGCCGATCGACGAGCCGGACTTCCTGATGCCGTCGAGATAGTCCTCGAAGAACGCCGCCTTGTCCTTGTCGGGGCAGAAGAAGGGATTGCGCGCGACCTCGTCCCAGTCCCAGTTGCCGCGATCGATCTTGTGCGGACCCATCTGCACCAGCGCACCGCGCACCTTCACGTCGGGCAGGACCTTGCGCGCGATCGCGCCGGCGGCGACGCGCGTCGCGGTCTCGCGCGCCGAGGAACGACCGCCGCCGCGATAGTCGCGCAGGCCGTATTTGGCCTCGTAGGTGAAGTCGGCGTGACCGGGACGAAACTTGTCCTTGATCTCGGAATAGTCCTTGGAGCGCTGGTCGGTGTTCTCGATCAGGAGCGCGATCGGCGTGCCCGTGGTGACCTGCACGCCCGTGTCGGGATCAGCCATCACGCCGGACAGGATCTTCACCTGGTCCGGCTCCTGGCGCTGGGTGGTGAAGCGCGACTGGCCGGGACGGCGGCGGTCGAGATCGCGCTGGATCTCGTCGGCGGCGAGCGGGATCCGCGGCGGACAGCCGTCGACCACGCAGCCGATGGCCACGCCATGGCTCTCGCCGAAGGTGGTGACGCGGAACATGTGGCCGAAGGTGTTGAAGGACATGAGCTGATCACCCAACCGGAAAAACCATCATTCCGGGATGGTCCGAAGGACCAGACCCGGACTCTCGAGATTCCGGGTTCGCCTCCGCGAGGCGCACCGGAACGACGGAGACAAACTAACTGTACTTCTCGAACCCGTTCTCGCCGAACACATAGACCGCGCCCTGCTGGATCGGCAGGTCGACGGCGCCGTGCGGCGTCTCGAAGCCCAGCGCGACCATCAGCGCCCGCGCCGTGCCGCCATGGGCGACCGCCACGATATCGCCAGACAGCCCATCGTACCAGTCGCGCACGCGGCGCTCGACGTCGGCATAGGTCTCGCCGCCCTCGGGCGCCAGCGACCATTTGTCGGTCAGCCGCCTGGCATAGAAGGCGGGATCGGCCGCCTGCATTTCCGGCAGCGTCGCCCCTTCCCATTTGCCGTAGCCGATCTCGCGCAGCCGGGCATCGAGCGCATAGCCCTCGGCTGGCAGGCTCAGGGTCTCACGCACCAACTCCATGGTCGCGCGGGCGCGGCTGAGGGGGCTAGCGACGTAGGGCAGGCGCGCCGCATCATGGCCGTTGCGCGCAGCGAGCTCGGCCAGGATGTTGCCGGCCTGCACCGCCTGCACCCGCCCGAGCGCGTTCAGCGGGATGTCCTGCGTGCCTTGCAGCCGGCCGAGCGCATTCCATTCCGTCTCGCCGTGGCGGATGTAGTAGATCGTGGGCCGTGGCATTGCGCGTTGACGTTATTCCTTGGCGCCGACGGAATTGTTCAGCGAGATGTCGGGCGCCTCGGGCCGCTTCATGCCGACGACATGATAGCCGGAATCGACGTGATGCACCTCGCCGGTGACGCCGCGCGACAGGTCGGACAAGAGATACATCGCGCTGTCGCCGACCTCGTCGATGGTCACGGTCCGGCGCAGCGGCGCGTTGTACTCGTTCCACTTCAGGATGTAGCGGAAGTCGCCGATGCCCGAGGCGGCCAGCGTCTTGATCGGTCCTGCCGAGATCGCGTTGACGCGGATGTTCTTCTCGCCGAGATCGGCGGCGAGATAGCGCACGCTGGCTTCCAGCGCGGCCTTGGCGACGCCCATCACGTTGTAGTGCGGCATCCACTTCTCGGCGCCGTAATAGGTCAAGGTGATGATCGAGCCGCCGTCGGTCATCAGCTTCTCGGCGCGCTGCGCGATCGCCGTCAGCGAGTAGCAGCTGATCAGCATGCTCTTGGAGAAATTGTCCTGCGTGGTTTCGATGTAGCGGCCGTCGAGCTGGTCCTTGTCGGAGAAGGCGATGGCGTGGACCACGAAATCGATCTGGCCCCACTTCTCCTTGAGCACGTCGAACACCGCGTCGATGGTCGTGGGATCGGTGACATCGCAATGGCCGAGCACGAGCCCGCCGAGCTCGGCCGCCAGCGGCTCGACCCGCTTCTTCAGCGCGTCGCCCTGGTAGGTCAACGCGATCTCCGCGCCGGCCGCGCGCGCGGCCTTGGCGATGCCCCAGGCGATCGAGCGGTTGTTGGCCACGCCAAGGACGACCCCGCGCTTGCCCTGCATCAAACCTGAAATCTGCGCCATGCGGCTTCCCATCGAACTGATTATTAAGGACTGGACGTACACCACCGGTCTGGCCCGGTACAGCCCCATTCCGCCCGCTCTGTGGCAAACTCCCCCGCAGGGCTTGCGGTCCGGAATACGCTGATCATCGCGGGGTTATGATCTTTGCAAGACGCCGGCTGCGGCCTGCGCCCTTGTCATCGCAGCGAACAGCCGCAGGGCATTCCATGAACGCGTTCCGCCAGAGCGTCGAGACCATGATTCCGGCACTGCGCCGTTATGCCCGGGCGCTGGCGCGCGACATGGACGCGGCCGACGAGCTGGTCCAGGACACGCTGGTGCGGGCGCTGCGCTCGGAACGGCTGTTCCTGGGCGGCGACATCAGGAGCTGGCTGTACACGATCCTGACCAATCTGAACAAGAACCGCCGGCGCTCCTTGGCGCGGCGGCCGCACTTCATGCCGCTCCAGGACGACAATGCCGACGCCAGCGGCACCGAGGCCGAGGGCCGGGACATCGAGCACGCGCTGGCGACCCTGGTGGAGGAGCAGCGCGCGGCGCTTCTCCTCGTCGTGCTCGAAGGCATGAGCTACCGCGAGGTCGCCGACATCCAGGGTGTCCCAATCGGCACCGTGATGTCCCGCCTCGCCCGCGCCCGCGCCCATGTCCGTGCCGTGCTCGAGGGCGAGCGGCCGGCGCTGCGGAGGGTGAAATGACCACTGCACAAAAGCCGCCCTGCCATGTTCGGCTGCCCAAGCCTGCAGCGACCGCGCATCGCCGCAGCCGCCCGATTGCAACGAGATCCCGATGATGACCGAGCCGACCATTCCCGTCACCGAAGACGAGCTGCACGCCTATGTCGACAACGAGCTGCCGGCCGAGCGCCGCAGCGACGTCGAGCGCTGGCTGGCCGCGCATCCGGCGGACGCCGAGCGGGTGCAATCCTGGCGCAGCATGGCTGAGGCGCTCCATGCCCGCTACGATTCGATCGTCAACGAGCCGGTGCCGCCGCGGCTCGACCTCGACGGCCTGGAGCGCCGGCCGCGGCGCTGGGTCGTCGCGGCCATGGCGGCAAGCGTGGCGGCCTTCGCGGTCGGCGGCGCGGTCGGCTGGGTCGCGCGTGGCGCCGCGTCCTCGCCGTCGCCGCTGCAGGCCCTTGCCGGCGAGGCGCTCGATGCGCACCGGCTCTATGTCGTGGAGGTGCGCCATCCGGTGGAGGTTCCTGGCGACGAGAAGGCCCATCTGCAGCAATGGCTGACGCGGCGCTGCGGTCGCACCGTGCAGGCGCCGGAGCTGGAAACCACCGGACTGAAGCTCGTCGGCGGCCGGCTGCTGCCCGGGCCGACCGGCCCGGCGTCCTTCCTGATGTACGAGAGCACCTCCGGCGAGCGCTTCACGGTGTATGCGACCAAGGTCGGGATTGAGGCGGCCGAGATGCGCTATACGGCGCAGGGCAACACCGCTGCACTCTCGTGGGCGGAGCGCGGCGTCAGCTACGTCGTCAGCGGCGGCAGTGACCGGACGCGTCTCACTCAGGTCGCGCGCCTTGTTTATGACCAGACCGAACGGGCGGGCGGCTAGCGGCGGACCATTGCCCGATTTCGCGAGGTGCCGGCCTCGGCGCGATTACGGCCGTGATCAGAAGCGTTTGCAGGATGGCCGCGAGCGCTGCCCGAGAGGATCCTGATCCCCGCATGGCTCAGGCGGGAGACACGCCAGGGTCGGCGCCGCAATTCGGTCACCGGAAATCTGGAATCAGGTCACCGGCACGTCTCAATATAGCGCCAAATGTTCACGAAAAAATGAGGAGTGTTCGATCCGCCGATCGACACGGAAGCGGCCTCGATCGGGGTTTTGTACCGCGCTGGTCCCCCTTTCGAGGCCGCACTTTTTTCTCAGCTTTCCAGCTCGTTTTCAGCCGAGTCGTCCGCAACGCGCAACCTCAGGAGAGGTTGCTGCGCGGATTGTAGGGATGACGGTCGCGCCATTTGGTCATCAGGGCTTCGAGCTCGGCGTCGTTGCCGTCGGGCAGCACGATCCGGGTGGTGACGAACAGATCGCCGGCCGAGCCGTCGCCCTTGGGCAGGCCCTTGCCCTTGAGCCGGAAGGTCCGGCCGCTGGAGGTGTTCTTCGGGATCGACAGCTCGACCGCGCTGCCGAGCGTCGGCGCCCTCACCTTGGCGCCCAGGACCGCCTCGTAAAGCGTGATCGGCAGATCGAGCCTGAGGTCGCTGCCCTCGACCTTGAAGAACGGATGCGGCGCGATCTGGATCGTGATCAGGAGATCACCCGGCCGGTGTCCGGGCGCGCTCTCGCCCTGCCCCTTCAGCCTAATCTGCTGGCCGGCCGTAACGCCGGCGGGGACCTTGACGTTGAGCTCCTTGCCCGACGGCAGCCGCACCCGCTTCTCGCCGCCCTTGACGGACTCCTCGAGCGAGACCGACATCGCAACCTTCAGATCGAGGTCGAGGCCGACACCGCCGGTGTCGAACTCGAACGAGCCGCCGCCGCCGCGTGCACCGCGCGCGCCGGCGCCGCCGAACATGCTGTTCAGAATGTCCTCGAATCCGCCACCGCCGAAGCCGCCGCCCGGCCCGCCGCCGCTGCGGAAGGTATAGCTCTCGAAGCCGCCCCCCGGCCCGCCGCGGCCGGCGCCGCCCCCGGGAAAGCCCTGGAAGCGCGGCTTGCCTTCAGCGTCGATCTCCCCGCGATCGAACTGCTTGCGCTTCTCCTCGTCGCCCAGGATCTCGTTGGCCGAATTGATCTCGGCAAACCGCGCCGATGCCTTCGGGTCATCCTTGTTGCTGTCGGGATGATGCTTCTTGGCGAGCTTGCGATAGGCGCTCTTGATGGCCGCAGCGCTGGCGCTTCGCGGCACCCCCAAGACCTCATAGGGGTCGCGCATCCGTCACGTCTCCTTACAGAAAGTCAGATACTAACCTATGGGCTCCCCGCCCGCTTCGCATTTCATCTGGGGAGTCCGTTGTATTTTTGCAACGGGTTCCAGACGACCCCGGCTAGCTTTGCTGCCAGGGTTTGAGCGTCTGGATGTCCCAGCGCCCACGCTCGATACGGCACGCCGAGCCCTGCAGCCAGCGTTCCGTCTTGCCGTTGACGTAGCTCGCCAGGAAATCGCGGCACGTGCGGCCGTTGTCGGCCGTGTAGGACTTAGCGATCGGCGTCACCGAGCCGCGGGCGCCGGTCTGGGGATTCTGCCACGGCTGGCTGGAATCCTTGCTCCCCTTGGTCAGCACGTCCGACGCGGCGTTGCGGGCAAAAGCGAGATCGGCTTCGGTCGGCTCGCGCTCGGGCGGCGGGCTGACCGCGCCGGTGATCTCCGCATCGTCCATCTTGGCAAAGGCCGTTTCAGGGCGCGACAGGCTGCAGCCGCCGCCGGACAGGCCGATTAGAATGAGTGTCAAAGCCGTGCCGGCATGACCGATCGCGGATAGGCCAAGCCGGACCGATGCCCTATATAGGGCCGGACCAGAATGGACTTGCACGCGCCTGGCCGCGGGTGAACGCAAAACTCGGACTCCCCATACACATGACCGACCCCACGAGCATCAAACACCAGACAACCTTAACATCCGGTACATCGGCCGATTTTACCCAGGCCGGCGAGCCGTTTGCGCTGTTTGGGGCGTGGTTTGCCGAAGCCGGCAAGAGCGAGCCCAACGATCCGAATGCGATGGCGCTGGCAACGGTCGACGACAGCGGGCTGCCTGACGTGCGCATGGTGCTGATGAAGGGCTATGACGAGGACGGCTTCGTCTTCTACAGCCACAAGGCCAGCCAGAAGGGCCGCGAGCTCGCCGCCAATCCGAAGGCCGCGCTGCTGTTTCACTGGAAATCGCTGCGCCGCCAGGTCCGCATCCGCGGCCTCGTGGCGCCGGTGACCGACGAAGAGGCCGACGCCTATTTCGCGACCCGGCCGAAGCAGGCGCAGCTCGGCGCCTGGGCCAGCAAGCAGTCGCAGCCGCTGGAGAGCCGCTTCGCGTTCGAGCAGGCGATCGCCAAGGTCGCCGCGCAATACATCATCGGCGAGGTGCCGCGCCCGCCAGGATGGAGCGGCTGGCGCATCACTCCCGTCAGCATGGAGTTCTGGCACGACCGGCCATTCCGCCTGCACGACCGCATCGAATTCCGGCGCGAGGCTTCGGGCCGGCCGTGGACCAAGGTGCGGATGTATCCGTAGGGGATCGCCGCGCGGGCTTGCGCCCGGCCTCCAGGCGTCCGATACGCCAACGAATCGCCATCGCGCGCGTGAATCAGGCGCCGAACGCACAACCATTGTGGTAAGTTGATCCCGTCCGGGATCGTGAAAGACGCAGTTCATGCCGACCTCTTCCAATCAGCCACGGCGCACGATGCTGCTGACCGGTGCCAGCCGCGGCATCGGTCATGCCACCGTGATCCGCTTCTCATCAGCCGGCTGGCGCGTCCTCACCTGCTCGCGGCACCCCTTTCCCGAAGAATGCCCGTGGGGCGCCGGCCCCGAGGACCACGTCCAGGTCGACCTGTCCGATCCCCAGGACACCGTGCGCGCGATCGCCGAGATCAAACAGCGGATCGACGGCGGCGAGCTGCACGCGCTGGTCAACAACGCCGCGATCTCGCCGAAGGGCGCGGGCGGTGCCCGGCTCGGCACCGTCGACACCGACCTCGACACCTGGAATCACGTCTTCCGCGTCAACTTCTTCGCGCCGATCATGATGGCGCGCGGCCTGATCAAGGAGCTGAAGGCGGCCAAGGGCTCCGTCGTCAACGTCACTTCGATCGCCGGCTCGCGCGTGCATCCCTTCGCCGGCGCGGCCTACGCGACCTCCAAGGCGGCGCTGGCCGCCCTGACCCGCGAGATGGCGTCGGATTTCGGCCGGGTCGGCGTCCGCGTCAACTCGATCGCGCCGGGCGAGATCGACACCTCGATCCTGTCGCCGGGCACCGAGAAGATCGTGCAGGAGCAGATCCCGATGCAGCGCCTCGGCACGCCCGACGAGGTCGCCAAGATCATCTACGTGCTGTGCACGGAGACCAGCTCCTACGTGAACGGCGCCGAGATCCACATCAACGGCGGCCAGCACGTCTGAGCCATTCGGCGCAGAGACGGTTGCCCGTGTTCGATTTGGTTCATGGCGGCTTGCCACGTTCGGCAAGTTCCCGATGACCGCGCGAAGGCGTGATTAACGCCATCTCCGAAGATCGATACGGACCTACCGACCACCACAAACAAGACAGCGCTCCCGGAGGGAACGCTGTTCATGGGATGGGATCGGCGTACTGAATTTCCAGTCGCTGGCTGCGCGGGCGGCATTGCCTGAATACCGTCCGGTCGAGAACGGTCGTTCAGCCTTCGCACACCAAACCGCGCAGAATCTGCGCGGCACGCCAGCGCAGGCGGTCGGACTCGACGTTGAGGGCGCTGGAGCAATCATCGTCGCGCTCGTCCTCCTCGAGATCGGCGCCGCAGTAGCGGCAGGTGCGCGGCGACAGCGCATGGGCCACGACGATGTCGGCTCGGCTGCGCTGATAGCTGGCAAGATCGATCACGTTGTTCGATGCCATTATGCGTTTCTCAACCATTGCCGCCGCCTCTTGGATAAGGCGCGACGAACGCGCCCTCGAGCTCTGCCTTGCATGCCACGCGCCGAGGCGCTCGTTGTTTGTCATGCTGGTGCAGATTTATCGCAGAGAAGTTTCGATCAAACGTTCAGCGTTCCCATCAAATTTTACCTGAGGAATTGGGGCGGCTTTGCAGCGGCATTGCAGCCGGCCTAACAAGTATTTCCCATTATGTGTTGCATCTCACCGCTTGTGTCACCTGAGGTGCATAGCGACGGACTCTGTCCCGCTGCTAACAACGGGGCGCGAATGAGGCATCGCCTGGAATGACGGCACAATGCCGCAGGCCTCGCCCAGATTTGTCGACAGAGCCTGGATTTTCAGGCCCGCGGCACTACAGCCACTTCTTCAATTTGAAGATGTAGTACGGCACGATCGCGCAGATCAGCATCAGCACCAGCGCCATCGGATAGCCGTGCACCCATTCGAGCTCCGGCATCATCTTGAAGTTCATGCCGTAGATCGATGCGATCAAGGTCGGCGGCATCAGCACCACCGCCATCACCGAGAACAGCTTGATGATGTTGTTCTGCTCGAGGTTGACGACACCGAGCATCGCATCCAGCACGAAGGTGATCTTGCCCGCGAGATAGGACGCGTGGTCGGTCAGCGAGGCGACGTCGCGCTGCATGGTCTTGAGCTGCTCGCGCATATCCTTCGACCACTTCACGCCTTCGACGACCGCAGAGAGAAACGTGACGAGACGACCGATCGACACCAGGCTCTCACGCACCTTCGAGGTCAGGTCGCCCTTGCGCCCGATCGCGATCAGGATCTGCGAATACTGCTTGGCGTGCCCGTGACGCTCATTGTTCGGCTCAAATATCTCGTGGCTGACCTGGTCAATATCGGCCCCGACCTTCTCGAGAATGTCGGCGCAGCGGTCGATTACCGCATCGAGCAACTCCATCAGCACCATCTCGCCGGTGATCCCGGGCGCACAGTTGCGAGCGAGTTTGGCCTCCACCACGGCAAACGGTCGCGGCTGGTCGTAGCGGACCGTCACCAGACGGTGGCCCGCCAGGATGAAGGTGACGGCGGTGGTCCTGGGCATATCGGAGTCCGAGTGGCACATCAGCGTAGCCGTCATGTAGCGGGCGCCGTTCTCGATATAGAGGCGGCTGGAGATCTCGATCTCCTGCATGTCCTCGCGCGTCGGCACCGCAATCCCGGCCAGCTTTTCGACGGCCCGATCCTCGGCACTGCTCGGGTTCACCAGGTCGACCCAGACCGCATTGTCCGGCAGAGCCGCGGGATCGGTGATCGCCATCTTCTTCAGCGCGGTTTCGGACGGGACGAACACCGAGAACATGGACAAACTCCGAATCGCGAAACCTGAATTTCGGGGACTTAGCGGTGGGATGCTGCCGCCTTGTGACGCAGCTTGCGAGTCCGGTCCATCGGCTTTTCGCGCCAATGCTCCGCGGCCTCTCGCGCGGCGCCGAGGGGGAGCTGACCGTGCCATTCGAAGCACAGCTGTGGATGACTGCCCGCAACTTTGCGGCAAAAAAGCAACAATCGCGGCGCTGCAGCGTGACCTGTGCGTGTATCGGCTGGAATTGAGAACGATTTTGACGATAATGGGACATGTGGAATCGCGCTGCAGTGGCGCGGCCGTGTCATTGCAACGTCAGCTGTCGATTGGAATTGGTGACATGTCGCTGAAGGTGAAACTCGGACTCCTGGCCGCCGGCCTGATGCTGTCGGGCTGCATGCAGGCCACGACGTACGAGGCGACCAACACCCAGGCCTTCAAGCCGAAGGACAAGGAACTTCTCGCGAAGATCCGCTACACCAACACGCCGGTGGCCGAGCCCTATCGGCGCGCGATCGTCGACTATCACCGCAAGGAAGCTCCGGGCTCGATCGTCGTCGATTCCGACAGCCACTACCTCTATTACGTGCTGGATGGCGGCAAGGCGATCCGCTACGGCATCACCGTCGGCGAAGAGGCCATGGCCTGGTCGGGCATCGCCAAGGTCGGCGCCATGACCGAGTGGCCGGCTTGGCATCCGACCAAGGGCGAGATCGAGCGGCTGGGCGTTCCGACCTTCGTCGCCCCGGGCCCCGACAATCCGATGGGCTCGCGCGCGATGTACCTCTATGCCAACGGCAAGGACACGCTGTTCCGCATCCACGGCACCAACCAGCCGGAATATATCGGCGCCTCGATCTCCTCGGGATGCATCCGCCTGACGAACGAGGACGCGATCGACCTCTATAACCGGGTGAAGGTCGGCACCATCGTCGTGGTCCTCGATCCGAAGAAGGGTGATTCGCCGTACAAGCCGCAGATGGCGCTGCAGGGCGGGGGCACCTACGCTGCGATGCAGTGAGCCTCGGCTGAAGCCGGCACGATATCAAAAAGCCGAGAAACGCGTTTAGCAGCCTTTCCAAGGGCGCCGGTCACCCGGCGCCTTTTGTTTTGGGGGCTAGAACAATCCGCGGAAAGGATCCCAGCCACGACGGCTGTGATGGCGCGTCCGAGAAGCCGGCTTCGACGGCGAAGCCCGACCCACGCGGGGACTGTTCTGTGCGCGCTGGTCCCGCCCGGCTGCATTCCGCACCGTGTCGGAAGCTGCGGTCGGCGCGCGCGCCTCTGCCGCGGAGCTTCCGGGCTCTTGCTGTTCAGGCGCCGACTGGGACGCGGTCCGCCGGCTGCGGGCCGTTGCAGCGGGCTTTATGGCCGGAGGCCCTGCTTCCGCGTCGGCCCGTCGGGAGCTGTCGTCAGCAGAAGGATTCTCCGCTGCGGCCGAGGGGTCGGCCTTCCTCTCGTCGGCGCCGGCGCGACCGCCGTCGTTGTGCTCGGCTTTGGTGCTCGGGCTCTTCCGGGCGTTTTCGGTGCCGGCCTGCGCGGTCTCGCGTGGCGGCGCGTCTTCGGGTCTGGCGGCGGGCATCAGGGGCGCGACCTTCGGCAGCGGATCCAGCACGTCCCATTGGCAGATCCGGTAATTGTTCCGCCGCTCCATCAGGTCGAGATGGATGTGGTCCTCGTGGTACCAGTCGGAATCGGGGCCGAGCACCGTGGAGAAATGAGTGCAGACCGCGTGCAGCACCGCCTCGCGCAAATCGCGCGGCTGGGTGCGGTCGGTGAGATCGACCAGGCGGCCGTCGGCCAGCTTGAACCCTTGGACATCCAGCGCATTGGCACGGCCGTGCTCCGATAGCTGCGCGCCGCTGACATTGTTGCGGCCGCGGCACTGATATGAATCGAAATTGTCGAGCGCGGTGACCGCGCTGCCGAGCCGTTCGGCCAGCGGCGCCACATCGTTGCGCACCCAGTTGACGACCGCGGTCGCCATCGGACAACGCATGGTCGCCGCGGGCGTCAGCGCCACCCTGCGCTTGTCAGGCAGCACCACCGCCTCCAGCCGCACCAGGTCCTCGCCGCCGCAGCCGCCAGGCCCCTTGATCGGCGGAATCGATGGCGCGATCGCGACCTCTTCGGTCAGGGCCAGCCGGCAGGCCGAAGGCGGCGGTGGGGCTTGCGCATCCGCCTTCGGACCGCCGCTGGCCGCGTCGCGCGGAGCGGCATCCTCACCCTTGGCCGCCTGCCGCGCCGGCGCGTCGGCTGGCCGCGGCTGCGGAAGCGGCACCTTGGCAACGTCGTCGGCCGGCTTCGCTGCGGGCTCAGAGGCCGCGGGCGGGCTGCGGTGCGCCGATTTCGCGGCCGCCGCCGGCACCGCCATGAGCCAGCTCAATGCGATCGCCACGGCCACAGCGCTAACCATCACGCCCGGCGCGACGTCGTGGCCATCACAAGCCCATTTGCGTCGGGTGCGGCGCGCGCTAAAATTGACCAAAGAGACCAAAAGACCCTCGCTGCAAGCGAATACCGGAGGAACGACCTGATGCTTGGTTTGATGCAAGACTGGCCCCTGCTTTGTCACCGGATCATCGAGCATGCGGCGACAATCCACGGCTCCCAGGAGGTCGTGACCCGCTCGGTCGAAGGCCCCATCGTTCGCACCACCTATCGGCAAATCCACGACCGCGCTCTCAAGGTCTCGCAGAAGCTGACGCGCGACGGCATCAAGCTGGGCGACCGCGTCGCCACCATCGCCTGGAATACCGGCCGTCATCTCGAGGTCTGGTACGGCATCATGGGAATCGGCGCGATCTGTCACACGGTCAATCCGCGCCTGTTTCCCGAGCAGATCGGCTGGATCATCAACCATGCCCAGGACCGCATCGTCATCACCGATCTGACGTTCGTGCCGATCCTCGAGAAACTCGCCGACAAGCTGCCGAGCGTCGAGCGCTACATCGTGCTGACCGACGCCGCGCACATGCCGCAGACGACGCTCAAGAATGCCGTCGCCTACGAATCGTGGATCGGCGAGGCCGACGGCGATTTCGCCTGGGGGACCTTCGACGAGAACACCGCAGCCGCGATGTGCTACACGTCCGGGACCACCGGTGATCCGAAAGGTGTGTTGTATTCGCATCGGTCCAACGTGCTGCATGCGTTGATGGCCAATAGCCGGGATTCACTCGGTACGTCCGCAGCAGACACAATGCTTCCGGTGGTTCCGCTGTTCCATGCCAACAGCTGGGGCATTGCCTTCTCCGCTCCCTCGATGGGCACCAAGCTGGTGATGCCCGGCCCCAAGCTCGACGGCGCGTCGGTCTACGAGCTGCTCGACACCGAGAAGGTGACCTACACCGCCGGCGTGCCGACGGTGTGGCTGATGCTGCTGCAGCACATGCAGGCGCATAACCTCAAACTGCCGCATCTGAAGATGGTCGTGTGCGGCGGCTCGGCGATGCCGCGCTCGATGATCCAGGCCTTCCTCGACATGGGCATCGGCGTGCGCCATGCCTGGGGCATGACCGAGATGAGCCCGATCGGCACGCTCGCCACCCTGAAGCCGCCGTTCCTCGCCGCCGACGGCGACGCCAAGCTCGATGTGCTGCAGACCCAGGGCTTCCCGCCGTTCGGGGTCGAGATGAAGATCACCGACGATGCCGGCACCGAGTTGCCGTGGGACGGCAAGACCTTCGGCCGGCTCAAGGTGTCCGGTCCCGCGGTGTCGAAGGCCTACTACAAGGTCGACAGCAACATCCTCGACGATGAAGGCTTCTTCGACACCGGCGACGTCGCCACCGTCGATGAACATGGCTACATGCGCATCACCGACCGCTCCAAGGACGTCATCAAGTCCGGCGGCGAATGGATCTCCTCGATCGACCTCGAGAATCTCGCGGTCGGCCATCCCGCCGTCGCCGAGGCTGCCGTCATCGGCGTCTATCATCCGAAATGGGACGAGCGCCCGCTGCTGATCGTGCAGTTGAAGCCCGGCCAGACCACGACGCGCGAGGACATCCTGAAATACATGGAAGGCAAGATCGCCAAATGGTGGATGCCCGATGACGTCGCCTTCGTCGACGGCATCCCGCACACGGCAACGGGCAAGATCCTGAAGACTGCGCTGCGCGACCAGTTCAAGAGCTATCGCTTCCCCAACGCCGCCGCCTAGCAACAACTCCCGCTCCGCGCGAGACTCACGGCCCCTGCGCCCCCGCGGGGGCCGTTTGCGTTCCGCGCAAAAAGTTCCATCGCCCTCGCCTCGACCAAAGGCGAATAGGAAGCCCATGGGCGCGTTCCTAAGGTCCGGCACCATAAAAAACGAGGGAACGCCACCATGCGAAAATCAACCCGCCTGCTGCCCTGGCTGCTGGGAGCCTCACTGGCCGCCACGGCCGCGCACGCCGCTGGCAACAAGGTCGTGATCGGCGACATCGACGACATGTCCGGGCTCTATGCCGACGTGATCGGGCCGGGCGGGGTCGAGGCTGCAAGGATGGCGATCGAGGATTTCGGCGGCAGCGTGCTCGGCAACAAGATCGAGTTCATGGAGAGCGATCATCAGAACAAGCCGGACGTCGGCGCCCAGAAGTTGCGCGAGTGGGCCGATCGCGACGGGGTCACCATGATCCTCGGCGGCTCCAACACGGGGGTCAGCCTCGCGATGGCCAACGCCGCCAAGGAGAAGAAAATACCGTTCATCGCGATCGGTGCCGCCGGCGCCTCGCTGACCGGCAAGGACTGCACGCCCTACACCGTCCACTACGCCTACGATACGACCTCGCTCGCCAACGGCACCGCCAAGACCATGGTCAGCCAGGGCGGCAAGAGCTGGTTCTTCCTGACCGCCGACTACGCCTTCGGCACCCAGTTGCAGGAAGCCGCGTCCAAGGTGGTCGAGGCCAATGGCGGCAAGGTGGTCGGAGCGGTCCGCGTGCCGCTCTCCACGTCGGACTTCTCCAGCTATCTGCTGCAGGCGCAGGGCTCGGGCGCGCAGGTTCTGGGCCTCGCCAATGCCGGCAACGACTTCACGAACTCGATCAAGGCCGCGGATGAATTCGGCATCGCCAAGACGATGAAGCCGGCGGCGCTGCTCGCCTTCATCAGCGACATCCACAGTCTCGGCCTGAAGACCGCGCAGGGTCTCTATCTCACCACCGGCTGGTATTGGGACCTCAACGACAAGACCCGCGCCTTCGCGAAGCGCTACTACGAAAAGACCAAGCGCGAGCCGACCATGAACCAGGCCGCCTACTACTCGGCGACGATCACCTATCTCAATGCCGTGAAGGCGGCCGGCACCACCGAGTCCGACAAGGTCATGGACCAGCTGCGCAATATGAAGATCGACGACATGTTCACGTCGAACGGCAAGATCCGCGCCGACGGCCTGATGGAGCATGAGATGTACATCATGCAGGTCAAGAAGCCGGAGGAGTCGAAGTACCCCTGGGACTACTACAAGCTGATCCAGACGATGTCCGGCGAGGAGGCGTTCGGCAAGCTTTCGGAGTCCGCCTGCCCGCTGGTGCATTCGCACTGAGCATCCGGCGCAAGCCTGACCAAGGCAGCCACGGCCCCTCCCCTTCGGCGGGGCCGTGGCGTTGCGTGCCGCCGTGGCGTTGACGTGGCGCAAGGCGGGCATGCCGGGCCGCATCTAGAAGGTGGGCATGAGTTCAAGAGCGCGCCTCCCAGCGTCCACGACATGGCGCGACGTACCGTCGACGGTGCTGACGCTCGGGCTGGTATCGCTCCTGATGGATATCTCCTCGGAGCTGATCCATGCGCTGCTGCCGGTCTTCCTCGCGACCGTGGTCGGCGCCTCCACGGTGACCATCGGCCTGATCGAAGGCGTGTCCGAGGCGACCGCCGCAATCACCAAGGTGTTCTCCGGCGCACTGTCCGACCGCATTGGCAAGCGCAAGCTGCTGGTCGCAATCGGCTATGGGCTGGCGGCATTGACCAAGCCGGTGTTTCCGCTCGCCAGCACATCATGGCAGATCCTCGCGGCGCGCTTCGTCGACCGCATCGGCAAGGGCATCCGCGAGGCGCCGCGCGACGCGCTGATCGCCGACGTCACGCCGGAAGGCATCCGCGGCGCGAGCTACGGCCTGCGCCAGGCGCTCGACACGATCGGCGCCTTTGCCGGTCCCCTCCTCGCCGTGGCGCTGATGGCGCTCTACGCCGACGACTTCCGGGCGGTGTTCTGGTGGTCGGCGCTGCCGGCCACGCTTGCCGTGCTGCTGATCCTGTTCGGCCTGCGCGAGCCGGCGCAGACCGCGCCTGCGGCGCGCCGGGACTGGCCGGTCCATGCGCGCGAGCTGCGCCGGCTGCCATCGGCCTATTGGATCGTGGTCGCCACCGGCGCGGTGTTCGCCTTGGCCCGCTTCAGCGAGGCGTTCCTGGTGCTGAAGGCGCAGGCCGACGGCCTCGCTCTCGCCCTGATCCCGTTGGTCTACGTGCTGATGAACCTGATCTATGCCGGCGTCGCCATGCCCGCCGGCATCCTCTCCGACCGCATCGGCCGCAACAACGTGCTGACCTGTGGCCTCGTGGTGCTGACAGCCGCCGACCTGACGCTGGCCTTCGTGCCCGGCCTGATCGGCACCGCGATCGGCGTCGCGCTGTGGGGCCTCTACCTCGGGCTGTCGCAGGGGCTGCTGTCGGCAATGGTCGCCGATACCGCCCCGCCGGATCTGCGCGGCACCGCGTTCGGCCTGTTCAACCTTGTGACCGGCGCTGCGCTGCTGGTCGCGAGCCTGCTGGCGGGATGGCTGTGGCACGCCTATGGGTCGCAGGCGACGTTCACGACCGGCGCAGCCTTCTCGATCGCAACCGTCCTGTTGATGCTGACGGCGTTGCGCAGCCGCCCAGACCGAGCCGCCTGACGCGGTCTCCGCATCAACCGCCCTCTCCGGGCCAAACGCCTCTTGAATTTGCGCGATCCGCGTGGTCTCACACGGGGTGATCCGGCCGCCCGGCAACGCAGGCAGCGGCCCAACCCCGGCAGTTCCTGACACGATGGCACGCAGGTTTCACGCCCCCTATCTGTCGGAGCCGATCTCCAGCCTCGCGACCTGGACCCGCAATCTGGCGGTGTTCTCGGTCGTCGCCGTGCTGGTCTCGATCCTGATCCTGCGCTTCGATTTTCTGGAGATGAAGCCGGCGCTGGCGACGTTCTTCGGCGCGCTGGGGCTCGCCGTGCTGTCGATCCTGCTCGGGCTTGCCGCCTTCGTCGCGATCTGGCGCAACGGCAGCCGCGGCATGAGCCGGATCCTGCTCGCCTTCATGATCGATGCGGTGGTGCTGGCCTATCCGGCCTACCTCGCGCTCCAGTACCGCAAGCTGCCGAAGATCTATGACATCACCACCGACCCGATCGATCCGCCGCGCTTCGAGGCTTTGGCGCCGCTCCGCAACGGCGACGGCACCAACACGGCCGTCTATGCCGGGCTGTATTCAGCCGAGCAGCAGCAGAAATTCTATCCGGACATCGAGCCGGTGCAGATCGAACTGCCGCCCGATCGCGCCTACGCGATCGCCCTGAAGCTGGTCAACCGGCGCAAATGGTTCGTGGTCGACGAACGCGCGCCGCAGCCGCCGCGCCGCGTCGGCCGCATCGAGGCGGTCGCGCGCACGCCGATCATGGGCTTCCGCGAGGACATCTCGATCCGCATCCAGCCCGACGGCGAGGATTCCCGCGTCGACGTCCGCTCCGCCTCGCGCTATTTCGAGTCGGATATCGGCAGCAATGCCGCGCGCGTGACCAAGCTGATCGAGGACCTGTCCAACGCCGGCGAGGCCGAGGCGCAGAAGCCGGTGAAGAAGGTCACGCCGCCGCCGGTGGCGGCGAAGGGCAATGCGAAGACGGTGAAGAAGTGAGCGGGGCGAATGGCGAATAGGGAGTAGCGAATAGGGAACGAAGTCTTCCCGGCTCGCACTCTTCCCCTACTCGCTATTCGCTACACCAGCCGATACGTCCCGCCGATCACCGGATCACCTTCCGTCGCGACCACGCCGCGGGCGACGAGGTCTTCCAGATGGGCCAGCACGGAATAGCCGGCCGCGGTGGTGAGCCGTGGATCGATGCCGATATAGATCGCGCGCACCATGGTCGGGATGTCGGCCTCGCCCTTGGCGAGGCGATGCAGGATCGAGGCCTCGCGGGCCTGGCGGTGGCGCATCAGGAAGCGCGTGTAGCGCGGTCCCTCCGGAATTTCCGGACCGTGGCCTGAGAAATACAGCTCCTCGGGTCGCGCGGCGAGCCGCTCCAGCGAAGCCATGTAGTCGACCATCGAACCGTCGGGCGGCGCCACGATCGACGTCGCCCAGCCCATGACGTGATCGCCGACGAAGGTGGTGCTGCGCTCGGTCCAGGCGAAGGCGAGATGGTTGGCCGTATGGCCCGGCGTCGCCACGGCCTCGACCCGCCAGCCCCGCCCTTCGATCACATCGCCGTCGACAACCGTGACGTCGGGTGCGAAATCGCGGTCGACGCCGGATTCCGGACTGTGCTTCTCACTCTCGTAGCGCGGCCGCGAGGCGCGATGCGGGCCCTCGGCATAGACGGTGGCGCCGGTCGCGGCCTTCAGCCGTCCGGTGTTCGGCGAGTGATCGCGATGCGTGTGCGTCACCAGGATGTGCGTGACGGTCTCGCCTCTGATGGCATCGAGCAGCGCCTGCGCATGGGCCTCGTTGTCCGGACCCGGATCGATGATCGCGACGTTGCCGGTCCCCACGATGTAGCTGACCGTGCCGGTGAAGGTGAACGGACTCGGATTGTTGCAGAGGACGCGGCGAATACCCGGGCGGACCTGCTCGACGACGCCCGCCCGAAGCGGGAAGTTGCGGTTGAACGGGACGTCGTCATTCTCGGCCATGGCGTGCCTTCCCTGTGCATGGGGCAGATCGCCTGCCTCACTCGCTGCCGTCATCCCCCGCGAAAGCGGGGGATCCAGTACTCCGAGACGGCGATGAGCCTCGATGGGCCGGTGATTGCTGGATCGTCCGCTTTCGCGGACGATGACAGCGAGGGCGCAACGGCGACCGCGTATACCGCCCGATGCAGCGAATGGGCGTCGCGCACAGCAGTTAGAAGAACGCCTGAATGCCGGTGATCGCGCGGCCGAGGATCAGCGCGTGGACGTCGTGCGTTCCCTCGTAGGTATTGACCGTCTCGAGGTTGGCGGCGTGGCGCATCACCTGGTACTCGATCGAAATGCCGTTGCCGCCGTGCATGTCGCGCGCGACGCGGGCGATGTCGAGCGCCTTGCCGCAATTGTTGCGCTTGACGATCGAGATCATCTCCGGGGCCATCTTGCCCTCGTCCATCAGGCGGCCGACGCGAAGCGAGGCCTGCAGGCCGAGCGCGATCTCGGTCTCCATGTCGGCGAGCTTCTTCTGGACCAGCTGCGTGGCAGCCAGCGGCTTGCCGAACTGCTTGCGGTCGAGCGTGTACTGGCGGGCGCGATGCATGCAATCCTCGGCGGCGCCGAGCACGCCCCAGGAGATGCCGTAGCGGGCGCGGTTGAGGCAGCCGAACGGCCCCTTCAGACCGGACACGTTGGGCAGCAGCGCGCTCTCCGGCACCACCACGCCATCCATCACCACCTCGCCGGTGATCGAGGCGCGCAAGGAGAGCTTGCCGCCGATCTTCGGCGCCGACAGGCCCTTCATGCCCTTCTCGAGAATGAAGCCACGGATCTGGTTGTCATGCGCGGCCGACTTGGCCCACACCACGAACACGTCGGCGATCGGCGCGTTCGAGATCCACATCTTGCTGCCGGTCAGGCGATAGCCGTCGGCCACCTTCTCGGCGCGGGTCTTCATGCCGGCCGGATCGGAACCGGCATCCGGCTCGGTCAGGCCGAAGCAGCCGACCCACTCGCCGCTGGCGAGCTTCGGCAGATATTTCTTGCGCTGGCTCTCGTCGCCATAGGCATAGATCGGATACATCACCAGCGAGGACTGCACCGAGTTCATCGAGCGGTAGCCGGAATCGACGCGCTCGATCTCGCGTGCCACGAGGCCATAGGCGACGTAGCTCGCATTGGCGCAGCCATATTCCTCCGGCAAGGTGATGCCGATCAGGCCGAGCTCGCCCATCTCGTTGAAGATCTCGCGGTCGGTCTTCTCCTCGAGATAGGCCTTGGTCACGCGCGGCAGCAGCTTGTCCTGGGCGTAGGCGCGCGCGGTGTCACGCACCATGCGCTCGTCCTCGGTCAGCTGATCGTCCAGCAGGAAGGGATCGTCCCACTGGAAGCTCGACTGGGCCGGCTTGTCCTTTGCCTGAGGGCGCGCGCTCATGAATGGTCCTTTCGCGTCTCGCTGCGCACGGGTCGCAGCAGTTGAGAGGTTAAATCCTGGAAGTTCAGCCTTCAAGCCGCTCGTTGGCGACGATCTCGATACCGAAACCCGACAGGCCCTTGTAGTCATGGACCGACGACGTCAGGTTCCGGATCGAGGTCACGCCGAGATCACGCAGGATCTGCGCACCGACGCCGACCTCGCGCCACTGCCGATGGCGATCGGCCTCCGCGGTATGCGGCTCTTCGACCGGCTCGACGGGAACGCCGGCCGCGCCGTCGCGCAGATAGATCAGCACGCCGCGGCCGGCCCGCTTGAAGTGCTGCAGCACCGCCTGGATACGCTGCGGACCTGCGATCAGATCCTTCACGATGTTGGGCTTGTGCAGCCGCGTCAGCACGTTCTTGCCGTCGCCGATGCCGTTATAGACGAACGCGGCGTGGGTGATCGGATCGAACGGCGAGCGGTAGGCGAAGCCCTGCAGCGGCCCGATCGGGCTGTCGGTCGTGAAGGTCGACACCCGTTCGATCAGCTTCTCGCGCGCCTGCCGGTACGAGATCAGATCGGCGATGGTGACATGCTTGAGATTGTGGGCCGCAGCGAAACGAACGACCTGCTCGCCTTTCATGACCGTGCCGTCGTCGTTCATCAACTCGGAGATGACGCCGACCGGCGGGAGCCCCGCGAGCTTGCAGAGATCGACCGCCGCCTCGGTGTGGCCGGAGCGCAGCAGCACGCCGCCGTCACGCGCTATCAATGGAAAGATATGGCCGGGACGCGCGAAATCAGCGGCACCGGCATTCGGGTTGGCGAGCGCACGACAGCAGGAGGCGCGCTCTTCGGCCGAGATTCCGGTGCCACCGTCCGGCTTGTAGTCGATCGAAACGGTGAAGGCCGTGGTGTGGTTGGAATCATTGTGCGCGACCATCGGGTCGAGCCGCAGCCGCCGCGCGTCGTCGGCGGTGATCGGCGCACAGACGATGCCGGAGGTATGGCGAATGATGAACGCCATCTTGTCGGGCGTGCAGAGCGAGGCGGCGACGATGAGATCGCCCTCGCCCTCGCGGTCGTCGTCATCGGTCACGACGACCATCTCGCCCTTGGCGAAGGCGTACAGAACTTCCTGGATCGAGTCGGCCATTGCAAGTCTCGCTGCTTTTCCGGGCTGCTTTAGCCGGGATCGCAGGCGCGCGCCAGAGCGGCGGAACCGCCGCTCGAAGGTCGCCTTCCCCGGGAAAAGGACCTGCCCTGCCAGGACAAGCGCCCTGGTATCTGTTTAAAGTCGCCTCAAATCGAGAACAAGGGAGCCGCGCCTCATGGCCGCATTCGATTTTGCACCCCTCCTCAGCCCCGGCCTGCCCGCACCCGCCGCGCGCTGGACGGGACTCGCAAAATACAGCTTCGTCGGCGGCAACAACGACGCCGATGCCGTGCCCGTGAAGGGCTTGCGCGCGGCCGCCGACGCCGTGCTCGCCCGCGAGGGACGCGCGCTCGCCACCTACGGCCTCGCGCACGGGCCTCAAGGCTACCGGCCGCTGCGGGACTTTCTTGCCGCCAAGCTGACGCGGGACGCGGGCATGTCGGCGCGCGCCGACGACATCATGATCCTGTCCGGCTCGCTGCAGGGCCTCGACCTCGTCAATCAGGCGCTGCTCACGCGCGGCGACACCGTGCTGGTCGAGCAGGACAATTACCAGGGCACGCTGACGCGGCTGGCACGACTGGGCGTCAAGGTCATCGGCATCCCGCTCGACCAGGACGGCATGCGAACGGACGCGCTGGCGACGATGCTGGCCGATCTCAAGGATCGCGGCATCCGGCCGAAATACATCTATACCATTCCGACGGTGCAGAACCCGACCGGCACCATCATGCCGGAAAGCCGGCGGGCCGAGCTGCTGTGGCTGTCGCGCGCTTATGGCGTACCGGTGTTCGAGGACGACTGCTACGCCGACCTGATCTGGGACGGCAAACGGCCCCGCGCGATCCACGGCATGTCCGACCATGGCGGTGTGATCCACCTCGGATCGTTCTCGAAGTCGGTCGCGCCGGCGTTGCGGGTCGGCTTCCTGGTCGCCCCCTGGGAGATCATGTCGGTGCTGCTGTCCCTCAAGACCGATGCCGGCTCGGGTGCGCTGGAGCAGATGGTGCTCGCGGAATATTGCAGGCCGCATTTCGCGACCCACGTGCCGCAGTTGGTGCGGGGACTGCGCGCCAAGCTGGACACCCTGATCGAGGCGCTCAACGCCGAGTTCGGCACCGCCGCCGAGTTCGCGCCGCCCAAGGGCGGGATCTTCCTCTGGGTCAAGCTACCGGACCAGGTTGACGCGATGAAGCTGTCACAGGCAGCGCTCAAACGCGGCGTCTCGATCAATCCGGGACCGGAATGGTCCACCGACGCCGCGCATGCGCGGAGCCGCCTGCGGCTGTGCTTCGCCAGCCCCTCGCATCAGGAGATCCGCGAGGGCATCGCAGTCCTCGCCGACGTCTGCCGGGAGGAGTTCGGGGTCCCACTGCGCTCATCCAATGTGGAGCGGACGCGCGCGATCGAGTGATCGCGCGCTGCTCACCGCACCGAAAAGGGCGACTGGTAGGGCCGCCCGAACGGCACGCCGTTGATCACCGTCTGCACCGGTTTGAGCTGCAGCTTGCCCTCGCGCTTGTTGCCGCGGGTATCGACGAAGCTGACGGGCCCCTCGACCAGGTCCATGATTGCGACGTCGGCCGGCGCACCGACCTGCAAGCTGCCGATCTTCGGCGCACGGTTGATGATCTTGGCCGGCGCAGAGGTGGCCATGCTCACCACCTGCTCCAACGAAAATCCCATAGCGATGAATTTCGCCATCACGTTGGGCAGGAACGGCATGCCCGGACTGTTGCCGGAGAAGACATGGATGTCGGACGAGATGGTGTCCGGGCCGCAGCCGCCGGGGATCGCGACCTCGGCCACGGTGAAATCGAAGCTGCCGCCGCCATGGCCGACATCGAACAGCACGCCGCGCTGCTTGGCGGCGAGCGCCGCGGGCAGCAGCTTGCCATCCTGGACGATGTTGGTGAAGGCGCCGCCCATATTCGGCGCGCCGGAATAGGCATGGGTCAGGATGTCGCCGGGGCGCAGCAGGTCCAGGATCTGCGACATCAACTCGCCGGTCTCGACCCCACCGATATGCACCATCATCCGCGCCGGCCAGCCGCACAGCTCGCAGGCCTTGATGCCGCGCTTCAGCGGCTCGAGCCCATGCTTGAAGATCACGTTCTCCGACATCCGCACCTTGACCCCGAGCAGGAAGTCCGGGTTCTCCGCCAGCGCCATGGCGCAGGCGTCTACCTGCGCATTGTCGATGTTGTAGAGCTCGGCCACCGGAAACGCCGACAGGCCGTTGTTGGCGATGTGGACGAAGGCGTAGATGCGTGCCCGCGACTGGGCGACGATGAAGCGGCGCAACGCAGCAAGATTGTTGACGCCGGCGTCGCCGGCCGAGACGACCGTCGTCGTGCCCTGGAATTGCACCAGTTCGTCGGGCGGGATCCCAATCGCCGAGCCATAGGGATAGACATGACTGTGGAGGTCGATGAGGCCCGGCGTCACCAACCGGCCGTTGGCGTCGATCGACCGCAGCGCCCGCTCGGCCGGTATCTCGGGCTCGACCGCTTCGACGACGCCCCAGCGGATCCCGATGTCGCGCTTGCCTCGGAGCGACTGGCTGGGATCGATCACGTCGCCGCCCTTGATCACCAGATCGAACTTGTCGGCCGGCCCCACCGCGGCGCCGGCAGGACCCGATAGCGCGGCCATGGCGGCCGCTCCGGACGACAGCAGGAATTTGCGGCGCGACAGCGCAGACATGGTCAGCCTCCCCACGCTTGTTTGTAGTTGCGGGGAGCATGCGCCTTGTCCCCCTCGCCAGCAAGGCCGGCCCGAAAAGAATGAGACTTTGTGCCAACGATCTCGGCGCAGGTCTGTCGTTGCGCCATTGACGCAGTGCATTAAGATGTCACGGCAGTCATCCCCGCGAGACCGCATGATTTCGATCTCCCGCCCTCTCATCGCAATCGTCCTCTGCGCATCATCAGCGTCTGCCGCTCGGGCCGGCGACACCGTCGAGGTTGCTCGGACCTGGGGCCTAATCGGAACCTGGGCCGCCGACTGCAGCGCACCCGCGGTCAAGGGCCGCGGCGCCATCATCTCCTACGAAGTCACTGACGATGGTCACCTGATCTATCGTCGTGACCACGATCCGTCCGACGTCAACCAGGTGGCGAGCGCACGCGTCGAGGCGGACCAGACGCTGGTGCTCTCGATCGTGCTGCCCAAAGCGCGCCAGACGCGAGAGAATGGGATCACCCGGACCGCCGACGGCAACATCCGCTCCGCGTTCAATCGCGGCGAGGACGACAGCTACACCATTCGTGACGGCCGCTTCGTCGCCAACGGCAAGCCGACGCCAGCGCTCAGGAAGTGCGACTGACGCGGCAGGCTCGAGGGGACGGCACGGTTCGCCCGCGAGCGTGAAGACCAAATCTGAACGTGTATTCAGCAACTTCGTGGAAGTTCCTGCGGAACGTTCTTTCACACTTCAAGTTGATCCCGCACTTTCATTCTGGAGGACAACATGAAGAAAATCGCTCTCGCGCTCGCTTCCCTTGCGGTCGTCGCGCTCGCGGCACCGTCGATCGCCAACGCCGAGACGGTGGTCATCAAGCGTGGCGGCCATCACTACCACCACGGCTGGGATCGGTCCCACGCCGAATACCGCATGCATCGTGAGTACCGGCCTCACCGCTATGTCCGGCCGTTCCACCGCCATCACGATCGCACCGTGATCATCCGGCGCGACTGATCTGCAACTTCGACACAGCAATGGCCCCGAGAGGGGCCATTTTCTGTGGCGTTCGTTCTGACGTCCGTTCTCGCAGGGCTCCGCGTGGTGGTCAGCGGTCCCATTCCGGCGCAAAGGCCGGATTGACGAAGCGCTTGTCCTTCGGGAGGGACGCGATGGTGGCACGATCCTCATCATCGAGTTGAAGCTTCATCGCATCCCAGTTCGCACGCTGACTTTCCGGACGCGCGGCCTTGGGGATCGCCGCCACCCCATCCTGGTCCAACAGCCATTTCAGTGCGACCTGGGCGGCGCTCGCGCCATGCCTCCTGCCGATGGCCCCCAGCGTCTCGTCGGCGGCGGCGCGTCCCTGCGCCAGCGGGCAATACGCCACCAGGGGAATCGACCGGCTCGCCATGTAGGCCATCAGCTTCGACTGGTCGAGCATCACATGATACTCGACCTGATTGCAGGCAACAGGTGCCTCGACGTCCTCCACCGCCTGTTTCAGCAGCGCGACGGTGAAGTTGGCGACGCCGATCGCGCGCGTACGCCCCTCCTCCTTCAGCTTCAACAGCGTCTCCAGCGCGGCCGGCAGGTTCATCCCCTTGGCCGGCCAGTGGATGAGATAGAGATCGACGAACTCCAGTCTGAGCTTCCTCAGACTCGTGTCGAATGCGCGACGGATCGCGTCCGGCGCGAGGTTCTCCGGCCAGACCTTGGTGGTGACGTGCAATTCGGCGCGCGGCAGATTTGTTGCCGCAAGTGCAGCACCGATCGCATCCTCGTTGGCATACATCTCGGCGGTGTCGATGTGGCGGTAGCCGAGCGCAAGCGCGCTCTCGACGGCCTCGCGGCAGACAGTGCCCTGCATGCGAAAGGTGCCGAGCCCGAGCTTGGGCAGACGGATACCCTGGGTGTCGATGGCGTTCATGAAATCTCCTGGAATCGCGCGAGCCATTCGCCAGCAAACGCCGGCGGCAGCCTCGAAACATCAAGACCTTGGCGGGAAGCGTTCAACTTGCCTTTGCTCCGCTTGCGAGTTCAAGCGAGCCGGCATCCGCCTCAATCAAGATGTCGGGAGCGAGGTTCCTGAACGCAACAGGCGCGCGGGGTAGCCCCGCCGATCAGCGCCAGTTACAGATGCCGCCGCTGCCAGGCCGGCACGGCCAGGTCTGAATGCGCGTATCCATCGCCTGCGCGTCGAGCGGATTGCCGCGCCGATGGACGAGCTTGGTGCGGGCGGCGCCGCGGGGCCGCTCGGCCGTCCTGGTGCCATGAGCGCGCCGGCTGGCGATGGCGCGCGGGATGGCGAAGCGCTCGTCCGGGTCGATCGCGGAACGGACGGCGACCGCAGGTCGATCTGATTTGGCTTCGATAGGCACAGGTTCGAAATGCGCCTCGGGGCCGAGCGGCTCCGGCGACAACACGGCCTTCGACAGATCAAGCTTGAGGAAGTCACCCGGCTGATAGGCCCCCGCCACAGCATCGCTCGCCGTGAGCAACACGGCGCATGTAATCGTGCCGATAACAGCTCTCAACACCATCCCATCCTCCCGTTCCCCGCGTAACGCCACTTACGCGCCCCCGCCGCGAGATCTCTGCACGCCGGCTGATGGCGAACTCGCAGCGCTGCCCGGCTGCAAGAGCCAGCTAAGAGCGCCTGACATCACGCCGCACGTCATGTTCGATGATCGACCGTTATCAGTTCGGAGAAAGCGCCCACCAACCGCCGGTCGTTCGACGTATCATAGCCAAAGTTCCGCGCTCGTCTCTGATGTAGGTCACGGCGCCGTCATTTCCAGGCCCAAAACTGCGAGTCACAGTTACCGCTGTGCACGCAAATGGGCGCTGCGAGCATTAGTCATACCAATCCGTCGACCCGGATGCGGCATCGCAGCGTCTCTGCAGAGTCCGGGGCGATGTGCATGACGCCGGGCTTGGCGGCAAACTCGCCGTCGAAATCGAGCGGACTGGCGAAACCGCGCCACGGCTCGATGCACAGGAACGGCACGCCGCCGGGCTTCGACCAGATTCCAAGCTGACGAAAATGATCCCAAGTTAACTCAAGCGCCGGTCCTGTGGTTCCGACGAGGCGAACCGAACGGCTGGCCGGCTGATCGAGGATCACGGCATCGTCGTCGAACAGACGTTCGCTCAACGGGAGAACGCGCCCCTCGATCGGTGAGGGCTCCGGCCGCTCGCGCAGCAAACCTCCTGTCAGACGGCGGATCGGCGCCGGCTCCGGCTCTGCAAAGATCAGCCGATAGCTCTCCTTCGGCTGGCCGGGGAGCAGCGGCCAGTTGAAGGCGGGATGGCATCCGAACGAGGCTGGCAGAACCTCCGCGCCGGGGTTGGCAATCTCGACCGCCACGTCCAGCGCATCAGCGGTGATCCGGTAGCTCACCGTGAGACGGAAGGCGAACGGATAGTGCGCCTGCGTCGTCTCGTCGTCGGTCAGCTGCAACACGCACGACTCGGCCCCGCGCTCCAGCCAGGTGAATCGCAGGTCGCGGGCGAAGCCGTGCTGGGTCATCGGATAGGTCCGGCCGCGGTGGTGGAGCTGGTCATTCTTGAGTCGGCCGACGATCGGAAACAACCATGGCGCATGGCGCGGCCAGACGGCTCCGGCCTGCCAGAGCAACTCCAGGCCCCCGGCCGTCTTCAACGAGCACAGCTCGGCGCCATCAGCCTTGACCGAGGCGGTGATGCCGCCCGCTCCGATCATGTGGAGGTCGTCGCTCATCTGCCGTCACCCACGTCGCAAAAAGATCGCACGAGGTGATGCCGGATTGCGGCGGCAACGTCCAGGGGTGCGGTTCGTCACCTGCGCGTAGACCACCGCCACAAGCACAGGGGACGGGAATGTCGAACACGCGACCGAAGCCGAGGATGTCGCCGCGCTCATAGGGCCCGCGCTGTGTCTGAAGGGTAGGCAGCCCGCGCCAAATCTTCGTGCAGGCCGCAGCTTGCCGGACCTGATCATTCGTGTACGAATGACCGAAACCGGCTTGATGCTGCGCCGCGTGCAGGCGCAAACTGCCGCAAATGCCTTGCCAGGAAAGAAGGATATCCCGATGGCCCATGACGCGCCGCAAGCAACCGGTCCCAGCAAGCTGGTCATCCGCAACATCGGCCTGATGCTGTCCGGCGCACTGGAACGGCCCATCCTGGACGCCGACACGATCGTCGCCGAGAACGGCAAGATCACGGGCATCGGCCGCTTCAAGGACGTCGACACCGAAGGCGCGACGACCATCGTCGATGCCCATGGCACGACGGTGGCGCCAGGCCTGATCGACAGCCATGTTCATCCGGTCGCCGGCGACTGGACGCCGCGGCAGAACCAGACCAACTGGATCGACTCCTATCTGCATGGTGGCGTCACCACGATGATCTCCGCCGGCGAGGTGCACATGCCCGGTCGCCCGCGCGACGTGGTCGGCCTGAAGGCGATGGCGATCTTCGCGCAGCGCGCATTCTGGACGCTCCGCCCCGGCGGTGTGAAGGTGCATGCCGGCGCGCCGGTGATCGAATGCGAGATGGTCGAGGACGATTTCAAGGAGCTCGCGGCGGCCGGCGTCAAGCTGCTCGGCGAGGTCGGCCTCGGCGGCGTCAAGGACGGCCCGACCGCGCGCAAGATGGTCGGCTGGGCGCGCAAATACGGCATCCAGAGCACCATTCACACCGGCGGTCCGTCGATTCCCGGCTCCGGCCTGATCGACAAGGACGTCGTGCTGGAGGCCGGCACCGACGTCATCGGACACATCAATGGCGGCCACACCGCCCTGCCCGACGACCAGATCCGCTGCATCTGCGAGGGCTGCAAGGCTGGGCTCGAGCTGGTGCACAACGGCAATGAGCGCTCGGCGCTGTTCACCTTGCGCACCGCGCGCGAGATGAACGAACTCAACCGCGTGATCCTCGGCACCGACGCGCCGGCCGGCTCCGGCGTGCAGCCGCTCGGCATCCTGCGCATGGTGTCGCTACTGTCCTCGCTCGGCGACGTCCCCGCCGAGATCGCGTTCTGCTTCGCTACCGGCAACACAGCGCGGATGCGCGAGCTCGACTGCGGCCTGATTGAGGTCGGCCGCTCCGCCGACTTCGTCATCATGGACAAGGCGCAGCACTCGCCGGCCACGACCTTGCTCGACAGCGTCCAGCTCGGCGATCTCCCGGGTATCGGCATGACCATCATCGACGGCATCGTCCGCACCCAGCGCAGCCGCAACACGCCGCCGGCCACGAAGATCCCGGAGATCGTGGCGAAGTAATATCGTCGTAGAGCGGCATACACAGTCATTCCGGGGCGCCCAAAGGGCGAACCCGGAATCCCGAGATTGGCCAGCGCTGTTCTTTCCCTCAGCTCGGGATTCCGGGTTCGTCGCTTCGCGACGCCCCGGAATGACGTGGAGGAAGGGCTACCGCAGCCGGTTCAACAACCCCAGCAGCGTCTCGCGTTCCTTCGCATCGAGCGGCGCCAGTGTTTCCTTGGAGATGGCGAGCGCGAGCGGTGCGGTCTTCTCCGCGAGCTGCTGGCCGGCGCGGGTCAGGCTGACGAGCAGCCTGCGACCATCCTGCGGGTCCGGGCTGGTTTCGGTGAGACCGCGCGCGGTCAGCCGGTCGATCACACCTTTGATCGTCGCGACGTCCATCGCCGTGAACCGTCCGAGCTGGTTTTGCGAGCACGGCCCGGTCTCGACCAGCTTCGACAGTGCCGCCCATTGCGTTGGCGTCAGGTTGCTGCCGATGTCGCGCGCGAAGATCATCGTGTGGCGCTGCCAGACTTGACGCAGGATGAAGCCGATCTGATCGTCGAGCACGTAATTTGATTTCGCCGCTTTGGCCGTGGCCTTCGCAGCGGCCTTTGGCTGCGGCTTCGGCGCGGTCTTCGTTGCGGTCCTTGCCGATCGCTTCAGCGTGGCGCTCTTGGCCATATCTTCCCTCGCCTCAGATCGACAGATGCGCGTCGCGGATGTCGGGCCGCGCGTCGAGCTCGGCCATGGTGCCGGAGAAGCAGATGCGGCCGCGCTCGATGATATAGGCGCGGTCCGAGATCAGCTTGGCGAAATGCAGGTTCTGCTCGGAGACGACCAGCGAGACGCCTTCCTTCTTCATGGTCAGGATCGCATCGACCATCTGCTCGACGATCTTCGGCGACAAACCCTCCGATGGCTCGTCGAGCAGCACCAGCGACGGATTGCCCATCAGGGTACGGGCGATGGTGAGCATCTGCTGCTCGCCGCCGCTCATGCGGCCACCCGGGCGGTTCTTCATCTCGCCGAGATTGGGAAACAACTGATAGAGTTTCTCGCGCGTCCATTGCGGCGCATTGGGCCGCGGCTTCTGCCGACCGACCTCGAGGTTTTCCTCCACCGTCAGCTCGGTGAAGATGCGGCGCTCTTCCGGAACATAGCCGAGGCCGGCGCGGACGATCTCATGGGTCGGCGCGGACGAGATGTCCTTGCCCTCGAACATGATCTGGCCCTCGCGCAGCTCGACCAGGCCGACGATCGAGCGGAACGTCGTCGATTTGCCAGCGCCGTTGCGCCCGAGCAGTGCCACCACCTCGCCCTCGCCGACCTCGAGGCCGATGTCGAACAGGATATGCGCCGGACCATAGTGGCTGTTGAGACTGGCGACGGACAGCTTCATGCCGGAGCTCCCTCGCGATGATCGGCATCATACAGCAGGCCTTCGCCGAGATAGATCGCCTGCACCTCCCGGTTGGCGCGCACCTCGGCTGGCGATCCCTCGGCAATGAGGCTGCCGCGATTGAGGACGAGAATGCGGTCCGCATGCTCGAATACCACGTCCATGTCGTGCTCCGTAAAGAGGACGCCGATCGACTGCTCACGCGCGATTCCAGCCGTCAGCCGCATCAGCTCGACGCGCTCGCGCGGCGCCATTCCGGCGGTCGGCTCGTCCATGAGCAGCAGCTTCGGCTGGTTGGCGAGCGCGATCGCGAGCTCCAGCCGCTTGAGGTCGCCATACGCGAGCTCGCCGCAGGGACGCTCGGCATAGCCGGCCATGCCGACGAGATCGAGCAGGCGATCGGCTTCGTCGCGCTCGATGCCAACCATCGGGCTCCAGAAATCGAACAGGCGGCGATGATGCGAGACCAGCGCGACCTGGATGTTCTCACGCACGGTCATGGTCGGATAGGTCGCGGTAATCTGGAAGGTGCGGCCGACCCCGAGCCGCCAGACCTCGCGCGGCTTGCGCCCGGTGGTCTCCTGCCCCATCACCGTGATGCGGCCGCTGTCCGGCACGTTCTGGCCGTTGAGCATGTCGAAGCAGGTGCTTTTCCCCGCGCCGTTCGGGCCGATCAGCGCCAGGATCTCGCCGGCCCGCAGCGTGAACGACACGTTGCGGACGGCGTGAATGCCGCCATAGGATTTAGACAGGCCTTCGACCGAGAGCATCGACACGCCGAGACTCATTATGCGCCCTCCATCTTGGCCGACAGCGAAGCCCCCTTGGGGGACACTGCGCGGCGCCGATGCATGACGGTTTCGACCACGCCCACGATGCCTTTCGGGAACACCACCACGATCAGCACGATGAAGATGCCGAGCACGAGCTTCGACCAGTCGGTCTGGCTGACCAGCCAGATGTTGAGCGCCTTGTAGACGATGGCGCCGAAGATCGCGCCGGGCACCGTCTCGACGCCGCCGAGCAACACCATGACCAGCGCATCGACCGAGAGCGAGATGCCCATGTTGTCAGGGAAGACGCTGCCCTTGAGATAGGCGAACAGCGCGCCGCCGATGCCGGCCGTCGTGCCGGCGATGATGAAAGCGGTCCACTGGATACGCTTGCCGTTGATGCCGATCGACTCGCTGCGCAGCGGCGAGTCGCGCATGCCGCGCAGCGCGTAGCCAAAGGGTGAGAAAGTAATCAGCCGGAGCACGCTGACCACGAGCGCCGACACGCCCAGTGCGAGCCAATAGAAGTGCGACGGCGAGGCCGCCCACTTTTCCGGCCAGAGACCGAGAATGCCATTGTCGCCGCCGGTCACGGCCACCCATTGGAACGCGATCGACCAAACGATCTGGGCGAACGCCAGCGTCAGCATCGCGAAGTAGACGCCGGAGAGCTGGACCGCGAAAGCACCAAACACGGCTGCGCCGAGCGCGCCGAGCAGCGGGCCCAGCAAAAGGCAGACGATCATCGGCAGTCCCGCCATCTTGGCGAGGAAGGCGACGCCATAGGCGCCGAGGCCGAAATAGGCGGCGTGACCAAACGAGGCGAGCCCGCCGACCGCCATCAGGAAATGCAGCGACGCCGCGAAGATCACGAAGATCGCGATCTCGGCGCCCACGGTCAGCGCGTAGTTGCCGGCGATGAAGGGCAGCATCGCCGCCAGCGCCAGAGCGACGAGGGACGCCAGCCGCTCGACCGAGCTCAGCGGACGCCACGGAATAACGGTGAGGCCCGGCGTGCGGCGCGCGGGCGCTTCCTTCTTACCGAACAGGCCCCAGGGCCGGACGACCAGCACGACCGCCATCACCAGGAACACCAGGATCAGCGAGATCGTGGGGAAGATCAAAATGCCGAAAGCGTTGAGCTCCGACACCAGCACGGCGGCAATGAAGGCGCCGAGGATGCTGCCGAGGCCGCCGATCACGACGACCACGAACACCTCGACGATGATGCGCAGATCCATCGCGTGATGGACCGCGTCGCGCGGGATCTGCAGGGCGCCGCCGAGCGCCGCCAGGAAGACGCCGACGGCAAACACCGAGGTGAACAGCCACTTCTGGTTGACCCCGAGCGCCGCGACCATGTCGCGGTCCTGCGTCGCCGCGCGCACCAGGATGCCCCAGCGCGTGCGCTGGAACAGCAGCCACAATGCGCCGAGCACGACGGGGCCGAGCACGATCAGGAACAGGTCGTAGCTCGGGATGTTCTGGCCGAAGAAATCGACCGCACCTTTCAATCCCGGCGCGCGGCGGCCGACCAGGTCGTCCGGTCCCCAGATCAGCACGACGAGATCCTCGACCATCAAGGTCAGGCCGAAGGTCGCGAGCAGCTGGAACAATTCCGGCGCGTGATAGATCCGGCGCAGCAGCACGATCTCGACGAGCACGCCGACGGCCGCGACCGCGAGCGCTGCCACGACGATGCCGCCCCAGAAGCCGAGCGGACCGGACAGCCTCTCAGTGAGCGAAAAGGCCACATAGGCGCCGAGCATGTAGAACGCGCCATGGGCGAAATTCACGATGCGGGTGACGCCGAAGATGATCGACAGTCCCGACGCCACCAGGAACAGCGAGGCTGCACTGGCAAGGCCGGTCAGGAACTGGACGAAATAGAAGGCCATGGGCGGTCCGCGTGAGGAGATCGTCGAATCGATGAGCCGCGTTTGCGCTCGGCGCTCCCTCAGAGAGCTGGCGAGCAAGCGTGGGGTGAGGGATCTCGGCCCGAACCTGCAGATCAGGCGTCGTATTCCCTCACCCCGCCCGCTCTCCCCCTGCGGGAGAGGGAGAAGCAGGATCGTGTGGATCAGTCCTTCGGCCGGAGCTTGCCGACCTCCGCGTCACCAGGCAGGTAGTCCGAGCCCTTGCGATAGACGGCGTCGACCATGATGCCCTTGCCGTCCTTCAGCGCAGTCTTGCCGACGTAAGCGCCGAGCGTCGACTGGTGATCGATCTTGCGGAACGTGATTTCACCGAAGGGCGACGGCACCGACAGTCCCTCGGCCGCGGCGATCAGCTTGTCGGTATCGGTCGAGCCGGCCTTGGCGAGGATGGCGGCTGCCGACTTGATGGTCTGGTAGCCGACGATCGAACCAAGCCGCGGATAGTCGTTATATTTGGCCTGATACGCCTTCAGGAACGCGTCGTGCTCGGGCGTCTTGATCGAATACCAGGGATAGCCGGTGACGATCCAGCCCTCGGGCGTCTCCTCCTTGAGCGGATCGAGATATTCCGGCTCGCCGGTCAGGAAGCTGACGACCTTGCGGTCCTTGAACAGGCCGCGGGTGTTGCCTTCGCGGACCAGCTTCACGAGATCGGCGCCGAAGGTGACGTTGAGGATCGCCTCCGGATTGGCGGCGGCGACGGCCTGCACCACCGGACCGGCGTCGATCTTGCCCTGCGGCGGCCACTGCTCGTCCACCCACTGGATGTCGGGCCGTTTCTCAGACAAGAGCTTCTTGAACACGGCGACGGCCGACTGGCCATATTCATAGTTCGGCGCAATGGTGGCCCAGCGCTTGGCGGGAAGCTTGGCGGCCTCCTCGACCAGCATCGCCGCCTGCATGTAGTTCGACGGACGCAGGCGGAAGGTGTATTTGTTGCCCTTCGCCCAGGTGATGGCGTCGGTCAGCGGCTCGGCCGCCAGGAAGAACACCTTCTTCTGGTTGGCGAAGTCGCTGACGGCGAGGCCGATGTTCGACAGGAACGTACCGGCGAGCATCGCGACGTTCTCGCTCGACACCAGCTCGTTGGCCGCGGTCTGCGCGTCAGCCGGCTTGCCGCTGTCGTCCTTGGAGACGACGACGAGCTTCTTGCCGTTGATGCCGCCGGCCGCATTGACCTCCTCGACCGCGAGCTGCCAGCCCTTGCGATAGGGCTCGGTGAAGGCCGGCAGCAGCGAATAGCTGTTGATCTCGCCGATCTTGATGACGTCCTCGGCGCGCGCCGCGCCCGTCAATCCCGCGACGGCAAGGCCCAGGCCTGCCGCAAGCATCGTTCTCCGTCGCATCCCTTCAGCCTCCATGTTGAGTCGAATTACCGTAGACCGTCCTCGCCCTTGATCTCGGCGACCGTGAGCCCGCCGACGCGCGGCAGCGGACGGCCGCTGTCGGTGACCGCGAGCGCGACCATGATCTCATTGGCGCGCGGCGCGTCGTTGATCTGCACCTCCATGCCATCGAAATGACTGCGCACGAAGGCCGCATCTTTATGGCCGAGCGGAATGTCGAGCGTGCAGCCGACGCCGCCGCGCTTCTTCGACGACGGGATCAGCGCCGCGCCCTTGCCGAGTACCTTGCGCACCGGCGCGCCCATTTTCGGATGCAGGATCGCGGCCGCATGCTCCAGCTCGCCGTCGCTGCCGACGGCGGCCGCCTTGCCGTAGCTGTGCGCGGCCGGCCCTTCGATGCCGAGCGCGGCCACGGCGCGCTTGGCCAGCATCTCGCCCAGCTCCTCGCCGATCGCAATCAGAGGCGACAGGTCCTCGACATAGCGGCCGGCAAACGGATTCTCGATCACCGCCACTGCCGCAGCCCGCCGCGTCGGCGGCGAGACGGACCGGCCCATCTCCTGATGGACTTCCTCGACCACGGTCACGATCTTTCTGATGACGGCGCTCATCGATGATCCTTCGTGTTCCTGCACATCATGCATCAAACCTCACGCCGCCGCCGCTCGCAACTGCGGCCGACGAACGATCTCGATCGCGCGCGGACCGACAACGCGAATGTTGCCGCGGAGCTGCAGAACGGCGCCTTCGATCAGACCGGCCGACAGCAGCGACTGCCCACGATGCTCGCCCGCGGCCAGCGCTTCGGCAACCTCGACATCACGGAGCTCTCCGACCTCGCATGTGACGAGGCGATCACCGAGATCGGTCTCCGGTTGCAACTCGCAGGCAGGTCGGCGAAGCACGGCCGGATGACCCGGAAGATCGACCGCGTTGCCGATCACCGTCGCCGCCGCATCCGCCTGCGCCGCGCTGCGCGCGAGTACCGTCACCGCGTCGGCAATGCCCAGCGAGAAACTGCGGCCGTGGCGGCCCGACGTGGCGACGCCGCCGATCGCATCGGCAGCACGAAGCGTCATCCTGCGCATCACACCGGCGCCGTCGGGACGGTCCATCAGCCCGACGCTGAAGGTGGCGGCATCCCGCAGATGGAGTGCGATGTCACCGCCATTGTTGACATAGGCCCGCGTCAGCTTCGCCACGCCGCACATGGCGCCGAGGATCTCCTCGGCCACGCTCCCGGCAACCGCGGCCATCGGCGTGATGAACATTTCGCGGGCGAACGGCGACACTGCCGCATGCATCCGCCGCGCGACGACACCTTTCAATGGGCATCGATCGTGATCGGCGCCCCTGCGCAGATCGGACAGTTCGGCACACAGCTCGTCCAAGAGACCCGTGAAACGCTCGGCCGCCGCACGATAGGCCGCGCGGATATCACCATCGACCGCGTCGACGCCGATGATCAGATCGATCGGGCCGTCCTGCAGATGCAGCCGCCGGTCGGGCAACAAGGCGATCTGTGGCTGCCGGGTCATGCACCCGGCCTCGGCCACGGCAGTTGGCGAATGTCCTTGCTGACATCCTTGAGCGAAGCGAGCGGCTGGACGTAATCCATGTGCCCGCCGAGCGCCGCATAATCCGATAGCCTCAGCGTGAACTCGATCGGCGCGACGATCGCCGGCGTCGGCACATAGCCGAAGGCGCCGGCCGGCATCTGGGTCACGTCGACCATATAGGTGATGCCGCCGCCCGGCCAGACATAGACCGGCGCACCGCCGCTCGTCACCCGCGTCAGCGTATCCTTGACCGAACGCGTCAGCCGCACCGGATTGTCGGTGACGCCGGCGCGCAGCGAGCCGCCGGCACCGGCCATGAACAGCACGGTGCACAGCGCCGGCTCGCAGTTCTCCTGGATGCGCTCGACCGAGAACTGCAGCTCCGGCGGCATCTCGCGCTGCACCGGCCTGAGCGTCTCGTCGAGCACGTAGTATCCGGCATGCTCGCCCGTCGTGGACACCATCAGCAGCGTCGTTCCCGGCTTCGCCGTCTTGGGATCGAATGGCCCGAGGATCGACAGCGGATCGGAGATGTCGGTGCCGCCCCAGCCGGTTCCGGGCTGCGCCACCTGGAAGTAGCGGCCCGGCGTCGAGCGTCGTCCCTTCATCTTGATGCCTGTCGCGGGAATGTCGAGCAGCTTGCCGGCCTGGTGCTCTGACAGCACGCCGGTGATGTGATCATCGACCACGACGACCTCGTCGACCTTGCCCTGCCATTGCTTGGCGAACATCCCGATCGTGGCCGAGCCGCAGCCGACGCGCATGCGCTCTTCCTTGACGCCGTTGACGATCGGGGGCTGCCCCGCCTGCACGATCACGCTGGAGCCGCCGTCAACCACCAGTTCCACGGCCTTGCGGTTGCTGAGGTCCATCAGCGCGTCACAGGTGACACGCCCCTCCTTCTTGGAGCCGCCCGTGAGATGATGCACGCCGCCGAGCGACAGCATCTGCGAGCCGTATTCGCTGGTCGTGACGTGACCGACCGCTTCGCCGTCGACGCGCACCGTCGCCGCTTCCGGGCCGAGATAGCGGTCGGTGTCGATCTTCACCTTGACGCCGCAATAGCTGAAGATGCCCTCGGTCACGACCGTGACCATGTCGACGCCATCGACGACCGATGACACGATGAACGGCGCCGGCTTGTAGTCGGGATAAGTGGTGCCGGCGCCGATCGCGGTGACGAACAGCTCCGGCTGATGCACGATCTTGCCGTCCCAGTCGCCGCTCGCCTGGAACGGCACCAGCTTGCCGCCATGCGACACCGTGCGCTCCAGCAGGATATGCGGATCGACGCGCACCAGCACACCGTCCTGATTGGCATAGCGGTCGCAGGCGCCTGCCGCGCCCGGCTTGATGTAGCACATCACCGGGCAGGCATCGCAGCGGATCTTGTCCCCTGCACCGTCGCTCGCCGTCTCAGTCACCATGCAGAGAAGCCCATCTTGAAGCGGAGTTGGCGGCAGCCATCCACGCGCCGCGGCAATTCGTTCGTATACGAATGATGTCGCGCCCCTCCGCCGACTGTCAAGCGCCACCGCGAACGAAAAGCACGATTGCCGGATAAACGATCAGTTTGCCCTGCACAATGACGACAAATCGTGCATACGCTGCAACGCAATACGTGCCACTTGCATGTTAGTACACAAACGATACGCTCGGAGCGATCACCATCGCATCCTCGTTAACGATAGCATAGCGGACGACAGAAGGGCATGACGCCAGCAACGATTCGGCTGACCGTGAACGGACGGACACATGACGTCGCCGCCGCGCCGGACACGCCCCTGCTCCATGTGCTGCGCAACGACCTCGCTCTGAACGGTCCGAAGTACGGCTGCGGCCTGGGGGAATGCGGCGCCTGCACCGTACTGATCGACGGCCGCGCCGCCCGCTCCTGCGTCATTCCGGTGGAAGGCTGCATCGGCCGCGACGTCACCACGCTGGAAGGACTGGGCTCGCGCGAGGCGCCCGATCCGGTGCAGCAGGCCTTCATCGCCGAGCAGGCCGCGCAATGCGGCTACTGCCTCAACGGCATGATCATGACGACCAAGGCGCTGCTGGCGATCAAGCCCGATCCGTCACCCGACGAGATCAAGCAAGCGCTGCGCTACAATCTCTGCCGCTGCGGCGCGCATGTCGAAATCCTCCGCGCGGCGATGCGCGCGGCCGGCCACACGCTCGAGGCGCTGGACTGATGAACGATCGCCTCACCAAGGACGCCGACATGCCTCGCGGCCGGCTGGTCGTCGAACGTCCCATCGCCGGCAACGATGGCCAGTTCGAAACCTTCATCCGGATCACGGCGGCAGGCGAGGTCTCCGCCTTCAACGGCCATGTCGATCTCGGCACCGGCATCCGCACCGCGCTGGGACAGATCGTCGCAGAAGAGCTCGACGTCTCCTTCGCTCGGGTCGTGGTCGTGCTCGGGGACACCGCGGTCGTGCCGAACCAGGGCGCGACCATCGCCAGCGAGACAATCCAGATCACCGCCGTGCCCCTGCGCAAGGCGGCGGCGCAGGCGCGCGCCTTCCTCTTGGCGCGGGCGGCGACGCAGCTCGACCTCGACGTTCAGGACTTGATGGTCGAGGATGGACTGGTCCGCGGGCCCAACAACCGCGTCCTCAGCTATGGCGAGCTGATCGGCGATGAGACGATCCGCCTCGAGCTCGCCGACGATATCCTCGTCAAGTCGGTGAACGACTATCAGGTCGTCGGCCGCTCGGTGCCGCGCGTCGACCTGCCGGCGAAGGCGACCGGTGAGCTCACTTACGTGCATGACGTTCGCGTCCCCGGCATGCTGCACGGCCGCGTCGTGCGTCCGCCCTATGCCGGCGTCGATGCCGGCCCCTTCATCGGAACCAGCCTTCTTGGCGTCGACAGGGAGTCAGTGCGCGATGTCCCTGGCCTAGTCGACGTCGTCGTCATCGGCGACTTCATCGGCGTCGTCGCCGAGCGCGAGGAGAATGCGATCCGTGCCGCCGAGCGCCTCGAGGTGAATTGGAAGCCGGTGCCGACCCTGCGCGACCTCGATGATGTCGAGAACGCGCTGCGCGCCAATCCGTCCGCTCCGCGACGGCTGCTCGACAAGGGCGATGTCGATGCCGCCATCGCCGGCGCCGCCAAGCCGATGCGGAGGACCTATCTCTGGCCCTACCAGATGCACGGCTCGATCGGACCGTCCTGCGCGGTGGCCGACTATCGCGACGGGCAGATCCGCATTTATTCCGGCACGCAGAATCCTCATCTCCTGCGCGGCGATCTCGCCAAGCTGATCGACCGTCCCGAGCACCAGATCGAGCTGATCCGCCTCGAGGCCGCCGGCTGCTACGGCCGCAACTGCGCCGACGACGTCACGGCCGATGCGCTGCTGCTGTCGCGTGCGGTCGGCCGCCCGGTGCGGGTGCAATTGTCGCGCGAGCAAGAGCATCTGTGGGAGCCCAAGGGCACCGCGCAGCTGATGGACGTCAATGGCGGCCTCAATGCCGACGGCTCGGTCGCGGCCTATGAGTTCGCCACGCGCTATCCCTCGAACGGCGCACCGACGCTGGCGCTGCTGCTGACCGGGCGCATCGGGCCGGAGCCTGCGGTGTTCGAGATGGGCGACCGCACCGCGATCCCGCCTTACGACTATGAGCACATGCGCGTCACGGCGCATGACATGCCGCCGATCGTGCGTGCGTCCTGGATCCGCGGTGTCTCGGCGCTGCCCAACACCTTCGCGCACGAGTCCTACATCGACGAGCTCGCCGCCGAGGCCGGCGTCGACCCGATCGAATACCGGCTGCGCTATCTGAAGGACGAGCGCGCACGTGATCTCGTGAACGCCGTGGCCGAGCGCGCCGGCTGGACGCCGCGCCCCGTGCGGGAGGAGAAGACGCCCGAGAACGGCGTCGTCCATGGCCGCGGCTTCGCCTACGCGCTCTACGTCCACAGCAAGTTTCCCGGCTACGGCGCGGCATGGTCGGCGTGGATCGCCGATGTCGCCGTGAATACGACCACCGGCGATGTCAGCGTCACGCGGGTCATTGCAGGCCAGGACTCCGGCCTGATGATCAATCCCGACGGGGTACGCCACCAGATCGAAGGCAACGTCATCCAATCCACCAGCCGTGCGCTGATGGAGGAGATTCCCTTCACGCGCGGCAAGGTCGCGGCACGGGAATGGGGCGCCTATCCGATCATCACCTTCCCCGACGTGCCTGAGATCGACGTGCTGATGCTGCCGCGGCCGGATCAGCCGCCGCTCGGCGTCGGCGAGTCCGCGTCCGTGCCCAGCGCCGCCGCGATCGCCAATGCGATCTACGACGCCACCGGCGTCCGCTTCCGCGAGCCGCCATTCACGCCGGAGCGCATCCTGAAAGGCCTGCGCGGCGAACGGGCGGAGACGCCGGCGCCGCAGTCGCTGCCCGCCCCCGAAAGACCGGCGACCACGTGGCCCAAGCCCTTTGCCAAGCGGGGCGGCGTGATCGCCACCGCCGTCGCGGCCTGCGCCGCGGCGATCGGCGTCGCCACCGCCGTGTTGCCCTGGCGCGCCATCGCGCCGATCACGCGCCCCGATCCCTCGGTCTATTCCGCAGCGACGATCGCGCGCGGCGAGGCGCTCGCGGCGCTCGGCAATTGCGCTGTCTGCCATACCGCGGATGGCGGCCTGATCAATGCCGGCGGCCGCGCACTGGAGACGCCGTTCGGCACGCTGTTCAGCACCAACATCACGCCCGACGTCGAGACCGGCATCGGCGCCTGGTCCTATCCCGCCTTCGAGCGCGCGATGCGCGAGGGCGTGCATCGCGACGGCCGGCAGCTCTATCCGGCGTTTCCCTACACGCATTTCGCGCGAACCGATGATGCCGACCTGCAGGCGCTCTACGCCTACCTGATGGCACAGGCGCCAGTGAGACAGCAGGCGCCTGACAACGCGCTGCGCTTCCCATTCAACCTGCGGCCGCTGGTCGCCGGATGGAACGCTCTGTTTCACGACACGCAGCCGTTCCGGCCCGATCCGACACAATCGGAGCAGTGGAATCGCGGCTTCTATCTCGTCGAAAGCCTCGGCCATTGCAGCGCCTGTCACTCGCCGCGCAACGCGCTCGGCGCCGAGCAGCGCAACGCACATCTGGCTGGCGGCTTCGCCGATGGCTGGGAAGCCCCTGCGCTGACCGCGCTCTCGACTGCCCCGATCCCGTGGACCGAGGACGAGCTCTACACTTATCTGCGCTCGGGGCAATCGCGCTTCCATGGTGTCGCGGCCGGTCCGATGGCGCCGATCGTGAAGGATCTCGCGACGCTGCCCGACGCGGACGTTCGGGCCATGGCGATCTATCTCGCCTCGTTCCAGACGCCCTCGCCCGAGGCAGCGAAGCTGGAGGCGATGGCCGCGGAGTTGGAAGCGCGCACCAAGGCGACCTCGACGGCGTCTCCGGCGGCACGGCTCTATCTCGGCGCCTGCGCGGTCTGTCACGAGGTGGGCGGCCTGCCGCTGTTCGGCAGTCGGCCCTCGCTGGCGCTGAACAGCAACCTGCACAGCGCCACACCCGACAATCTGATCCAGGTGATCCTGCACGGGATCATGAAGCCGGTCTCGTCCGATCTCGGCTACATGCCGGCGTTCAAGGACCATCTCAGTGACGTCCAGATCGCCGAACTCGTCGCCTATCTTCGTCAGCAGTTTGCTCCGGACAAGCCGGCCTGGACGGGCGTAGACGCCGCCGTCGGTCGCATCAGGTCCACCGTGGCGCAGTGAGGCTGAGCATGCTCCGTCTGCGCCCGGCGCCCCGACCACCACCCTGACGCGCATTCGGGCACCTCGTTGCCAGTAATTTCGCCTTGCGGCAGACGGTCTGCCGCTTCTAGAATTTGGGACTACGTTCCAAAAAATGGAACAAACGGTATCATCATGAGCGCTCTGACCAACGCCATCGACATCCTGCGCTGCTTCTCGACCGCGCGGCCCGACCTCTCCTTTGCCGACGTCCAGGTCCTGACCGGCAAACCGAAAAGCTCGACCTCCCGCCTGCTCCGCTCGCTGCGCGATTGCGGCCTGCTCGAGCAGGATCCGCACAGCCGCCGCTACCGGCCGGGCCTGCTCACCTTCGAGCTCGGGCGGCTGCACCGGGCCCATGACGACCTGATCGCCACCGCCGAGCGCGAGCTGCGCGATGTCTGCGCGCGCACCGGCCACACCGGCTACATCGCCGTGCTCGACGGCTATCAGCAGGTGGTGCTGCGCATCGTGCCCGGCTCCAACCCGCTGCGCGTCGTCAACCCGCCGGGCCAGCGCACGCCGGCCATCATCACCTCGAACGGCCGCGCCATGCTGGCGCGTCTGACAGACCAGGAGATCCGGACGCGCGTGCCGCTCGACTACCCGAAGGTCCCGGCCAACTCGCCGCAGAACTTCACCGAGCTGATGGCGCGGCTGAACGAGATCCGCCGGACCGGCATCTCGGACGCCGCCGACGAGGCCATCGAGGGCGTCGGCTCGCAGGGCTTTGCGCTGACGAGCGGCGAGAGCGGTGAGCTGATCGGCATCGCCGTCTCCTACTCGGTCCAGGCCACCACCGAGATCGAGCGTGCCAATGTCCGCCGCGAGCTCGGCAGCATGGCCGCAAAGCTGCGGCGCATGACCGGCGATCCGCTCGGCCAGACCATCGAGCAATTGGCCGGACTGGCCTCCTGATGACGAGCAGCAGCGCGCCGCGCGTCAACAGCCTGGCGCTGTTGATCCTGCCGAGCGCGCTGCTGTTTGCGTTGTTCTTCTTTCTGCCGATCGGATTGATGGCGGTGATGAGCGTCCTGACCGGCAACCCCGTGGTCATGCCGAACGTCGCCCTCACAGCCAGGCACTATGCCCGCATGGGCGATGACGGCTACTATCTCGAGGTGATCTGGACCACGATCCGGATCGGCCTCTGGACGACGCTCGCCGCGCTCGTGATCGGCTACCCGCTCGCGCATTGGATGGCGCGTATCAAGAGCCGCACCGGCCATGCGCTGCTGCTGATGGCCGTGCTGGCGCCGATGCTGACCGGCATCGTGGTGCGTACCTTCGCCTGGATGACGCTGCTGTCCGACAAGGGTGTCATCAACCAGATCCTGGCGTCGCTCGGGCTGGTCACAAGGCCGTTGCAGCTGATGTACAATGAGACCGGCATCATCATCGGCCTGGTCCACATCTATGTGCCTTTCATGGTGCTGACGCTCACCGGCGTGATCGGCCGCATCGACGAGCGGCTGGAGCAGGCGGCGGAGAATCTCGGCGCCAGCCCATGGCGCGCATTTCTCGAGGTCACCCTGCCGCTCAGCCTGCCCGGCATCCTCGCCGGCTCGCTGCTCGTCTTCGCGCTCGCGATCAGCGCCTATGTCACCCCGATCCTGCTCGGCGGCTTCCAGGTCATGACCTTGCCGATCCTGATCTACCAGCAGATCTCCGCCAACTTCAACGTCGGCTTCGCGGCTGCGCTCGGCATGGTGCTGCTCATCATTTCGCTCTCGCTCGTCATCGCGTATAATCACGTGCTCGGCCTCGTTTCGGGCCAGCGCGAGCTGCAATGAGGGCGCAGATGACGAGCCTTGCTCCGGGATCGCGGCCGCCGCTCGCTGCGCCAATCGGTCTGGCGGCCACACCTGCCCTTCGCAGCAAGGCGCGGCCGCTCCGGTGGGGCCGCAGGCTCTATCTCGCCGCCAACACCGCCATCCTCGTCTTCCTGCTGGCGCCGATTGCGATCGTGATCGTGTTCGCGCTCAACCCGACGCCTTTCATCCAGTTTCCACCAGTCGGCATCTCCTTTCGCTGGTTCGAGAAATTCTTCGCCTCGGGCGACTTCATGCACGCGCTGCTGTTCAGCATCGAAGTCGCGGCCATGACCACGGTCGCGGCCACCGTGCTGGGCGCCTCGGCCGCGCTGGCGATCGCCCGCGGCAACCTGCCAGGCTCCCGGCTGATCGTGGCGACCATGCTGTCGCCGCTCATGCTGCCGGCGATCCTGACCGGTCTTGCGCTGTTCCAGTCCTACGTACTGCTCGACGTCGGACGCCCGGTGTGGGGGCTGGTGGCTGGTCACACGCTGGTGACGATTCCCTACGTGGTGCGGACCACGCTCGCCGTGCTGCACAATTTCGATGTCAGGTTGGAGGAAGCCGCGCAGAATCTCGGCGCCAGCCCCACCCGGACCTTCTTCGAGATCACGCTGCCGCTGGTGAAGCCCGGCGTTCTGGCAGGCGCGATCTTTGCTTTCATCGTCTCGTTCGACCAGTTTCCGGTGTCGCTGTTCCTGGTCGCGCCGGGCAGCGAGACCTTGCCGATCACGCTGTTCAACTATCTGAAGTTCGATCTCGACGGCACCATCGGCGCGGCCTCGGTGGTCTCGATCCTGCTCGCCTTCATCGTCGTCATCGCGCTCGACCGCACCGTAGGTCTTCGCTCCTACGTCAAACTCTAAGGGAGATCCCGGACATGACCGCCTCATCGCGTCGTTTTCCCCTGAGCCGCCGCCGCCTGCTGACCGCGGCTGCGTCGCTCGGCGCCGGCGTTGTCGCTGCTCCCTTTGTCGCGCGTGCGGACGAGCCCGTTCTCAACGTCACCGGCTGGGGCGGCAAATGGGGTGACGTGATGAAGGCCGAGATCGGCCCGGCCTTCGAAAGCGAGTTCAAGTGCAAGCTCAAGACCGACACCGCGCTGCCATTCCTGCCGAAGCTGCAGGCGAGTTCGCGCTCGGCTCCCATCTACGACGTGCTGCACACCAACTCCAACGAGCAGTGGGCGGCCGTGGAGATGGGTCTCGTCGAGCCCAAGGTCGACCCCAAGCTGGTTCCGAACATTGCCGACGTCTACCCTTACGCCGTCAGCGACAAGATCGTCGGCGTCTGCATCTTCACCAGCGCCATCGGGCTCGGCATGCGCACCGACAAGGGCTATGGGAGCGTCACGTCGTGGAAAGACTACTGGGATGCGAAATTCAACGGCGCGCGCGGCGGCTATGTGATCCCTGCCAATAGCCTTGGACAGGCGTTCGTGATGATGTGCGGCGCCCTGTATGGCAAGGGCCAGACCGACCTCGACGCCGCCTATGCAGCGCTGGAGAAGCTGAAGCCGATCAAGCTGGTCGACTTCACCGGCGCGATGGAGAAGCTGATCCTGTCCGGTGAGGTCGGCCTCGGCATCCTGCATGATTCCGGCATCTATCGTTACGACGGCCAGAACCAGCCGGTCGACTTCGTCACGCCAAACGAGGGCGTGCTGTCGCTCGAGCAAGTGCTGAGCATCACGCCTGGCAGCAAGGTGAAGGATCTCGCCAACGCCTATATCAACTACATGCTGCGCCCCGAGGTTCAAAAGCGCCTCGCTGAGACCGTCTGGTATTCGCCGGCCAACAAGAAGGTCAAGCTCGACTCCAAGTATGACGCCAAGCTGCTGACGACGCCGGAGAAGGTCGGCAAGCTGATCCAGGTCGACTGGAAGTGGTACAACGCACGGAAGGACGAGATCGACAGCCGGGTCAACCGGATATTCCGCGCATGAGCGCTGCCATCGAGATCGCCGCGGTCAGCAAGATCTATGACGGCGGCGTACGCGCAGTCGACGCGGTTGCCGTGAACATCAGGCCTGGCGAGTTCTTTTCGCTGCTCGGCCCGTCCGGCTGCGGCAAGACCACCACCCTGCGCATGATCGCCGGCTTCGACAGCCCAAGCGCCGGCGAGATCCGCCTCGACGGCGCCGACATCACCCACGTGCCGGCGCACAAGCGCGACATGGCGATGGTGTTCCAGAACTACGCCCTGTTCCCGCACCGGACCGTGGCCGAGAACGTCGCCTTCGGCCTGCGCATGCGCAAGATCGACAAGGCGACGATTGCCGCGAAGGTGAAGGCAGCGCTGGCGATGGTTGAACTCGGAGGCCTGGAGAACCGCAGGCCGGCGCAACTGTCCGGCGGCCAGCAGCAGCGCGTCGCGCTCGCCCGCGCCATCGTCATCTCGCCCCGCGTGCTGCTCTGCGACGAGCCGCTCGGCGCGCTCGACAAGAAATTGCGCCAGCAGATGCAGTTCGAACTCAAGCGGCTGCAGAAGACGCTTGGCCTCACCCTCGTGTTCGTCACCCACGACCAGGAGGAGGCGCTGGCCATGTCGGACCGCATCGCGGTCATGAACGCCGGCCGCGTCGAGCAGATCGGCACCCCGCTCGAGATCTACGATCAGCCGCGGACGCGTTTCGTTGCCGATTTCATCGGCGACACCAACATTTTTCGTGGTCAGCGCGTGACCTTGGACAAGGGCGTCGGGATAGCCGTCGGCAACGGTCTGGTACTGTCCCTGGCGGACACAGTTGCAGCAGCCGAGGCCGAGGTTCTGTCGGTCGCGCTGCGGCCGGAGAAGATCTCGGTATCGCCAGCCGAGGTGGCCGATGCCAAGCGGACAGGCATGTCCGCGCGCGGCACCGTCGAGAGCACCAATTTCCTCGGCGGCGCGGTGCTGTACCGCATCGCCCTGGAGAGCGGACAGCACGTGCTGGCGCAACAGCCGAATTCCGGAGCTGGTCCTCTCCATGCGCCGGGTCAAACGGTCACGCTCGACTGGCGTCCGGCCGATCTCGTCATCCTCGAGGATTGATATTGTGAGCGTTATATTCCTATTCCCGCAGCAGTACCGTGCGCCGCAGTCACAGAGCGACGTCGAAGAGCTTGTGCCGTGAGCGCAGCCGGCATGAAGACGATCAGCCTCGACGACATCGAGGCGCTCGCGGTCGGCGCCTGGATCCTCGGCACCGGCGGCGGCGGCAGTCCCTATCTCGGCCTGCTCAACCTGCGCCGGCTCTATGCGGAGGGGCATCGCGTGCAGATGATATCGCCGCTCGACCTCGCCGACGACGACTGGGTCGCGGTGGTCTCCAACATGGGCGCCCCCTTGGTCGGGCAGGAACGGCTGGCCGACAGCCGCAGCATCGCGCGTGCGGTGCGCATGCAGGAGGAGATCAACGGCATCACATTTCGCGCCGTGATGTCGGTCGAGATCGGCGGCGGCAACGGCATGCAGGCGCTGATGGCGGCGGCGCATCTGAACATCCCCGTGGTCGACGCCGACTGCATGGGCCGTGCCTTTCCCGAGGCACAGATGACGTCGGTCGCGATCGGCGACCTCAAGCCCTATCCCTGCACGCTCTACGATCCGCGCGGCATCGAGGCCGTCGTGACCAAGGTGCCGAGCTGGAAGTGGATGGAGCGCGCCAGCCGCAAGATCTGCGTCGAGATGGGCTCGATCGCCTCGACCAGCAAGGCGCCGCGCACGGGCCGCGAGGTCAAGGACTGGGGCATCCATTTCACGACCACCAAGGCGATCGCGATCGGCCGTGCGGTCGAGGCAGCGAACCGGAGCCACCAGGATCCGATCGCGGCGATCCTCGATTGCGAGGGCGGCCAGCGGCTGTTCAGCGGCAAGATCGTCGACGTCGAGCGCCGCACCACCGAGGGCTTTCTGCGCGGCAGCGCCGTCGTGGAGGGCAGCGACGACGATCGCGGCACCCGGCTCAAGCTGTCGTTCCAGAACGAATGGATCGTGGCTTGGCGCGATGGCGAAGCCATCGCGATGTCGCCAGACCTGATCTGCGTGCTCGACAGCGTCAACGGCCACGGCATCGGCACCGAGACGGCGCGCTACGGCCAGCGCGTCACCGTGATCGCGCTGCCCGCGCCCGCCGTATTGACCAGCCCGCGCGGGCTCGAATTCGTCGGCCCCCGCGCCTTCGGTTACGACCTCGATTTCCGGTCGCTGTTTGCGACCCCTGGAGCTCCCTGAGAATGAAGCGGATTGGCATTGACGTCGGTGGCACCAACACCGACGCCGTCCTGATTGCCGACGACCATGTCGTCCACTCCGTCAAGGCTGCGACCACCGCCGACGTCACCTCCGGCATCCTCGCGGCGCTGAAGGCGCTGCGAGAAAATCCCGCGGCGGCCGCGCCGGTCGACGCGGTCGTGATCGGCACCACGCATTTCATCAATGCGGTGGTGCAGCGGCGGCACCTGCAGAAGATCGGCGCCATCCGCATCGGCATGCCCGCCTCCGCCTCGCTGCCGCCGTTCTGCGACTGGCCGGGCGATCTCGCCGCGCTGGTCAGCGGCGAGACGTTCATGCTCGAGGGCGGCCACGATTATGATGGCCGCCCATTCATGCCGCTCGACATCGGCGGCCTGAAAGCCGCCGCGCGCGCGATCAAGGCCAAGGGCCTGCGCGCGGTCGCGGTCGCCTCGTCGTTCTCGCCGCTCGACCCGAGCTGTGAGATCGCGGCGCGGGAAATCCTCGCCGAGATCTGCCCTGATGTGGCCGTCACGCTCTCGCACGACCTCGGCCGCATCGGACTGCTGGAGCGCGAGAACGCCGCCCTGCTCAATGCCGCGCTCCACGACCTCGCGGTCACGACGGTCGCCGCCTTCCGCAAGGCGATCGCGGAGTCCGGCATCGATGCGCCGCTGTTCCTGACGCAGAACGACGGCACCGTGATGCAGGCGGAGATCGCGACCGCCTTCCCGGTCATGAGCTTCGCCTCCGGCGCCACCAACTCGATGCGCGGCGCCGCGTATCTCTCCGGCCTCGACGACGCCATGGTCGTCGACGTCGGCGGCACCACCAGCGACATCGGCCAGTTGCGCCACGGCTTTCCGCGCGAGGCCAACACCGTCGTCGAGGTCGGCGGCGTCCGCACCCTGTTCCGCATGCCCGATTTGCTCTCGATCGGGCTCGGCGGCGGCAGCCATGTCGAGCAGGATCCGGTCCGCGTCGGCCCGCTCAGCGTCGGATACCGGCTGACATCCGACGCGCTGGTGTTTGGCGGCAACCGCCTGACCGCGACCGACATCGCGGTCGCGGCGGGGCTGATCGACATCGGCGACAGATCGCGCGTCGCGCATCTGCCGAAAAGCCTGATCGACGCCGCGCTCGCCGACGCCCACCGCAAGCTCGAGGGCGACATCGACCGCATGAAGACCGAGGCCGGCGACGTGCCGCTGCTCGCGGTCGGCGGCGGCGCCTTCCTGGTGCCGGAGCGCCTTGCCGGCATCTCCACCATCGTGCGCGTCGACCATGGCGACTGCGCCAACGCGGTCGGCGCCGCCATCGCCCAGGTCTCCGGCGAGGCCGACCAGGTCTTCCGCGACCTGACCCGCGACGAGGCCATCGCGGCGGCGCGGGCCATCGCCGAGGAGCGCGCGGTGCAGGCCGGCGCCGACCGCGACACGCTCAAGACGGTCGATGTCGAGGACATGCCGATCGCCTACCTCCCCGGCAACGCGCTGCGCGTCCGCGTCCGCGTCGCCGGCGCCATCGCCGAGCCGACCATCGGCGCGGCGGCGTAGTCCATCGTCGCTACGCCAGCTCGGCGATCCGCTCGACCCCGGCCTCCGCGCCCTGCGCCTTGGCCGCCGCCATCGAGCCGCCGAGGTCGATGCCGCGGCAGGCGTTGTCGATGACGATGGCCGCGAAGCCGAGCCGCCGCGCATCGACCGCCGAATAGTGCACGCAGAAATCGGCGGCGAGACCGACCAGGAAAACCCGCTTCAGGCCGCGCTCGCGCAGGTAGCCGGCGAGGCCCGTGGGCGTGGTCTTGTCGTTCTCGAAGAACGCCGAGTAGGAATCGATCGCGGCACGAAAGCCCTTGCGGATGATGAGCTGCGCCTTGTCGGTCGCAAGCTCGGCATGGAAGGCGGCGCCCGGCGTGCCCTGGATGCAGTGGTCCGGCCACAAGGTCTGCGGCCCGTAGGGCATCGTGACGCTCTCGAACGGCGCCTTGCCGGGGTGGCTCGAGGCGAACGAGCTGTGTCCCGCCGGGTGCCAGTCCTGGGTCAGGACGACGTGATCGAACATCCCGCTCAGCCGGTTGATCGCCGGCACCACGGCATCGCCGTCGGCCACGGCGAGCGCGCCGCCGGGACAAAAATCGTTCTGCACATCGATGATGAGCAGCAAATCCTCGTTGGCCCTGATCTGCATTCCGGTCTGCATCCGTTTCACTCAAACTCCATCAAGGATGGCCCCAGCCCGCGGCGATCTCAAGCCGGGCCGCCGAATAATCCGCGGCAAGCCAGCCCCTCCATTTTGGAATCCCTGCCCTGCAGGACGGGCCTGGAAACGCCCGCCGATTCATGGATTCTCCCGGCGGGAGAGCGTGGCCGATGCAGACTGCCGTCACACACCATTCCGCGAGCCAGCGTCTCGAGCGCTGGGCGGTCGCCACCCTGCGCGAGGCCGGCGCGATCGTCGAATGCGAACAGCACGGCTGGATGCGCGAGCGCGGCGACCCGCATGCGCTGGCGCGGGCGCTTCGCATCGCACGCGACGATCCGCCACGCGGCTTGTGTAGTTCGGACGCGCTCGCGGCGATCGAGGCCGTCCTGGCCGCGACCGGCGACACCTGCCCTGATTGTTCACGGCACGGAGAGCCGGAATATCCGCCGTGATTCAAATAAGTGATTCCGTAGCTACCCCGAGATGCCCTAGCCTGAGGCCTCCACCGGGAGACGCGATCATGCCGAATCATCCGGTCCCGTGGCTGCTGCGCAAGCCATGCCCGACCTGCGGCCGTGCGCTCGCGGTTCGCGAGGGCAAGGGCGGGCGCCGCGAGCTTGCTTGTCCGACCTGCGATGGGCCCGATCCGCTGCACTCGCCCAAGGCGCTCCGCTGGGCGAGGGGATCGCTTCGGCCGCCGGAGCGGCCGAAGCAGCATTGACGTCACTGGCGCGTCAGCTTGCGCTCGACTTTCTTGCGGCTGTTGCCGACCTTCTTGACCGCCTTCTTCACCGCGGACGCCGAGCGGCCGCTCTTCTTGGCTTCGTAGCGGACTTCGTGGTCCTGTCCACCCGCGACGCGGGCGCGATCCTGGTTGCGTCCGCGCGCTGACTTTGCGGTCGAGGCTTTCTTCTTCGTTGCCATGGTGCATCTCCTTATCAGCGCGCAACGCACGACGCAGCGAAGCGGTTCCGCCGATGAGGGAGCCCCATCGCATCGATCAGCCGAGGTCGAACTTGACGCCCTGCGCCAGCGGCAGGCTGCGGCCGTAGTTCACGGTGTTGGTGGCCCGGCGCATATAGGCCTTCCATGAATCCGAGCCGGACTCACGGCCGCCGCCGGTCTCCTTCTCGCCGCCGAACGCGCCGCCGATCTCGGCGCCCGAGGGGCCGATATTGACGTTGGCGATGCCGCAATCGGAGCCGCGCGACGACACGAACAGTTCGGCCTCGCGCAGATCATTGGTGAAGATCGACGACGACAGCCCCTGCGGCACCGCATTGTGCAGCTCGATCGCGGCATCGAGATCGCGATACGGCATCACGTAGAGAATCGGCGCGAACGTCTCGCGCTCGACCGGACCGGATTGCGATTCGATCTCGACCAGGGCCGGCCGCACGTAGTACGCCTCCGCGAAGCCGCCGACCGCGACGCGCTCGCCGCCGAACACGCGGCCGCCGTGATCCCGCGCAGCGCTCAGCGCGTCCTGCATGGCGTCGTAGGCGCCGCGATCGATCAGCGGGCCGATCAAGGTGCCCTGCTCCAGCGGATTGCCGATCGCCACCGAGGCGTAGGCCTGCTTCAGCCGCGGCACGAGCTGGGTGTAGACGTCGGCATGCACGAACAGGCGGCGCAGGCTGGTGCAGCGCTGGCCCGCGGTGCCCATCGCCGCGAACGCCACGGCGCGCAGGGTGAGATCGAGGTCGGCCGTGGGCGTGACGATCGCGGCATTGTTGCCGCCGAGCTCGAGGATCGCGCGGGCAAAGCGGCCCGCAAGACAGGCGCCGACGACGCGCCCCATGGCGGTCGATCCGGTCGCCGACACCAGCGGCACCCTGGCATCGTCGACCAGCATCTCGCCGACCGCGCGGCCGCCGAGCAGCAGGCCGGCGAGCCCCTCCGGCGCCTCGCCGCCCTCGCGGCGATAACGCTGCAGCGCACGCGCCAGCAGCGCGTCGGTCGCGAGCGCGGTGAGCGGCGTCTTCTCCGACGGCTTCCAGACGACGCTGTTGCCGCACACCAGCGCCAGCGCCGCATTCCAGGCCCACACCGCCACGGGGAAGTTGAAGGCGGAGATCACGCCGGTGACCCCCAGGGGATGCCAGGTCTCCATCATCCGGTGCTCGGCGCGCTCGGTGGCGATGGTCAGGCCATAGAGCTGGCGTGACAGGCCGACGGCGAAGTCGCAGATGTCGATCATCTCCTGGACCTCGCCGAGCCCCTCGGAGACGATCTTGCCGGCCTCGATCGAGACCAGGCGGCCGAGCGCGGCCTTGTGGGCGCGCAGCTCCTCGCCGAACAGCCGCACCAGTTCGCCGCGCTTCGGTGCCGGCTTGAGCCGCCACTGCAAGAACGCGGCATGCGCGCGCGCGATCACCGCGGTCGCATCGGCTCTGCTGTCGTCATGCACATGGGCCAACACCTCGCCGGTCACGGGCGAACGGGCGGCGCGCGTCCCACCGCGCAGCCGCTCCGGCGCGACGCCGAGCGAGGTCAGGATCTCGGCCGTTTCGACAACGAGTGTCAGAGGCGATGCTTGGCTGGGCGACATATGCAACTCCGGATTGTCCCACGCACCGGTGCACGCGAGACGTCATGAATGGTCCATCGTAAACGCCCCCGTGTAGATCAAATCCGGCTGCGGCGCGAGCACCCGCGCGCTGGGCAAACGGCCACTGGGCAGGTGGCTCGTCGGCGCACGGAGGCGTCCTCCCGCTCGTTCTGTTTCGCGCGCGCCGGCTCAGCCTTCTGGCGCGCATCGGCGAGATCCCGCGACGCAACGCGCCCGGGCTGATGGGATCGACGATCCCTCGCGAAACACGAGGGCGCGGGGAATGCCGGGAGCTGGCCGCCCCCATGGCCCGCCTGCGGAAAAAAATGCAGGCGGCAGGAACCACAGGTTCAGCCGAGACATCCCGGCATTCCCCGCGCGATGGTCTTCACGCTTATATCGTGATCTCCCCGGTGTACAGCTGTTTAGCCACCGTCGCCTCGGGATCATCGCCCGACGGCTTGGCGCCAGCGTCGCGGCGCCAGGACCACACGACTTCACGTCCGCAAGCCCGCCGTTCGTCCGCGTGCAAGCACGCTGCGACAGGCAAGCGGCCATCGCCTCCCCGCCTCACGTGTCGTGACGATCGCGATACGCCCCTCGTGGCGAAGCAGGATGGATGCAGTAGAGCACATTTTCTGGAAAAGCGAAAGCGCTTTTTTTGGAGCGCCGCAGTGATCGAAGGTCGTTCATGACACGTCTTGCGTTGGCAGACGGATTGTGATCGTCGAGGAAAACGGCGAAGCGGCTCTCGCAACAAAGATCATTGCGGCCCTATCCGCCTCGATATACCAACGTCGCATATGTCCTCGCGAGAGACGATCAGCATGACGATCGAGACTTTGTTCGCGTTTGCGGGAACGTCCATCATCCTCCTGGTGATCCCGGGGCCGACGGTTCTGCTGGTGGTCTCCTATGCGCTGGGCCAGGGGTGGCGAACCGCGCTGCCGACGGCCCTCGGCGTCGCGCTGGGCGACTTCACCGCCATGACCTTGTCCATGCTGGGCGTCGGTGCGTTGCTGGCCACGTCGGCGCTGCTGTTCACCGTGCTGAAATGGATCGGCGCGGCCTATCTCGTCTGGCTCGGGATCAAGCTGTGGCAGGCCGGCGGCGCGCTGAACGCCGTGCCGCGGACCGACAGGACCTCGGCGCTGAAAATGCTCGGTCACGCCTGGATCGTCACGGCGCTGAACCCGAAGAGCATCACCTTCTTCGTCGCGTTCTTGCCGCAGTTCCTCAGTCCGAACGGCAGCTTCCTCACGCAGATGGTCGTGTTCGAATCGACCTTCGTCGTGCTCGCCTTCGCCAATGCCGTCGGCTATGCGCTGATCGCCTCGCGCGCCCGCGCGCTCGTACGGAGCGCGAAGGTGATCAGCATCTTCAACAAGGCGGGCGGCACCCTTCTGATCGGTGCGGGCGTCGCCGCCGCGGCGGCGCGGACGGCGCAGAACTGAACGGACTGCGACCTTCGGCGTGGATCGTCGCCGGCCACATCGGATGACGACGCCCGCGAGGCGTCGTCCAGGTTTCTGCAACGCGCAGGTCAGGCTATATTGTCGCCGTCACCTGTTATCGAGCAGGCTTTGCCATGGCCGACACACACCCATCCAGTCCCGAGCTCTGGTCGTCGATCCAGCACGAGGCCCGGCCCATCGCCGCGGCCGATCCCGTGTTCAGCCGCGCCCTGTCGGCTGCAATCCTCGATCATTCTGATCTCGGCAGCGCCGTCGCGCAGCAGATTGGCATCCGCCTCGGCAGCGGCGATGCCGCGCGCGCCCGATTTGCCGCGGTCGCGCGCGAGGCGTATGCCGCCGCGCCTGAGCTCGTCGAGGCGGCGGGTCGCGACCTCGGGGCGATCGCGGCGCAGGATCCAGCGACGACGGCGCTGCTGCCGCCGCTGCTGAACTACAAAGGCTACGTCGCGCTGCAGGCGCATCGCGTCGCGCACTGGCTCTGGAGCAACGGGCAACCCGACCTGGCGCTCCTGATGCAGGCGGACTCGTCAACATCCCTGCAGGTGAGCATCCATCCCTCGGCGCGGCTCGGGACCGCGGTGTTTCTCGATCATGCCACCGGCATCGTCATTGGCGCCCACAGCAGCATTGGCCACGACGTCACCATTCTGCAGAACGTTACGATCGGACGACACGACGCGCTGCCCGGCCGCGCCCCGCGGATCGGCCGCGGCGTGCTGCTCGCCTCGGGCGCGACCGTGCTGGGCGACGTCGCGATCGGTGATTTTGCCAAGATCGGCGCCGGTGCCGTCGTCACCACCGATGTGCCGTCGGGCTGCACCGCCGTGGGCGCGCCGGCTCGCCTGACGAACTGCCCGGAGCAGCCGGTCCCAGCCTGACCACGACTCCTCGCGACCCCTGGGGCGGCCGGTTTTACAGCAATGTTTCAAGCTTGCCCGCGGTGACGGAGATCAGGTCGCGGATCTTGTCGCACTCGGCCGCAAGCGGTGCGAGGGCCGGATCCGACCTGATGCACCGGTCCAGATTGTCGACCGCGCTTCGCCAAGCCTCCAATTCGCGCCGCAGCCGTCCGACCTCGCCGGTGACCACCGCATCGCGCAGCCGTTCTGCTTTCGCGCCGATGATACGCAACGAGGCCCGGGCGGGAAATGCGAGGATATCAGCCACGGGTCGCCCCGATGAGAAAGGTGGAATTCGGCGAAGACGACAGGCGCATGACGTGCGGGGCGGCGGCATTGCCTGCAACCACGCGGCGGCCTGGATTGACAGGCCGCCGCGCGATCGGTGCTTTCCGATCCGACCTCAAGCCGCGGCGCGCTCGGCCAGCGCCTGAGCCTCGGCCGCGGCGCGCGCCATGCTGGACGACATCTCGCTCGTGACGGTGCTCTGCTCCTCGACGGCGGCGGCCGTCGACGTCACATACTCGCTGACGTTCTGGATCGCCTGCTTGATCGAGCCGAGAGACGTGACGACGCCCCCGGAAATATTGTTGAGACTGTCGATCTCGGTCGCGATCTTGTCGGTGGCGGTCTTTGCCTGGGTGGCAAGGTTCTTGACCTCGGAGGCAACGACGGCAAAGCCCCTGCCAGCTTCGCCGGCCCTGGCGGACTCGATGGTGGCATTCAGCGCCAGCAGATTGATCTGGCCGGTGATGTTGTGGATCATCTCGACGATGCCGCTCATCGACTGAGCGGCATCGGAGAGCCGCTGCGCCTGCGCGTCGGCTGAGGTGACACGGTCCACCGCGCCCATGGCGGTCTCGCGCGACTTCGTCATGGCTTCGGAAATCTCCCGCACGGACGCGTTGAGCTCCTCCGCGCCCGCCGCCACCGATTCCATCATGGCGCGCACGCGCTCGTTGCCCATGCGAACGAAGACCTGCCGGGTGACGTCGGTCGCGTATTTGACCACCTTGAACGGCTTGCCGTTGAGGTCGAGGATCGGATTGTAGGAGGCCTGGATATAGACCTCCCGGCCGCCCTTGCCGATGCGCTTGTATTCGGCCGACTGGTACTGACCACGGTTCAGGCTGGCCCAGAAGTCGCGGTAGGCGGCGCTCTCCCGCTCGGACGGTTCGACGAACATGCTGTGATGCTTGCCCCGGATCTCGGCCAGCGTGTAGCCGAGCGCATGCAGGAAATTGTCGTTCGCGGTGATGACCGTACCGTCCATGTTGAACTCGATCACGGCCTGGGACTTGCCGATGGCCTCGATCTGGCCGGCGAGGTCGGCGTTCGTCAGCTTCTGCGCGGTGACATCGGTTGCGAACTTGACGACCCCGATTGGCCTGCCCGTCGCATCCAGCACCGGATTGTAGGTGGCAAGGATCCACACTTCCTTGCCGCCCTTGCCGATGCGCTTGTATTCGCCGCCCTGATATTCGCCGCGATTGAGAGCTGCCCAGAACTCGCGGTAGGCCGCGCTGTCGCGCAGCGCGGGTTCGACGAACATGCTGTGATGCTTGCCCTGGATCTCGTCGAGGCGATAGCCCAGCGCGTCCAGGAAATTCTTGTTGGCACTGACGATGGTGCCGTCGAGCTTGAATTCGATCATGGCCTGCGCGCGATCGATGGCGGCAAGCTTGGAGCCGTCGGCCATGCTGCGCAGCTTCTTCTCGGTGATGTCGGTCGCGAACTTGACGACCTTCACCGGCTTGCCGGCGCTGTCGAGGACGGGATTATAGGACGCTTCGATCCAGATTTCGCGACCGCCCTTGCCGATGCGCTTGAACTCGGCGGCCTTGAGCTCGCCGCGGCTCAGCGCCGCCCAGAACTCGCGGTAGGCGGCACCGTCGCGTTCGGAAGGCTCCACGAACATGCTGTGATGCCTGCCCTGGATTTCCTCTAGCTGATAGCCGAGTGCGTTCAGGAAGTTCTTGTTCGCGGTGATGATCGTGCCGTCGAGCTGGAATTCGATCACGGCCATCGCGCGACTGATTGCTGCAAGCTGTGCTTCCGCGTCCGAGCGGCTGTTCGATCGAAACAACAAGGTAACCTCCAGATGAATAGTTCGTTTGCAGATGGTCGGCGGCGGTGACGATCGTCCCGCGCGCCCGGCGACATGTCTGCGCAAAAATTGATGCAACTTGTTCCACTCTCGTTAAAGCGCGTTGAGAATTCCGGCTTTTCCGTAGTTCTACCGCTGTGACATGACGTCCGACATACAATGACGTCGCGCGGAAGCTGCGCTGCGGCCCCAGGATCGTCGACAATCGGGCGCGTGGCGCGGAGATCGTGGGGCGTCGCCTTGTTGGCGTGCAGCTCCTCTCCGAACAGCCGCACCAGCTCGCAGGACCTCGGCGCCGGGAGCAACCGCCACTGCAAGAACGCCTGATGCGCGCGGGCGATCACCGCGGTCCATCATCCCTGGTGTCGTCATGGACCTGGGCCGGCGATCCTCCGATCAGCGGTGGTCCCGTTGGACGGCAGAGCTACACCGCCTCGACCACCGCCTTCAAAGCGTCAGAGACCTTTGTGGCGAGCGTCGCGAGCGCCGCATTCTCGATGGCCTGCATCGAGGCGACGGGATTCACGGCGGCGACCTCGACCTTCCCGCCGATCTCCTGGACGATGACGTTGCAGGGAAGCATGGTGCCGATCCGGCTCTCCGCCTGCAATGCCTCATGCGCCAGCTTCGGATTGCAGGCGCCCAGGATGGTGTAGGGCCGAAAGTCGGCGCCGATCTTCTCGCGCAGCGTCGCCTGCACATCGATGCGGGTCAGAACGCCAAAGCCGCGTGCCTTCAGCTCGGCCGTCACCCGCTCGATCGCCGCGTCGAACGATAGATTTACCGCTTTGGCAAAATAGTAGGTCATGCTCGCCTCTTTTCCGGCTGGTCTGCCGCCGCGTCGACGCAGTTCGTCGCACGCGGCGATCGGATCTGACGGCGGCACTGTTGCGCGTCCGTGCGGCGGGCACTTGATCGAGATCAGCGAAATGGCCGCACTTGCCGGACTCGCGCCAGCGCAGGCCCGGCCATCACGCCGGTTTGACGCCGGTCATCGCGGCCCGTGCATGAACGCCTGCATCTCTTCCGGGGTCAACTTGCCGTCCTTGTTGCTGTCCATGGCCTTGAAGATGCGCTCATGCGCCGCCTGGAATTCCTGCAGCGAGATCGTGCCGTCGCCGTCGGTGTCGACAAGTGCGAACACCATGCGCATCAATGCCGGGCCCATGACGCCGCCGCCCATCCCGCCGCGTCCCATCGGGCCGGGCATATGCCCCATCATGCCGCCGCCCATCATGCCGCCCATCGGCGAGCCGGTTCCCGGGGCCATCGCAGGCGGCATCTTCTGCTGATCCGGCGTGGTCTGGCTTTGCGCCAGCGCGGCGGCGGTGCCGCAGGCAAAAACCAGGGCTGATATCGTCAGTCGCAACATGGCTCGGCGCATGGAAGCCTCCTCGAATGCGTCATCACGCGCGACAAGTCCGCCGACCGGGCATCGATCCTATGAGGACCCTTCACGATTTCCTGTGTCCGCATGGCGGCACTGACGGCGCGGCGGATCACGCTGCGCTGATCCGCCCTACTCGTTTCGATCTACCGGCCGCAATGACAGTCTCGCGCGCCGCTTTCCTCATATTCATCGTGCAGGCGCACCCAATCGGAGAGATTGCCGCGGCCGGTCTCGTTGCGGCCCTTGGGCGTGAGATCGAGATAGTGATAGGCGCCGATCAGGGGATCGCCGCCGCGGGAGCGGACCTGGAACGTGCAGAAGATGTTACCGGCGTCGTCCTTGGTGAACACGGTCAGGCCCGGGAGCTCGGGCGACCTGCTCGTCAAGGGTGCGAAATTGTAGGCGGCCTTGCCCGTCGCGATCTGCTCGTCCGAGAACGAGACCTGAAAGTCGAAGTTGAAATCACTGCCCTCGGATGACACCCAGTCGAACGCCCAGCCCATGCGCGCCTTGAACGGCGCGATCTCGGCGAGCGGCGCACGCGACACGACGACCAGGCTGACGTCGTGGTGGCGGAGGTGCTGGTTGGAGCCGTCGATGTGGTCGCACAGAAACGAGCAGCCGGGACAGCGGTGCGGATCGCCCGGCGCCATCATGAAATGATAGACGATCAGCTGGCTCCGTCCCTGAAACAGATCGCCCAGGCTGACGGGTCCGTCCGCCGCCTGGAAGACATAGTCCTTCTCGACCCGGACCCACGGCAGCGCCCGGCGGGCGGCAGCCAGCGCATCGCGCTGCCTGATGAAGGCCTTCTCCTGGGCGAGGTGGGCGCGATGCGCTTCGGTCCATTCGTCCGCGGTGACTATTCTGGGGGTCATGTCTGGAGTCCTCCGTGTCCTTAGCAGAGGACGATGCAAGGCTCGGCGGCCCGACACCGACGCCATCTATTTTCTCGGCGGGTCATCGCAGCGCGGCCGGGTGCGGGGAACCGCGGATCGACCAGAAAAGGCCAGCGTCGGGCGCCCCCACTCCCATCTCAGACCGGCGTGCGCGGTCGACCTGATCCACCGCCCGCTCTCGTCCGTTTCGGGGCAGCCATGGCAGACGTGTCGGATCAGAGCAGTGACTCCCACAGCGGTCGGACCGAGCCGGCGCGCTGCCGCGGCTGCGGACAACCGGCGCGCGCGGTTCAGAGCATCCTGAACCCACGAACCGGCGAAGCGGCGCGTCTGTTCAATTGTACCGCCTGCGGATCTGTCAATTGGATGGACGACCGGCGGTGAGCACCGGTTCGGTCGCGGCTGGCTGCCGGCAAAAAACTGATCCGCGAGGAACAGACCTCGCATTCGGCCGTTTTCGATGATCGCCTCCGGTCCTGCAGACCCTGCCTCAAGCCGATGGTCTTGAGCTTCGCCATCGCGAGCGGGTCAGGCATCCCATGACGATCCTGACCCGCCGGTTGCGACGGCACGAGCTGAACACCATCGACACCGCGGCACCTCGGCTTTGGCTCGGCAGCGGCACGCGTGGCGCATCTCGTCGCTGAGCTGCGACAACGCCTGGCGGAGGTCGGTCTTGTCGCCGACAACGAGTATCAGTTCCCGATTACGAGCCTGCGCTCGCCGAAGCCCTCGCTCTCAGCACGGTGCATGTGAAGCGGGTGCTTCAGGAGTTCCGCGTTCAGGGTGTTCCGGACATCCGCAGGAACCTTGTCACAATGTTCGATTTTGAGATGGTCGTGGCTGCTGGAGGGTTCGATCCCGCATATCTCCACCAGATCGACGGCTCCCGCCTTCGGGTGACGGCAGATCAGGACGAACGAGATGCGCTTCTATGTGACAAGTCCTGGCGAAATGCGCGGCGATGGCGTCGATTTCGATGATGTCGAGACGGTGCTGATGCAGACGGCGGACACCGCGCTTGCAATCGCGCGCGACCGGCTCGATCCCTCCTCCACGAACGTCCGCCTCAAGGTCAGCTCCGATGACGGCGAGGTCGGGCATGTCACGGTTTCGGTGCTGATCGAGCGCGGTTGATCGCGAACTGGAGAGGTCCGAGACCGCAGCTCGCTATCAGCAGCTCGCCATCAGCCCCCGTATCACGAGATGCGCGCCTGCGACCAGACGTGGTCCATCTTCACCGCATCGAGTGCGGTCGCCAGTTCGTCGATGCGATATGGCTTCGACAGGATGCGGACGCCCGCCTCCTTGGCGGCGTGAACGGCAGCGCCCGAATAGCCGCTGGTCAGCAGGATCGGCATGTCGCCGCGCCGTTTCTGAATCTCGCGCGCCAGCTCGACACCGTTCATGCCCCCCGGCATCATGACGTCGGAGAACACGAGATCGACGGCTCGTCCGTCGGCCAGCGCACCGAGCGCCGCGGCCGCGCTGGAGGCGCGGGTCACCTCATAGCCAAGCTGGCGGAGCATCTCGCCGACGAGCGCAGCGACCTCATCGTCATCCTCGACCAGCAGCACGCGGCCTTCGTTGCGCTGGCGGGCCTGGGGCCGCTGCAGATCGATCAGATGGTGCGGCTCCCTGGACGCCGCGTGCTCGGACCTCGGAAGGTAGAGCGCAATCGTCGTCCCCTTGCCCGGCTCCGAGTCGATGCGGACGGTGCCGCGTGACTGGGTGACGAATCCATAGACCTGGGCCAGCCCGAGGCCGGACCCTTTGCCGACGTCCTTGGTCGTGAAGAACGGCTCAAACACCCGGACGCGAACCTCCTCCGTCATGCCGGTGCCGGTGTCGATCACCGACAGGCGGACGTAGTCGCCGGCGATCTGATCGTCTTGCACGTTGCGGAGGTTCTCGGCCCGAACCACGATCGTGCCGCCGGTCGGCATCGCGTCGCGAGCGTTGACGGCGAGATTCAGCACGACGAGCTCGAGCTCGCCGGGGTCGACCTCGACTGGCCAGAGCGCCTCGGGGAAATCGAACTCGACGTGCACGTCGCCGCGCAGGCTGCGGTCGAGCAGCTCGCGCATGCCGCCGATCTGGCGGGCGATGTCGACCGGCTCGGGCCGCAGCTCCTGCCGGCGCGAGAACGCGAGCAGCTGGCGGGTCAGGCTGGCGCCGCGCTGCGCCGCCTGGATCATGCCGTCCATCAGGCGGCGACGCCGCGCCGGATCGCTCTGGCGGTCGAGCATGTCGAGCCCGCCGGAGATCACCATCAGCAGATTGTTGAAGTCGTGCGCGACGCCGCCGGTCAGCCGGCCGATGGCCTCGATCTTCTGCGTCTGGCGCAGCGTCTCCTCGACCCGCGCGCGCTCGGCCATCTCGATGCGAAGATGCTCGTTCGATTCCGCGAGCGCCCGCGTCCGCTCGACGACGAGTTGCTCGAGCTGCTGCGCCGCCTGCTCGCGCGCCTGGATGAGAGCGCGAATCTGGTATTGACGACGTCGCGCCCGCAGCGCGGACTGAACGGCGCTGGTGAGCGTGATCGGCTGGATCGGCCGTTCGAGCAGCGAGACATTGCGCAGCGCGCTTACCAGATTGCGCCGCCACGTGACGACGGCACTCTGCTCGCGGTGACTCGTGAGCACGATGAAGGGCAAATCGGACCAGGCCGGCTGCCGCTCGACCCATTGCGTGAGGGCGGCGGTGTCCTTTGCGAACAACCCTTCCTCGGCAACGAAGACCGTGCCCACGCCCGCGCTCAACTCACCGAGCAGCTGCGTGAGGTCAGAGCAGACGGTCGTCTCGATTCTTGCACTGCGGAGCAGCTCTGCCGATGCCGGCCCGTCCCGCCCGATCGGCGCGAAGACGAGGACGCGGTGATCTCGCTCAATGCCCATCCCGCACGTCCATGTCGGGGATATCCGTTCCGGTGAAGCGCGGATTGCCGGAAAATATTCCGCTGAATTCCTTGAGCGGCGGGCCGAGGGTGATGCCGGAGCTGCTCAGGCGAAACTCGCGGATGCTGTGCTCGTGGCGACCGCTGCGCTTCTTGACCACCGACAATGCGCGTCGCACCGCCCCTCCCACCTCGAAATAGCGCAGCATCAGCACGGCATCGCTGAGATAGCTGATGTCCAGCGGCGTATCCATCGGCCCGACCAGACCGTGCTGCGCGAGCACCAGGATGGTCAGCACACCCTGCTGGCCGAGATAGGTCAGCAGCTCATGCATCTGCAGGATGAGAAAGCGCTCGTCGGGCATCGCGTTGAGATAGCCGTTGAGACTGTCGATGACGATCAGCCGGGCGCCGTCCTGCTCGACGCTCTGCCGAACGATGGCGCCGAATTCGCCCGGCGACAGCTCGGCCGGGTCGACCTGCTGGAAATGGATGCGCCCGGATTCGATATGGCGTTCGAGCGGCAGGCCGAGCGTCCGGGCACGGGCTTCCACGGTGCCGCGGCCCTCGTCGAATGCGAAGAAGACCGCGTGCTCGCCGCGCTGGGCCGCCGCGATGGCGTAGATCAGCGCCACCGAGGATTTGCCGACACCGGCCCCACCGATGAGAAGCGCATTGGTGCCGCGCTCCAGCCCGCCGCCCAGGAGCTGATCGAGCTCGGCGTTGCCGCTCGAGGTGAAATCGCCGGCGAAGGATCGGTGATGCTCCGCGGCGACCAGGCGCGGAAAGATCCTGAGCCCGCCCGAGGCGATCGTGAAATCATGGAAGCCGCCCCGGAACGAGATGCCGCGCATCTTGATCACGCGCAGCCGGCGGCGCTCCGCGCCATATTCGATCGCGAGCTGCTCCAGCATCACGACACCATGCGCGACCGAGTGGAGCTGCAGGTCGTCCTGCGAGGATGACAGGTCGTCGAGCAGGACGACGGTGCAGTTGCGCTTGGTGAAGAAGTGCTTCAGCGCGAGCACCTGGCGGCGATAGCGCAGCGGGCTCTGGGCCAGCAGCCGGAGCTCCGACAGGCTGTCGATCACAACACGGCTGGGATTGATGCGCTCGACCTCGTTGAACATCAGACCGGTGGTCTCGCTGAGCTCCACCTCCGCCGGATGGAACACGGTGAGCTCGCGCTCCGGGTCGAGCGTCGTTTCCGGCGGCACCAGCTCGAACATGTCGACGCCGGCGAGCGACCAGCCATGGCGCCGCGCCACGACCTCCAGCTCGCGCCGGGTTTCCGACAGCGTGATGTACAGCACGCGCTCGCCACAACTTGCGCCCTTGAGCAGGAACTGCAGCGCTATGGTGGTCTTCCCGGTGCCGGGACGGCCTTCATACAGATACAGGCGATTGGGATCGAAGCCGCCGCCGAGAATGTCGTCGAGGCCTTCACTTCCGGTGGAAATGCGCGGCAGATCCCTGGGCCCACCCTCGTCGCTTCCGCGAACAGGCTGCTCCGTCATGCATAAGCTCCGTCGTGACAATCGAGACGACGCCGCAGCGAACCCGACAATTCGGGGCTTCGCGACGACCCGATAGGAACACAGCGGATCCGCCTCGGGTTCCCGGGTTCCGTCTCAGGCGGGCGGTTCCACGAGATCGCCGTGGCGCGGGCCCCGTGCGTTGCGATCCCCGTGCGGCATCTCGCATGGCCGAGCCGATCGCACCTGCATTCTCAGCCGACGGCAGATCAGCTCCCACGGCCCACCGTGTCAGCCATCGTGGCGCCGCGGGTGCCAAGTGGCTGTGCGGCGCCGGTGGTGGTGTCGCGCAGGGTCTGATGCTCCAATTCGGCATCGAGCTCAGCACCGATCAGGATCACGATGGCGGAGATCCAGATCCAGGTCATGAAGCCGATGGCGGCGCCGAGCGAGCCGTAGGTCGCGTTGAAGCTGCCGAAATTCGCCGCATACCAGGAAAACAGCGCCGAGCCCGCGAGCCACAGCGCCGCCGCCAGCGCGCTGCCCCAACTGATCCAGCGCCATCTGGGCTCCTCGCGGTCCGGCCCGTAGCGATAGATCAGGGCCAGTCCGAGCGCGACGCAGATGAAGATCGCCGGCCAGCGGCCGATCCGCAGCACCAGGTCGCCGGCCCCGGACATGCCGAGATAGTTCAGCAGCACCGGGAGCACGACGACGGCGCCGATCGCAAGCAGCGCGAACAGGATCGCGCCGCCGGTGAACAGCAGCGAAATCGCGTTCAGCTTGATGAAGCCGCGCCTCTCGGGCTCGCGATAGACGATGTTGAGCGTGTCGAACAGCGACTTCATCGCCGCATTGGCGCTCCACAGCGAGATCGCGAGGCTGACGAGGAAGGTGATGCCCAGCGCCTGACGGCCGTTGGCAGAGACGCGCGTCAACTGGTCGCGCGCGATGTCGATGGCGCCGCCGGGCATCACGCCCTGCAACTGTTCCAGATGTCCGGTGATTTTGGCCGGATCGGAGAACAGGCCGTAGATCGCCACCAACGCGGCCAGCGCCGGAAAGATCGCCAGCAGGGTGTAGAACGTCATGCCTGCGGCGAGCGCAACGATCCTGTGCTCGGTCACGTTTTCATAGACCCGGAACAGGACGTCCTTCCAGCCGCGCGCGGGAAGCTCCGCGGGCGAACGCGCCAGCCGGCCGTGTCCAGCGCCGGACCGGCGCGCGCCTCCCGAGCCTTCCGTCTGTTCGGGCCGCTGATCGAAATAGTGGATCAGGAACGCGAACCCGAGCAGAGCCAGCATCCCGCCGGTGCCAGGTGCGCGCGGGCGGCTCGCGAAAACGCTCGAAGAGTCGCGATGTGCGGCGTCTGACGTCTTGGATCGGCGAAACATGGGATCGGTCCATCACCAGCGGCCAAAAGCAACCGGAGCGGTGGACGAATGTTCCGGCATCACGCCATGACGCGCGTTGCCAAGCTCCGCAACGGTGGGCTCCTCCGATCTTCAAAAGGCCAACTCGGGCAAGCGCCAACATGCAGACAATTTCGTCGGCCAGTGAACGCGTCGCAGCGCCGCCGACACAAAACAGTTGATGTTGCGCGAGGAACGGGCCTGCGCCCCCTCGCGTTGCAACGGTACTTTTCAACGCAAGGATAAACGCATGCGCCGCCTGTTATTTGCCTCGCTGTCTGCCACCGCCGTCCTCGCGAGCTTCGCCGCGATCTCACCGGCTTCCGCCGCGCAAGACCGCTTCTGCCTGCAGGGCAGGATGTGGGGCTATCCGGGCAACTGTCAGTTCTCCACCTATCGTCAGTGCCAGGCGGCGGCCTCGGGGACCGATGCGGGCTGCGGCATCAACCCCGCTTACGCCTATGCCCGGCAGCGCGGCTACGACCCACGCTATTGACGGGTCATTGCGTCAGCCCTCGCGCGGGGAATGAGCCGCGCGATCCATCCAAACCTGGCAACAATTGAAACATGGCTGGCGGCGACATCTCTGGCCGCCACGCCCCCCTGGCCCTGCTCTATTGCATCGCGCAACGGCACCATGATCCTTTGGCTCATGATCCGTTAGCTGTTGCGGCAAGTCCCATCTGAGGCCGGCGGCCACGCGTCCTCTCCTCCTCCTCCTCCTCCTCCTCCTCCTCCTCCTCCTCCTCCGCTGATACGTGCACGGAACATTGCGCCTCGCTGTTGCTTATACGGCGACCAATGTCGAACCGGAGGAGGACCATCATGGACGGACTGATTTATCTCGTGGGGTTGATCGTGGTCATCATGGCCGTTCTGTCGTTCTTCGGTCTGCGCTGAGACGACATCATGGCCATGGAAACTGCGCCGGTCGTCACATCACCCCTTTCAAGCGCGACGGCCGATAGCTGGACCCTGCAATGGACGCCGGTCGTTGCAGGAGCCCTGACCGCCGCCGCGGTCTCTTCGATCCTGATCAGCTTTGCCATGTCGGTCGGCCTCGGTGTCAGCTCCAGCGCGCCGACATGGCGCGACGCCTCGGTGGCGCTCTGGCTCCTGTCCGGCCTCTATCTCGTGCTGCAGGCGCTGATCAGCTTCGGCTGCGGCGGCTACATGGCGGGTCGCTTGCGCGCAACGCACGGGCTTGCCGAAAGCGAAGAGATCGAAAAGCGCGACGGCCTGCATGGCGTCTCAGCCTGGGCGCTGGCAGTCGTGCTCGGCGCTACCCTCGCCGTGCTCGGCGCGTCCGCGGCGACGCGGACCAATCCGCTGACTGCGCCGGCGACGGCCAATGAACCATCGATCCTGAGCTATGAGCTCGACCATCTGTTCCGCGCGCCCCGGCGAGCACCCAGCCCGGATCTCGCCCCCGCACGCGGCGAGGCCGGCCGCATCCTGCTCACGGCGTCGAGCCACAATGGCGTCAGCCCGGAGGATCGCAGCTATCTCGTGCAGCTCGTCAGCGGCACGACCGGTCTCGCTGCTCCCGATGCCGAACGGCGGGTGGATAGCGTGATCGCGGAAGCCAAGACCGCGATCTCGCGCACGCGCGCCGGCACCGTCATCCTGGCGTTCTCGGTGGCCACCGCGCCGCTGCTCGGCGCCGTCGCCGCCTGGGCGGCTGCGGAGAGCGGAGGCCGTCACCGCGACGGCAAGCCTGTCACCGGATGGATGCTGCACGCCAACCGCTTCAGCCGGCGGCGCGACATGTGGCGGCGGCCGATGTCGATGCCGGAATAGAGCACGTCAAGAACAGCGAGCGGCCCGGCCCATCGCCGGGCCGCTACGCATTGTACCCCCCGCCGCGAAAGTAGCGCGCGCAATTCAGGCGAGCCGCAGGATCATCAGGTTCGCGTCGCTGCCATAGCTGCCGGTCGGATCCGCGGCGGCTGCCTTGTCGACCGCAAATCCTTGCCTCTCCCAGAATGGCGTCGAGCCGTTGACGGCGATCAGCGACAGCGACTCCAGGCCGAGCGCACGCGCGTGTCGGATCAGTTCCTCGACGATCACGGTCGCCGAGCCGCTGCCGCGAACCGCGGGCAGCAAGGCGAGATCGTGGATGTAGTAGGTCGATGCAGCCGACGGAATGCTTCCGATCAGCCGGTTCAAGGCCGGCGGCCGGCCGAGATGCCAGGGATGGCTGAGCACATAGCCGGCGATGCCGGCGCCGGTCCCACGCAGCACGCGGCATCCATCAGGGTGGAGACGCAGGCGCTCCGCGAAAACACTCTTGTCCTCGGGATAGTCCGGGTGCACGCGGGCTGCGATCCCATCGACATCAGCAAGATCGCTTGGCGCCATTGCACGCCAACTCATGCGGCCCGCACCGGTCTGGTTCGTCCTCACTCGCCCTTGCTCACTTGGCAAGCGCCAGCCAGCGCTCGCTGGCCGACAGCGCCGTCGGCCACAGCGCCTCCGTCGGCTGCCCGCGATGCAGTGCCTTGCCGACCTCGCAGATCGACATGAAGGCCGCCGAGCGCGCCTCCTCCACCTCGAGCGGCTGCTCCGCGCTCGGGCTGCGGACGAGGCCCATCAGGCCGTTCAACGTCTGCAGTGCCGCTTCCGGGGGGCTCGCCTCCGCCGCCCTCAGCGCAGCCACGATCTGCTGCGCCTTTTCCGATTCGGTCATCACGTCGGTCATCGTCTTATCGCTTGCCCGTGCCTCATGGGAGAACGCTAGCAGCCGGACGAAGGTCGGGCAATGCTCGGGCAGGCGGCACTCCGATGCCGAACGCGCAGTGCCGACGTGCGATTTTCCGCCGGTCGCGGCTCGGCCATCTTGCGAGGCTGCTTCGCCAGCGTCTCGGCCAGCGTCGCATTGGCCTCGTGGTCGGCAACTTGTCCTTCAGATGGCGCGATCATTGGCGATCACGACGCCCGGACGAGGCTGAGGCATCGTGGTCGCTCTGGCCCATGTCATTTCGCCAATGATTTCGCCATGTCGAGGTGCTTCTGCAGCACCGGCACGGTCTGCTGGGCGAAGTCCGACAGCGGTGAGTTTGCCGCGGCCTGCTTCTGATACTTCTTGATATCCTCCTGGTGATCGCGAACCATCGCCTGCGCGAACGCCTGGTCGAACCGACCGCCGGACATGCCTTCCAGCCGGTTGTAGATGGCCTTCTGCTTCTTGCTCGGCTCGGACGGCACCTTCATCCCGTTCTGGCTCGCAAGCTGCTGCGCCTTCTGCAGATGCTCGCTATGGTCCTGCTGCAAGGCCTGCCCGAACTGCTTGACCTGATCGCTCTGCCCCTTCTGCTGCGCCAGCCTGCCCATGTTCACCTCGGACATGTCGCCCTCGATCGCCTCGGTCATGAAATGCTGATCCTTGGCGGGCGACTGACCTTTCGGAGCGGCGACCGCGCCGCCGGCCACCAACACGGTCACGGCAGAGGCGGCCATGGCAATTCGGATCGCTTTCGTCTGATGGTTGTGGATCATCCTGCTCATCGTTGATCTCCGAGGGGTTGGCTCCTGATCGTCCCGACGGCAAGAGCCTCGCCCGACGATCGTTCCTAAGCCCCGCGTGGCTGCCCTGCAGAATGTGTCCGCGCGCAACTACGCGGCGGGTTCCAAATGCTGCGGCACGCCCCCGCAGCACGACGTCGATGACTTCTCGGTATCGGACCCGCGCCAGACAGCGCTCAGTGAGTGCGTGCATCTCCTCCGAGCGCCCGAGCCAGCACGCGTCGAAGCAGGCCGGCCTGCGCCGCGCTCCCGCGCCACGCCACGATCTGATCGGGACGGATCAACGCGAGGTCGGCCTCGTAGAGATCGCGCAGGGCTCGCGGCAAGGTGACGATCTCGACATCGGCACGCAGCGGCCCCATGGCCTCACGTAGTTGATCCTCATCGAGGCCGCTGCCCTCACACCGCAGCAGCGTCCATTCGAAGCCGAAGCGGTCGTACAGCGAGATACCTTGCTCCAGCCAGGCGTGCGGCGCGCGTCCACCGGGACAGGCGCTCGGCACGTAGGCGTTGGCCGCATCCGGCGGCGGCCGGGTGCCATCGGGGACGATGATCGGTGAGCCATCATAGCGGCCGCCGAAGGTGACGCCGGGGATGTTGAACTCGGCGCGCGCATGCTGATCGAGATAGGCGCTGGCGATGCGCCGTGCCTCGTCGCCGGCCGCGGTCGCGTCCTCGATCTCGGGCACCGCGGCAAACAGGCCTAGCGAATCCGCAAAGCCGCGCGCGTAGTCGGTGTTGCGCAGCGCCACCGGACGGCGCTCGGCCTCGTAGCTGTCGAGCAGCGAGACGGGGCTCGTTCCCTTGACGACGCTCGCGAGCTTCCAGCCCAGATTGACCGCGTCCTCGATCGCGGTGTTGTAGCCGAGTCCGCCGGTCGGCGTGAACAGATGCGCCGCATCGCCGCCAAGGAAGACCCGGCCGCGCTGCAGGCGCTCGGCGACCAGCGCATGACCCGCGGTCCAGGTGAGGTGCGAAAGCACCTCGCAGGAAATGGGCGCACCGCAGGCGCGCTGGAACGCTGTCCTTGCATCATCGGCAGTAATCGCGCTTTCGTCCTCGCCGGGCCGCAGCTGGGTGTGGAAGGCAAACTCGTCGCGTCCGTTCACTGCGGCCATGAAGGCGCGGCGGTCTCGATTGAAGCAGACATACATCCAGGCCCGCGCATGCGGGACACTGGCGTAGAACTCCGGCGAGCGGAGATAGACCGCGAGCATGCGGCCGCCCATGAAATCGCGCCGTATTCCCGTCGTTCCGCCGTAGGAGATCCCAAGCGATTGTCGCACCGGGGAGCGCGGACCGTCGGCGCCGATCAGGAAATCAGCCGCGACCTCGCAGCGCACGCCGTCGCTGACACGCTCGACGTCGGCGGCAATGCCGCCGTCATCCGTGACGTAGCCGATCAACCGATGTCCGTAGCGCAACTGAATGCCCGCAAGCTGCGCCGCGTGCCTACGCAGGATCGCCTCGACGAATTTCTGCGACACCCGGTGCGGCAGCTCTGCTGCGCTCCACGAGCCGGACAGACCCTTCACCAGTTCCGTCGCGCGTGCTGCGGACGGCAATTGAAAACGTGCCAGCTCATGCGCCGTGTAGCGCGTGAAATAGGCGACGTCGGTCGGGTAGTCCGCGGGCAGGCCCGCGCGCCGGACCTCGTCGGCGAAGCCGAGCCGGCGGAAATGCTCCATCGTCCGCGCCTGCGTCGCGTTGGCCTGCGGGTTGAAGGCCGTTCCCGGCTTCTCGTCGACCAGGATTGCGGACACGCCGCGGCGGCCAAGCTCGTTGGCCAGCATCAGCCCGCACGGACCGCCGCCCACGATCAGCACCGAAGCACTCAGACGTTCGATCACGGCGCTTCTCCTCGCAACGGAGGAAGGCTACCGCGCCCGGCACAATAGTCAAGCAACCTGACTATCTGGTGTCGTCGAGCGTATCGAAGCGGGCGCCATAGGCCGACAGTCCTTGCAGGATCGCGTCCATCACGACCTTGCCGAGCTCCTTGCGCATCTCGGCTTCGGCCACATCGACGGCATCGCCAAACGCCTCCAGCCATTTCAGTCCGGCCGGCGTGAAGCGGACCAGTCGGGCGCGACGGTCGCTCGGATCGGCCTCGCGCGACACCAGACCCAGCTCGACGCATTGATCGACCAGCTCGCCCATCGCCTGCTTGCTCATCGAGGCCCGCCGCGCGAGCTCGGTCAGCCGGGTGCCCTCGACGTCGAGATTGCGGGTGAGGCTGACATGGGCGATCCGCGTCCCGCCGTGGCCGCCCTCGGCCATCAATTGGAGAACCCGGGATTCGAACCGGCGCACCGCATTGTTGAGCAGCCGGCCGACATTGGCGTGCCGCCATGCCGTCTGCCCGGTGGGCCGCGCCTTGCGTTGATCTCGCGCTGTCATATCGGGACTACCTCTCCATACCGAGCCACGCCGGGTCAACGTCGCAAGCGCAAGGTGAAATGGGAAACGCGTGAGATGTCACGCGAAGAATGGTCGGAGCGGCAGGATTCGAGCCTGCCGCCCCTTGCGTCCCGAACGCAAATAGCGAACGAAAAGGCCAATAAGGACAATGAAGTTTGCGCGTGATTGACGACCATTATCGCCGTCTGTTCACAGGGGTTCGGTGGTCAACCGGTGGCCGGCCTGCTCATGCGCCAAGGCGAGCCCGCTGTACCGTCGCCAATGCAAATAGCTTGACCGCCGCCGCGTCCCGTCGCCAGCTTCAGCAAATGTTCGCAATAGCCGCAAAGCTGGCCGTCAGCTCGTAGCAGCGCACGGCGTACGCAGTGATGCCACGCTTCGCCAGATCGGTGATCGTGCGGACGGTGGCGCCGAACAGGTCCCAAGCGCGGCAGCGCTGATGGTGTCAGCCATGATCCAAATTGCATTAGGCTGAAACGAAGACCGCTAATGCAACGGTGAGGCCAGCAACTAAAACGGCTACCCTATGGCATGACACAGCTTGATGTTCACCAAGCAATCCGCAAAATTGATTATTAGATGTACTATCTATTATGTCTTGGTTTCGCGAGGCAACAATTGCTGCAACGACAAGCACCATGTGTGGGGCAAAACCTGCAGCCCGTGCCGCAAGTTGAAGTATACTCGCATCTACCAATAGGCTCCGCCTTTATCGGCTTATGTGGAGCCCCTTTGGCATGTGCCACGGATAGGCCCAGCGGTATCAACACCGCGAGGAAGACAACCAATCGCATTGACCCTCCTTCTTGCTTGTCTTGCATTACATTTATAGGTTGACTTCTATCGCAAACGCAACTCATAGAAGCGGCATTTATCAACCGCCGATCAAATCAGACCTCCGTTAGGGAACATCGAGTGTGCGGGTCAGATTGATCTCGGGACGTCGAAAATTTTCTTTTTTTGGCAAGCGATATGCCGGAAGGTGGCGTCCCCCAGCTCGAAGCGGGTGCCCTGAACCGCGCCACCAGCGCCGTGGAGATCTTCCACAGCCTTGAAATGCGACCGGCCGAAGACGACGTTGGCGGCGTCCGGCTTGACGATCGGCACCACGAGCGACCATGCGCGCGGCATGAAGCGCCCGATCGCGCAGCGCGGCTTCGATCGCTGACGGCGTCCCCTTGCGTTAGTCCGGCTGACGCAGGCGGCCCGCATGGCGCGTTCATGCATTGCCGCGCATCGCGTCTTCCGCCGCAAGCAGTTCGTCGAAGAGATCCCATGCACTCGACGCTTCGGCTTCTGACATCTTCCGGATGGCGTAACCGACATGAACCACGACGTGATCGCCGGGATCGATCGTTTCATGCTGAAGCAAAAACAGACTCACCATGCGCTCGATGCCTTTGGCCTCGCATCGCGCCATGACTCCGTCACACTCCACGACCCGCATCGGGATGCCAAGGCACATGTCGGTTCCACGCAATTACTTGGGTGCTAAATCATAGCCCGATCGATGAACTCGATTTGACGTGGATCAAGATAAGAGCATCATATTCGCTGCATAGAATATGAGGCGCCTGATCTCGCAGGAGTTCTCCTATGCGGACGCATGTCGCGGCGACCCACACGCTGGTGCTCGGAATCGGCAATATCCTGCTGAGCGATGACGGCATTGGCGTGCACGTCGTTCGGGCCCTCGATGCACTGGAATGTGCGGGCGAGATACCGCATCGTGTTGCTCTGCGGGATGGCGGGACGCTCGGGCTGTCCCTGTTTTCGGAGATCGAAGATTTCGGCTCGCTCATCGCCGTCGACGCCGTGGAACTGGGCGCGAAGCCCGGCACCGTAAGAATCTTTCAAGGTCCGGAGATGGACCGGCAGCTGACGGGAAAGAAGCGGACGGCTCATGAGGTCGCGCTTGCCGACCTGATGTCGGCGGCGCGGCTGACCGGCTGCGAGCCGGCGCGTCGGGCGCTCGTCGCAGTTCAACCCGAATCCACACAATGGGGCCTGTCGCTGACGCCCGCGGTTGGCGCGGCCATTCCCACCGCATGTCAGCAGATCAAAGCGCTCCTCAGCAGGTGGCACCATGACAGTTGAAGCGGATGCCGCAGCGGGGTTCCGCACCGGGATGATCGACAGCCTGCTCCGCGAGATCGCCCATCACCTCGATGTGCTTGCCAATACCGGCGCTTGCGCGGCGATCGATCTGTGCAGCCTGCCTCTCACGGTTGCGGACCGCAGCGAATTGGAGGAGCGGTTGGGCCACGGTGACCTGGAGGCCGTTTTGACCGCAGCCGGCATCAGCGAAATCTGGGAGACGCGCTATGCCGGCGTGTGGTGGGTTCGCCACCTGGGCGCCGGGGACAAGCTCGCCGCCGAACGCATCGAAATCACGGCGTCCCCGGAGATCCTGACAAGCCATGCGGCCGACATCGCTGCGGCCAGCAACAAACTGTCTGAAGATCTGATCGACCGCGTCTCTTCAGAGGATGCCGAAGATGCATGAAACCGAGACAATCGGCGAGCTCTTGACGCGCCGGGGCGTCTCCCGCCGCGCCCTGCTGAAATATACGACCTATCTCGCCAGCCTTCTGGCGTTGCCCCCGATGGCCGCGAAGGGCATGGCGGAGGCGTTGGCAAATACGCGGCGCCAATCCGTGATCTGGCTCTCGTTTCAGGAATGTACGGGCTGTACGGAATCGCTGACGCGTTCTTTCGGTCCGACCATCGAGGACATGATCTTCAATCTCATCTCGCTCGACTATCACGAAACGCTGATGGCGGTGTCGGGTGCTGCCGCGGAAGCGGCCCGCCTCGCTGCCATGAAGGAGAACAAGGGCAAATATGTCGTCGTGGTCGACGGCTCCGTTTCGACGAAAGATGGCGGGGTCTACTCCACCAACGCCGGCAAGACCAACCTCGAGGTGCTGAAGGAGACGGCCGCAGATGCGGCCGCCGTGATCTCCGTCGGGACCTGCGCGGCCTTCGGCGGCATTCCGCACGCAAATCCCAACCCCACCGGCGCAGTTCCTGTCAGCGACATCATCACCGACAAACCGGTGATCAATGTCTCCGGTTGCCCGCCCATTCCGGAAGCCATCGCTGGCACGATTGCGTATTTCGTGACGTTCAACAAGCTTCCCGAGCTCGACGACAAGGGCAGGCCGAAAGCGTTTTTCGGCGATACGATTCATGACCGCTGCTATCGCCGACCGTTCTACGACAAGGGGCAGTTCGCCAAGCAGTTCGACGATGAGGGAGCACGCAAGGGCTGGTGCCTCTATGAAGTCGGTTGCAAGGGGCCCGTGACTTACAATGCGTGCGCGACCGTGAAATGGAATGGTGGCGTCTCCTTCCCGATCCAGTCCGGACACGGCTGTCTGGGGTGTTCCGAACCGAATTTCTGGGATCGCGGCAGCTTCTACCAGCCGCTTTCCTCGAACACGTTGAATGATCCGGAGATCATCGCCGGCGCCGCGGCTGCGGGCGCGGCGGTCGGGATTGCCAGCGCATGGCTGGCGCGCCGGCGCAAACAACGAGCGGAGAGGGAGACCCTGCCATGAGGCTGCTGGATTTCGTGCGCGGGCCCGCGATCGAGATTGCAATCGCGATATTCGTGGGCGGCGTGGTGTGGCGGCTCGCGTCACTGTTGCTCCTGCCCTGGACCAACGACAGATCGGCGAAGCGAGCCGGTGCACCGCACGCCGTGGTTGGCGCGTTCCGGGGCTTCGTGCGTCACCTATGGCCCGCGAACACCCATCTGCGCGCGTCGCTGTTCAGCACGGTGAACGGCTATGTCTTTCACGTCGGCCTTGCCATCGTCGTGTTCGGACTGGCGCAGCACATTCTATTCCTGCGCGGATTGTTCGGCTTTTCATGGCCGAATTTGCCCACCGGCGTGATCTCGGCCGCGTCGGTGCTCACGCTCGCGTCGCTCCTGGCTGCGCTGGCGCGGCGGATGACGAATCCCGTCTTAAGACTGCTTTCGACGCTTGACGACTACTTCAGCTGGCTGGTGACGTTCCTTCCGGTCGTGACAGGGCTGATCGCGGTGAGCCACCTATGGGCGCCGTATGAAACGCTCTTGTCCGTGCACATCCTGACCGTGTGCCTGTTCCTGATCTGGTTCCCGTTCGGAAAGCTCATGCATGCCTTCCTCGTCTTCCTGACCAGAAGCGAGACCGGGATCTTCTACAGCCGCCGGGGAGTTGAGATATGAACCAGCGCATCGTGGTCGATCCCATCACGCGCATCGAAGGGCACCTGCGGATCGAGGCGGAAACAGATCCCCAGGGCGCCATCACCGGTGCGTACAGTTCCGGCACGATGGTGCGCGGCATCGAACTGATCCTCAAAGGACGCGATCCGCGCGAGGCCTGGGCTTTCGCGCAGCGCATATGCGGCGTGTGCACGCTGGTCCACGGCATCGCCAGCGTCCGTGCCGTGGAGAATGCACTGGGATACGCCATTCCGCCGAACGCGCAACTCATCCGCAACCTGATGATTGCCGCACAATATGTGCACGACCATGTCATGCACTTCTATCATCTGCACGCGCTCGACTGGGTCGACGTGGTGTCGGCGTTGAAGGCCGATCCCGCGGCGACGTCGCAACTGGCGCAATCGATCTCGAGCTTTCCGAAGTCGAGCCCAGGCTATTTCGCAGATACGCAGAAGAGACTGAAAGCCTTCGTCGAAGGCGGCCAGCTCGGCATCTTTGCAGGTGGATTCTGGGGACATCCCGGATTCAAGCTGCCGGCCGAAGCAAACCTGATGGCGGTCGCGCACTATTTGGAAGCGCTCGCCTGGCAGCGCGAGGTGGTGCAGCTCCATACCGTCTTCGGCGGCAAGAATCCGCATCCGAATTTCCTGGTCGGCGGCGCCCCGTCGGCGATCAGCCTGAACACCGGCGGCACCGCCATCGGCATCGACGGCCTGCAGACGGTGAAGACTGTGATCGGCCGAATGAAGGATTTTGTCGAGCAGGTCTATCTGCCGGACACGCTGGCCATCGCATCCTTCTACAAGGACTGGTTCGCGCGCGGCGAAGGCGTGGGCAACTTCCTGACCTACGGCGACTTTCCCGAAAAGGGCATGGACGACCCGGCCAGTTGGCTGATCCCGGCGGGCGCCATCCTCAATCGCGACCTGACCACGATCCATCCCGTCGACATGAACAATTCGGAGGAAATCCAGGAGTTCGTCTCCCATTCCTGGTACGACTATGCAACCGGCAAGGACAAAGGCCTGCATCCCTACGAGGGCGAGACCAATCTGCATTACACCGGTCCCAAGCCTCCCTTCGAGCAGCTCGATGTCGGTGCGAGCTATTCCTGGCTGAAGGCGCCTCGCTGGAAAGGCCATGTCATGGAGGTCGGCCCGCTCGCGCGCGTGCTGATGCTCCATGCCAAAGGTCACGAGCCGACGCGCGAACTGGCCGGCTACGCGCTGGGCAAGCTCGAACTGCCGCTGACGGCGATGTTCTCGACCATGGGACGCACTGCGGCGCGCGCCCTGGAAAGCAAGATCGTCGTCGACCAGATGTCGACCTGGTACGACCGTCTTCTTTCCAACATCCGCGCGGGTGATCTGAACGTTCACAATTCGAACAAGTGGGATCCCTCAACCTGGCCCGCCGAAGCCAAGGGTGTCGGCTTCATGGAAGCGCCGCGTGGGGCGCTGGCGCATTGGGTGGTGATCAAGAACAAGCGCATCGATAATTATCAGGCCGTGGTGCCCTCGACCTGGAACGCGGGACCGCGCGATTCCAAGGGCCAGCCCGGACCTTACGAAGCGGCATTGATGGATCGCCACACACTCCACGATCCTCGGCAGCCGCTCGAGATCCAGCGCACGATACACAGCTTCGATCCGTGCATTGCGTGCGCGGTGCATGTGATCGATCCGGAAGGCGAAGAGCTGATGCAATTGCGGGTGAGGTAAGGCGATGGGCGGCGAAATCGACGTCGAAGCAGCCAGCAGAACGTTCCTGGCGCGAACCGAGGGACATCTGGTCAGCTATCTCGAGGCCTGCGTCCATTGCGGGAACTGTGCCGAAGCCTGCCACTTCTATCAGGCCTCCGGAGATCCGCGGCACACGCCCGCCTACAAGCTGTTTCCGATTGCCAAGGCGTATCGCCGGCAGAAATTCCCGCTCTCGCTCTTCGCCCCCCGCGTCACGGAAGAGGACCTCAGGGAATGGGAGGAACTGCTGTTCGATACCTGCACCATGTGCGGTCGCTGCACCACGATCTGTCCGATGGGGATCGACATCGCTTCCATCGTGGGCGGCGCGCGGCAGGCCTTCGTCAAGGCGGGACTTGGACCGAGGGACCTTCTGCAGGCCGCCGACAATTCGCGCGATCATGGAAGCCCGCTGGGCGTGACGGCCGAAAAGCTGCGCGATCGTATCGAATGGCTCGAAGATGAGCACGACGTGCCCATCGCGCTCGACAAGGACAAGGCCGACATTCTGCTGACGCTCTCGTCCGTCGAGACGATGAAATACCCCGATTCCGTGGTGGCCATGGCCAAGCTGCTCAACCACGCGGGGGTTGACTGGACGCTGAGCACGAAGGGCTATGAAGCCACGAATTTTGGCTATCTGGCCGGCAAGGCGGACGTCGCCAGGATCATGGTTCAGCGGATCACCGAGGCCGCCGAGGCGGTGGGAGCCAAGACGGTGGTGATTCCGGAGTGCGGCCACGCGTTCGGTGCGCTGCGCTGGTCGGGTGCCAATATGCTCGGCCGCCCCCTGCCCTTCGCAGTCGTGCACATTTCGGAATTCATGGCGCAACTCAAGCGGGACGGCAGGCTGAGGCTGAAGCCGATCGAGGAGTCGATCACCTATCACGATCCCTGTCAGATATCCCGTCGCGGCGGCGCGACCGAAGATGCGCGATTCCTCCTGCAGGATTTCGCGAAGGACTTCCGCGAGATGACCCCGACCGGAAATCTCAACTGGTGCTGCGGTGGCGGGGGCGGCGTGCAGGCGATCGCGCGCGCTGCCGATCTTCGCCACAAGGTATTCAAGATCAAAATGGATCAGGTCGAGAAGACCGGTGCAAAGACGATGGTCTCGGCATGCTCGAACTGCCGGCTGACCATGGACGAGAGCAAGGCCCATTGGAAATGGGAAGGCGGGCTCGCGAGCCTGGTGGAGATCATTGCGGACCACCTGATCGAGGACGCCCCGGCGAAGACGCAAGGGTGACGGTTCACAGTCGTACGCCTTGCAGCGTGGGCAAACGGCGGCGAAACGCCGGCGGCGGAGCACGCAGACTGCACCGGTCCCCCTCCGTTGGTTGCGGTTCCGCTCTCGGTCAAACCGAAAGGCACTCCGGCGTGGCAGAGATTGCGTAGCGTCAGGACGTTCGCCTGATCAGGAATTCGAACTGCTTGCCTTCCGACTTGGATTCCAAGAGATCATTTCCGGTCGTGCGACAAAACGCCTCGAAGTCCTTCACAGCGCCGGGATCGGTGGCGAGCACTTGAAGCGTCCCACCGATCGGCACGTCCTTGAGTGCCTTCTTCGCGCGCAAGATCGGCAGCGGGCAGTTCAGTCCCTTGGCATCGAGAACCTGGTCAGCCATCCTGTCTCTCCGTAATTTCTGGTGCTGGCTTCGTGATACATTCAAATGAACAGGTTGATGTCGCTCTTGGTCGCCGTCTCGATGTAGGTCGCAGCGCCGCCGAGCACCGGCCCCTCGATCATGTCGTCCTTGGTGTACTCGAATAGATCCATGGTCATCTGGCAGGCGATCATCTTGACTTCGGCTTCGATGGCCATCGTGCGCAACTCCTCTATCGATGCGACCCCCTTTTTCTTGATCAGGTTCTTCATCATTGTCGTCGCCGCCGCGTCGACGCCGGGGATGGCCGATACGAGATTCGGCATGCCGATGTGCATTCCAAACATCGGCATCTCCATGGCCGGATTGCCGAGCGTCGAAATCTTCAGGTCGAGATTCTTCTTGAGCAGCGTCAAGCCGTAGAAGGTGAAGAACATGGTCACTTCGAGGCCCATGGCCGCCGCTGTCGTGGCCAGGATAAAGGGCGGATAGGCCCAATCCAGCGTGCCCTTGGTGACAATCATCGACATGCACTTGGTATTGTTATCATCGGCCATTGCATCTCTCCGTTTGGTCTCTCGCAGGCGCAACCGCGCGCATCACTGGATTCCTGCTTTCCAACGCACGACCATCAGCACGAGAACTGCGAGGAACAACGTCTCGGCGACGATCAGCGCGATCGCCCGGCCGCCGACATCGGCCATCGCCTTGAGCGACGTCTTCATCCCGAGCGCTGCGATCGCCGTCACCAGGCACCACCTTGAAATGTCCTTGATGAGGGCAAGCAGGAATGCGGGAATGACGCCGGCGCTGTTGAGCATCACCAGAACGGCGAACACCACCAGGAACCCCGGCAATTGTCGCCCGGCCCTACCGACGTGATGGGCGCGGAACACGTAGGACAGCATCACCACGACAGGCAGCAGCATGGCGACCCGGAGCAGCTTGGTGAAGGTCGCGACGTTTCCGGTCTCCTCCGACACGCTGAAGCCGGCGCCAACCACTTGCGCAACGTCGTGAATGGTGCCGCCAAGAAACATGCCGACTGCAGCGTGATCGAGATGAAATCCTGCGATCACCAGCGGATAGACGATCATCGCGATCGTGCTGAGCGCGGTCACGCCGATCACGGTAAAGACCGTGTCGCGTTCGTGCTGCTCCCCCTTGGGCAACACCGACGAGATCGCGAGCGCCGCCGACGCTCCGCAAATCGCCACAGCCCCGGAGGTGAGGATTCCGAACCGCCGGCTCAAACCCATGGCACGGGAGGCCAGCGCGCCGAACAGGATGGTCAGGATCACCGCGCCGACGACCGTGATCACGGGCGTCGGACCAAGCTTCATGATCTCGGCAATCGTGATCTGCGCCCCGAGCAGGCCGACGGCGACGCGCAGGATGTGCTTCGAGGCGAGTTCGATGCCGGCAACACAGCGCCCCTCCTGCGACAGGAAATAGAAGGCCATCCCAAGCAGCAAGGCGAACAGCATGACCGGCCCGCCATAGTGCTCGGACAGGAAGGTTGCCGCGATCGCGATGATCAGACTGGCCAGGACACCCGGGAAATAGGTCGGCAGCGACATGAAGGCCGCGAGGCCGCGACTTATCATCGATGTCCTGATTGCGACGGTCTCAGTCACGGCCTATCCACTTCCTTACGCGCAGCCAGCGAAATTCTCGGCAGCCATCTTCGCTTCGTAAGGGGCGGCGGCCGCCGTGCCCGGCACGAGGCCGGCCTTGGCAGCAGCCCAGTCCTTCGGGCGCACCTTGACCATCCATCCCTCGCCATATGGGTCGGTGTTGGCGAGCTTGGGCGCTGCGCTCATTGCATCGTTGACCTCGACGATTTCCGCATTGAAGGCGACCTTTGCCGGGCCGACCCACTTGCCGGATTCGATCGTGGCGCAGGACTTGCCCGCATCGACCGACCGGCCGGCCTTCTTTGGTGTGAAGGCGACAAGCTGACCGGCCATGGCCGCTGCCACAGCGGTCATCCCGAGCGTCACGGTGCCGTCGGCGTTCTCGCGATACCAGATGTTGTTTTCGACGTCGTAGAGGAGGTCGTCGGGAAGGTTGCAGCCGCGGACGATGGGCATCGTCTTCTCCTTGTCTCAAACAGTTTCGTTGGTCTGCATCGATGCATCGAGTTGACGTAGCGGCCGGGACGCGCAGCAGAAGTCGCCGAGCCCGACCACCTCCAGCTTGCCTCCGATGAACAGCACAAGGTGCCGCGCGACCATGGCGCCCAGCCGCAGCCGCCGGGCGACCTCCGCGTGGCCCGGCTCGAGGCGCACCAGATTATAGTGATAGACGAGCTCGCGGCACGTCTCGCGGCAAGCATTGAAGCTTGCATCGCCGCGCGCACCCTGCCGATGCAGCGCCAGCAAGCGGAAGGTTTCGACCTTGCGATCGGTCGCGATCTCGCCGTGCGCAGCGAGCCATGTTTCGAGAATCATTTCGCCGAGCTGCAACAGCTCCTCGGCAAGTGGCGCGGCGTCCGCCGCGAGTGCAGCATCGGACGCGGCCAACATGGCGTCAAGCCGCATCGTGACGTTGTCGAGGCTCGTGATACCGATATCCGCCATCAGCCGAGCCCCCGCGCACGCAACAGACCAGTCGAATCCGAGAAGTTCTCCTGCACGCCGACCCTGCGCGCCGACAGCCCGAGCGCCATACCGAGGAGCTGGGTGAAGTACAGGATCTTGACGCTCGTCTTGCGGCCGAAGACCTTTTCGGCGCGCACCTGATGCATTTCGAGCCCGGTGTGGCAGGTCGGGCATTCGGTGGCGATCACGTCCGCGCCGCAGGCCTCGGCCGTCGTGAGCAGGTTGAGAACGAGCTTGGTCGAGGTGTCACTGTCGGACAGTGTGTGAGCGCCGCCACAGCATGCCGTCTTGAGGGGGTACTCGACATTTTCGGCCCCCGCCGCGGCCAGCAGGTCGTCCATGAAATGGGGCTTGGAGGTCGATTCCGAGCCGGGCCCCTTGTCCTTTTCCGGAAAGATGTGACGCGGCCGCGTGTACATGCAGCCATAGTAGTTGGCGACCTTCAAGCCGTTGAGCGAGTTCTTCACGCGTGCCTTGAGGCCTTGTTCGCCGACCGATTCCTTGATCCAGTCCAGCGCGTGAATGGTCGTGACCTTGCCCGCTTCGTAGGTCGCGTGGCCGGCCTTGCGCGACAGTCGGTCCGTCACCTCGCGCGACGCGGGATCCTTGGCGAGGTCGTATTCGGCCTTCTTGAGATTGTGATAGCAGCCATTGCACGGCGCCATTACGGTATCGAACCCCATCGCATCGGCGATCGAGAGGTTGCGTGCCGACAGATAGGTCTGCAGCTTGGGATCGATGTTCTTGACCTCCATGGCGCCGCAGCAGTTCCAGTTCTTGAGCTCGACCAGATCGAGGCCGAGTGCCTTGCCGACCTCCTTGGTCGAGCGGTTGTAGGCGTGCCCGGTTCCTTCGAGCGCGCAGCCCGGATAGTAGGCGACCTGCTTGTGTTTGTCGCTCATCACTCAGCTCCCTGAACGTCCAGCCGAAGCGCCTTGCGGGCAGCTGCTTCGCACTCATGGACATACTCGTCGATCGCGAGGCTGGCGCCCCGCCATCCGCGCGTGCGGGGACGGATCACGCTGGCAAGTCCCAGCTTCACCAGGAGGCCGACCGGCAATCGGCTGGCGAGACTGCGTATCAGTTCGACAAGCCAGCCCTGCGACAGGGACTGCCCGGTCCGCGCGAAGAACCGGCGCAGCACGCGGCCTTCCTCGATCTTGCCGGTGGCGAAGACCTGCTCGGAGAAGACCTCATCGAACGTGGTGGACGGCTTCTTCTCCGTATAGCCCTTCAGCTCCAGCCAATGTGCCGTGGCCTTCATCACGCCTTCCGGACTGACGTCGCGCGGACAGGCATAGGTGCACTTGTTGCAGGAGACGCACTGCCAGATGATGTCCTTGTCACGCAGCAGCTCGCTTTCGAAGCCCATGCGGATCAGGTAGATCCAATAGCGCGGGTTGAAGTCGGGATTCACGGCGTTGATCGTGCAGGCGTTGGTGCATGAGCCGCATTGCCAGCAGCGATGGATGAACTCGCCTCCCGGGAGCGCCGCGATCTCCTCCTGCATCTGCTCGTTGTAGTCGGTGATGGCGCGCGAGGTGATGAACGTGCTCCAGTGCCCGGAGACATCGACGCCATCGATTTCCAGGTGCTCATGCGTGACGAGATTCTCGGGCCGGATCAGCGATTTTTCGTGAATCGGCATGGATGTTCCCTCATTCGCTCAGCAGGCGAGGCTGCCCGAGCACATAGGCCCTGCCATCGATCAGCTTCAGGCGGGTGCGACCCGACTCGGTATCGACCGCATCGAGTCCCAGGAGACGGCGAGTATGCGCCATCCCGTCGGCCTTGAAGCCGCCGCAGAAGTCCGCGTGCAGGAACTGGCCGCCCTTGTCGTTGATATAGTTTGCATAGGTGTGGGCGCAGAGCAGATCGACATAGAAGGCCAGATCGCGGAAGACACCGTTCGCCTGCAGGAAACCTTCGAGCTCCTCGCGTAGCATCGTGAAAGTGGCGAGGCCGTCGCCGACGGCGATCGTACCGGCCTCGGCATCCCCGTCGTACCATATCTCGCGCAACACGCCGGTATTGACCCTGGCGTCCCACATCCAGCGCGTCATCAGCGGATAGCGATCGGGCGCGGTGAAATGAAGGAGCTCGGCGGCAAGATCGCGCGACCAGCGGTGCTCGCGATCGGCCGGAAAGCTCGCGACGAACGCGGCGACGCGCTGGTCGGTGGTGCCGAGGTCGGACCATCCGCGCAGCAGGGCCTCGAGCCTGCTGCGCATCGCCGCGAATCCGTTGCGGCCGAGCCACGCACCCACACGCCGGCGCACCGGCGTGATGAACGTGGCGAGGTCGCAGAATTCGGCCTCCGTCAGCTCGCTGACCCGCCCCTTGCCCAGCACCTCCTCGAACAGCGAGGCCTTGAGCGCGAGCGCTCCGACATAGCGCTCGACGCCACCGGTGCCGTCGGCGGATTCCACGAGGCTCTCGAACGCCCGCCGCAGCCTGGGGCCGGACAGATCAAGCACCGGCCGCGTCGGCTCGGCCACCACCGTACCTTTATGGCTGGTGATCGGCCACATCACTCGGCCGCTTCCATCATGGCGCCGCGGACCAGGGCCAGCGCGGCCATCGCTGCCGACTGGCCCTGTGCGATGGAATCGTCGATGGTCTCGGGCCCAGTCGCCGCGCCGGCGACGAAGACGCCGGGCCGCGAGGTCGCAGACGTGTCGGAATAGACCGATGCCTTCTGGATATGGCCGTGCTTCTGCAGTTTGACGTCGAACACGGCCGACAACGTCATGTTGTCGACATTGGGATCCATGCCGATGGCGTGCACCACCATGTCGAACGGAATCGAGATCGGCCGCTTCACCAGCGTGTCCTCGCCCTTGACGATCAACCGCCTGCCGTCCGATGTCACTTCGGCGATCCGCGCCTTGATGTATTTGACGCGATGCTTCTCCTGGCTTTCCCAGTAGTAGAGATCCTCGTAGAGACCGAAGGTGCGGATATCCATGTAGTAGATATACACGTTGCACCGTGGCATCGCCTCGCGGATCTCCATGGCAATGTTGGCGGAGACCGTGCAGCAGATCTTCGAACACCACTCGCGACCGATCTGGCGGTCGCGCGAGCCGACGCATAGCAGGATCGCAACCCGTTCCGGCTCGCGTCCGTCGGACGGACAGCGCACGCCCTTGCCGGAGGAGAGCATCTGCTCGACCTGGGTCGTGGTGACCACATCAGGGTAGGTGCCGAAACCCCATTCCGGCTTGTTGACGGAATCGAAATGCGTGAAGCCGGTGCACAGGATCGCCGCCCCCGCCTCCAGCACCGTGCCATCCGACAGCGTCACGCGAAAGTCGCCTGGGCTGCCCGAAAAGGCCTTTACCGTGACGCGCCTTCGGATCTCGACACGGCTGTCGGTTTCGACCCGGCGCACCATGCCACCGATGGCGTCCTTGGCCCATTCGCCGGACGGCACCAGCTTGGCGTAGCCCGACTGGATCGGCGCGCCGCCGAGCTGCTCCGCCTTCTCGACGAGAACGACGCGCTGGCCGGCAGCGGCCAGCGCATGCGCGGCGGAAAGCCCCGACGGCCCACCGCCAACGATGAGAACGGGACGAATCATGATGCGGCTCCTGACAAGGTCGCCGTCGGCTTGACATAGCCTGGGCCCGACGTAATCGCGCGTTTGGGGTCGTAGAGCGTTTCGATGCGGCCGGCCTTCACTTCATCGAGATAGGCCTCGAACTCGGCTTTGGCTTTCTGCCAGTCGATGCCGAGCTTCTCGAGCAGCCCCTCGAACGGCGAGGCGTGCCAGTGAAGCTGCGCGAGCTTGTATGGATGCGCACCGAGGGCGAGCGCCGCGAACTGGCAATCGGCCATGACTGGCAGCGCGTAGACCTTGTCGACGGCTTTGCCGATCCACTGGTTCTTGTCGAGCGTGGTGATGCAACCCGTGTCGTGGCCGATCATGACGTCCGCCCGCGCCTCCTCGACCGCGACCCTGATCTTGCGGTCGATGGCGAAGGAGCGGGTGAACTCACGTTCGCCAATGATATGACGAAAACCGAAGCCGCAGCAGTCGTACCAGGTGGAGTAGTCGATCACCTGTGCACCCAGCGCCTGCATCAGGCCGGTCGATACCGCGACGCGATTGCCGTCCATGACGGTGTCGTCATAGATCACGTCTTCCGGAACCATCTTGTAGACGTGACAAGCCGGATGAACGGTGGCGCGAAGGCTGCTCACGTCTATGACCTGCCGCTCCCGGATGCGATGACGCATGACGTGCAGCCATTCGGAATAGTGCACGATCTCTTCGGGGATCAGCAGCTTGCCGTCGACCAGGCGGCCCAGCTTGCCGAGAATCTTCTTCACCTGCTCGCGCAGTTCAGCCGAATGCATCAAGAAGATGCGCATCTCCTTGTAATTGCCGAACGACGTGCCGCAGTGGACCAGCGGGAAGTAGGTTCCGACCGGCAGCCCCTGCGCCTTGGCCGACATGTATGCCTGGTGGAAGTTGCGCAGGAAGACGGCGGCCAGACTGACGACATTGCCGACCCCGGAGCCGTGATAATTCCAGGCGGTGCAAGAGGTTTGATCGGTCTCGTCGAGATAGCGCACACCGAGCTGGTTCATCAGCCACATCACGCTCGACGGATAGCCGGGGATATTGCCGCACTGTCCGCAGGATTTGTGCTGCCAGAGGTTGGTGGTGGGAATGCGCTTGTCCCAGCCGTACAGCGTGCGCGCCACCACCGGCTCGTGGCGCTCGTCGATCCGATGGACGACGATTTCGCCGTCCTTCTCCAACTCCCACATCGCGTCGCGGATGTCCTGGACACGGTCCTTGTTGGTCAGCATCGAGCGACGGTCGATCCGGGTTTCCACCCAGGCAGTCGCTGTCTGCGCCTCGCCCGGCGTCAGATTGGAAGGGCGCCACTCCGCGCCAAAGCCGGCGTAAGCCGACTGACTGTCACTGCGCTTTTCGTCCATCGTTTCCTCCGTCGTCCACCGCAGCGATTGATCTCGCCGTCTGTTGTGGTCGTCTCAACGGCCTATTCTTCCTGCTGCTCTTCAAGCCACTCGTTGTATTCCTCGCGCTTCTCATCCATCACGTCACTGACGACATCGAACAGATTCTCGTCGATCGTCTCGAGCTGATCGAGCACGCCGGTCGCCTCCCAAATGGTGTAGAGTTCGACGGACGTCTTCAGGTTGACCTCCCAGGCCGTGTCCATGGTGTGCATGGTTGGGACCGGAATGGCCTTGCGCAGGATATTGAGCGGGGCGTCGACCTTGGCGACGTTCGGGCCCCAGTCGGGAAACGCATCGCGCGTGATCATGTTCGGCGCGAGCTGGTTTCCCGTGGAAATGACCTTCAGAAGCACCCGCGAGAACGGCCGCAGCACATCCTTCGCCGACTGCATGCCGTGCTTGATCGCGACCTCGCGCATGATCATGACGAGCCCGCCCGGCGAATTTTCGAACGGACAGCGGGCCGCACAGGTGTAGCACTGCGCGCAGGACCAGATCTTCTCCTGCATCGCGTCGTAGATGCCTTCGAGATTTTCGGTCCACAGCAGCTGGACGATCTCGCGGGGTGAATAATCGTAGTAGTGCGCCGAGGGACAGGTCGCGGTGCAGATGCCGCAATTGAGACAGCCATGCAGCTCATGATCGTAGAGGACGTGCGAGCGAATGTCGTCGAACACCTCTTCCAGCTTCTCGTAGGGAACGACCGGCGCTTCGGAGACCGGGTCGCCGATAGGGGTCAGCTCCATTGAAGCTCCGCTCGTCATCTGGCGGCTCTCCTCAGTAGGTCAGCACCTTGGCATTTTCGTTTTCCATCACCTCCTCGATGACCTTTGCACCCCCGACGATGCCTTCGCATTCAGGGATCAGATCCTGCTCGGTCATGTCGAACAGATCGAGGTTCGGAGAGCAGCAATAGAACTTCACTCCCGCTCCGTGCGCGTCCTTGATGAAGTCATAGACGGTCTTCGGAGACCCGGGCTTGACCACGAGCTTCTCTGCCACGCCCTTTTTCATGAGCTGCCCCGACGTCGCGGTACAGACGACCTCCACCTCGTAGTCCATCGCCGCGGCAACGGTGGCCTGGAAGAACGGCGCGCCCAGTTCCTCGCCGTTGCGAGGATCGGTATTGACCATGATGATGATGAGCTTTTTGGCCATTCTTACGATGTCCTCCCGATCATCTGCTATTGAGCGTGCGCAACGCACATCGACACACGAGCGTGCACAATAAGTTTATCTTGAGGCGCATCACCTTGGAGTTGATGAAGATCAACATGCCCAAGAACCGAAGTCCTGGGTGAACAACAAGCTCACATCGAATTCATCCAATCCGTCGGACGAACGCACAAAACATATTCCATTTTTTGAATGACATCTATAGGCTGAAGAAAATAATTCGTTGCTCGGGAGAACGGTCCTACGGGAGCGGCCGCATCAAATGCGTCGACTCGATCAAACCAATCATCAGCGGTCCGAGCGCCGCAGCGATCTCGCGCTGCACCACGCGCAGGTCGGCGAGCGTTTCCGCCGTGCGATCAGGACATTCTTCGGATTCCATGATCAGATCCTCGATCATGGCCGACTTGATTCCGGGATGGCCGAGGAACCCGAAGCAGTTATCACGAAGCTGAAACACCGCCGGCTCCCCCGCAGCGTCGATCGCGAGAACACGGGCATCGGCCGGCAGCACCGGGCGATCGCGCATGTAGATCGCGACGGGAAAGGATTGCGGCAGATGACCGCCGAGCGCCGCGGGATCGACCCGTCGGGCCGTCTCCACAACGAAGCGGAGCGGAGCTTCCTGAGTGCCGCCGGCGCACGCGGTTGCAACTATGCAGCTGCCGGCTCCGATGCCGATGACGGGCAGGTCGCGCGCCAGGAAATCCTGTACCAACCGCAACTCGGGCCCAAGGCTCGGAAGCAGGTTGCCGCTGACGACTCCGAGCGGTCCGGCGCCAAGAACAACGAGGCCGTCAAAATCCCCGGCCGTCGCAGGTATCGATCCTCCGGCCGTAAACGGCCGGCAATAGCGAAAGCCGACGTTGCGGCCTTCGAACTGGTCTTCCATCAAGCCGAGATAGTCCGCCTCAAAATGCTGCAAGACGCAGAGTGTCTTCATGGCGAACCGCGACAACTGATGAGGCATCAATGACGGCCGAAGCCGACGGCGGACCTACATTATATATGTTTTTTCGCATATGAAAAGCGAGGAACGCAATGGCGTGGTATGAGAAGCTGCAGGAGATCGAACCGCTCGACGACCTGCGTTTTGATCGCGAGCTCGTCGACGCACTCGAGGCGGCAGCCCGCGAGCGCGCACTCGGACCGATGCGGTTCTACACGCCGACGTTCCGCGCCTATGCCAGCGAGGAGCTCAAGGGCTGCGGCAAAGCGAGTTTTCCCGCCTTTTCCATCACCGGCGGCGCCTGCGCGCTGAATTGCGATCACTGTCAGGCGAAGATCCTCGAACCGATGATCGCGGCAACGACACCGGACGAACTCGACCGCAAGGTGCGCGATCTCATTCTGCTCAAGGATCTGCGCGGGTTCCTGCTCTCAGGCGGATCCAACCGGCGCAACGAGGTTCCGTACGATCGCTTCTATCCGACCATCGAAAGGCTCAAGCGCGACTTTCCCCATCTGCGCATCGCCGTCCATTCCGCGTTGCTCGACGAACGGCGCGCCCGATCCATGGAGGCCGCCGGGGTCGACGTCGCGATGCTCGACGTGATCGGCTCGGAGCAGACGATCCGCGAAGTCTATCACCTCGACCGTCCCGTCGCGGATTTCGAGGCGACGCTCGCCGCGCTCTCGGGCACCAAGATGCAGGTCGTGCCACACATCGTCATCGGTCTGCACTATGGCCGGCTGCTCGGCGAAGCGACCGCACTGGACATCGTTTCGCGCCATGCGGTTGCCGCGTTGATCCTGGTGGTGGTGACTCCGATCTATGCGCCGCCGGATCGGCCCTTCGCCACGATATCCACCGACGACGTGGCGAAGGTGCTGGTCGCCGCGCGGCAACGCATCAGTCACGCGCCGGTTCAACTTGGCTGTATCCGCCCCGCGGGCCGCCATAAGCTGATGACCGACGCATACGCCGTCATGGCGGGATTTGACGGTATCGCCTATCCCGCGGACGGCATCGTGGCTCTCGCCCGCGCCATCGGCCGGCCGGTCGAGCAGGAGCATGCCTGCTGCTCGATCGCGCTTGACGGCCTCGCCGGACGGCGGGCTTGCGCAGCCTGAGGTGCACCATGAACGCCGAGGCAGCGGATATCGTCGTCGTCGGGCTTGGACCGGCCGGGAGCCGTGCGGCTGCAATTGCCGCGAAAGCGGGCTACCGCGTCGTCGCCGTCGATCGCCGGCTCGAGGCGGGTCGCCCGGTCCAATGTGCCGAGTTCGTGCCCGCCATGATCGAGCGGGACATTCCGAACATCACGGCCGTCGCCCAACAGAAGATCACGCGCATGCTGACCTTCACCGAAGCGACGGATTGCGAGGAAACGCCGGACTTCCGCGGCTGGATGATCGATCGCGCCGCCTTCGATCGAATGCTCGCTGATGAGGCGGCGAATGCGGGAACCGCGTGCCGATACGGCACCTCCGTGGTTGCCATCGATATCGACGGCACAGTTCATACGTCCGATGGTCTTGCCCTCAAACCGCGCGTCCTCATCGGCTGCGACGGCCCTCGCTCGCGGGTCGGCGCGGCCATCGGCCAGATCAATCGCGCGCTTGTCGATACGAGGCAACTGACCGCGCCGCTGATCGTGCCGCACGATGCCACGGATATCTTCCTGAGCGCCGACTACCGCGGCGGCTATGGCTGGCTGTTTCCCAAGGGCGCCGTGGCCAATATCGGCGTCGGCATCATGATAGAGGACCGGCGGCGACTGAAACCGATGCTCGCCGCGCTCTTCGCCTCGCTGTCGGCATCGCGCCGCATCGGAACACGCCCGTTCGCGTTGACGGGCGGGGCGATACCCGTGGGCGGCAGGGTAGGTTCGACAGGCCGGCTCGGCGCAACCCAGGTGTTGCTGGCCGGCGATGCGGCAGGCCTGACCAACCCCGTGACCGGCGCCGGCATCGCCTCCGCCGTGCAATCGGGGGCACTCGCCGGGCACGCCGCGGCAGACATGCTGTCTGGCCGCAGCGGCGCCCTCGATGACTATGACGAAGAGCTCGGCGACATTTTCGATGCGGCCTTGAGCCGGGCATTGCTGCGACGACGGCAAGTGCTGGCGCACTATGGCGACGGCCGTCGCCCCGACGCGACTGCGCTCGCCGAGGGATGGATCAGTTCGCCGAACTATTGGGCGTGAAGATGCAGGATCAGGGGAGGACGTCATGAGCTGTCTCGAAGGACCGACGCATCCGGTGCCGGATTTCCTCACCGGGGAGACGCGCACCTTCAACGCGGCCGAAGCCATGCGGCCGCGCGCGCCCGGCGCCGTGCCGGCGGAAGCACGCAACGGCGGGCGCGTGAGAGCGCAGGATGTGCGGCCGGTCGGCACGTACCTGCCGAACGACAATGTTCTGACGCCGAACATGCGGTCGCCCGAGTACGTGCAAATGTCGACGGCGGCGGCGATCACCCTCGGCATCATGAACGGCTACATGCATCGCACCAGTTGCACCCGTTGCCTGAACCTGCTGCTGACCTATCCGGAAGGTTGCCGCGCCAACTGCGCCTATTGCGGGCTTGCGCGCCATCGCGAAGCGGAGCGCAACTATGCCGACCGCAACTTCATTCGGGTCGACTGGCCTGCGGTGCCCTACGACCAGGTGATTGACATCGTTGCATCGGGCGGCGACGGCGGGCGCTTCCATCGCATGTGCATCAGCATGATCACGCATCCGCGGTCGGACCAGGACACCCGCATCGTCCTGCGGAAATGGGTTGAACGCATCAGGCACGTGCCCGTGTCCATCCTGTCCAATCCGACGACGATGACCCGACTGGATGTGCAGGAGCTCAAGGATCTCGGCGCCGAGATATTTACGGTCGCGCTCGATGCAGCCAACCCGGTCATCTTTGACCGCACCCGCGGCCGCGGGGTTCAATCGCCGCATAGCTGGGACAAATATTGGGAGATCCTGCTGGCCGCCGCCGAGATATTTGGCCCGGAACGTTTCGGCGCCCATCTCATCGTCGGGATGGGCGAGAGCGACCACGACGTTCTCTCGCAGGTGCAGAGAATTCGCGACCTCGGCGGCCACAGCCACCTGTTCGCGTTCTTTCCCGAACAAGGCTCATTGATGGATCATCTCCCGCCGGCGCCGCGCCCGCAATGGCGACGCATCCAGCTCGCCCGCTATCTCATCGACTATCGAAGCCATTCCCTGCAGCGCATGCGTTTCGACGAGCGCGGTCAGCTCGTCGATTTCGGTCTGCCGCAGGACGAAGTCGACGCGATCATCGACGCGGGCGTGGCCTTCCGCACGTCCGGCTGCCCCGGCAAGGAGGCCGCCGATGTGTCCGCCTGCGACCGCCCCTATGGCGACTCGCCGCCGCGCGACATTGCTTCATACCCTTTCAAGCTCGATCGCCGCGACATTCGCCACGTGCGCGGCCAACTCCGGCGCGGACTACCCAAATAACCGGGAGGAAGATGCGATGGCCAGCAGCGACAAGTCATTTCGGGTCATCGACACCGGGATTCGAGGCGGACGCGCCAATATCGCCTTCGACCAGGCGCTCATCGACGCTCATAAGGCACGGCGGATTCCCGATACCATCCGCTTCCTGCGGTTTCGTCCGTCGGCGCTGGTCGGAATCCACCAGATCCTGAGCCATGAGGTCCGGCTCGACTATTGCCGGAGCAAGGGAATCGAGGTCGGCCGGCGGATCACGGGAGGCGGAGGTCTCTATCTCGACGAGGGTCAGATCGGATGGGAGCTCGTGTTCGGCCGCTCCAGCCTCGGCGCCATGGATCTCACCGAAACGACGCGCCGGATCTGCGAAAGCGTCGCACTCGGGCTCAACAAGCTCGGCGTCCCCGCGCGCTACCGCCCGCGCAACGACATCGACGTCGACGGCCGCAAGATCAGCGGCACCGGCGGCTTCTTTGACGGCGATACGCTGTTCTACCAGGGAACACTGCTGATCGACTTCGACCCCGAGCAGATGATCGCTGCGCTCAAAGTGCCGGTGGAAAAGCTCGCCAAGCGCGACCTCGCCTCGGCCCGCCAGCGCGTCGTCAGCATGCGCGAGATCCTCGGCGACAAGCTTCCTGATCTGGCCGCCATCCAGCAAGGCCTGCTCGACGGCCTGGCGGAAGGCCTCGGCATTGTTCCGCAATGGGGCCAGGTATCGATGCTCGAAGAAGAACTCGCCGAGCAGCTATATCGCGACGAGATCGGCCGTGACGACTTCGTCGAGATGGTCGACGCTCCCGAGGTGGACGGCTCGCTGGTCAGTGCCACTCTGACACGGCGCGGCGGCAGCCTGCGCGCGGATATCCGCCTCGAGGGCCCAGACCGCAGGCGGATTCGCGAAGCTCTGATCACCGGCGATTTCTTCGTCACACCGCCCCGCGTCATCTTTGATCTCGAGGCGGCGCTGCGCGGCGCCGAACTGGCCGATGCCGGATCGGTCGTTGAGGACTTCTTCTCGCGCACGTCGGCCGATTTCGTCAATCTCGGCCCGCCGGACATTCGCGATGTGGTCGTCGCGGCGGCGCGGCAGCTCAGCTTCGTTGCGGCCGGCCGGAGGCTTCGCGGCCATTGGCTCGCGGCGACGCGACCGGAACGTCCGCCGCTCGTCCTGCTGCATGACGCCTTGGGCTGCGCCCGGCTCTGGCGCGATTTTCCCGAACGGCTTGCGGCTGCGACCGGCTGCTCCGTCCTGGTCTTCGACCGCTGGGGCTCGGGTGACTCGGAGCCGCTCGAGCCGCCCCATTCGCGGCAATATCTGCTCGCCGAGGCTCTGGATGCCCTGCCCGAAGTGTTACGGACGACCGGAGCGCGGCGTCCGATCCTGGTCGGCCACTCCGACGGTGCTGCGATCGCGTTGACGTTTGCCGGCGCGTTTCCCGATGAGGTCAGCGGGGTCGTCGCGATCGCCCCTCACCTCTTCCGCGAACAGCGGACGGTTGACGGCATCGCCGCCCAGATCAGGGACTTCGAGCACGGCGACCTGAGGGCGAGGCTCGCACGGTATCATGGCAGCAGAACCGATCATCTTTTTGGCCGGCTGGTCGATGCTTGGACTGGAGAAGAACCGCGCGACTGGGGTATCAAGCCCTACGTTGGACGGGTTCGCGCCCCGGTGCTCGCCGTTCAGGGCAGCGAAGACGAGTTCTTCACGCATACTCAGCTTGAGACGCTCCGCGCCCTCGTGCCAGCCCGGATCGAGACCTGCGTGCTGGAAGGCTGTGGACATGCGCCTCATCAACAGGCGACCTCCGCGGTGATAGCCGCGGCAGCCGGGTTCATCGATCGCGTGACCGCAGAAAACACAGTCGCCGCTGTCCCCGGCTCCGCCTGACGGACGATCCCCGCGGGCAGCGAGACTCCATCAGTGCCACCTAGCAGAAAGCGCGATAGAGAGCGGACATGACCTCGATCACTTCCGGCCGCGAGACCGAATAATACACGTTCCTGCCGTCCCGGCGCACCTTGACGAGATCGTCCGCGCGCAGCCGGGCAAGTTGCTGCGACACCGTCGGCTGGCGGAGCTGCAGCGAATCCTCAATGCTGCTGACGGACTTCTCTCCGTCAAGCAGCAGACACAGAATGGCAAGCCGCGCTTCGTGCGACAGCGCCTTGAGGAATTCGCTTGCCTTGTGAGCCTTCTCGAGCAACGCGTCAGGCTCGAGCGAAGACCTGCTGCGTGCACGCTTGGTTGCCATATTCGTCCGCATATTCCTCAATCGACCAATTCGGTCCGTTACATCGGCGGCCACGGCGTCATGCCGCAAGGCCGCCCCGTGTTGCTATCACTTTGGCGAGACGATAACAAACAGGCGGTCGAGCCTGTGCCAGCGCGGTTCGTGCGAGACGGTATCGAGCCGCCGGCGCGATCGTCCCCTGCTCACGCGCCTGCCGCGTCTGACGGGCTGATGAACTACGATCCGGCTTCCAGTTCACCTAACTTGCGATCAAGGGTTCGCAAGCTGATACCGAGGAGCTCGCAAGCTCCTTGCGGCTGCCAACAAACACGCTTGTCATCTTCAAAGTGGGACTGCCGATGGTCACGAACGTACCGCCAGACGCCGACGCCGGCCGCTGGAACCGACGATTCGAAGGCGATGATTTCGTTTTCGGAACCGAACCCAATCAATGGCTGCGCCGCCATGTCGGCACGTTCCCGTACCGCAGTCGCATTCTCTGCGTCGCCGACGGAGAAGGCCGCAACAGCGTCTGGCTCGCCCGGCAGGGATTTCAGGTCGACGCCTTCGACATCTCGGAGGTGGGTCTGGCGAAAGCGAGCAAACTTGCCGCGTCAGCCGGAGTCAGCGTGAACTACCAGCTTGCCGATTGCGACGGCTTCGCGTGGCCAAGTGCGGCGTATGACGGCATCGCAGCGACTTTCGTGCAGTTCGCCGCCCCAGATTTGAGGAAACGGCTGTTCGCGCGCATGATCGCAAGCCTGAAGCCGGGCGGGACGCTGATCCTGCAAGGCTATACGCCCAAGCAGTTGGAGTACAAGACGGGCGGCCCTTCCGCCCTCTCGCACCTCTATACGGAAACCATGCTCCGAGAGGCGTTCCGTGAGCTGGAAATCATCGAACTGCGCGAATACGAGACCGAGCTCAGCGAAGGCAGCGGCCATCACGGTCGCTCTGCGCTGATCGGAATGGTCGCGCACCGGCCTTCCTGATCGCGCTCTGCTGGTCCCCGGAATTGATCGCGCGCACGCGTCTCGCATCGTCGAGAAACGATCTTTACGACCGACTGTCAACCTTTCCGATCCTTCTGCCGGCATTGCGCGGCCGCGCCTCTGATCGACCGCTTCTCGCCGCAGCGCTGCTTGCAGCGAACCGCAACAAAGCTGGCGCCTGCTGACGATGAGAACTCGCCGTCATCGAAGGAGCGCGAGGCGCGAGCGCTTCGGACCGCCCTGTTGACGCATCGCGGCAATCGAGAATCGCTTGCAAAACCCCTCGGCATCAGCCTGCGCACGCTTGACCGGAAGCTGAAGGAATTGGACGCTCCATGAAGCGCTGTCGTCTGCCGCGGCGAAATGCTCACGAATAGCCGGATGGGTGCAGGGTGGCGCCGTGTGATTTCGTTGCGCTTCTCGGGAGATGAAAAGCTAGGCGCCTGAAAAAATGGTCGGAGCGGCAGGATTCGAACCTGCGACCCCTGCGTCCCGAACGTAAGTAGCATGCGAAAAGATCAACAAAAACAATGAAGTTTGCTCGCGATTGACGTCCTTTATCGCCGTTTGTTCACGGGGTTTCGGTGGTCAACCGGTGGCCAGCTTCGGCTTGCACCTGAGCAATTCGCTGCAACGACATCTGCGCCCGTCAACAGCATTGGCAGCTCCCGGCAGAGCTAGTCGATCGCACCAGGGCTTTGGCCGGAGAAGTTCAAATAGCTGCTCCGACCCGATGGACCGCCCGCCTCCTCTCAAGCTGCCAACCGGGGAAACAAGCGGAGCGACACCCCCTTCAGTACTGCGATCACTATTACGGCAAATCACACGCAGCACTCGATGGTGGGTACGACAGGGGAGAAAGCCAAGAGCAAGATCAATGACTTATGGCCCCCTACCTACTTTTAAGGCGCCTTGATTTCAAATGAGAATTTTTGGCGGCGCCCGCACCCTCCAAAGGTGGGGCTCGGCTGGGACGACCTCGAAGGCCTGCCAGAGTGACGGCCTCGGATCACACCCACGCTCACGGGGAAGGCGCGGAACCATCTCAAATGCCGTGCCATAGATGCCACAAGCATCAGAGGGCTCAACGCCTAGCGCGACGGCCAGGGCTTGGATGTTGTCGAGTGTGAGGTTAATCAGCCCGGCCTCAATCTCCTAGAGCCTCAAGGCTTGCGATCCTCGACCTTCAAGCTCGATCGTCCCGTCCTTTCGGAGCAGCGCAAGCGGCAGGAATTTCTCCATAGCGCGGGGTTCAAGACGCTTGGCCAAGTTGAGCTGTTCAAGTCGAACAGCGACTTCCACGAGGCGCTCGCCCTTATGTCGGGTAACAGGTTCTTGGCCCAGACCGTCGCCCGTCAGAACGAATTGCGGCGCCTGATCGAATACCGTCAGACGCTCGACCGCGATCGGGTATGGCGGCAACCAGGCGAGCACCTAGCCATCATCGATCTGCTGGAGAAGGGCTCGCTCGAAGGCGCCGCCAAGCTTCTCGACAAGCATATCGGCGGAGCCTTGAAGGAGAAGGCCCCGCCTGAGCTTTTCGGATCGTAGCTCAGGATTCGGCACGAATGAGCGCGGCCATCGAAAATAACGCATGCGAATTGCCAGACCTTGTGCTCCCGATGTCCCGCGGGACGTCAGCTCTTGTGAAGGATTGCGGATGCCGGCCGCAGCGGTGACGGTGTGGAATATGCGGGCGGCTTGCGCCCGAAAGCCTCCAAGGGAGGAAACCGCGCATGATTGGCAGGTCACCCGTCCGAGTGCCGGATGCTTGCTTGCCAAGACCTCAGCGTACGGATCCTTGTAGAGAACCGAGCGCCCTGGCCTATAAGCTACGAACATCGGCTCGCTTGATCCCAGGATAATTTGGACAAGCGTTGTCAGCCGAGGAGACCAATTCCCCAGAGACCCGACTCTCAAGCCTGGTCGCGAGATCGGCCTCCATCTGCCGCATCAAATCGCGGGTAAACGCTCTGAGGTTCTCCATGTCGGCTGCGTCCTAGGGAGAGACAATGAACCGGAAATGATGCCGGTCACCCCTGCCCAGCGCCTCGAACGCAGCCTCATTCGCCTGATCGCCCGCGGCGTCGAACATCCGTGCCGGCTGGCCATCGCGAGTGACCCCGTCCCTCTTGAGATAGGTGAGATGCGCCGCCAGGGGCGCTGACCTGGACGCCCGGCCCTTGTGCCTAGCGATCCGCGCCTTCACCGTGACGCGCCGCACCGGGGCGAACAGCCGTTCACCAGAAACCGGTCAAGCTCGTCACTCCAGAGGCTCATCTTCGGAAGCGGCTGCGTCTCTCGCTCGTATCGGACTTCGTTGCCTCGGAACCGATGACCTCGCGTACTACTTTGCACGATACGCCAAGCTCGCGGCAGATCGCCTTGACCGGTTGACCATGAACAAAATAGGCGCGACGGATCTTCGCAATCGTCGACACCACCAGCACCCCAACCGCGGCTTCCATCACTTGTTCGAAGCCGCGGCGGCCCTTGCCGCGGAGGGCATCGATCCGAAACAGATGTTTGTTGGAAGGAAACAATACGCCTTGATCAGATGGACAGGCGCATCGGCCACGGCAGCGCAGCTCGCGAAAACAAAACTGGCGTCTTATGAAGCCACCTCACTTGAAACTCTTGATTCCATCTTAAGATTGTATTCTATTACCACACAATTAAAAGGTGAGGGCACTCGCCGTACAATGGACTCCAACGGAAACTGAACCGTGAGTCAACGCTGGCGCCCATCGCTAGAGCCAAGCAATAGAGCCCGTTTCTGCAGCGGGCTTTCGATCTGCGTTGAGTTTTGGACGAGCCTTCTCGGAATGGTCTGGCAGATGCGCCCTCGCCTCCCCCCGTTGAACGCGCTTCGCGCCTTCGAAGCAGCAGCTCGCAACCTCAGTGTCACGAAAGCAGCCGACGAGCTCTGCGTAACGCCAGCTGCGGTGACGCAGCAGCTCAAGATTCTGGAAGACGCACTTGGTCGTCGCCTGATCCGCCGCGTTGGCCGCGGCGTAGAGTTGACAGAAAACGGCCAGCAACTCTTTCCCGTACTTTGCCGAACATTTTCAGATATTTCGTCGGCAGTCACAGGGCTGACGTCGCATAGCGCGTTGAAACTTAGAACCAGCTTTCTGGCGACCGTCGCACAGAGATGGCTGGCGCCGAGGTTGATCGGCTTTCGGCAACAGTTTCCGGATATCGCCGTCGCCGTCTCAACGTCGTTCCGCCTGGTCGATTTTACGAGAGAGGATATCGATGTCGCCTTGCGGCTAGGCTACGGATCCTGGCCGGGGCTCCATTCGACGTTCGTGATGAACGAAGAGCTGTTCCCCGTTTGCTCGCCCACCCTGTTTCGCGAAGCCGCACTTCCTGCTGGATCAGACCTGCTTCGTCGCCATTCACTGGTCCATACCATCGTTCGGCCGACGGACTGGCAAGCTTGGCAGGTCGAGGCCGGACTCGAGGATTTCGATACCACTTCAGGATTTCATTGCGAAAATTCTGCGCTCGCGCTCGAGATGGCCGAATATGGGTTGGGACTTGCCATCGGCCGAACGCCGCTGGTCATCTCTGCACTCGCATCAGGACGACTGATGGCGCCATTTGCGGCGCGCCTCTCGAATCCAATGTCCTACTATCTGGTCTGTCAGGACACCGCCGCGCGGCGCCCCGAGATCGCACGCTTTCGCGACTGGATCGTAAATGAAGGTATCGAAACGATGGAGGCGATCAAGAAATACATCCGGCGATCCCATCCCTAGGTCAACGGCGCTATTCAATCACTTGTTTTCAGAGCTGCACAAGAAGAGCCGTGCCGTAGTCCGCCATCGCGCGATCCCAATTCACATCCATGTGTGCAGCCATGACCTGGAGATCGCACCAGTGGCGCTGCACCGGGTGCGTCTGCGCGATGACGGAAGTTCCAAGCTGGGACATCAGCTGTTGCACGGCGTTCATGCATAAGCGGGTCAGCCTGGCCCGGTCGCGCTTGATCGCTGCGTAGTCTCTATCGGAGAGATCGCGGCCGTTGCAGCCCGCCTCATGCAGTCTCGATAAAATGCTGCGATACAAAAGCCGTGCGCATTCGATATCGGCGATGATCTCGCCGGCGCGCATGGCAAACGCCCATTGGTTCCCGTTTGGCTGCCGTCCATGCCGCTCTCGCATGATCGCAAGTCCCGCCGCCACCGCTCCCTCCGCACAGCCGAGCAGAGGACCGACGATCACGCTGGTCAGATAGGGAATAAGAGAAACCGACTGCAAGTAGTGACCGCCGCGTTCCGCCGAACGCCCGAGAACATTGTCCAGCGGCTGCGCCCAGCTTTCTGAAAGCGAACGATCGCGGATAATGATGTCGCGCGACCCGGTCCCTGCCATTCCGATGGCCTGCCAATCATCGCCGATCTCGATGTCGATGGCTGGCAGCAGCGCCATAACCGTCCGGGCGTCGCGTCGAGACGGATGCAGGCATGAGCCGGACACGATCACCCATGTCGCATAGTCCACGCCGGAGCCGAGCCGCCAGCGACCATCGACCCGATATGCGCCACCGTCCCGCGATATTCCGCCGGCCGCCGTCGCCGATCCTGTCGTGACAAGTTGACGAGCTCCGCCGCGGAAGACCGCGTTCAACGCCTCCGCTGGAAATCGCGATACGATCTGAATGTGTCCTCCAACGAGGCCCACGATCCATGCTGTCGAAGGGCACGCGCGCGCCGCGAGCCTTGCAACTTCTGCAAGGACAGGCCAATCCAATTCAAGGCCGCCGAAACGCTTCGGCATCGCGAGCTGAAGCAATCCGGCGTCGAACAGCTCATCGACGGACTCGCGCGGCAGCTTCCCAAGCCTGCGGGCTTCCTCCGCACGTTTGTGCCATCGTGGCAACAACGCCTCGACGCTCGCATAGAGCGTCGCGAGCGACGGCTGGTCCGCTCCCCAATAGACCGTCCCGTCCAGCCTATCCATGCGCACGCTCCAGCACCTTTCGCAACATTGGCCGCTCGAAGACGAACTGATCTTCAATCAAGGGCGGGCCGAGAAGGCGGACGAACTCCTCGATGCGCTGCCCGTCGTTCGAGGCGACGAACTCGTAGAAATTCGTGCTATTCCACAACAGATAGCAGTGCGAGAAGTGTCGTCCAATCGAGCTCACGAGCTCGTCGAGGAGAACCTCGCCCTCATACATGCGCAGCAGCATCTGCTGCCGTTTCCACTCGATCTCTTCGGGCGTAAAATAGTGCGCCTTGTGCTGCTCGTCCTTGACGCGCTCCCGTCGTTCGTACTCGAGGCGGTCGGTGTGATCGAGCTTTTCGAGAAAGAAGACCAGCCCGTCGTCCCTGAGCATGCGACAGCCCTGCTCGATCTGGAAATCGCGGTCCTTGCCGTAAAACTGAAAGGCGGCCGTTTCGTAGATATAGTCAAAGCCGCCATGGAAATCCTCGTCGTCCACCAGCGTGCGAAGTACGTCCCCGTCGAGCTTGAGGAACGACGTCGGAATGAATCTCGACAGGGCCGGATCGGCAAAGCGCTCAAAATGCTCTTCGTTCGCCCTGTTCGGAGAACAAGTCAGTGTCTTGACCGCGCCGCCGGAAAACGCAGCAAGCGTGCGTCCGTTGGAACCGTCGAAGGCATCGATCTCATAAAGCAGGCAGGGCCGACCGCTGCTTTCGGCCCGCTGCCTCGACAGACGGCTCAGCGCCACGCCCACGCGCGACACTTCCTCGAGGATGCCTGGAATGCTGGCGAGGAAATGCGAGAACAGTGGTCCCGCCTTCGGTACCAGCCGGTCGTGATACTCCAGCACGTCGGTATCCGCTATCCGGTTGCGGATCCGCGTCAGCACTGGCTGCCGCGGCACCTGTGCCGCTCCGGTCGCCAACTGCTCGAATTGCTGCGCCAATCTGATCATCGAAGATTGCTGAAGATAGGCGTCGACGTCGGTCGCAGGTCGATTGGTCATGCCCGAAGACCTCCACTGATGCTGGGCCGAGGATGAGAATGAGGATGAGGATGGGGATCAGGACAATGCGCGGGTCGCGGTCTTTCCCGACGCGGTCCGCGGCAGCGCCGGTACGAACTCCACGAAGGCGGGCACCATGTGCCAATCGAGATGCATCGTGCAGTACTCGACCAGTTCGTGGCTCGTGATGGACGTCGCCTGCTCCGCAACGATCAATGCCTTGGGGAGATGTCCGACGGATTCGTCGGCGACGGGGACTACAGCCGCTTCCGAAACCGCGGGGTGGGCCATCAGCAATTGCTCGATCTCTCGCGGATTGACCTTGAACCCGCTCCGCGCAAAAGCGTCGTCCTTCCTTGCGACGTAGTAGAGATACCCCTGGCCATCGACGCGGAATAGGTCGCCCGTCAGGAACACCCGAGCTTCACCGGCCGCCCCCTCAATCATTCGGGCGGAGGTTTCGTCCGGCATGTTCCAATATTTCTGCATCAGCAGGTCGCCGGCAACACCGAGCTCGCCGACCTGCCCCGGCTCGGTCACGAGGGAGCGATCCTCGGCAAACAGATAGGTCCGCACGCCGGGAATGGCCCGGCCGACCGACTGCGGCCGTTGATCGATCTCGTCGGGCGGCAGAAACGAGACGCGCTTGCACTCCGTGAGCCCATAATTCGAGAAGATCTGGACGCCCGGCCACGCCTCTCGCAAGCGGCGGATATGCTTCACCGGCAGGGCCTGCCCGCTCGTGGAGATATAACGCAGCGATCTCGGCGCGCGCCTTCCCAGCGCGCTCGCCTTTAACAGATGGAAGATGAAGGGAGGAAACACCTGCAGCCCAGTCACGCCGTGGGCATCGATGAGATCGATGATCTCATCGGGATCGTCCGGCAACGCGCGCTCGACGAGCGCGGTCCCTCCGAACATGAGCGGCATCATCACATTATAGAAGCCGTAGTCGGAGCCCAAGGTCGAATAGCTCAGAACCACATCCTCGGACGTGTTCCTGAGATAGCCGGTCACCGATTCGAACGCCGCAATCATATTCTTGTGATTGACGGCGACGCCCTTCGGGCGCGACGTCGAGCCCGACGTATAGAAGATGACTGAAATATCCTCTTCCCGCACCTCCCGGAAAAACGAGCAGTCGCGTTCTGGCACGGCAGCAGAAAAATCATCGTTACAACTATAGATTGTATAATCTAACTGGCGCTCCCGCAATTCGGCCGCCCGATCGGTGATCACCGCACAAGCACCGGAGTCCCGAAGCTCGAACATCAGCTTTCGGAGCCCGAAGGTGTGATGAACTCCCACGAGGACTGCACCGGCCTTGAAGATGCCGAGAACAACACCGAGCAAACGGATGGAAATCACGCCATAGATCGCGACCCTGTCTCCAGCACGGATGCCGTCATCGACGAGACGACCGGCGACCTGATTGCCGATATCATCCAGCTCGCGATAGGTCGCGCACGCGCCATCGATCTTCACCGCGATCTTCTCTGGGCAGTCTCGAACACTGCGTTCAATATAGTGATGGAAAAGGCACACTCGGAAGCTCCCGCAACCTCTGGATGAGTTTTTATAACAAAGAGTCGCAGCTCATGGTAGGAGAATTCCGTTACACGTCGTGTTGTGCAAAATGACTGAGGAAACATGTTTGTACGCGATCTCGAAGAAGTCGAAAAAACAGGCCGGTTCGTCGAGTGGGGAAATGGCACGAGCCACCGGCTATTGACGGCGAGCGATGGAATGGGTTTCGCCGTATGCCATACCGTGGTTCGCGCCGGCACAGTATCAAGGTTGCAATACCGATCTCACCTGGAAGCATGCTATTGCATCGCGGGGGAAGGTGAAGTCGAGGACATGCAAGGCAATGTGTATCGGCTCCGCCCGGGCAGCATCTATGTTCTCAACGAACATGACGAACACTATCTGCGCGGCGGCCCGACGCAGGATCTGGTGCTGGTGAGCGTGTTCAATCCGCCCCTTGCCGGTCACGAGCAGCACAATCTCGACGCCGACAGCGGATCGTCTTACTAAGGCGGTTCATCAGCTGGTTGGGGTTGCTCGTTGGAACTGAAGCATCAAGCCTTCTTCTACTCTCTCTTCCTCTCACGGCTCGCGGACCAGATCCTTCTGTTTCTGGTCCCGCTCGTCATCTTCCAGTTGACCGGCAGCGTCGCCTGGTCGGGAGCGGCATTCCTGCTCGAGACATTGCCGCGCTATTTGTCGTTTCCGATCTGCGGGGTGCTGTGCGATCGAAAATCCCCTTTGGCGCTGTTGCACATTAGTCAGCAGCTTCGTGCCGTGGCCTGCTTCGCAGGCATGATCGCCTACGCGGGCTTCGGCGGAATCGGCTGGCTGATCGGGATATCTGTGGCCTGCGGCGTTCTGACGACGCAGGGGCTGATGGCGCGCGAGGTTCTGCTGCCTCAAGTCTTTCATCGGCACAGGTTCGAGAAGGTCGCCTCCTACACCCAGATTGCCGATCAGCTCGGCATGGTGCTCGGGCCGCTGGTCGCCGCCGGTCTTCTCAAGCTATGGTCCTGGGAATACGTGGTGATCTCGACGACCGCCCTGTTCATGGCGGCTGACGGCGCCATGATCATCTGGCAGCGATTCGTCCGGCCGACATTGGCCGAACCGACGCCGGCGCCAAGCGGCTGGACACTGCCGCTGAAAACCGCACTTCGGCACGTCATCGGACGACCGGGCCTGGTCGAGACCGTCCTTCTCGCAGCCGCCGTCAACCTCATCATTGGCGTGACCCTCGCAACGTCAGCGGCAATGGTGACCGGTGTCCACGGAGAAACAGACTCCTACTATGCCGTTCTTCAGGCCGCAGGCGCGATCGCGACCGTGGTCATCTTGTTCGCCACCGCGCATGCGCCTGCGTCCCTGCAGGTCTTGGGCGTCATCAGCTATGCGATGATCTTTGCCGGCGGCGCCGTCTCCGGACTGGCTTCCCACGCCCACGTCTACGCGCTCGGCTTCGTTCTCGTTGTCGGTTTCGACAAGATGTTCAGTGTCTTCATTCGCAGCCTGCGCATGAAGATCATTCCCCGGGAAGATCTCGGCAAGACGACGGGCCTGATCATCATGCTGAACAACCTGTCCCAACCTCTCGCCGGCCTCCTGGTCAGCGTATTCGCCGGCCGTTACGGCGCCGGCACGGTCATTGTCGCGCTGTCGCTCTTCATGGGCCTGCTCGGCCCGCTCGTCGCGGCGATCTGGCTTCGCCGGACCGCCCCGACGGTCAGGCTGGACCAACGATGATGTCCCCGCCGCGTCATCGACCGTGGCGGGGGCTCGGCGCCGACACCGAAGCTGCCGCCGTTGACGCAGGCGCGCGATTGCCGCCCGATTGCGCCAGATGCTCAACGAGCATCTTGGTCACGGTCGAGAGCCCGGCGGGATCGCGGGTCACGATCTTCAATTCCCGATAGGCCCAGTCGTCCCTGAGCGGAACCGCCTTGATGCCCATGCCCGAAGCCAGCACTTCGAATGCCCGATCCGGGATCAACCCGACACCCAGGCCACACTGCACCATCCGACAAATGGCATCAAAGCTCGGTACGTTGATCCGCAGATTGACCGCCTTTCCAGCCTCCGCGGCTGCCGCGCGCGAACGGGTGTAGATCGCGCTATCGGCGTGAAAGCCGATATGATCAAAATCCAGGCTTTCCACGAAATCGATCGATGCCCGATCGGCCAGCGGATGATCTTGCGGCACCGCCAGCGCAAGCCGGTCGCTGCGATAGGGACGCGCAAACAGGTCACGGCTGTTGGTCGTGGACACACAGATGCCCACTTCCGCATACCCTTCCTCGACGGCCTTGACGACACCCGCACTCAGTCTTTCCTCAAGGTGGATCTTGACCAGACTGTGGGTCGCGAAGAAGGCCGGCAGGTCGTCGGGAAGGAATTCGACGATGGCCGATACGTTCGCGAGCATCCGGATGTGGCCCCTGATGCCCATGCGGTATTCGTCGAGCTCCGCGCCCATCTTCTCGACGCTCGTCAGCATCGATCGCGCGTGATGCAGCAGGGATTCCCCGGCGGGAGCCAGCATCATGCCCTTGGAGTGCCGGACAAAGAGGTCGGTTCCAAGCGCCTCTTCAAGCTCCGCAAGGCGCTTGCTCACCGCGCTCATGGCAATGTTTTCCCGCGACGCCGCGCGCGTCAGCGTCCCCTCCTCGCACACCGCGACGAAGAGCTGGAGCGACGTCAGATCGATACGCCGGATGAGATTGTTGATTTGTCGCATCAGTCCTTCAATTCCCGTGGGCCATGAGCGATCCTCCCGACGATCTCCGCCCCCCGCGCAGCCAGTGCGCGGCACTACCGTAAGTAAGCCTGACCCACCACACCCCGGTCAAGGTCGAAAGAGACCGTAAATCCCTCCTGGGCGTGAGTGATCTTCGATGTCCGATGTCTCGCCGTAGCGGCCGGCGGACCTTCGTCGAACGCGAAGGGTGCCTTGCCTAAAAAGCGTTGGCGCTCTCCGGCAGGGCTCATCATCCTGCCGCCACCTGGGAGTCAGTGAGACGGACTATGGCCGGAATCTCCGAAAGACATGACCTCGCAATCTCGCGGCCGCTCGGGCCTGCGCCGGAGGCGCTCGGCCCCGGCGCGTCAACGACGACCGTGTCCAGGACACACAATATTGTCGGCGTAGCGCTGGCGGCGATCGGGGCGGTGGCGTTTTCCCTTCGCGCGATATTCGTCAAGCTCGCCTATGAGGACATGAGCGATCCTGTGACGCTGCTGGCCCTGAGAATGATCTTCTCACTGCCCTTCTTCGTCATTGCGGTTGTCCTGTATCGGGGGCCTTCCGGCGGCCGGACGCTTCCGTCAATCACCGCACACGACGCGATGGCGCTCGCCGCCCTGGGCTTCGTCGGCTACTATCTGTCAAGCTTCCTCGACATGATCGGGCTGCAATATGTCGCCGCCGGCGTCGGCCGGCTGATCCTGTTCGTGTATCCGACCATCGTGGTGGTGATCTCCTCGGTCGTCCTCAGGAAGCCGATTACCCGGCGCGAGCTGATCGCGCTGGCGATTACATATATCGGTGTCGCGCTGGTTCTTTCGGGGCAGCTCGACAAGAGCAGTGAAAATTTCTGGCTCGGTGCGCTGCTCGTCATGCTGAGCGCGGTGAGTTTCTCGGTCTATCTCGTTGGAAGCGGCGAAGTCGTGCCGAGGCTCGGTTCGATACGCTTCACGGCCTATGCCACGACCACGGCCAGCGTGTATTGCATCGTTCAGTTCATGGCACTCCGCCCGCTGAGCGCGCTCGTGCTGCCCACCCGGGTCTACCTGCTCGCCCTCTGCATGGCGCTGTTCAGTACCGTGATGCCGGTCTTCATGATGGCCGAGGCGCTGCGCCGGATCGGCGCAAGCCGCGTCGCGATGATCAGCGCCCTCGGCCCTGTGGCCACCGTCGTTTCAGGATATCTAGGGCTGGACGAGAGGATGTCGCCGATTCAGTCGGCCGGCGGCCTGCTGGTCGTGATCGGCGTGCTCATCGTTGCCGCCCAGGCCCGTGCCATGGACAGGAAATAGCCGATCATCCGGCAAGGGCCGCGGCAGATGCTGCTCAGGGGATGAGAAGCGTCTTTCCGACCGTCTTGCGGCTGTGAAGATCACGGTGCGCCTGGGCCGCCTCCATCAAGGGAAGGGTCTGGCTGATCCTCGGCTTGATGGTTCCTCGCGAGACGGCAGCCATCAGCTCCGAAGCAGACGCCACGAGATCCTCGCGACGTGCGATGTACGTCCAAAGCGTCGGCCGCGTCAGGTATAGCGAGCCCTTTTCGGCGAGAATTCGCGTCTCGAAGGGCCCGATCGCCCCGGAGGATTGGCCGAACGAGACCAGCAGCCCGAACGGCTGAAGGCAATCCATCGAGCTCACGAAAGTATCGCGGCCAACCGAGTCGTAAACGACGCGTAGCTTCGCACCCTTGGTGAGGTCGCAGACACGCTCGACCAGATTCTCGCTCCGATACAGGATCGTATGGGTGCATCCGTTGGCGCGCGCGAGCTCGGCCTTCTCTTCCGTGCCTACGGTTCCAATGACGGTCGCACCGAGACTTGCCGCCCACTGGCAGAGAATGAGACCGACACCGCCGGCGGCAGCGTGCACCAGGATCGTGTCGCCGGGCTGCACGGAATAGGCGCGCCGAAGCAGATAGTGCGCGGTCATGCCCTGAAGCGCGATGGCGGCGGCTTGATGATCGGTGATGTCATCGGGCACCTTCACCAGCCGCTCAGCGGGAACGTTGCGCAGTCGGGCGTAGGCGCCCAGGCTTGCAATCGCGTAGACGACGCGATCTCCGGGCCGCAGACCGGCCACCCCTTCTCCGAGGCATTCGACGATCCCCGCGGCTTCGAAGCCGATGCCGCTGGGCAGCGGCGTCTTGTAGAGCCCGGTGCGGTAGTAAGTATCGACATAGTTCAGGCCGATGGCGGTCTGCCGCAATCTCACCTGGCCCGGCCCTGGCGGATCGAGCCTCGACTGCTCCACGGAGAGCACCTCCGGTCCCCCGGTTTGACGAATGAGGACGACCTCCGTGTCCTCGGCGAGCGCGTCGGTGCGGCCCGCAATCTTCGACGGCATCGCGGTCATCGGTACTCCCCTGTCCCGTACTGCAGATTCGTGTCGCCGCCAGGCCAGGCCTGCTGCGCCGACTGGCGCCGAAATCGTTCGCGCCAGCGGAGCAGCGCGGCCGGATTGCGGATGTGCAGCGGATCCCGCCCCTGGATCACGCGCATGACGTTCTCAACCGCGGTCGGCGCGAGCGAGGCGAACAGCTCCCGCGTACAGCCGACCGTATGCTCGGTGAGGATGACATTCTCCAGCCCGCGAAGCGGATGATCCACAGGGGGAGGCTCCGTCTCAAAGACGTCGATGGCCGCGCCAGCGATCCGTCCGGCGGAAAGCGCCTGCGCCAACGCCGCCTCGTCGACGATGCCACCGCGCGAGGTGTTGATGACGCAGGCCTCGCGCTTCATGCGCGCGAACTCCGCAGCTCCGAGCAGCCCGCGCGTCTCGGCGGTCAGCGGCAAGTGAACGCTGACGACGTCGCTGCGCGCCAGCAGTTCGTCAAGCTCGACGAAACGCACGCCGGCGACCGGCGTCTCATCCGGATGTCTGTCATAAGCCAGAATCTCGGTGCCCCAGCCTTGCAACCGTCGCGTGACGGAGCGCGCGATGCGGCCGAACCCGATCAGCCCGATGGTCTTGCCGGACACCATGCGCGCCGACAGTTCATCCGCCCGCGCACGGGCGGACCGCAACGCGAACTGGCGCTGCTTGCGCGGCAGGTCCAGCAGGAGAGCCGCAATGAGCATCACGGTTGCCTCCGCCAGGCTTTCGACGTTTTCGGCCGTCGCGCCGTTTGCGACGATGATGCCGCGATCGGTCGCCGCCGGCAGATCGATCGAATCCGTGCCTATCGAGGCAAAGACAACAGCGTGTAGCCGAGGCGCGACCTCGAGCATCGCCGCGTCGATGATGGTCCGCGAGCTGATCAGGAGCACTGATGCCGCCTCGAAGTATCGTCGGGCGGTCGAAAGCGCGTAGCGCGTGCGGTGTGGCGGCGGTTCGGCGTGGCCGCGGATAACATTGCAACCTGCCGCTCCCAAGGCTGCGGCCGCGTGGTCCAAGGTGTCGCCGAGAACCCGGTCGCTGCCGACGAACACCGTGGCGCCAGCTACTCGGGCTTGCGCCGGCTCAGACAACACGACGGACACGCGAGTCGTCTCCACGAATGGCAAAATCGACCGCGGCACCGACAAACGCCTCCAGCGCCTCCTCGCTCATCCATGCCATGTGCGGCGACAGCAGGACGTTGTCGGTCTGGAGCCAGGGCGATCCCGGTCCGATCGGCTCATCCTCAAAAACGTCGAGTGCCGCACCGGCGATCCGACGCGCGTTCAACGCCTGCCGCAATGCTTCCCCATCCACGAGACCGGCGCGGGCGGTGTTGATCAGAAACGCCGTGGGTCGCATCAGATCGATCAATCGCGCATCGAACAGGCCTTTGGTCGTCGGGCTCAATCTCATATGCAGACTGATCACGTCACTGCTGGCTGCGAGCTCGTCCAGCTCTGTTCGCCGGACACCTAGTTCCGCGGCTCGTCCATCCGTCAGCGACGGACTCCAGGCGACAACCCGCGCGGAGAACGCCTTACACAGTTCAGCGACACGGCCGCCGACGCGGCCCAGCCCGACGATACCGACCGTCTTGCCGAACAGCCCTCGGCCGAAGCTCGCATGCCATCGTCCGGATCTCAGCTCCAGGCACCCATCCGTCATCCGCCTGCCAATGGCGAGCGCCAGCGCGATCGTGTACTCGGCAACCGAGGCTGACGCCAGCCCGGGGGTCTCGTACACCGCCATGTTCCTGCGTCCGGCCGCATCGAGATCGACGCTCGCGCCGATCGGGCCCGCCACAATGATCCGCTTGGCCGACGACGCCTCGAGCACCCCGGCAGACAGCGGGCGCGCCGAGAAGAACTGGAGCACCGTTGTCACGTCGCCGATCCGCCGTGCCAGCGCATCGGCGTCCTCCGGACGGTCGTGATGTATGAGCACGCCGGCCTGCCCCTGCAGGTGTCGCCGGAAAGCTGCTTCAATGACCGGGTTGCCGCCGCAATCCGGAACGGCGATGTCGACGCGGCGATCGTGCAGAGGCGACCCGGATACGGCAAGATGTCCTCCGTCGGTCATCTCTGCAACTCCTCGACTGGAATCGCGCAAGCCGCAAGCCAGTCCCAATAGCTCTCTTGTTGCCGGCTGAACTCGATATAGTGATGCCTCGTTGCGAACACCGTTTCACGATAGGGCCCGATCAGCCTGCCGAGCCAACGGCGCGCAACGGCGAGATCGATGATCGGATCACGCTCCGGCGCCGCGAGGAACGTGGGTACCCTCAGCGTCGCTCCGGTCTCCGCGTATGCGTCTTCGAGATGCACCAGCGTCGACCGCGTGCTGTCCGTAACCTCGCGAAGCATCAGGGCATCCGCCGACATGAAGCGCAGATAGACCTCCTCCTCCGTGTAGTCCTCGTCCTTGAGCGTGACCGCGACTCGGCCAAGACCTCTGCACGCGCGGAAGCGGCCGAGCTTCTCCGGATCATGGCGAGCCCGCTGCTGCCCCAGTGCCGGCGCGCAGAAAATCAATGCCTCCGCGCGCAACTGCCCACTGGTGCATAATCCAGCGAGAACGCTGCCGCCCAGGCTCTGGCCCAGCACCGCCAGCGGCGCATCCGGCACCACTTCCCGCGCGGCCTTTATACCCATCAGATAGTCCGACAGCAGAAGCTCGAGCGTGGCGACGTGACCACGCTCGCCGCCACTCCGTCCCGATCCGCGACGGTCCAGCGCGACAACTGCCACGTCCCTGGCCGCCAGTTGCGGCCCGGTCTCGAACAACCATCCGGCATGGCTCTGGATGCCGTGGATGTAGAACAGGGCAGCTCGGGGCTCGGCAGGCGCCCAGTAATGTAGGGCAAGCTCGGTGCCATCCACCGCCCGTATCCACTTGATCGCCGTCCCCTCCATCTCAGACGCCTCAGGCTGCGGGAGTCGAAGCTGCGGCAACGTCCTTCACTGGAAAGCTCGGATATTCGCCGGCCTCCCACCGCCGAATCATTCCGTCCGCGACGACCTGTGCGAACTCACGCCGCCCTGGTAGCGGCAGCTTCTGACCCGCAAGCATCGCGCGGGCATCCTCCCAGGATTTCCGCCATGCTCCTGCGTCGACCACAGCAGAACCGGGATCTGCCTTGCTGCGCACGCGGATATTCGGGAACCACGGCCGATCGGTCGGTTGATGCGCCGGGTAGTAGCGGAAGTCGAAGCTCCAGCGCACCTGTGCCGTCTTGTTCAACCTGGAGCCATGCGGCGCCTTCTTGTGCAACAGCACGATATCGCCGAACTTGACCGGCAACGGGATGCTGTTCCTCTCAAGGCGATCGATCAGCGCGGCATCCATCGGCCAAGGCAGCAACGTGTCGTCATTGTGCTCGCCTCCCACGACCGCCAGGCATCCGTTTTCCTCGTCGACGTCGGTCGTCGGAATCCAGACCGTCAGCACGGTCGTTTCGTTCGACTGCGGGAGCTGGCCCATCGCGTCCTGGTGCCAGAGGGTCGGCGCGTAGATCGTCTCGCCCTTCCGGCCGCCGAACTGCTGGACCTCTCGCGCCGGCAGCTTGATCCGGCAATGCTGATTCGGGCTTGCGTTGATCTCGGATCCGAGAATGCACTCGACGACATCCAACACCTTCGGATTCTGGAGTAGCGACAACACGCCGGGGCCGACATGAAACTCGCTGTCATCCTGGATGAACGAGAACGGCATGTGCGGCAACGTGATATCGAGCTCGGCAAGCAGCGTAAGCGGAAATCCCGGAAGCTCGACCAGCCGCCTGAGGTGCTCCTGGAACGGCAGCCCGCCATGATCCTCACCGCCCGAGAACAGTCCCTTTGCGCGCCATGTCCTGACTCGCTCCCGCAGCAGCTCGTCGTACTCACGTCTCACGGGAACGAAATCCGCCTCATCCAGAACACCTCGGACAACCAGATATCCCTGCTCTTGGAAGCGAGCGACGTCGGCTGCGTCGAGCGCAGGCGTGCGCGAACCTGATACGGTCATGGTGGCCAACTCCATCTATGGATCGATTCACGTCGATGACGGGATGAACGAGCCTGCCCCGTCGAGCAGCATGCCAATATCGCGAAGGATCTTCAGCCCCGAGGCGTCGCGCTGAAGCCAATGATGCTTGACCTGCGCCGAAGCCACTCCACCGCTGATCTTGTGCTCGGCAAGCCTGGCGAAGGCGCCGGGGACCAGCTTGACTATCGTCAGCGGCGCCAGCCGGCCGCTGGACAGCTTGTCGGCATATTCCAGATTGACCCTGCTGAGCGCTGCATCGATGCGCGTTGCCAGTGTCGCTTGCATCAGCTCGAGCTTCGGCGACCACTCGAGCGCGACAGCGTAGTGAGGCGGCGTGCCCCAGACCGGGAAGCAGCAGAAGTTCGGCGTCCCGGCCGACCCAGATTCGATCGTACGCGACACCGCCGAGAACACATCAGCTTCGGTCAGCTTTTCGCCGGTGAACGAACTACATGCGCCGCTTCTTCCGATGAATTCGAGCCTTGGCACCGCCCCAACCCAGCCCACGACGCGATACACGTCGCCGACGTCATACCGATAGAGACCGTTGGCCTGGGTCATCACGAGCCTGTAGCAGCGCCCGACCTCCAGTTCCTCGAAAGTCAGCGTTTCGGCACTTTCCGATGGAGCGACGTTCTCCAAAATATCATCGACCGGAACGAACTCGTAGAGTCCCTGGGTCACCGCGAGAGGGCCGGCACTGCGGTGCATGTCGACCGGGAGCGTAACGATGCCTTCGGTGCCCGTCGTGCTGAAGGGAAGCCGCGTGGCATCGGGGACCAGGCGATCAAGCCAATTCTCGTAGAGTTGCGCCGACGCGCTGTTCCAGCAGACGATGAGCGACAGATTGGGCCACAGATCCGAGAGAAGCAACTCACCGCCGCGCAATTTGAGCTGCCCTTCCAGGCGGCGCGCGAGGTCCTGGCCGCCCGCAGCCGAGGCGCTGCCCCTGACGTCACGGATCAGCCGCGTTGCGAATTGCCGCAACGTCTCTGCCAACATGATGATCTTGCTCGGGTTCACCGAAACAATCAGCCGCACGTCACAGAATGCCTGCATGCACAGCCGCTGATAGAGCCGCTCGGCATATCCGTCGGGATCGCTCTCGCATGAGAACCAGGGCGCGCCGTACCATGGCGGCAACCAGTCGGATTCCCCGAGCGGCTCCGGCCGCTGTGTAATGCTGTAGACGGGAAATCCATGAATGCTCTGCCTCGCCGTCTGCGGCTCCCATGACAGATCCAGCACGTTCTCAACCTTCGGCGTATCGAGCCGGAGCATCCTGAAATAGAGGCCCCATTGCGCGTAAAGCGCCGGTCCGCGATAGGCGAGCCGCCAATGCCGTGTCGTCGGAACCAGCTTTGCTTGGCCGGTGGTTCCTGACGTCTTCAGGAACGCATAGGGATCGTCCCGCGTCAGTACCTTTCGCTCTCGGGCAAGCTGTCGATCGATATACCCCCTGAGCTGGCCGTAACTGCGGATCGGCACTGCCCGCCTGAATTCATCGAAGCTGCACACACCTGCGAGCGCGTGCTCCCGCTCGAATGCCGTTCCAGTCAGTTCGCGCAACACATCGTGGAAGACGGTCCCAACGGTCGCATGCGGAGATTGACAGATCAGGCGCTGACGATCGAGCGCCGCCTCACTCTGTGCGCAAAAGCGGGCCATGCGGCTCACGTCGTCGGCGGCGCCTCCGACGCTCGTCGTTCGGACGCCGGCCGTTCCACCATGCTGGATGCGGGAAACTCGACTCTGTTCTGTGGAGAGGTCCTGCATGATGTCCGACCTATCTTCATTTGTAGATCACCGCCGTCTCGCAGGGATTGATACTGACGGCTCGCGCAAAGCGTCAATTTAGATTTCCTGTCCCGGTTCTAGAAATTCTAAAACGACCTTCGCTTCGCAGTTTGGCAATGTCCTGATCTCAGCAGATCGGACGGATGCAATGATACAATTGATGGACGTCTACGCGATTGCGATGCCGATGCGCCGGACATTCGTTCATGCAACCATGGCACGCCACGAGAGCGACGGCATTCTTGTCTGCGTCGACGTCGATGGCGTAACCGGCTATGGCGAAGCAGCTCCTCGTCCCTATGTCACTGGCGAAACCACCGCGACCGTTCTGAAGGCCCTCGCCTCTTGCGCATTGAACGAACTCGATGCGCAGATCGACTGGCGTTCGCTTCAGACCGTCGTCGCAAGCCTGAAGGCTCTGGCGCTGCCGAAGATGCTATCCGTCGGTGGTCGGCTGTCGCCCGCTGCAGCCTGCGCCTTGGAGACCGCCCTTCTCGACGTGGCCTGCCGACTCCACGGCCGACCGATGGCTTCTGCATTGCACGCCGCGGGCCTCGGCGAAGACATGTTACGACCCGTGCCTTGCGCCGTTTCAGCCGCTCTGGTCGTCGACCTCTCGACCTCTCCGGAGGAGATGGTCGCGCGCGAGTTTGCGCTCGCGAACGGCATCAAGCACGTCAAGCTGAAAGTCGGAGCGGATGGCGATCAGGCAGTGGAACGCGTGAGACGGTTTCGCGACCTGATTGCGCCATCGATCTCGCTTTCGGTGGATGTGAACGCGGCTTGGACCCTGCCACAGGCGATTGCCGCCTGCCGGCAGTTGCAGGGTCATGGCGTGGCATGGCTCGAGGAACCGCTGCGGCCCAGGGACTGGGCGGGCCTCCGGCAATTGCGCGAAGAGGCTGGGATCCCTTTGATGCTGGATGAATCATTCGTGGACGAGAACGATCTCGCCACGGCGATCGACCAGCGCGCCTGCGACCTCGTCAATATCCGCGTGTCGAAATGTGGTGGCCCACTTCGAGCGGCAGGCCTGGCCGATACGGCGTTTCATTCCGGCCTCGGCTATCAGATCGGCGTCCAGGTTGGCGAACATGGTCCGCTCTGGGCCGCGGGACGCGCGCTCGCGACATCGCTACGCAACGCCAGCGCGTGCGAGGTTGGGCGCGCAGACGAATGGTTTCCTCGCGACACGACGATCCCACCCTTCCCGATCGATCGCAAAACCTATCTTGCGCCGCCACTGTATGGCCACGGACACGGTCTCGTTCCGGGACCGGCGTTGTGGGCGCACGCAAGGCACGCCTTTTCGCATGTCGCGACAACACCTCGTTCCGCTCTCGTCGAGGCAGAACGGCGCGTCACAACTTGGAACGCTGAGGCTCGGGGATGACGACATCGTTGGTCGAACACAAAATGGCCCTGGTCACCGGTGCGGGCGCCGGCATCGGCGCAGAGGTCGCGCGCCGCCTTGCAGATGCGGGAGCGCGGCTCCTGCTGGTCGACAAGGACACGACCGCACTCAACTCCATTCGCCGTCAAATCGGCGATCACCGTGCCGCGTGCCTGCCGATCGACGTCACCGATATCGCAGCCGTCAGCGACGCCATCCAATGTCTCTCGGACGCACAGCGTCCGGACATCCTCGTGAATGCCGTCGGAGGAGATGCGAACTCCATCCTGCTTGCGGACCTCGATGAAACGTACCTGGAGACCTCGATGAGACACAATCTGACGAGCGCCTTCACCATGACGCGTCTATGTGCGCCAGCGATGCGTCAGCGACGGTGGGGTCGCATCGTCAACTTTGCATCGATCGCCGGCCGCACCTACTCCTACTTCAGCAACGCCGCCTATGTCGCGGCAAAGGCGGCCGTCATCGGGCTCACCAAGCAAACGGCCTATGAGCTTGCCCCCGACGGCGTCTGCGTCAATGCAGTCGCGCACGGCCCGATCGCCACCGACCGCATCCAGGCAGCCTGGGCGAAGCATAGCCCTGAACGGCGGCGAGCGATTACCGAACGCATTCCGATCGGGCGACTGGGCACTGTGGACGAGGCAGCTGCCGTTGTGATCCATCTGTGTTCGCATGAGGCGGGTTACACCACCGGGACGGTGATCGACATCAATGGGGGGCTGTTCATATGAACTGGACGACCACGGAACGAACGACGACGGCCGAGCGGGTCGCCGGCCCATCAGCGGACTACGGGTTGGGCGGCAAGGTCATCATCGTCACCGGCGCCAGCCAAGGCATCGGCCGCGCCGCCGCGCTGGCATTCGCGGCCTGCGGAGCTCGTGTCGTCCTGGCGGGACGGCAGACCGGCTCCTGCGAACAGGCGTTGGCCGCGCTACCGCCAGATCAAACGATGATCGTGCCGACCGACGTGCGAGACGAGCAGAGCGTCGCGCGTCTCGTCGACATGACCGTCCGCCGGTTTGGTCGGCTGGACGCTGCGTTCAACAACGCAGGCACGTTCGGCAATTTCGTTCCGCTGCACGAGGACGATAGCGACAATTTCGATCAGGTCGTCGGGACCAATCTGCGCGGAACATGGCTTTGCACCAAGCATGAGATTCGCGCGATGCTGGAGTCAGGCGGTGGCGCGATCGTCAATTGCGCATCGGTCGCGGGGCATATCGGACACGCCCAGAGTGCCATTTACAGCGCAACCAAACATGGCGTCATCGGCCTCAGCAAGTCGGCCGCACTTCAATACGCGCGCCGCGGCATTCGGGTCAACGCAGTGAGCCCTGGCAGCACGGACACGCCGATGCTCAGGAGCATCTACCCGACCGAGGAGCAACTGAGCGCTCGCGGATCACGCGCGCCACTCGGCCGGATCGGACAACCGGACGAGATCGCACAGGCTGTTCTCTGGCTCTGCTCTCCCATGGCTTCCTATGTGACAGGGCAGACCGTGGTGGTCGATGGCGGCGTAACGGCCGGCCAGGCCTTGGTGGCCGAACGCAAATAGCAGCCGGGAACGCATATCAATGGAGGAAGCACCGAATGTCAGTCATCCTGGGCAGCGGCGATTTCCGCTACATGGTCACCGAGGGGTGGGGCGAACTGCCGGACGGCTGGTCTTATGGCGACGTAGCCGCGGTCGGCGTCGACCAGAAGGATCACGTCTACGTCTTCAACCGCGGCGCGCATCCCGTGATCGTCTATGATCAGGACGGCCGGTTTCTCCGGTCCTGGGGTGAAGGCCTGTTCTCGCGTCCGCATGGGCTGCACATGGGACCGGACGACACGATTTTCCTGACCGACGACGGCGATCATACCATCAGACAGTGCACGTTGGATGGGAAGGTTATGCTCACGATCGGAATTCCGATGCGGCCGTCCCCTTACATGAGTGGAGAGCCGTTCCATCGTTGTACGCACACGGCTCACTCGCCGAACGGCGACATCTACGTGTCCGACGGCTACGGCAACGCATGCTGCCACAAGTTCTCGCCATCGGGGAAACACCTCATGTCATGGGGAGAATCCGGCAGCGACCCGGGTCAGTTCAACATCGTGCACAACATCTGCTGCGACGCGGAGGGATGGGTCTATGTTGCGGATCGGGAGAATCACCGAATCCAAGTGTTCGATGCGAACGGTCGCTACGAGACTCAATGGAACAATCTCCATCGCCCATGCGGACTTTACATGCCGCCGGGAAAGAAGCAGCTCTGCTACGTTGGTGAGCTCGGCCCCTCGCTTCCTGTCAACAAGAATGCTCCGAATCTCGGACCCCGCGTGACCATCGTCGACAACCGTGGCGGGACTGTCGTCCGGCTCGGCCATTTGCATGCCGGCGAAGCGCCCGGTCAGTTCATCGCACCGCATGGTGTTGCGGTCGATTCTCACGGAGACATCTACGTTGCCGAGGTGTCGAATGCGGTCTGGCCGTCCATCAAGCCGCCACTCGAGCCGCCGCGGGAGCTGCGCTGCCTGCAGAAGCTGACCAAGCTTTCCTCTTAGCTGGAATGCGTGCAGTTTTCTCCTCCATTGAGGCACAGCGGCTATTTTGCCGGTTGGCAAACAAGCGCGCTCCGCACAGATGGGCGATATCAGCCGCTGCCGGCAACTCAGGTCAAGGTGCCGGCTGTCTGCGAAGGGGCACGTCTCCGCATTTGAATCTGTGAGTTCATCGTGAGTCCCCGGCGACGGCCGCCTTGCGCCGGAGCTGACGCTTGTTGAAGCCATAGGACTAGTCCCGGAACTAGTCCTATGGCCAAAGCGGAAGTGGAAGTGATCACGTCGGAGCGGCGACGGCGGCATTGGTCGCGGGCCGACAAGGAGCGTGTCGTTGCTGCAGCGCTTCAGCCGGGCGCGACGATCCTACGAGTGGCGCGAGCGTTCGGGGTGCATTCCAGCCAAGTGTTCCGCTGGCGCCAGCAGCTGTGCGGGAAGGAGACGCCGCCGCCCGGCTTTGCCGCCGTGACGATCACTGCCGATCCGCACGCGCCGGCTGCCCGTACGCAGGGGCTGATCGAGGTCGAGATCGGGGCGGAGGCGAAGATCCGGATCAGCGACGCGGCGGATGCCGCGACGGTGACGGCGGTGATCGCGGCGCTTCGGGCGGGCTCGCGATGACGATCCCGATCCTCTCCGGCACCCAGGTCTGGCTGGCGACCGGCCATACCGACATGCGCAAGAGCTTCGACGGTCTTGCGCTGCTGGTCCAGGAGACGCTGAATCGCGATCCGCATGGCGGCCATCTGTTCGTGTTCCGTGGCCGCAGCGGCGGGCTGATCAAGATGCTGTGGCACGACGGCCAGGGCATGTGCCTGTTCGCCAAGCGGCTGGAGCGCGGCCGATTCATCTGGCCACAGCCCGTGGATGGAGCGGTGGCGATCACGCCGGCACAGCTCGGCTATCTGCTCGAAGGTATCGACTGGCGTCATCCGCAGCGGACGTGGCGGCCGGAAGCCGTTGGCTGAGCGCTTGAACGTGACGAGGCTGATGCACGCAGGACGGAGCTGTGATTCCATCTCCTGCGATGATCACAGCCGATTCACTCCCCGATGATGTCGCGACGCTGAAGGCGCTGGTGCTCGCTGGCCAGGCCGCGCTCACCGAGGCGACGACGGCCCAACTCGCGGCAGAAGCCAAGGCGCGCAATCTGGAAGCCGAGGTCCGTGCCCGGGCGCTGCTGATCGAGCAGATGAAGTTCACGATCGCCAAGCTCAGGCACGAGCTGTACGGGCCGTCGTCGGAGCGCGCGTCGGTGCTCGAGCAGCTCGAGCTCGAACTCGCCGATCTCGAGGAGGCCGAGGATGAGGCTGCGGCGCAGATGGCAGCCGAGCGGGCCAAGGCCGAGAGGGTCGACGTACGTCCGTTCGAGCGGCGGCGCCCGGCACGGCGGCCGTTGCCCGAGCACTTGCCGCGCGAGCGCATCGTGCATCCTGCGCCGGCCTATTGCCCGTGCTGCGGCGGCGACAGGCTGCGCAAGATCCGCGAGGACGTGAGCGAGACGCTGGAGCTCGTGCCACGGCAGTGGAAGGTGATCCAGCATGTCCGTGAGAAGTTCTCCTGCCGCGCCTGCGAGGCGATCACGCAGCCGCCGGCACCGTTCCATCCGATCGCGCGCGGACGCGCGGGACCGCGCCTGCTGGCGCACATCCTGTTCGCCAAATACGGGCCGCACCTGCCGCTCACCCGACAGAGCACGACCTTTGCGCATGAGGGTGTGGCGCTCGACGTCTCCACGCTCGCCGACTGGCTCGGTGCAGCGGCTGCGACCTTGATGCCGCTGGTCGATGCGATCAAGGTGCACCTGCTCGCAGGTGAGCGCATCCATGCCGACGACACCACGGTGCCAGTTCTCGCCAAGGACAAGACGCGCACCGGCTGGGTGTGGACCTATGTCCGCGACGATCGTCCCTTTGCCGGGCACGCGCCGCCAGCAGCTGTATTCTACCGTACCGGCGCACATCCCGAGACGCATCTTGCCGGCTATGCCGGGCTGATGCAGGCTGCATCGGCCAAGGCTCCGAGATACGACGGCGCAACACGATTGATCGGTCAACCCACACTCCGAGTCGCAGATCCTGCACTCGCGCGTAGCTCAACCGAGTTCTTCGCCGGAGTTCGCTAGACTACGATCAGTGCCGAAATCGCCTTTGACTTTGCTGACAAAAAGCTCGATTGCGGCACTCAGCTCGACTGACCGGCACGGTTGAACGTAAGCCATGTCAATGGCTTGGTGTTCAACCGGCGAGCCGCTTTTATCTTGCAGCTTTAATCGGCCGGATGTAACCGTCCGGTCTGCACACCTTCCCCCTCGTGTGTTGTCGTTCCATTTCGAGTTCTCTGCTGCTGTGGAGAATCTCCGGTGGGATCC
>NZ_JAUETW010000016.1:0-177806 GCF_032484895.1 Bradyrhizobium sp. SZCCHNRI3052 | reverse complement strand
CGCTACGGCGCTATTTGGGAGCGCGCGTCCGGGCGGCTTTGCTCCACCGAGCTACACCACCTCCGGGGACACGACCTCGACCGCGAGGCGCCGCCGCACTATGCAGGCCATGCCGAACTGACGCCGCTATCCCCCCTGGACGACCGTGAGCGGCCAGTCTCCGATGATGCGGAAACGTTCGTGGGCATTGGCCTGGCGGAACAGCACAATCCTGTCGATCCGGAGCTTTGTCAGTGACAGTGCCGCGAATCTCTCCTGCAGCATCATCAGGATCGGCCGGCGCCGTTCGTCGGACAGCCGGCAGGTCAGCGTCATGTGGAAGCGGAAATCCTCCATGACATAGGGATAACCCCAACGATCGAGATGATCGCGCTGCCGTGGTGTCAGCAGATCCGGCTTGCGCCGAGCACGGTCGTCGGCCGTCATCGGAGCGCGAAATGGCTCAAAGGCCTGGACACAATCGGCCGCGAGCTGTTGCAGCGCCGGCGACGGCTCGCCGGGGATCATCGCGATGAAGCCGCTGATCGCGTCCACGATCGGACGGATGGCCGGGACGGCTCGCGGCGTGGCCGCGAACGCGGCACAGGCGCTGCGGAGCGCGGCTTCGTTCTCCGCATCGGACAGCTCGAACGGAGCCTTCAAGGTCGCGTGAAAGCCGTATTTGCGCGGGTCTGCGGTCAGCTCAGCCCAGTCTGGAACCGCGCGGACGATCTCGCTCGGAAAGCTGCGGTCATCGCCGCTCCACGCGTCGTATCCGAGCAGGCTCGCGCCGAATTCCGCCAGATCCGCCGTCGCTGGTGGAGCATAATAGATCGCATAGCGCAGAAGATTGGCCATGGTTCGCTACTCCGCCGCCATGGCACGCGCCGGCCGGGCGTTCAGCCGGTCGGTCTCGGTGAGATAGACCAGCCGGCCGGACGCGATCACGGCGACGACATGGGGGCGCAACGGCACGCGGTCGTCGACCAGAATGATATCGGCGCGGCGGCCCTCGGCGAGCGTGCCGCGGTCCGCCAGCCCGGCTGCGCGTGCAGGGCTGCCCGAGATCAGATCCCAGGCGCGCGCCAGCGGAAGAACGCCGTCGGCCGCAAGCCGGTACGCTGCCAGCAGCGGCGCTGGATAGTAGTAGTCGGAGGCCAGCACCGAGCAGAGGCCCTTGGCGATCATGTCGCTGGCCTTCGTCCACCCGGTATGGCTGCCGCCACGGACGACGTTGGGCGCGCCGAATACGATCGCGTCGTCCCCTTGAGCGGCCTCGCGCGCGGTCTCCTCATTGACCGGAAACTCTGCGATGGTCACTCCCTGGCTGCGAAACGCCTTGCGCATGGCCGGGCTGTTGTCGTCATGCGACAGCATGCGGACACCAGCCTTGCGTGCGATCTCGGCCAGCCGCGCGATCGAGGCCGGAACGGCGTCGGCGCGAGCGGCGATGCGCGCGACCAACCGGTCGAACTCCGCGCCGGGCAGGCCGGTGCGGTCGACCATGCGCTGGCGCTTGTGCGGCTTGTCCAGACTCGCCACCGTCGAATCCATGTGATCGTTGAAGGCGAACAGGTCAACGCGCCGGTCGGCGAGCCACCGGCCGATCTCCTCCTCATCGTCGAGATTGAAGGTCTCGTGACGCAGATGAAAGCGCGTGTCGGCTGCGAGCCGCGGGCGCAGCGCTTCGATCGATTCGAGCAGGCGCCGCGCATTGTCGGCGCTGCGCAGGCCCGGCTCCCATGACCAGGTCGTCGCGTGAAAGACCGTGGTGATGCCATTGCTGATGGCCTGGCGGTCGCTGTCGATCAGCGCAACGTCTGTCGGGAAATCGACCCCGGCGCGCGGCATCATCTGGCGCTCGAACGCATCGCCGTGGATGTCGACGATGCCGGGAAGCACAGTGAGCCCCTCCGCATCGAGTTCGAGACCCGACCGGCGTCCCGGTGTCCCGATGCCGGCGATCACGCCGCCGGATATGATCAAGGAAGTGTCTACGAGGTCGGTATCGACGAGGCAGCGGCCTCGCGAGATGCAGATATCGGTCATGGGGCGGCACTCTGCAGCACCGCGACGCGCGCGTCGAGGGCAGCCTCGTATTTGTCGAGAAACGCAGTGATCGCGAGCTTGCGAAAATCCGGCAGCGCCGCGCGCAGCGCCTCGTGATTCCAATCCCACCACGCCAGATCCAGCAGCCGCTGCTCGACCTCGTGCGGAAACCGGCGCTTGATCGGGCGCGCCGGATTGCCGGCGACGACGGTATAGGCCGGAACGTCCTTGGTGACGATGGCGCCAGCCGCCACGACCGCGCCGGTGCCGATGTTGCGGCCCGGCAGCACGATCGCGCCATGGCCGATCCAGACATCGTGTCCGATCTGGACATGATGCTCTCTCCGCCAGGCGAAGAACTCCGCATCGTCCGGCTCTCCTGGAAAATAGGCGCTGGCGCGATAGGTGAAATGGGCCTGCGTCGCCCGCTGCATCGGGTGGTTGCCCGGATTGATCCGGGTCATCGCCGCGATCGAGCAGAACTTCCCGATCCTCGTGTAGGTGATCTGGGAATCGTTGACCACATAGGAGTAGTCGCCCATCGTCACCTCCTGCAGGATGGTGCGGGCGCCTATCTCGCAATAGGCGCCGAGCGTCACGTCCTGGAGCTTGGCCGAGGGATCAACGGTAGGTTCAATCGAAAGCGACTTGCCGGCCATCTCGCGTCCTGTCTCTACGCCTGTGAGGGTGTTGGATCTCCCCTATGACAGAGGCGTGACATCTGCATGACTGTGACCGGCATGTGGACGGACGTGGCGCCGCAGTGTCCCTGTCACATAACTGTAGAATCCAGACGCTAGCGATAGGCCAAAGCGAGGCGTCTGGAGAATTCAATGCTGGTGGTGGATGGCCTGACGTGCCGTTTTGGCATGAAAGCCGCAGTCGACAATGCATCCTTCTCTGTTGCACCGGGCAGCTTCGTCGGCGTGATCGGGCGTTCCGGCGCCGGCAAGTCGACCCTGCTGCGGTCCATCAATCGTCTGAGCCCGGTGAGTGGCGGGCGCGTCCTCTTCAAGGATCTCGACGTGACGGCGCTGCGCGGCCGTGACCTGCGGCAGTGGCGCGCGCGCTCGGCGATGATCTTCCAGCAGTTCAATCTGGTCGGCCGATTGGACGTGCTGACGAACGTGCTGATGGGGCGACTGGCCGAAATCCCGTCGTGGCGCTCGCTGGCGCTGCTCTGGCCAGCGGAGGATGTCGCCATGGCGCTGTCCGCGCTCGAACAGTTCGACATGGCCTCCCTCGCCGCGCAGCGCGCCGATCAGCTCTCGGGCGGGCAGCAGCAGCGCGTCGCGATCGCGCGCGCGATGGTGCAGAACCCCGAGATCATTCTCGCAGACGAGCCGATCGCCTCGCTCGATCCCCGTAACACCAAGATCGTGATGGACGCGTTGCTGCGCATCAACAAGCATTTCGGCATCACCGTCGTCTGCAATCTGCATTCGCTCGATCTGGCGCGCAGCTATTGCGATCGCCTGATCGGCATGGCGACCGGACGGATCGTGTTCGACGACGTGCCGTCGGCGCTGACGGCGCAGATCGCACGTGAACTCTACGATCTCGAGGCGGACGAGGTGATGGGTTCGATCCATCCGGCACCGGCGGCAACGGTGCCGGTACTTGGCGAAGCGGCCGTGGCCTGAGACGCGGATTTCTGCAAGCTCGAGCTTCCGCATGGCGCGGGGGCGAGACCTGTTACTTACTGCAACAAGAGGGCATGTTATGATCAATCGTCGCATCGTTCTGGCGGGCGTCGCTGCGCTGGCTTTCACGGCCTCGGCGTCAGCCGAGGACTGGAAGGCGAAGTATCCTGAGCTGACCTTCGCCGTGGTCCCGGCAGAGAACGCCTCGGGTGTCACCGAGCGCTGGACGCCTTTCGTGAACTATCTCTCGAAAGAGCTGGGCGTGAAGGTGACGCTGCGTATCGCCAACGATTATGCGGCCGTGATCGAAGGCCAGCGCGCCGGCAACATCCACATCGCGAGCTATGGCTCGGCGTCGTTTGCCCGCGCCCGGCTCACCGGGGTCAAGACCGATGCCTTCGCCAACGACATCAACTCCGACGGCAGCACCGGCTACTATTCGGTGTTCTTCGTCAAGGCGAGCAGCCCGTACCGGAAGGTCGAAGACCTCAAGGGCAAGAATCTCGGCCTCGTCGATCCGAACTCAACGTCGGGCAACAACGTGCCCCGCTTCGAGCTCAACAAGATGGGCGTGACCGACGCCGAGACGTATTTTGGCAAGGTTGTCTTCACCGGCAGCCACGAGAACGCGGTGCTGGCCCTTTCGCAGGGGACTGTCGACATCGCGGCCAACCAATGGACGAGCGACAACGATTCGACGTTGGCCCAGATGCTGACCAAGGGCATGCTGAAGAACGCTGACGGTTCGCCGATGAAGAAGGACGACTTCCGCATCATTCACAAGTCGGCGCCGATCATCAACGGCCCCTACGCCTACAACACGGACCTGCCGGACGATCTGAAATCGGCGATCGCCAAGGCCTTCTTCGATGCGCCGATCAAGGACAAGGCCGCCTTCGACCGTCTCTCCGACGGCCAGAAGAAGGGCTTCCACCCTGCCACGACGAAGGACTGGGATGGCACGATCGACCTGATCAAATTCGTCGACAGCCTGCGCAAGAAGGCGTCCTGATCGACGATCCATCGATGGTGAGCCGGGTCTCGTGGGGCCCGGCTCGTCCGTTGAAGAATCCCTCGCACGTCCGAACCAAGAGCAGCACGAAGCCGATGGCTGTTGCCGTTTCGATCCTTCCGAGCCAGCAGCTTGCGGCTCTGAACGAGACCTATCGGCGGGCCGTTTCGCGCCGTCGATTGCGTCTTGCCCTGTCCGCCATGGTATTCCTGGCGGTGCTCTTCGCCGCGGCCATCGGTGCCGAGGTCAATCCGCGGACGTTCTATACCTACTTCGGCAACTTCATCAGCTACTTCGATCGCATCTTCACGCTCGACGACGGGCAGCGGGTCTGGACCAATCTGCCCGAATGGTTCTGGGGCTTCAAGAAGTGGATCAAGCTTCTGGCAGAGACGCTGCTGATCAGCTACGTCGGCACGATGGCCGGAATGCTCGTCGCATTCGGTCTCAACTTCTTCGCCGCCGAGAACACCTCGCCCGCGCCGTGGATCCGCTTCACGGTGCGCCGGCTCCTGGAATTCGCCCGCACCGTTCCGAGCGTCGTGTTCGCCCTGATCTTCGTCATTGCTTTCGGGCTTGGGCCGATCCCGGGCGTCCTCGCCATCGCCCTTCATTCGAGCGGTGCGCTCGGCAAGCTGTTCTCCGAGGTCGTCGAAAACGCCGACATGAAGCCGGTCGAGGGCGTGCGCGCCACCGGCGCGAGCTGGCTGTCCTGCATGCGCTTTGCCGTGCTGCCCCAGGTCATCGCCGGCTTCTCCAGCTACACGCTGCTGCGGTTCGAGATCAACGTGCGCGAGGCGTCCGTGATGGGCTTCGTCGGTGCCGGCGGCATCGGCCAGGAGCTCGTGGTCGCGATCCGCAAGTTCTACTATTCCGACGTCAGCGCCATTCTTGTCATGATCGTGGTCACCGTGTTCCTGATCGACATCGGTGCCGGCTGGCTGCGCGGCCGCCTGTTCGGCTCGGAGGCCCGCACATGAGTATCTCCGGCTCACCCGACCCGAAGCAGCTCGCCGAGCGCTATCCGCAGATCTTCAATCGGCCGCTGTCCGCACGCCTTGCAACGCCGCTCGTGCTGGCGTTGGCCGTGGCGATCTTCGTCTTCGGTCTGGTCGATCTCGACTTCTCGCCGTCGCGGATGCTGTCCGGCCTCGGCCAGCTCGGCTGGATCGCGCGGATGATGCTGCCGCCGGATCCCGGCTCATCGCTTCCGATTTATCTCAAGGCGCTCGGCGAGACGCTCTCGATCGCGGTGCTCGGCACCACCTTGGCGGCCGTGTTCGCTCTTCCGGTCAGCCTGCTTGCAGCCAGGAATATCATCCCGTCGGCGATCTTCCGTTTTCCGGTGCGTCGCCTGTTCGACACCATTCGTGGCGTCGACACACTGATCTGGGCGCTGGTCTGGATCAATGTCGTCGGCCTCGGGCCGTTCGCCGGAGTGCTGGCGATTGCGGTCTCGGATTTCGGAGCGCTCGGCAAGCTGTTCTCGGAGGCGATGGAGAGCGCCGACCGGCGGCAGGTCGAGGGCGTTCGCGCTGCCGGCGGCAGCCCGCTGCATGAGATCCGCTTCGGCCTTCTGCCGCAGGTTCTTCCCGTGATTGCCGGCCAGGTGCTCTACTTCATCGAATCCAACACGCGCTCGGCGACGATCATCGGCATCGTCGGCGCGGGAGGCATCGGGCTGCAGCTGGCGGAGCAGATCCGCGTGCTGGAATGGCAGAAGGTGTCGTTCCTGATCCTGATGATCCTCGTTGCGGTGGCTGTGATCGACTGGATCTCAGGCAAGCTGCGCTTTGCGATCATCGGCCGCCGCGCCATTGCTTGAACAGCGCGGCATCCGAAGGTTGCGATCGTTCGCCTACGAACGATCAGGATGCAGTGCCGGCTGTGTGTGCTGCACCGACTGTCGCAAATCCTTCACGTGCCGCCTTTAGGGGAAGCTCCGGAACTGGCTGCCATGCCAGGACATACGGAGTCCGTCTTCATGAAGCTCACTCGCCTCGTTCTCGCGCTGCTCGCGCTATGTGTTGCCGCATCATGGCAGCCGGCCAAAGCCGCGGACGTCATCTGCTACAACTGCCCGCCGGAATGGGCCGACTGGGCCTCGATGCTCAAGGCGATCAAGACCGATCTCGGCTACGACATTCCACACGACAACAAGAACTCCGGCCAGGCGCTGGCGCAGATCCTCGCCGAGAAGAGCAATCCGGTCGGCGACATCGGCTATTTCGGCGTCACCTTCGGCATGAAGGCGAAGACGCAGGACGCGCTGGAGGCCTACAAGCCCGCAAACTGGGATCAGGTCCCCGCCGGCCTGAAGGATGCGGACGGCTACTGGACCACGATCCACTCCGGCACGCTCGGCCTGTTCGTGAACAAGGACGCGCTCGGCGGCAAGCCCGTTCCGGCCTGCTGGAAGGACCTGCTCAGACCCGACTACAAGGGCATGGTGGGCTACCTCGATCCGAGCTCTGCGGCCGTCGGCTATGTCGGCGCCGTTGCCGTGAACCTTGCGCTCGGCGGTTCGCAGGCCAATTTCGAGCCGGCCCTTACGTTCTTCAAGGATCTGCGCAAGAATGATCCGATCGTGCCGAAGCAGACGTCCTATGCACGCGTCGTCTCGGGCGAGATCCCGATCCTCTTCGACTACGACTTCAACGCCTACCGCGCGAAATATACCGAGAAGGGCAATTTCGAGTTCGTGATTCCCTGCGAAGGCTCGGTGGTCTTTCCCTATGTCGTCGGCCTTGTGAAGAACGCGCCCGACAAGGACAAGGCGAAGAAGGTGATCGACTATCTGCTCTCCGACAAGGGGCAGGCGATCTGGACCAATGCCTATCTGCGTCCGGCGCGCCCGATCGAGCTGCCGGACTCGGCAAAGAACAAGTTCCTGCCGGACAGCGACTACGCCCGCGCCAAGAGCGTGAACTGGGGCGATATGGAAGCTGCGCAAAAGGGCTTCGTCGATCGCTATCTGTCCGAAGTCCGTTGAAGGAGCACCGCGCCTCCGCCGGAGACGATCCGGCGGAGGTGCACTTGATCACATGTCGCACAAATCCTTCGTCCGGCTCTGCCTGCTGCCCCTGGCGGCCGTCACCGCGGCATTCTTCCTGTTGCCGATGGCGAGGCTGCTCGCGACCGGCGCCGAGGGACCGCACGGTCTGACCGAATATCTCGCGATCATTCTCGAACCGCGCTACCGCACGACTCTCCTCAACACGCTGGCGCTGGCGGCGGCCACCACGATCGCGACCCTGATCATCGCGACGATCGCCGGCCTGTTTCTGCAGCGTCACCGGTTTCCGGGCCGCGCGATCCTGGTTGCGATCCTGACGTTTCCGCTCGCTTTTCCGGGCGTCGTGGTCGGCTTCATGATCATCCTTCTGGCTGGCCGTCAGGGGCTGATCGGCGAGGTCTCGTCCCGGCTCACCGGCGACAAGCTCGTATTCGCCTATTCGATCTACGGGCTGTTCCTCGGCTATCTCTATTTCTCGATTCCGCGGGTGATCCTCACGATCATGGCTGCCGCGCAGAAGCTGGACCCGGGGCTGGAGGAGGCCGCGCGCTCGCTCGGCGCAAGCCCCTGGGCCGTGCTGCGCGACGTGATCCTGCCAGCCCTGACGCCGGCGCTGATCGCGTCGGGCGCGATCGCGTTCGCGACGGCGATGGGCGCGTTCGGAACGGCATTCACCTTGGCCACGAACATCGACGTGTTGCCCATGCTGATCTACACGGAATTCACGCTGGCCGGAAACCTGGCCACCTCGGCGGCGCTCTCGGTCGGCCTTGGCCTGATGACCTGGCTGATGCTCGCATTGGCGCGCTCCTTCGCCGGCAGCTCGGTGGCAGCGGCAGGGTAGGCACGTGCGCGATAGAACCATCTTCATCCTTCAACTGCTGTTCACACTGCTGGTCGCCGCCTTCCTGGCCGTGCCGGCCGGCCTTTCGATCGCCGCGGGCGTGACCGTCAACTACTTCCGCGGCATTCAATCCGGCGTGACGCTGCAGTGGGTGGCCCAGGTCTGGGAGCTCTACGCGGGCACGATCATGGCATCGATCCTGATCGCGCTGGGCACGCTGGCGGTCACGCTCGTGGTCGGTGTTCCCGCTGCCTATGCGCTGTACGTTCGCGGCGGACGGCTGGCGCGGCTGGTCGAGGAAATCATCACCTTGCCGCTCGCGATTCCCGGGCTCGCCATCGCGCTCGCGCTGTTGCTCACCTATGGCGGGGCGGGAAGCTTCCGCCGCTCATGGCTGTTCATCCTCGCCGGCCATGTGATCTTTACGATGCCATTCATGGTGCGGTCCGTCATGGCGGTGTTCTCGACGATCGACGTGAAGTCGCTCGACGAAGGTGCCGCATCGGTCGGAGCCGCGCCATGGCGCCGCTTCATCGACGTCATCGTTCCCAACGCCGCGCCCGGCATCCTGGCGGGCAGCCTCATGGTGGTGACACTATCTCTCGGAGAGTTCAACCTGACCTGGATGTTGCATACGCCGCTGACCAAGACACTGCCGGTCGGCCTCGCCGACAGCTACGCATCGATGCGGCTCGAGGTCGCGTCCGCCTACACGCTGATCTTCTTCGTCATGATCATCCCGCTGCTGGTGGCCATGCAATGGATCGGCGAGAGAGGAAGCCTGAGGTGAGCACGATGACCCGGCATGGAGCCGCCCTCAAGGTGGAGAATTGCGGCAAGACCTTTGCCGACGGGACCTGCGCGCTTGCGCGCGCCACGCTCGACATCGCGCAGAGCGAGACGCTGGTGCTGTTGGGGCCGTCTGGCTGCGGCAAGACCACGCTGCTGCGGATCGTGGCCGGGCTCGAAACACCCGATGCGGGCGGGCGCGTGCTGTTCGGCGGCAAGGATCTGACGAGGCAGCCGATCGAGAAGCGCAATGTCGGCATGGTGTTTCAATCCTACGCGCTGTTCCCCAACATGACCGTCGCGGACAATATCGGCTACGGGCTCAAGATCCGCGGCGTGCCCAAGCCGGAGCGCGCCGCGCGGGTCGCAGAGCTGGTCACGTTGACCAACCTCGCCGGCCTCGAAGATCGGCGAATCGATCAGCTCTCGGGCGGCCAGCGCCAGCGCGTCGCGCTGGCGCGCGCGGTCGCGATACGGCCGAGCGTGCTGCTGCTCGACGAGCCGCTCACCGCGCTCGATGCGGCCTTGCGAGAGCGCCTGCGCGGCGAGCTCAACGGCTTGTTGCGCACGCTCGGCATCACCGCGATCTACGTCACGCATGACCAGGCCGAAGCCATGGAGCTCGGCGACCGCATCGTCGTGATGCGCAAGGGCGCCATCGCCCAGATCGGGACGCCGCGCGAGATCTATTTCTCGCCCGCCGATCGATTCGTCGCGGAGTTCGTCGGCGCGGCCAACATCATCGAGGCGCCGATCGACGGAGCCCAGCTCGTTCTGCCGGGAGGTCGGCAGCCGATCGCCGATCCCGGTCCACGTAACCTGGCGGTGGCGATGGTTCGGCCGGAAACGATCGGGATCGTCGATGCCGCGGCATCGAGTCTGACTGGCGTCGTCGACAGCGTCCGCTTTGTCGGCGACCGGCAGCGGATCATCGTCCGCGACGCCGCCTCAATTGCACTGACCGTGGACGCGCCGAATTCGATCAGGGTCGCTGCGGGAGAGCGGATCGGCCTGCGGATTGCACCGGACTCCATTCGGCTGTTGCCGGAGAAAGGCTGATCTGCTGATGACCAAGAGCCCCGTCGTCATCGCCCAGATATCCGACCTGCACATCAAGGCGCCCGGCCGGCTCGCCTACCGCCGCGTCGATACGGCGCGCGCGTTGACCCGTTGCATCACGGAGCTCAACCGGTTCGAGCCGAAGCTCGATCTGGTGGTGATCTCGGGCGATCTCGTCGATACGCCGTCGTCGGCCGAGTACGATCATCTCAAGGATATTCTCGTCGAGCTTGGAACTCCATTCGTCGCCGTGCCCGGCAATCACGATTCACGCGAGCTGATGCGCGCGGCGTTTCCGGACGCTCTGCATGGTCACCCCACCGGTCCGCTGAACCGGTGCGTGGAGTTGGCCGATCTCGATCTGCTTCTGCTCGATTCCAGCGTGCCCGGCCATCCGCATGGCGAGCTCGATGAAGCGAGTCTGCAATGGCTCGACGCCGCGCTGTCCGGATCCAGCGAAAGGCCGGCCCTGCTGTTTCTGCACCACCCGCCGTTCGCCACTGGCATCTGGCACATGGACCGGCAGAACCTGCGCAACGCCGACGATCTCGCGGCCGTCCTCACGCGCCATCCGCGGGTGCAACTGATCGGGTGCGGTCACGTTCATCGCGCGACGCTGACCCGGTTTGCGGGCATCCCCTGCACGATCTGCCCGGCACCGAACCATGCCGTCGCGCTCGACCTGGCCGAGCTTCGTCCGCCATCCTTCCGGATCGAGCCACCGGCCTTTCACCTTCATGCCTGGTTTCCAGGACCGGGATTTGGAACGGTCGTCACGCATCAGGTGCCGATCGGGGATTTCGACGGGCCGCATCCGTTCTTCAATCAGGACGGCACGCTCATCGACTGAGGGCGCAAGAACGAAGCGAGGCGGCGGGGTCTGGTCTAGCTCTCGACCTCGAACGTCACGCGCTCCGCCGCGAAGCGCGAGCGCTTGCTGACCAGCGGCGTCCCATCGGCATCGATGTCGGTGCTGTCGACCACCAGCACCGGACGGCCCAGCGCGAGGTCGAGCCGTGCGGCGTCGCTCGCGTCGGCGATGGCCGCCGTGATCCTGGTCGCGCCGCGGCGATAGTCGCGAATGCCGTAATGCGCAAGCAGCGCCGTCATCGAGCGGAGCGATGCGAAGATGTGGCCGGCCTCGGGAAATCGCTCGGACGACAGCCAGGACGTGCTGACGCAGATGGGGGTCTTGTCGGCAAGACGCAGTGCCTCGATTCGGACCAGCGGCGCCCCCGTCTTCAGTCGGAGCGCGTGCGCGAGTTCGCGCGTCGCCGACTCTTCGGACGCTGCGATCAACTGTCCGCGCGGCTCGCGCCCGCCGGCGCCCACGATCTCGGAGAACCTGGTTCGCGATCTCAGGGGATATGACAGACGAGGCGCTTCGACATAAGTGCCGCTGCCGCGCTCGGCGCGCACGAGGCCGCGCTCGGCCAAGGTCGCGAGCGCGCGACGCACCGTATGACGGTTGACGCGGTAGGTTTCGGCGATCTCGGTCTCGCCGGGCAGGCGGGTGCCGGCCGCGAAGCGGCCGTCGGCGATGTCGCGCTCGATGCCGTCGGCCACCCGGCGCCACAGTGCCACGCCCGAGTCGGCGCCCTGCATGCTCATCTGCGGTTCTCCGCTGCGCGACCTGAAAATCACGCCCATGTCATCAAACAGTCATGGCGCTTCGTTACGAAGTTGTCTATTAACATAGACAACTTCGCGATAGCAAGTTCGAGGTGAAGATGGAGGGCGAGACCGCGATGCAGGACCGGCGCAGGACGGCGATGCGGGTATTGGCGCATGCCTCGCATGCGGACATCCGCGCCAGGCTCGACGGACTGGCGCTGCCTGAGTATCGCGACCTGCGTCCGGCGGAGAATGGTCTCGTGATGCTGCGGGGCCGGATCGGCGGTGATGGTGCGCCGTTCAATGTCGGCGAAGCGACGGTGTCGCGCGCCGCGGTACGGCTGGAGAGCGGCGAGGTCGGGTTCGGCTATGTGCTCGGACGAGACGCCGGCAAGGCGCGTCTGATGGCGCTGTGTGACGCGATGATCCAGTCGTCGAGCCATGCGCGATCGATCGAGACTCAGGTGGTCGCGCCGCTGCAGGAGCAGATGCGCGCATCGCGGGAGCATCGAGCGGAGGAGGCTGCGGCCACGCGTGTCGATTTCTACACCATGGTGCGAGGAGAGGGCTGATGGGTCTCGCGGCTTCCGATCTGCAACACGGTTTCGCCGACAATGTTCTGTCCGCGCAATCCACCTTCCGTACCGTCATGGAGGCCATGGCGCGTCCGGGCAATGTGCGGCAGGTCGAGGGCGATGTCGGCCGGCCGTCGTCGTTGATGCCTGGTGCTGCCGCGATCGCGTTGACCTTGTTCGATCACGATACGCCGATCTGGCTCGATGCGCCGCTCGCCGGCACGCCCGAGGTCGGCGCCTGGCTCAAGTTTCACACCGGGGCGCCGATCGTCGCCGATGCCGCGCTCGCCTGCTTTGCGGTGGCGGCGGACCCCGAAGCGCTGCCTGATCTGAATTCATTCGCGCTCGGCAGTGCTGAATACCCTGATCGCTCGACGACGCTGATCCTGCAGGTGCCGAGCTTGTCCGAGGGGCCGGCGTTCAAGCTGCGCGGTCCAGGCATCGACGGGGCGACATCGTTCCGTGCAACGGTCGCGCCCGCCGATCTGTTCGAGCGGCTGTCGATCAATGAGAAGCTGTTTCCGCGTGGTGTCGATGTGGTGCTGGTCGATGGCTCGTCCATCGTCGCCATCCCGCGAACGACCCGACTCGTTTCCGCAGGAGAGTGAGGCATGTATGTTGCCGTCAAGGGTGGCGAGCGCGCCATCGAGAACGCGCACCGGCTGCTGGCGCATGAACGCCGGGGTGATCGCGATGTGCCCGAACTTTCGCTGGCGCAGATCTCCGAGCAGTTGGGGCTTGCCGTCGATCGCGTGATGACCGAGGGCTCGCTGTACGACCGCGAGCTCGCGTCGCTCGCAATCAAGCAGGCACGCGGTGATCTGATCGAGGCGATCTTCCTGGTGCGTGCCTTCCGCGCGACCCTGCCGCGCTTCGGTGCAACCGAGCCGGTCGACACCGGTGCGATGCGGGTGCAGCGGCGCGTCTCGTCGACCTTCAAGGACATTCCGGGCGGCCAGGTGCTCGGGCCGACCTTCGACTATACGCATCGGCTGCTCGATCCGCAGTTGGCGGCCGGCGCCGAGCCGGAGCCGCCGGCCCGTGCCGAGGCGCCGAATGCGCCGACGCCGCGTGTCACCGACATTCTCGGCCAGGACGGGCTGATCGAGCCGTCGCCGCAAGCCGATGTTGGCGCGCCGGTCGGCGATCTCACCCGCGATCCTCTGAGCTTTCCCGCGGATCGTGATCTGCGGTTGCAGAATCTCGCACGCGGTGATGAGGGCTTTCTGCTCGCGCTCGGCTACTCGACCCAGCGCGGCTACGGCCGCAACCATCCCTTCGCCGGCGAAATCCGCTTCGGCGAAGTCGAGGTCGAGTTCTTGGCCGAGGAGATCGGCTTTGCGGTGCCGCTCGGATCGATCGAGCTGACCGAATGCCAGATGGTGAACCAGTTCAAGGGGTCGGCCACCGAGCCGCCGTGCTTCACGCGCGGTTACGGTCTCGCCTTCGGGCAGAGCGAGCGCAAGACGATGTCGATGGCGCTGGTCGACCGCGCCTTGCGCGCGCGTGAGCTGGGTGAGGATGTGATTGCGCCGGCGCAGGATGAGGAGTTCGTGATGTCGCACTCCGACAACGTGCAAGCGACCGGGTTCGTCGAGCATCTGAAGCTGCCGCACTATGTCGACTTCCAGTCCGAGCTCGGCCTGCTGCGCAAGCTGCGCCAGGAATTCGCCGAGGCCAATGCCGTTCCCGAATTGAAGGAAGCTGCGGAATGAACGCGCCGACCTACAATTTCGCCTATCTCGACGAGCAGACCAAGCGGATGATCCGTCGCGCCATCCTGAAGGCGATCGCGATTCCCGGCTATCAGGTGCCGTTCGCGAGCCGCGAGATGCCGATGCCCTATGGCTGGGGCACCGGCGGTGTGCAGGTCACCGCCGCCATTCTCGGTCCCGACGACGTGCTCAAGGTCATCGATCAGGGATCGGACGATACGACAAATGCGATCTCGATTCGGAAGTTCTTCGCCAAGACCGCGGGCGTCGCGACCACGACGTCGACGGAAGAGGCGAGCGTGATCCAGACCCGGCATCGCATTCCCGAGGCGCCGCTTCACGAGGGGCAGGTGCTGGTCTATCAGGTGCCGATCCCGGAGCCGCTGCGCTTTCTCGAGCCGCGCGAGACCGAGACCCGCCGCATGCATGCGCTGGCCGAATATGGCCTGATGCACGTCAAGCTCTATGAGGACATCGCACGCTTCGGCCACATCGCGACGTCCTACGCCTATCCGGTCAAGGTCAACGCGCGCTACGTGATGGATCCGTCGCCGACGCCGAAGTTCGACAATCCCAAGATGGACAATTGCCCGGCGCTGCAATTGTTCGGCGCGGGACGCGAGAAGCGAATCTACGCCATTCCGCCCTATACGTCGGTCGTCTCGCTGGACTTCGAGGACCATCCGTTTACGCGCTACAAGTTCGATGCACCCTGCGCGCTGTGCGGCGCGGAGGATTCCTACCTGGACGAGATCGTGACCGACGACAAGGGCAGCCGCATGTTCGTCTGCTCCGACACCGATTACTGCGAGGGCCGCCAGGCGTCCGGACATCGTGGCGAGCAGAGCGCCGCCCCGCACAAGGAGAGCGCCCATGGCTGAGATGATCAGCGCATCCGATCAGCCGCTGCTCGTCGCGGAAGGGCTTGCGAAGAGCTACGGCCGGTTGGCAGCCTGCCGCGACGTCTCCTTCGTGCTCTATCCCGGCGAGGTGCTCGCCATCGTCGGCGAGTCCGGCTCGGGTAAATCGACACTCCTGCAGATGCTGTCGGCGCAACTGGCGCCGACGTTGGGCCGCGTGTCCTATCGGATGCGGGACGGGGTGCTGCGCGATCTTGCCGGCCTTGGCGAGGCGGAGCGCCGTTTTCTGTTCCGCACCGATTGGGGCTATGTCCATCAGGACCCGACGCAAGGCCTGCGCATGGCGGTCTCCGCCGGCGCCAATGTCGGCGAGCGGCTGATGGCGGTCGGCTGGAATCACTACGGTCAGATCAGGCAGACCGCCTCGTCCTGGCTCGCGCGCGTGGAGATCGACGTTGCCCGCATCGACGATGCGCCGCGGACCTATTCCGGCGGCATGCGGCAGCGGCTGCAGATCGCGCGCAATCTGGTGACCGAGCCCAGGCTGGTGTTCATGGACGAGCCGACCGGAGGCCTCGATGTCTCCGTGCAGGCGCGCCTGCTCGATCTGATGCGCAGCCTCGTCAACGAACTCGGCCTCGCCGCCATCGTCGTGACCCACGATCTGGCCGTGGCGCGGTTGCTGTCTCATCGTGTGATGGTCATGAAGGAGGGGCGGGTGATCGAGACCGGCCTCACCGACCAGGTGCTCGACGATCCGCGCGAGCCGTACACACAGCTCCTCGTGTCCTCGATCCTGCCGCCATGATGCAATTGGGCCCAATGCGATGACCGTGATGATCGATGTCGAGAATGCAGAGAAGACCTTCACCATGCATCTGCAGGGCGGCATATCGCTGCCCGTGGTGCGCGGCGTGTCGTTCCAAGTCAAGGCCGGCGAATGCGTCGTGTTGTCGGGACCGTCGGGTGCTGGCAAGTCGTCGATCCTGAAGATGATCTTCGGCAACTACCGTTGCGATGGCGGACGCATCGGCGTCCGGCACCTCGGCGAGATGACCGATCTCGCCGGCGCCGAGCCGCGCCTTGTCCTCCATGCGAGGCGGCAGACCATCGGTTATGTCAGTCAGTTCCTGCGCGCGGTGCCGCGCGTCCCTGCGCTCGATGTCGTTGCCGAGCCGCTGCTCGCGGCCGGCCTGCCGCGCGACGATGCGAGGGTGCGAGCGGGGGGACTGCTGCGGCGGCTGAACATTCCCGAGCGGCTGTGGTCGCTGCCGCCATCGACCTTCTCGGGCGGCGAGCAGCAGCGGGTCAACATCGCACGCGGCTTCATCTCCGATGTCCCGGTGCTGCTGCTCGATGAGCCGACCGCGTCGCTCGATGCGGCGAACCGTGCGGTCGTGGTCGACCTGATTGCGGCGAAGAAGAAGGACGGGGTGGCGATGCTCGCGATCGTGCATGATGACGATATCCGTGCGCAGATTGCGGATCGTACGGTCGACGTCACGACATTCGCTGCGGCGGCATGAGGTACACATTGCAGATGAGCGCGAACATGTCCGATCTCGTGATAGGCAATGCCAGGCTGGTCCTCGCCGACCGGGTCGTCGAGCAGGGCTGGGTGGCGATCGCCGGAGGCCTGATCGCGGAACTGGGCGAGGGGGCGGCGCCGGCCGGCAGCCTGGATGCCGGCGGCGACCTGCTGATGCCCGGGCTGGTCGAACTGCACACCGATCACCTCGAGGCGCATTTCGTGCCCCGCCCCAAGGTCTATTGGGATCCCGTTGCTGCGGTCATTTCCTATGACGGGCAACTTGCGACCGCGGGCATCACGACGGTGCTGGATTCGCTGCGGGTGTGGAGCGAGGAGGGCGCCGAGGGCGTCGACGGCCAGGCCAATGTGCTCGCGGAAGCGATCGCGACGGCGCGCGACGGCGGGCTGCTGCGGTCCGATCACTTCCTGCATCTGCGCTGCGAGGTGCCGATGCCGACCGTGGTCGAGGAGGCGCGGCAACTGGCGGGGCGTCCGGATGTGCGGCTGATGTCGCTGATGGATCATACGCCCGGGCAGCGCCAGTTTCGCGACGAAGGCAAGCTGCGCGACTACTATCGCGGCAAGAGCGGCGGCAAGACCGATGCGGAGCTCGACGTGATGTTCGCACGCCGCTTCGCCTATCAGCAGGCCTATGCGGCGCCGAACATGCGCGACATCGTTGCACTGGCGAAGACCCATGACGTGCCCCTGGCCAGTCACGATGACACGACGGAGGAGAACGTCGCCGATGCAATCAAGGACGGCATCGCAGTCGCGGAGTTTCCAACCACGATGGAAGCCGCGCGGGGCCTTCACCAGGCGGGCATCAGCATTCTGATGGGCGCTCCGAACGTGGTGCGCGGCGGGTCTCACTCCGGCAATATCGCCGCCGTGGACCTGGCGCACGAGGGCCTGCTCGACATTCTGTCGTCGGACTACGTCCCGTCGAGCCTGCTGATGGGCGCGCTGCAATTGCCGCAGCGGGTGCCGTCCATCGGTCTTGCGGCGGCCGTCCGCACCGTCACCAAGGCCCCTGCGGACGCCGTCGGCCTGCATGATCGCGGCGAGATCGCGGTGGGCAAGCGTGCGGACCTGATCCGCGTCCATGTCGCGGGCCAGTTGTCGGTCGTGCGCAGCGTCTGGCGGGAAGGACAGCGGGTGGCATGAGCGAAACCGAGGTTGCATCGGCGAAGACGCCCGCGAAGCTCGGTCCCGGCCGCCTGATCCTGGTGGTCGGGCCGAGCGGCGCGGGCAAGGACACCTTGCTCAATGTGGCGCGCCGCGAATGCGCTGGCGACGACCGGATCGTTTTTCCGCGGCGGATCGTCACGCGCGAGGCCTCGGCTTTCGAGGATAATCTCGAGATGAGCGCGTCCGCTTTTCGTGAGGCGCTCAGCGCCGGTGAGTTCGCGCTGCATTGGGAGGCCCACGGACACGACTACGGCGTGCCGCGCGCGATCAAGAATGACATCCTGGCCGGCCGCATCGTGGTCGTGAACGTCTCGCGAACGATCATTCCCGCCGCGCGGCGGGACTATGCCGACGTCGTCGTCATCGCCATCACTGCGCCGGCGGATGTTCTCGCCGAACGGCTCGGCAAGCGGCACCGCCCGAGTGACGGCGATATCGGTGAGCGTCTTCACCGGGCGGTGAGCGAGGACACCGCGGCGGACGTCACGATCGTCAATGTCGGCGATCCCGAGCCGCACGGTCACAGGCTGGCGAACATCATCAAGCGACCGATCGACGCAGAACCGATCGGATCCGAGGGAGGAAGCGGCCATGTCGATCATCACCACGATTGAGCAGCTCGAGGCGATCTATGGCGAGACGGGGCTGGCATCGACGGCGAAGGTGGCTGATCGCGTGACGCCGCACTACCGGATCATGATCGAGAAGTCGCCTTTCGTGGCGCTGGCGACGTGTGGTCCCGAAGGTCTCGACTGTTCGCCGCGCGGCGATCTTCCCGGCTTCATCCGCATCCATGACGACAAGACGCTGATGATGCCGGATCGCCGCGGCAACAATCGCGTGGATTCCTTGCGCAACGTCGTGCGCGATCCGCGGATCGCACTGCTGTTCCTGATTCCGGGATCGGGCAACACGCTGCGTGTGAACGGGCACGGTCACCTGTCGACCGCTCCCGATCTGTTGGAGTCGTTCCGGATGGAAGGCAAGCTGCCGCGCTCCGTCCTGGTCATGACGGTGGGAGAGATCTACTTCCAATGTGCGCGCGCGATCGTTCGTGCCGATCTCTGGAACCCGGACAAGCGGGTCGACCCGCAGCAACTGCCTACGCCGGGACAGATCCTTGCGGCGATGACGGCCAACGACATCGACGGCGCGGCGTACGATCGCGAGTGGCCCGAGCGTGCGCGGAAATCGATGTGGTGAATTCGGAGCGCGGCTCTTCAAAAAAGGGGAGGCCGCGCTCCTAAAGATCAGGCTGCGACATCGAGCAGGCGTGAGGATCCCCTGACGAGCGCCTTGCGGCCGGCCATTGTGAGTGTTGCCGCGCCATTGTCGATTGAGGCGAGTCCAAATGCAGTGAGCTCGTCGACAATCATGCCGTTCAGCCTGCGGCGTTCACGCGCGGGAATGCGAAGCGCCTTCAGCGTCTCCCATTGGTCCGGCGTGAGTTCGTGTTCGAATTCCGCGTTCATGCTGCCTCGAATGTTGACGTCCGGCGCTCGTCTTAGAAAGTCCGCGTGACGAAGATGCGACCTTCATGCATCCGTACTGATACGGTCCACGTCATTACGCTCGAACCCGCCCGCGATTAATTCAAATTTGAATGATCGCGAATGTGGTGCTGCATTGCAGCTCGCCGTGTTGGTAGCGGTGAACGATCGTCCGTCGTTAACAGATAATTAAGCGATGTGGGCAGCGCACAACGGTAACGCCGCTGTCACATCGGTGTGTCAAACGGCGCCATCGTCCTGCTCGAATCGGCCGGCGCATGTTTGAAGCGAAACACGTTGAATGGCTGACCTGACCGACGTTCCGCCGCTGCGATCGAACCGCAGAATCTGGTTGCGCAGTCTGGGCGGACTGGCCTTGAGCCTCTCGATTGCAGCTGCGGCCGTGTATGTCCTGGCACGCGCCGTCAAGAAGCTCGACCTTGCTCATGTTCTGTCGATCGTCGAGGCCACGGACCTTCATCTGATCGCGATGGCGCTGGCGTTCATCGTCCTCTCCTACGCCAGCCTCACGCTCTACGACCTGTTCGCGTTGCGGACGATCGGCCGCCGGGACATTCCCTATCGCGCCGCCGCGCTCGGCAGCTTCACGAGCTACCCGATCGCGCACGGCATCGGTGCGGTCGCGCTGGTCTCGCCGCTGGTGCGATATCGGATCTACGCGCCGTACCGGCTCGGTGCGATCGACATTGCCAATATCAGCTTCCTGACCGGCCTGACCTTCTGGCTCGGAAATCTCACCGCGCTCGGCCTGAGCTTGATGATCGATCCGGATGCCTTCGGATGGATGGAATATTGGCCGCCGGCGATCAACCGTCTCGTTGCCGCGGCACTGCTTTGCGCCGTTGCCGCCTTCGTCGTGTGGAGCTGGCCCGGGCGGCGAAGTGCGCGCTGGCCCGTTCGACTGCCGTCCGGGCCCGCCGTGCTGCTGCAGATCGTGGTCGGCCTGTTCGAGCTCAGCGCCGCGGCGCTGGCAATGTACGTCCTCATGCCGCCGGAACTCGGCATCGACCTCGCGCGGCTGATGGCGGTCTTCATTGCCGCGACCTTGCTTGGATTTGCCAGCCATGCCCCAGCCGGCATCGGCCTGTTCGACGCAACGATCCTGCTGGGCCTGGGCGGCGTTGACCAGGAGCGCCTGCTGGCGGCGCTGCTGATCTTCCGCGCGCTCTATCACCTGTTGCCGTTTGTGCTCGCCCTGGTCGTGTTCGGCAGCGTCGAGCTGTCGCGCTCCTGCCGGAGGTCGTCGATGGTGTCAGACCGGCGAGTTCAGCTTCAACCCGATCATGCCGGTGATGATCAGCGTGAGGCAGATCAGCCGTGTCGGGTCCGCCGGCTCGCTGTAGAGGATCATGCCGGCGAGGATGCTCCCGGCCGCGCCGATCCCGGTCCATACCGCATAGGCGGTGCCAAACGGCAGTGAGCGCAGCGCGAGCGACATCATCGCGAAGCTGAGCAGAATGGCGATCACGGTGGCGACGCTGGGCCAGAAGCGCGTCAGGCCGTCGGAATGCTTCAGGCCAAGCGCCCAGATGATCTCGAGAGCTCCGGCCGCGAACAGAGCTAGCCAGCCGTTCATGAGGGCCGCGCGCCCAACGGTGTAACATCGCCCACAGATCCGAGGCGGGCCTCGCGAAGCCGCGGATCGCCTGCACCGAGCAGTCCGGCCATTTCGTCATCTCCGCGCCGGTCGAACCTGCCGTCCATCTGCATGGTTTGCGCGACGCGCATATGACAAGCTGGGCGCGCGTCGGGTCTATCTCTCCTCCATCATCGTGAATACGAATCCTGTCAGCGTTGCGCCGACAGCAAAGGACAGCGTCAATACACCGACGAAGATCACGAGCGTCGCGTGCGGATCGACACTGTGGGCGATCAGGGTCGAGATGCCGAACGCATCCAGTTGGGTCAGCCCGAAGGCGAAGCCGAGCCCCATGGCGATGCCCATCAAGGTGTGGCAGGCCAGCTCGATCAGCATGGCCGGATTGACTACTGCGCTGCGTCGTTTGGGCGGCATGGGCTCGGACTCCACGCTATGGCCGATGAACGCTGGAACGGTGAACGTTGTTCCTGTGCCGGCTGGCAAAGCCGATTGCCAAACCGAGCCGACAGCGGCTACGGATGACCGAGGTTCGGTCGCGGAAAAACAAAGCTCGAACGGCCCGCAAGGGGGGCCGGCGCGCGGCCGAGCGGCGCAGCGTCGCGCGATCCGACAGGGAGGATAACCCATGACGAACGCCATTCGTTTCCACAAGACCGGCGGTCCCGAGGTTCTCGCTTGGGAGCAGATCGAGGTCGGCAAGCCCGGCCCCGGCGAGGCGCGTATCCGCCACACGGCGGTCGGGCTCAACTTCATCGACATCTACAATCGTTCCGGGCTCTATCCGGTCCAGCTTCCGAGCGGACTGGGCAGCGAGGGCGCGGGTGTGATCGAGGAACTGGGCGAAGGGGTGACGGACCTGAAGGTGGGCGACCGGGTCGCCTACGGCTCGTCGCCGCTCGGCGCCTATTCAGAGGCGCGGCTGATGCCGGCCGCGCTGCTGTTGAAACTGCCCGACGAGATCGACGACAAGACCGCCGCTGCCATGATGCTCAAGGGCCTGACCGCCCAGTACCTGATCCGGCAGACCTACCGCGTCAAGGCGGGCGAGACCATCCTGCTGCATGCCGCCGCCGGCGGCGTCGGCCTCATCCTCAGCCAGTGGGCCAAGCATCTCGGCGTTCACGTCATCGGCACCGTATCCAGCGATGACAAGGCGCAGCTGGCCAAGGCCCACGGCTGCGAGCACACCATCATCTATACGCGGGAGGACTTCGTCGCGCGCGTCGGCGAGATCACCGGCGGCAAGAAGGTGCCCGTGGTCTATGATTCCGTCGGCAAGGACACGTTCCTGAAATCGCTCGATTGCCTCGCGCCGCTCGGCTACGCCGTGCTGTTCGGCCAGTCCTCCGGCACGGTCGATCCGCTCAATCTCGGGCTGCTCGCCCAGAAGGGCTCGCTGTTCGTGACCCGGCCGACGCTGTTCACCTACGCCGCCAAGCGCGAGAGCCTGGTCGCGATGGCCAACGAGCTGTTCGACGTGGTCAAATCTGGCGCGGTGAAGATCGAGGTCAACCAGACCTATCCGCTCAAGGAGGCGGCCCGGGCTCACGCCGATCTCGCGGCACGCAAGACGACCGGCTCGACGGTCTTTCTGGTCTGATCTGGCGCGTCCTCCGGTCGCGAGATCCCGATAGGGCCGGCGCAGCCGGGTCAAACCCGCTCGTGCTTGCGCAGGTCGCGGAGGTGATCGGACCGGGCGGCCTGCAGGTCGGCGTCCCGCCCATCGATCTCGGGCAGGGCGGCTTCGGACATGATGTCGGCCGTGACGTCGGCAACCGACCGGTCGACGATCTCGTGGATGAAGCTGACGTTCGAATATTCCCCCGACGCGATGCGCGCAACGACGTCGCGCCGGGTCATCTCAGGATCGACCACGGCCTCGCGTCCGCGCCGGCCGTAGTCGATCATCACGACGAAATACTGCATGGAGCGCCGGTTCGCCTTCGGCTGACTGTGATCGCTCCATTATTTCTTTAAATCAGAATTTTGTCAAGACTGATTCGGTCCACCCTCGTCTCACCGACTCCATCCCCAGCCTGCGCGGCCGCGACCACGCCGGTATCAGCGCAGAGATAGTCCAGGCGATGTGACGTGGCGTGCGGAAGCATGTTCCCGCACGCCATGAGGACCGCGTCATCGCCCATCACTGCACGTTGAACGTCGCGCCGGGACATTCGGTGGTCACGCTGATCGGGATCGCCTGCGCCGCCGCCGCGGTCGGCTTCGGCTTCGCAACCACCTTCCAGCGGCCGGGCTTGTTCAGCCAATATCTGTGCCTCGATGTCGCAATGCGGCGCTCGGTATAGGTCGTGCCCTTCCAGATCAAAGGGCCCTTCGGCTTCGGTGCCGCGACCTCATGCCACGGTCCGAACTCGCCGAAGTCCATGAACCACAGATGCCATTCGAGCTTCTGATATTCATGATGGGACGCGACCACCTCGACGATGGGGCGACCGTTCAGCCACGACACCTCGTCCTCGAGTGGCTTGATCTGCTGGCAACGGGTATGCAACGGCTCCTGAACGCGAAGCAGATCGTCTCGCTGGCTTTGCGTGAGCATCGCCGAGGTGACGGGCAGTCCCACGTTCGGATCATCGGCCGGATATGAGCAGATCGGCACCGTCGGCGGCCCCTGGCCCGTCCAGGGATTGTTGCTGCAATAGACGCGCCTCGTCACCGACGAAATGCCGGTGGTCGCCGTTTCCTCCGCCTTTCCGGTTTCCCGGTCCCAGACACCGCTGAACGTCGTCTTTTGATTCGGCGGACAGGCCACGGTCTTGTGGGCCGTCCACCAGTGCGAAACCTCGAATTCATAGTACGAGTAGCGCGGCTCTGGATACAGCACGGCTCTGACGCTGGTCAGCGCGTGGTGCGCTTCGCACGCCGTTCCATAGGTATCCAGCCAGCACACGAGGTGGAAGTTTTCGTTCGGCCAGCATCCCGCACGCGCCGACGACGTAAAGCCGAGTGCGGCGATCACCAAGGTAAAGGCAAGAAGATATCTCCGCATGGCGTTTCCCATGATGGCGTTTCCCCCATGTCCTGCCTGTGCAGCCACAGGTTGAAGATGAGTTTGCTCCGGCGCGGCGCCTGGTCGTTGATCGGGATCAATCCGCTTGCGCGACGTCGTCAACGCCGGCCGGACGTCGGCGATGACGCGATGGCACAGCGGGTCCGCTCGCTGGCGGCCCGTGGATCGTCGGGGCGGGTCACCGCTTGGAGCCGAGATAGCGGAAGACCAGCCTGTCCCACCGCCGCCTCCGAATGCCGACTGCTACGTCCATCGCGATGAGCTGCGGGTCGAGGACTGATCCGGGCGCCGGGCGCGGCTGGTGGCAAGGCGTCACGCCCGTCGGGCGAATCAGGGTCGATGCGCCCGCACGATGGTCCGTTCATGGCCTTCGATCGCCTGCAGACGACGTGTGCGGAAACGCTTGTTTTGGGCGAGGCTTCAACGCATTGCCCCGGTCTGGTCCGCCGGGCCGAAAAATTCTTCTTTCTCTTTTTCAGAATTCATGATTGTCTACGCGCATCCCGCCTCATGGAGAGAGGCGTATCGCGGTCGTCACGACACGTGGAGGCGGGGAGTGATGGGCGAGCCGGTTTGCAGCGTGGTCATTCGCGCCGACGAACAACACCGGCTCGTACGGTCAAGTCGCGTGGTCCTGATACCCCGATGCCGGTATCAAGCCTGCGCCGGCGCTGACAGCGCCGCGTGGGTGACGGTGACCAACAAGCCCGGCGCACCGGGGAGAACGCGAAGCAGCCGTGAAAACCATCGCGCAGGGAGGGCCGGATCGTTCCGGCTGGACCTGTGGTACCTGCCGCCTGCATTTTTTGAGCAGGCGGGCCACGGGCCTCAGTCGAGGTCCGGCCTTCCCTGCACCCTCTCGTTTGAAGAGGGTGAGACCACTGTATCACTCGGACGCCTGGGCGCCGCGAGGCTATGGACGCACATCCCCATATGTCGCTCAGAATTGTCGATCACGACGGCGCCACAGGCGCGGTGCCTACCCTCCCTTGGAGGCGGGATGCAGGGAGAACGCCGCGGCGTTCCCCCTGCATCCGGCGTCGAGTCTTACTTGTTCGCCGCGCGGGCGCGCGACTTGGCGGCCGCCTTGGCGCGGATCCGCGAGATCTGGCCGCGTGGCAGGGTGACGAAGATCTCGCCGATCCAGTCCAGCTTGACCCCCACGATCGGCTTGGCGTTGAAGCTCTTCAGATTGACCACGGACGGCGATTTGCCGCGTTCAATCGTCTTCAGGTAGCGCTCGCCGGACTTGAGGCGTACCACCGCCTCCTCGCCGTAGAAGCTCGACAGCGGGTGCCGCTGCTCGCGGTAGACCACGATCACGTCGCCATTCTCGTATTTCGGCAGCATCGAATCGCCCGTGACCTCGAAGGCGATGGTCTCCTCGGAGATCGGGAAGGGCAGGGCGACCTCGCCGAGGCCCTCGACGGGCACCTGCTCGTAATCCGGCTCGATCACCGAGCCGGCGCCGACCCGCCCCATGATGGGGACGGAATTGAGCTCCAGATATTCCGTGATGAGCGGAATCTCGGCCGCCTTGATCAGGCGCTGGCCGCCGAGGATCTCGGAGACCGCGCCCGGCCGCACGCCCATGGCGCGGGCCAACCCTCCTTTCGTCTTTCCCGGCTTCTCGAGTGCACGCTCGATCATGGCAACGTCCAACATGGCTTTGACCTCTTTTGCGAATCTCGGAAGGGATTATATGTTTCGAATAATCAGAACTCAAGCTTGACTTTTTCTTCGGAATATCGGAAGATTTGGCCGTCGGGTGAGCCGGCGGATCCGGCGGCCCCGACCCAGAAGGAAGAGGCGAGAATGCAATCCACAGATTGGCCAGACCAGCATTCCAAGATGCTGTGCGAGCTTCATGCCCAGGGGCGGTCCTATGCCGAGATCGCGCGCGCCCTCAATGCGCAGTTCGGAACCGCCTATACGCGGAACGCGACGCTTGGCCGCGGCAAGCGGCTCGGGCTGGCCGCGCCGGGCGGGCCGAAAGCCGCGCGATCCGCGCCCCGGTCGATGTCCGCGGCGCCCCGAACCGGACGGCGAGGCGCCGACGCGGCGGTGCGGCCGATGCCGTCCCCGGCGAAGGCTGCCGCGGCCGTCAAGCTGCGTTGCGTCGGCATCAGCCCGCGCCTGCTGTCCCTGGACCAGCTCAAGCGCAACGATTGCCGCTATCCCTATGGCGGCGACCGGGACGACGATCCCATCACCTTTTGTGGCCATCCGCGCCAGCCCGGCTCCTGCTACTGCACGCCGCATTACCATCTCACGCGGCTTCCGCCCGAGGAGGCCGCCGTGCGTCCCGCCGGCCCCTTGATCCTGCGGCTGGTCGCGGCCGCGTAGAGCGCGGCAAACCCGACCCGAACCGACCCCATCCAATTTCCGGAGACGAGACATGGCGCGCCCCAGACGCAGCAAGCCCCATCGCATGTCCAAGACCCACGACCGCAGAGCTCACGACCTGCCGCGAAATGCAGACGTGATTCCCGTGGAGATCGACGATCCGCTGGCGCTCGAGCCCGGTGATAAGATCGTCGCGTTGCGATCGGTCCGCAGCGACCCGCTCGGCCGGCTGCACGCGCATAAGCAGCTGGATGACGCCCAATACCGGGCCGGACGGGCGTTCCAGAATGATTGGGAGCGGGCCGAGCGGGGCCCGCAGGCGATCGATCCCTCGCGCGAGCACGTCGACGGCGCCCGTGGGCGTGAGCCGGTCACCGAAGGCCAGAGGCAGGCGGTGCTGCGGCTCAACCGCGCCGAGCGCGAGCTCGGCGCCGACGGGGCGGCGATCACCCATGACGTCCTGGTGCATGGCCTGACCATGGAGCGGATCGGACACAAGCGGGGGCTCGCCAGCCAGCGCTGGAATGATTATTTCGCCCGGCGCTTCAAGGAGTGCCTGGACCGGCTGGCCGTGGTCTACGGGTTGTCCACCGACAGGATCGCCAGGAAATGCGATGGGGCCGTGCGATCGGGCCGTCGGGGTGAGAGCTAACGGCCGGCACGACCGGCGCTCGTACCGTCGTCGACGGGTACGAGCGCCGGTCGGACAATCGTTTTCCCTCAGGGATGCGGCGTCACGACATAAGTGGTGCTGTAGGGCTCGACGCGCAGCGAGGCATGCGACAGCAAACCGATCTTGGCCGAAGGCGTCATCTGCAGCTCGCCGTTCGGGCCGCGATGAACGTTGTACTGCCAGGCCGCTAGGTCGCCTTTCTGCGCCAGTGCGCGCGCAACGGCGCTGGCATCGCTGCCGCCGATCGTCGCCAACTCGTCGCTATTGAGACCGATGACGATCTCGTCCTTGACGGTCACCACCTTGAACAGCGAGGTCGCGCTGTCACCGGCGCTCGCCATCGAAGCGGTGAGCGCCAGCGTGGCGACGGCGCTGAAGAATGGGCGTGTCAGTCTGGAAGGCATGAGGACTCCTGTTGCCGACGGCATGATGGACGGCGTCGGTGTGCAGCCATTGGTTCCCGACGGGGGGCCGTCGGTTCGAAGAAATCGATGCGGCGGTGGGCTGAACCAGGGGGCGTGACGTCGCGTCTAAGCACGATTGCGGAATGCGTACGTGCCGCCGGACGGCCGGGGTGGTCCCTGAGTTGACACAGGTCAAGCTGCACGCCCGGGCATGTTGTATTTGGGAACGAGTGAAGTGAAGGGTGATGCCATGTTCAGCGGGAAATATCGATCTCCTTCGGCCGGTGGAAAAATCGCGATTGCGGCCGTCGCGGCCATCGCCGTGGTGGCAAGCGCGCCGGCGTCAGCTCATGAGCGGGCGGCGGGTCCGGCCAACAAGCCGGTGGTCGCGACGGCGACAGCCGGCGATTTGACCGATCTCAGCGCTCGTCGGCGCTATCGCCGCGTCTACAGGGGCAATCCAGCCGCCGGCTTGGCCATCATGGGTGCAATGATCGGCACCATCGGCGCAATCGCCGCGCATCAGCACGACGACTATTATTACTATGGGCCCGGCTATTATCCCGGACCCGGCTATTACGGGCCGCCACGGGTGTACTACGCACCGCGGCCATATTATGTTCGTCCGTACTACGGGCCGCCCGGTTACTACTACAGTCCGTACTGACGTGACGCGGCGCTCCGTCCATGTTGTGGTGTCGGCTCAGAAGCCGCCGGCGCTGAAACGGAGCGGCTGCACGACGTCGTGCGCCGCCTTGCTGATCGGGACCGCGTAGTCGACGGTAAGCGGTCCGAACGGTGATGCCCAGGTCATGCCGACGCCGACCGAGGAGCGCAGCACGTTCCTGTTCGCCACCTGGACATTCTGGGTCGGGCCGCGATAGCCGAACACGGTTCCGGCGTCGACGAAGGCCGATGCACGCAGGCCGTATTCCTGCGGCAATCCGGGAATGTTGCCCTGCAGCTCCGCCGTGGTCGCCCAAAACAGGCTGCCGCCGACATTGTCCATCGTCGATCCTGGCGTCAGATCGCGCGGCCCAAAGCCGCCCGGCGCGAAGCCGCGCACCATGGTGGGACCGCCGAAGAAGCTGTTGAGCAGCGGCGCCTGCTGGCCGCCCCATCCGGTGATATAGCCGCCTTGCGCGCGCACCATGCCGGTCAGGTCGCTGTTGATCGACCGATAATAGCGGACGTCGCCCGTGGTCCGTAAGAAGCGAACGTCGCCGCCGAGACCGGCGAGATCCTGCGTCAACTGCGAACGAATGCCGCTGGTCGGCACCTTGTTGTTGTCGAGCGAGCTGTAGGTGACGGTATTGCCGAGCGAGGACACCGTCTGCCGTCCGGCTGCGACCGCCTGGCGAACCGGCAGGGACACCGCCGCCGGCGAGATCCCCGGCGCGAGCACCACCCTTTGGTCGTAGAGCGAATAGCGCCACAGCATGGCAGTCTGCTCGCTGACCGGCATGCCCAGGGTGAGGGCACCGCCATAGGTGTTGCTGCCGAACGATTGGAATGTGCTGACCATGCTCTGTCGCGCGAACAGCTCCATGCCGGGTGTCGTTCGGCCGAGGGCGTAGGGCGAGGTGAGGGACAGGCTGGCGCCTCGCGCGAACTGGCCGTAGGTGAAAGTGGCCTGCGCAGTGTTGCCGGTGCCGAGTACGTTGCGGTCACCGATCTTCATCTCGGCGAGCAATCCGTCCGTGGACGAATAGCCGCCGGAGACGTTGAAGTCCCCGGTGGCCTGATCGACTGCCTCGACATCCAGCACCACGCGATCCCTGGCCGAGCCCGGCCGCGTCGAGATCTTGACGGTCTTGAAGTAGTTGAGGTTGCGCAGGCGACGTTCGGCGCGGTCGATCAGCGTCCTGTTGTAGGCGTCGCCTTCGCTGACGTCGAACTCGCGTCGAATCACGTCGTCATGCGTGCGCGTGTTGCCGTGGATCTCGATGCGCTCGACATAGCTGCGCCGTCCCTGCTCGATCTGGAAGGTGACGTCGGCCTGCCGATCCTGCGCATGCCGATCGATCCTGGGCTCGACCTGCGCAAACGGAAAGCCGAGCTTGCCAAGTTCGGCCGCCAGGACGTCCGAGGTCTTGTCGATCTTGCTCTGGTCGAATGTGTCGCCCTGCTGCGTCAGCAACAATGTGCGCAGGCGGTCGCAGGCCAGCCCCTGCACGTTGCAGGAGACGTCGACTGCGGCGAATTTATAGAGTCCGCCTTCCTCGATCGCAAAGGTGAGGTTGTAGCCGCCATTTGCCGCGTCATAGTCGACGCTCACGTTCGTGACCTCGGCATCGGCGTAGCCGTGGTCACGGTAATATCGCCGCAGCAGCTCGCGGTCCTCGTTGACGCGATCTGCGTCGTAGACGTTGCCGCCGGTCACGAAGCTCAGCACGTTGGTGGCCGAGGTCTTGATCACCGCGTGCAATTGTCGGGCGCCATAGGCGCGGTTGCCCGTGAAGTTGATCGCCCTGACCGGCGTCTTCCTGCCTTCGGTGATGGTGAAGACGAGATCGACGCGGTCGTTGCCGCGATCGATGATCTCCGGGACGACGCGGACGTCGTCGCGTCCCGCACGATGATACGCCTGGATGATGCGGGCGACGTCGCCCTGGACAGTTGCGCGTTGCAGGCCGGCTCGCGGCTTTGATAGCACCGCGCCCGTGAGCTCCGCATCCTTCACCTTCTTGTTACCTTCGAAGGCGACGCGATCGAGCACTTTTGCTTCCGAGACGCGGACCACGGTCCGTCCGTCGGCGCGGCTGATCTTCACGTCGTCGAACAGTCCGCTCGCAACCAGCGCCTTCAAGCCGGCGTCGAGCGCGGCGACGTCGTAGCGCCCGTTGGCGTCAGCGTGAAAATAGGATCGCACGGTGTCGGCATCGACGCGCCGATTGCCCTGTACTGCAAGGGCTTCGCCCGCCACCGCCGGCGGCGCGGACGTCAGCACCGACAGCGTCGCAACGATCAATGCGACGTGTCGCGATCTGCTGTCTCCGCGGTGCCGGCTGTCTCGGGCGGTCAACATGCGCGCGTCTGCCTGCTCGTCATGCCGGGATGCAAAAGCCGGTGGGCGGCCAAATCATGTCGAGGCCGTGGAGACTCGGGGGCCTGCGATCACGCCTGCGAAGGGTGACCGGGAGGGAAACCGAGCGCGGCCGCAGAATCGACGCAGAGTCGATTCAAACGGCGTGCAGCATCGTCCTCATCCGTACGCGCCAGCAGATGCTGATGCGGCGAACGTTTGTCGGGAGCAGACCATGCGCGCGATCGCCTTGGCCCTCATCGCTTGCACTTTCGTTCAATCAGCCCTTGCTGCTGCGGTCGTCCCAGAGATCGACCCACGTGCGTCGCTCGGTGTCGTCCAGAACTGGATCTACAACTATCGCACCAAGCCCGACTACGCCCATGTGCCGGCGGCGGTCCGGGTGCTGTTTCATTCGCAGACGTTCAAGGAGCCGGAGAACGCGGGCATCTATCTCGGCTTCATCGCGGGGGCGATCGGCTCCAATCCCGCCAAGGCCGAACAACTTGTCAACAGCTTCTTTCCCGTGCCTCCCGAGGAGGAGTGGGTGGTCGTGCGTGCCATCGCTTATTCAGGTCTGCCGGACTGGCGCAATCTCATGCGCAGGGTCGCGCCGAAGATGCCGGGCCGCCGCGTGATGATCGACGGCTATCTGAGCGGCGCACAGCCGACCTTGATGGACATCCCCTTGGAGGAAACGAAGCCTGGCGTGATGGACAAGCTGCGTGGCGCATTGACGCAGAATCCGTTCAAGAAGGAGGAGCGCAAGCTCGACACGCGGCTCAGCTACGCGACCCACCAGGATCTGCTCGACATCCTCTGGGGTTATTACTTCGCAACCGGCTCGCGCGTACCGATCCAGCGCATCGTGCAGATGCTGCCGTGGTCGAAGAGCCGCGACACGGTCGACAAGCTGACGATCGGCAGCATGGCGCGCTATACGCTTGCCAGCTATTCGGTGCGCGATGCCAGCCTGCGCGACTATCTCCGGGAGGAGCTGGCGCGGCAGTCGGGACCGGTCAAGGAGCCGCTCAGGGAGGTGGTTGAGGCCGCCGATACGGTGCAGCTCGGCGCCGTCCGCAAGGATGCCGTCGCCGCCGTCGAGGAGCTGAAGACCAGGGGCTCTGACGCCCGGCGCAACATGGATTTCTGGGGACAGCTCGGCGTCGGCGCCCTTGCGCTCGGTTGTGTCTCGGCCGCCGCGCTGGGGCAGGTCGCCGTCGGCATCCCTTGCGTGATCGGCGGCTCGGCCTCCCAGGGCCTGCTCTCGTTCTGGGAGAAGCAGCAATAGGCCCTCGGTGGCGCAGCGGCGGCGTTCGTTGGCGGCCGAGGGAAGGGGAGAGCCGGTGGAGTGGATCGGCGGGGCGTGTAGCCCTCAAAGGTGCTCTTGCTGCCGAAGCGGCCGATCGCGTGCCCGATATGCACACTCAAGAGTTGTTCGGCTTTTCGTTTCCTCTACGAAAAGTAGAAAAAGCAGTCAGCGCGCAGTCACTGCCGGCACGCCTATGAAAAAATCAGGACAGGCTGGCTTTCACTGCAGCCGGATAAACCGGCTCGCGGTGAACCTCCGCGCCAGATTCGTCGACGACGACGATGGATAGCCGGCGGTCGGTGATGCGCGGGTCGTGCCGGAGGCGCCGGGCCAAATCCCGGCTGTGCTCGATCGCCCCTGCACTCGTCGCAAATTCCAGGCCGGTCCGGTCTCTGGTCGGAATGCCATCCTTCATATCGAAATAATAAGTGCGCATGGTCTTCCTGCAGCCGCTGTGTCGCGGGAGTGGGCACGGATCCCGAGCGAGATCCGCAACCCATTCTTCCCCCCAAGCAAACTATAGAAGACCTCTAATGTGGAGGACAAGCTTACCGCTGCCGTAATCCCCCCGCCTCGTTCGGTAAACGACCGTTTCCACTGGTATCGTCAGCCAGAAACTGCCAGAAGGCTCAAATTGTGACGCCGAAATCAACCAACCGGTCAGTTCGGCTTGCTGCAAGAGTTGTTCGCTGGCATACTTTCAACCTCGTCGGGTTCCGCACGGTCGATTTCCAGGCGGGCCATCCTGAGGATCAGGGTCGCAGTCGTCAGACCGAGACTTTCAGCCTCGATTGCTGCAGTATCTACCTTGCGTGCAAGGCCTTCACGTTTGCTAAGGACTGGCATTACTGTTTCCTGCCAAAGGTGCGAGATGAAGAATTCAACATTCATCGCGGAGCTGCACACGAAGCTCGGAGCCCCATCGAGCGAAGCCGTGGAAAGCCTTCGTCTGCTGAAGGCATTCCTGAAGCTGGCTCCGGGCCAGCGCATCGAGGTGATCGAGATGGTTGAGCGGTTGACCGCGGAGTACCTTTCGGAGACCGATCGCCCTCTGTCCTGAGCTCATCCCTCCCGATTACCTGCAATGGTTGCGGGAGGTCGCGTCGCAATCGCATAGATTGCATCGTCCAGCGCTTCCGATTCGTGCAGCGTCCCGGCCGGCAGCAGAATCTTGTCGCCGGCCGTGCAGATGCGCTCGCCGCCTTCCCAACGAAACGTGAGTCGTCCCTGGATCACGACGAGGATTTCGTCGACGGGGTGGGTATGGAAGGCGTGAACCTTGCCGGCCGCATCGTGCTGCAGCTCGATGCAGCCCTGCGTCGGCAACAGCGCTAGGATGTCGGGATCGATCGCGAAGCTGGTCTTCGTTCCAGCGATGATCTGGGTCATGCGGCCTGCTCCTTGTCTGCAATGGACGATGGCTTGGTCTGCGCCAGCTTGTGGAAGGGACAGGCCGGCGGCGGCTGGTTGTCGTCGTAGAGGAAGTACTGTTTGAACTCCCGGCCCTCCGGATTGCCGTAGCGTCCGAGCTGGGGCGAAGGCGCCGTCGTGTCGAACGGGACCAGCCGTTTGCGCACCTCGCCGAAGGCCTTGGCGGCCGCCTCCTCCGTGCCGAGCATCCGTTCGAACACCCAGCGCGGCTGGAAGGTCAGCATGAATGCGCTCGAGCGGCGGCTTTGCCGCATCACATGCGCGGGCGTGCTGCAGACGACGAAGATCGGCTCACCGGCAAACGAAAACTCCCACATCGGATGATCGACGGTCTCGGGAATTTCGGCGGGCCACGGCTGGCTGTCGACGCGCGCCAGCTGATCGAGGATGTGCCAGAACTTCTTGTAGTAAGAGTTGATGGTCTGGACCGGGCGCGGGCGCGTGAACAGCACCAGCGAGGTGTTGGGTCCGTGCGAGCGGCTCTCCGAGACGAACAAGGCGAGCTGCTGGCCGAGCACGTCGATGTCGATGGGGTCGAGAAACAGATAACGAAGCTGATCGTGACGATAGCCCGCGACGCCGAATACGCACGGAAAGGGTCTTGCTTCGCTGCTCATCTGAGCCTCGAATTCCGAAAACAGGACACTTTGCCAGGTGCCGGCCTGATGGCCGGATCGGGCTTCGTCCCTTCTCAAATACAAACGCGACATACTGACCCTCTCTGTTCTTATGCTTAAGTACGAAGTATCAATTTGCGCCTCATCATCAGCGGCCCAAGGAGTCCAGGAAGCGACATCAGAACGAGAATTTCGATCAGGGCTGCGTAGCCGGAATCGCTGGCGGCACTGCGCAGGCTTGATCCGATGTCGGGGTTGAGGCCGCTCGCACTCACCATGGCAAAGGCGATCACCGGCTGAGCCAGTCCGGCAAAAATGCCGGCGGCCGTCGTATTGATCGATGCGCCGACGCCGATGCGCTCCGCCGTGTAGAGATGCTTGGTGCTTTTCAGGATCAGCGGCACGGTGCCCCCGGCCACCAGACCGAGCACGGCGAACACCGCGCCGACATAGAAGAAGCCGAAGCTGTGCGCCAGTGCCGGCAACAGCATCACGACGAGCAGCATGCGCAGCAAGGTGATGGAGATCAGAGCTGCATTGAGCGACTGCATCCGGTCCGCGGCATGGCCGAGAAAGATCGATCCGATGGCGTTGCCGACCATGAAAGCGAGCAGGGGACCGCCGGCCGCCGAAGGCGAGATGCCGAAATAATGCGCGACCATCGGGATGCCCCATACCCCGGCGAGCGTGGTCACGACCGCGAAATGGGCAGCGAAGCTCATGGCGCAGCCCCAGGTCGCGGCCGATCCGAGCGCATGCCAGCTTGTGACCAGGACGCTCTTCAACGTCCGGCTGGTGTAGTTCGCCGGTGCCGATTTCAAGGTCGCGAACGCGCAGGCAAAGTTCGCGACGCCGACGCAGGCGATGAAGAGAAAGCAGGCGCGCCAGCCGAAGCCGCTGACCGCAGCGGCGAGCGGGGTCGTGGCGAGGACGCCGCCGACATAGCCCGACACCTGGGAGATGCCGGACATCAAGCCGAAACGCTGGTCGGAAAAGCTCTGCGCGACGAGCTTCAGCAGCGCCGTGAACACCAGCGCGTCGCCGCAGGCCACGACCACGCGCGCGACGAAGACGTCGAGCAGGCTGGGCGACAGGGCGAAGGCGGCACTGCCGAGCACCGACGCCGTCAAGCTGCACAGCACGACACGCTTCACACCGTAGCGGTCGACCAGAACGCCCGCGGGGATCTGCATCAAGGTGTAGCCCCAGAAGTAGCTGGAAGCGAGCATCGCGACGCCGGAGGCGTCGGTGCCGAAGTCGCGCATGAAGTCGAGGCCCACGGTCTGCGGCGACATCCGCTGCAGGAAGGCGACGGCGTAGGCGAGCGCGACCGTACCCCACGCAACATAGGCGCGATCGAGGAACCGGAGCGGAGAGGACGCGACCGCTTGTTGTCCGAGCGCCGCCATCACACCCTCGCATAGCCGACGGAGAACAGGGCGTCGGCGGAATCCGGGATGATCCGCGACATCGCGGTCTCGACCAGCGAGGCCCTGCCGTGATAGTCTTGCCTGATGTGCTGGATGTGTCCGTAGGCGCCGCGCATGATCATGCGGGGCACCTCGAGCGGCTTGCCCGGATAGATCGTCGCGCACATCTCGACGCAGGCGGCCTGCAACTCGGCATCCGCCGTCTCATCGAGCAGCGACGGCGCGACTCTCTCGCAGATCTTGGCGTTGGCAGCCCACACGATCGGGTTGCGCGTACGCCATCCGTAAAGAATTTCTTCGCCGGGTGTGGCCGACCCGTGATGCTTGAGGATCTGCGACGTAAAGAACCCATACAGGCCACGACCCTGATGTGCGGGTAATACTTCGGTCCCACTGCGATAAATGGCCGGCCGCTGCGCGATGGTCATCACGCGATAGACTGAGAACGCGACCAGTCCGACGTGATCGTAGACCAGAACGAGGCCGTATTTGCCGGTGAATGGCGACGAGGCCGCGGTCCAATGCGGTTCGATTGCTTTCCAGTTAATGGCAATGATCGAATTCATTGCATCCATGATCGGCTGCCGATCAGGCAGCTCGATCTCCGACGCGTCGGAAAAGCTGTAGACGGTGTAGTCGTCCCAGGGCGAGGCGATGGTCCTGTATCGACCGTCCAAATTGCGCGACATCGCGTGAACTCCACCACTGCAAGGTCGAGCTATACAGGCGGTCCTCCGATGGCTTAAAGGACAATATGCCCTCGAATTCTGCCAACTCTCCCCGGCGTGCTGCGGTGCGTCGAGATAGTGCCGAAAGGCGGCTGGCCATCTTTGCCTTTCCCGGAGTGACGTTGCTCGACGTTTCCGGCCCGGCGCAGGTGTTCGCCGAACTCAGCGAGATCGAGCTGCCAGGGCCGGGCTATGCGCTGAGCTACGTGTCCAAGGAGGGCGGACTGGTGCCGACCGATGTCGGCCTGATGATCGACACTGCGCCACTCTCGTCCCTGAAGCCTGAGGAGGTCGATACGCTGCTGATCCCGGGGGGGCCCGGCATCTGGAAGCTGCGGCAGGACGAGATGGTGATGCAGTGGATCGGCCAGGTGCTCCCCGGTGCCCGGCGCATCGCATCCGTCTGCCTGGGCGCCTTTGCGCTGGCCTGGGTCGGCGCGCTGGAGGGCAGGCGGGCCGCGACACATTGGCGCTACTGCCCCCGTCTGCAGGACAGTTTTCCGAATGTGAAGGTCGAGCCCGACGCGATCTTTGTGCAGGATGGCCGGGTCTGGTCATCCGCAGGCGTGAGCGCCGGCATCGATCTCGCGCTGGCGATGATCGAGGAGGATTTCGGCCATACGATCGCGCTCGACGTGGCGCGCCGGCTCGTCGTCTTTCTGAAACGTCCTGGTGGCCAGAGTCAGTTTTCGACCGTCCTGGCGGCGCAGGCGTCCGACGTCGAGGGTCGGTTCAGTGCGCTGCATGCCTGGATCATCGAGAACATCGCCAGCGACTTGCGGGTCGAGGCGCTGGCCGCGCGAGCCGGCATGACGCCGCGCACCTTTGCGCGCACCTATGTCAGCCGCACCGGCATGACCCCGGCACAGGGAGTCGAGGCGCTCAGGGTCGAGACGGCGCGCCTCCTACTCGAAAGCCGGCAGATCGAAAACGTGGTCGAAATCGCCAAACGGGCGGGCTTTGGCGACGACGAGCGCATGCGGCGGGCGTTCCTGCGGCATCTCGGTGTGTCGCCGTCGGAGTATCGGCGCCGCTTCTCGGGCTGAGCGTCGCTTGCCGCAACCGGGGCTGACAAGACTCGCCGGACTCGGCGCCCTTTCCTTTGCTTTCGGGTCAATCCCGCCGCTCGCGTTGAGGCCGGTGCGGCCATGCCTTATGCGAGCGCTCAAAGCCTTCCGTAAAAGGCCACGTGTATAATGCTGAAAATTTGATGCAGATCCGCCTCCGCCGAGGGGAAAGGCCAATGACCAACATCGTTCCCTTTCGCACGAGGACACTCTCTCCTGAGGCCGCCTTTGCGAGCGCTGAGCAGAAGGCGGTGGTTGTGGTGGCCGGTGCTGGCCACATGGACACCGTGCGAGTCGGTGCATTCAGCGTCAGGGAGGATGCAAGAAAAACTGTCCTCCTCCTCGATCTTGCCCTGCAGCATGCGCGAGAGCTCTCGGGCCTGTTGCGGACGAGCGCGCGCGACGGATCTATGATCGTCACCTCGCTTCGATCGAATACGCTTTGCAGATTGCGCGTCAACGTATAGCCGCATTCTGACAGCCGCTGGCGGCTTTCCTCCGCATCCATTTGTACGGCGACGCAGGGAGTCGGATGTGGTAGTTGGATCTGTCGTGGAGGAAGCAACGATGACCCAAACCAAACTGGAAGTGCCCGCTGAACTGCGGGACCTGGCCGAAAAGACCATCTCGCAGGCTGAAAAAGCATTCGAGATGTTCTTCGACGCAGCCGGCAAGTCGATCGGCACAGTTCCCGGGCCTGCCGCCGACATTTCCAAGCAGGCGCTCACTCTTACCGAGCAGAACATCAAGACGGCCTTCGAGCACGCTCGAAAGCTCGTTCACGCCACCGAGCTCGAGGAGGCGATGCGGATCCAGTCCGAGTTCCTGCGCAGCCAGTTCACCAACGCCGGTGAACACATGAAGACGATCACGGCGAGCATCATGTCGGCCGCGAGCAAGGCGACCGAGCCCAAGAGCTGAAGCGCGAGCCTCGCCGTCGCAGGAGCGACGGTCTGCATGGACGGAACTCGGCGGCAGTGCTGCCGCCGAATGGATGCGAGCGGACGAGACGGGCGAAAGAGCCCAGCCCTATTTTCGCAGGCTGCCGATATAGGCGGCGATGTCGGCTGCCTCCAGCCGGTTGAGCGGGAAGCTTGGCATCTTCGGATGCGGGTCGAGCAGGAAAAACGCGACCTTCTCCGGCGTGAAATCCGTTCTCTGAGCAATCTGGGCGAAGGAGGGAACGTCCGCGCTGGCCTGCTTCTGCGTCCCCTCGATGAGGTGGCACGAGGCGCACCAGCGACGGGCCAGATCTCCGCCGTGATCCGGATCGGCGGCCCAGGCCGGTGTCGACGCCGCAGCCGCGATCGCGATCGCCATAACTCTCATCACCGAGGCGTGCATCAAGGAACTCCTGATCTTTGTCTGTTGGGTGGTGGCATACCTCGCCGGAGTGACGGCGGGTGGCTCACGAAGGAATGTTTCGCCCCGGAGAGGAGCGTCTTGGCGGCTCCGTCTCGCAGGCACGCGCGGCACGTCGATGAATCTCGACGTCAATTACAGCATGATTTGGGAAAGTGGGACAGGTCGATCCGGCTGACGATTGCCTTCAGGAGCGCGGTCGCGCGGCGCAGCCAAGACATATCGGCCGGGCGAGACACGTCGGTCGAGGCGGTGATCGTCAACTCTTCCGCAACGTAGGACATGTCGAGCCCTCCCTGTCGCTCAGCATCTTTCCGCTCAGCCTGTTGACGAGATGCGTACCGCCACATGCTGGGCATGCGGCCGCCTCATAGGCATCGAACTGGTCGGCAAGAACCGGTGCGGCCAAGTCGATCTGAACGTTCGATCCCGTCTGGGAGCAGCGAAAAACGAGAGTTTCCATCATCTGAACATGACAAATGCCGGCATCGATGCCTTGATCTGTCTCAACAGACGATGAGGCGACCGGCGCGTGCCGGACTGCCGGAGGACAGAATGTCAGGTCAGGCTATGCGATGCGGCCTTCGCCCTGCCGATCCGTTCGGCAACGTTTACCGTGGACACGGAACCCGTCTGGGCCGCACGGAGGGCCGCATCGATCTTCGACTTCACGCGCCGCGCTGCGAGCGCAGCGAGTCTGGTCTGGGTGCGTCCGGTCTTGATCTGATCGCCAAACTCGTACCGCCATTCCCAAATGTCCGGTTCAGCAGTCGCCACGACGGTATATTGAACACCTCGGTGGATCACGGAACCCCCCCTGTCAACACTTCCACTCAAAGTCAATGTCTAACCAATCTACAATCAATCCGGGCAAATACGGGACTGGAACAATTGCCAGCTCCGCGATGGTTAGAGGGTTAACACCACCATGCCGACAATGTTCCGCAGGTGCCCGGCTTCCGTGCACACTTTTCCGGTGCGGATATCGGCCGTGCACAATCGGCGGAAATCGCGGGGCAGCCTGAAGACGCAGACGGGGGCTGCGTTCAAGGGCCCGAAATCTGCCAGAAGGGCGGACGACGCGTGTGGCGGATTCGAGTTCCGATCGATGGCCGGCAGGAGATATCAAGGCACGACATGCCGGAGTCGATGTTAGTCCGCCATCCCGAGACGAGGTCCATCTTGCTTGCCGATGATCAAGAGCTGGCGAAGACAGATAGCGTGGCAGCCGGCAACGGCAACCGAGGTCGTGACCTCCGGGTCGACGCGTTCCGGGGGCTCGCCCTTTGGTTCATCTTCATCGATCATGTTCCGGACAATTCGCTGGCGTGGCTGACGCTGCGCAACTACGGCTTCAGCGACACCTCCGAGGTGTTCGTCTTCGTCTCCGGCTACACCTGCATGCTCGCCTATGGCGGAGCGCTGCCGAAGCAGGGCTGGGCGACCACGGTGGTGCGGGCGCTGCGGCGCGCCTGGGAGATCTATGCGGCGTTCCTGGTGCTGCTGCTCGCCTATGCGGCGCTGGTCTGGGTGATCGGCGGCGGCACGCGCTTCGTCGACGAGACCAACACCGGCTTCTTCTTTCGCGAGCCCGGGCCCACGCTGGTGCATGTGGCGCTGCTGCAATTCGCGCCCGTCAACACCGACATCCTGCTGACGTTCGCAATCCTGCACATCTGCTTTCCCGTCATCCTGTGGCTGATGATCACCAGCGCGACGTTGACGCTGGTGCTTTCATTCCTGCTCTACATGATGGTTCAGCTGTTCAGCTGGCAGGTGCCGGCGTGGCCGAGCGGCGAACTGTATTTCAATCCGTTCGCCTGGCAGTTCCTGTTCGTGATCGGCGCCTGGTACGGCTGTGCCGGCACCACGCGTCTGCGTCCGCTCCTCGACTCGCGAGCGCTGTTGATCGTGGCGATCACCTATCTCGCGTTCAGCCTGTTGATGGCACTCAGCTGGGAGTTCAAGAGTCTCGAGAACCTGATCCCGTCGGCCATCAGCGGCCTGATCTATCCGATCTACAAGAGCCACCTGGCGCCGGTGCGGCTCTTGCACTTCCTGGCGCTTGCCTTCGTGGTGTCGCGGCTGGCGCCGCGGGACTGGACGGGGCCGATTCGTCCGCTGATGACGGCCATGATCAGGTGCGGCGAGAACTCGCTCCCGATCTATTGCCAGGGTGTGCTGCTGGCCTTCCTCGGCCAGGTCATTCTGACCGACGTGGCGAGCGGGTTGGCGATGCAGCTGCTGATCAGTGTCGCCGGGATCGCGATCATGACCATCGCGGCCACGCTGCTGACATGGGAATCACAGCTCGACCGGCGCGGGCCGCGGCTGTTCTGACCACCGTTCCTCAACGCCGGCGTGCGACGGTGACCCCGAGCAGGAAGGCGACGAACAGGCTCGCGAGCGGCGCCTCGCGGGTGATCGCGCTGATGGTCGACAGGGCGGTCCCCGGCCGCCGCGCGGCCCTTGCCGCTTCGCTCAGTCGGTCGACGGCCGCTCCCAGCGTGCCCACCACCTCGCCGAGTGTGTGTGACATGTCCGTCGCGGTGTCGAGCGCGCGTTCGGCAACGCCCGGCTGTGGAGGTGTTTCGAACGTTTCGCTGTTCACTGTCGTTGCCTTCTTGCCGCGGCTCGTCGGATTGGCACCCCCGTGCCGACGCGATTCGGCCGAGGGCGAATGTAATGCTCCTGAAAATGCCGGCTGATGCGATTGGTTCCCATGGACCGAGACGTCGCTGGCGAAGCATGCGGTGCAAAATCGCGCTACGCTGGGCGACCGGCCGTCGATGAAAGGATTCCGTCTTGGCTTCTCCAGACCTTACAGCGCCACATCGCATCGCCGTCCTTGGTGCGCCGATCGATCTCGGCGCGTCGGTCCGCGGTACGCTGATGGGGCCTGCTGCGCTGCGCACCGCAGGTCTCGTCACCGTGCTGGAAAGCCTCGGGCTCGACGTCACCGACTACGGTGATGTCGGCATCGCCGACATCACGGAGCAGGTTGACGAGCCGCCGATGAAGGCCAAGCACTATCGCCAGATCCAGCGCTGGTCGCGGGTGCTGGCGCGTCGCAGTCAAGAGCTGGCGCAGACCGGCGCCATCCCGGTGTTCCTCGGCGGCGACCATTCGCTGTCGATGGGGTCTGTGAACGGGATCGCGCGCCATTGCCGCGAGATCGGGCGGGAGCTGTTCGTGCTCTGGCTCGACGCACATGCCGACTACAACACGCCTGAAACCACCATCACGGCGAACATGCACGGCATGTCCGCCGCGTTCTTGTGCGGCGAGCCGGGTCTCGATGGTCTGCTCGGCGACGAGGCACGCATGTCCATCACCCCAGATCAGTTGGAGCTGTTCGGCATCCGCTCGATCGACAGAGCGGAAAAGGAACTGCTGCGTCTCCGGCGTATCAGCATCGCCGACATGCGCGCCATCGACGAATTCGGCGTCGGCGTGCTGATGCGCCGGATCCTCGACAAGGTTCGTGCGCGGAACGGCGTCCTGCATGTGAGCTTCGATGTCGACTTCCTCGATCCCGAGGTCGCCCCCGGCGTCGGCACGACCGTACCGGGCGGCGCGACCTATCGCGAGGCGCATCTCATCATGGAGATGCTGCACGATTCCGGCCTGGTCCGTTCGGTCGACATCGTCGAGCTCAACCCGTTCCTCGACGAGCGCGGCAAGACCGCGCGCGTCGCCGTCGAACTGGTCGCCAGCCTGTTCGGTCAGCAGATCACGGACCGGCCGACGCCGAGCAATGCGATCGTTCCGGATCAATAGAGCGGATGCCTCCTCACTCGACCTCGGTGAGCCCGAGGCATCCGCGATCTCGGGCTCAGTAGCGGGCGTCGTACATCTTCGACTCGACGAAGCCGAGCAGATCGTTCGGCGCGGGCCCTGTGGCGAGCCCGTTCTGATAGGCAACGCCGGCCACCGCGGCGCCGATATAGGCAGACACCTCGCGGATGCGCGGCAGCGCCGGGTAAAGGCTGCCCTGCTCGAGATCGGCGCCGGTGACGCAGTTCGCCAGGGTATGCGCGGCGGCCATGAACATCTCGTCGGTCACCAGCCGCGCGCCGCTGGCGATGGCACCCAGGCCGACGCCGGGAAAGATGTAGGAGTTGTTGCCCTGGCGCGGCACGAAGGTCTTGCCGTCGAGCTTGACCGGATCGTAGGGGCTGCCGCAGGCGAACAGCGCGCGGCCCTGGGTATAGCGATAGGCCGACTCCGCGGAGCATTCCGCCTTCGAGGTCGGGTTGGAGAGCGCGAAGATGATGGGTCGCTCGTTCAGTTCGGCCATGGCCTGCAGCACTTCTGGCGTGAAGGCGCCGCCGACGGCCGCCACGCCGATGATCGCGGTCGGCTTCAGCGTCCTGATCGCGGTCAGGAAGTCTGCGATCGGCGCCTGGTCGTGCGCATAGCGCAGCTTGTGGCCGTGCAGGTTCTCTCGCCCCTTGATGACGAGGCCGCGCGAGTCCGTCAGCCAGTTGCGCCGCAGCGCCTCTGCTTCGGACAGGCCCTCGGCCATCATGGCGGAGACGACGAGATCCGCGATGCCGGTGGCCGCCTCGCCGGCCCCGAGGAACAGCACCGTCTGGTCGCGGAGCTTGCCGCCGGTGATGCGCAGCGCCGAAAACAGGCCGGCAAGCGCCACCGCCGCCGTGCCCTGGATGTCGTCGTTGAAGACGCAGGCGTCGTCGCGATATTTGTGCAGCAGCTTGAATGCGGCGTGGTTGGCGAAGTCCTCGAACTGGATCAGCACGCCCGGGAAGGCGGCGCGGGCCGCGGTCATGAACTCGTCGACGAACGTGTCGTAGGCTTCGCCCGTAAGGCGCTTCTGGCGCAGCCCAATGTAGTAGGGGTCGGCCAGAAGCTCTTCGTTGTTGGTGCCGACATCGAGCATGACGGGCAGGCACTCTTCCGGATGGATGCCGGCGCAGGCCGAGTACAGCGACAGCTTGCCGACCGGAATGCCCATGCCGTTGGCGCCGAGATCGCCGAGGCCCAGTATGCGCTCGCCGTCGGTGACGACGATGAGCTTGGCGCGATACGGCCAGTTGGCGAGGATCTCCGCGATCCGGCCGCGGTCGTTGGCCGAGATGAACAGGCCGCGCGGACGCTGGAAGATCAGGCCGAATTTCTGGCAGGCGAGGCCGACGGTCGGCGTGTAGATCAGCGGCTGGATCTCGTCGATGTTGTCGCAGACCACCCGGAAGAACAGCGCTTCGTTGCGGTCATGCAGTGCGTTCAGTGCCACGTACTTCTCGAGGTCGCTGGACAGGCTGCGAAGATTGACCAGGATCCGCTCGGCCTGGGCCTGCATCGACATGACCCCGGCGGGCAGGAAGCCGCGCAGGCCGAGCGCATCGCGCTCCTGCTCGGTAAAGCCGGTGCCCTTGTTGAGCAGCGGATCGCGCAGCAGCGCGAGTCCGCGCGGAGAATAGGGGGGTAGCGTCGATGCGCTCATGCGTTGCGGCTGGGTCAAGGCAGTCTCCGAGGTCCTTTGTTCGAGCACCGCCATACCGGAGCGCGCCCGGCGTTGATCGGCATCAATCGCGGCGGGATGGCGGGAACGGGACTGTTAACACAGTTTACGTTCCGCATTGCACCAATGACGTTGTGCAACTGCGTTGCAGCCCACGCAAAGGAAAATGCGATGGCCGCTAGGCGCGGCCCGTGACGAATGACCAAAGCAGCGCCAGCACGGCGATGGCCATGATACCTGTCCCCATCCACCCCAGGGCGATCAGCCAGGTCCGTCCGCGGAAGCGGCCCATCAGCCTGGGATTGGACACGATCACCATCATCATCGCCATGATCGGCACAGCGGCGATGCCGTTGAGCACGGCGCTCCACACCAGCATATGGATCGGGTCGATGCCGGTGAAGCCGAGCCCGAAGCCGATGATCGTGGCGGCAGCGATGATGCTGTAGAAGCCGACCGCCTCGTCCGGCTTGGCCTCCAGGGTCGCGTGCCAGCCGAAGATCTCGGCGACGGCGTATGCCGCCGAGCCCGCCAGCACCGGGATCGCCAGCATGCCGGTCCCGATGATGCCGAGCGCGAACAACAGGAAGGTGAAGTCGCCCGCGAGCGGGCGTAGGGCTTCGGCCGCCTGCGTCGCCGAGTCGATCCTGGTGATGCCATGCGCGTGCAGCACCGTGGCGGTCGTCACGATGATGAAGAACGCGATCGCGTTCGAGAAGATCATGCCGATCGTGGTGTCGATCCTGATCCGTCGGAGGTCGGGGTGGTCCTTCTTCGACAGCTCGCGCAAGGGACGGTCGACCTTGCCCTGGTTCATCTCCTCGACCTCCTGCGAGGCCTGCCAGAAGAACAGGTAGGGGCTGATGGTGGTGCCGAGCACAGCCACCACCGTCAGCAGATAGTTGGCCTCCGTCGAGAAGCTGGGCCAAACCGCCGCGAGCAGCGCCGTGCTCCAGGGCACTTTGACCATCAAGGCGGTCGCGACGTAGGCGAACAGGCTGAGGGTCAGCACCTTGATGAAGGGTGCGTAGCGGCGGTAGGGCAGGAATACCTGGAGCAGCGTCGAGCCGGCGGCGAAGATCAGCGCGTGCTCATGATTGAGACCGCCGATCACCAGCGACAGCGACTCCGCCATCGCCGCAATGTCGGCTGCGATGTTGAAGGTGTTGGCGCCGACCAGGAGCGCGACGAGGCCGAAGACGATGCCGCGTGGCGCAAGCGCGGTGATGTTGGCCGCCAGCCCTTTGCCGGTGACACGGCCAATGCGCGCGCTCACCAGCTGGATCGCGATCATGAAAGGCGCTGTCAGAAAGACCGTCCACAACAGCCCGTAGCCGAACTGCGCGCCGGCCTGGGAGTACGTCGCTATTCCCGACGGATCGTCGTCGGCGGCACCGGTCACGAGACCTGGACCCAACAGCCGGAATACGCTCCAGAGCGACCGTTTCGGCTTGTTCGGTTCAGATGCAATGGTCGTGGCCATGGCAGCGCTCCCCCGGCGGTGTATGTCTCTCGAAGTCGCACGACCCCTTTTTGTTCCCGGCTCCGGAACCGGAGGAGATTACCAGCGTTCCAGATCACGTCGGATTTCGACCAGGGGGAGCGCGTGCCGGACCAGCGGCAAACAGGGCATGATCAGGAGCTCGGCATGGCCGAGCGCGAGAGGCTTTTTTCCGGAGGCAGTGAGCTGGCCGGACTGATGTTGCGGTTCGATTGGGAGAGCACCTCGATCGGACCGCCGGCGCGTTGGCCGCAGAGCCTGAAGACGGCCGTCAGGATCATGTTAACATCCCAACAGCCGATCTGGATCGGTTGGGGCAGGGAGCTGATCTATCTCTACAACGATGCTTACAAGACCATCATCGGCGGCAAACATCCGTGGGCTCTCGGCCGACCGATCTCTGCAGTCTGGCACGAGATCTGGGAGGACATCGGTCCGTTGCTGGCCAAGGCCGGCGGCGGTGATCAGGGCACCTATGTCGAGGCGCAACTCCTGATCATGGAGCGCAACGGCTTTCCCGAGGAGACGTACTACACATTTTCCTACAGTCCCATTCCGGACGACGATGGATCACCCGGAGGAATCTTCTGCGCGAACACCGATGACACTCAGCGCGTGATCAGCGAGCGCCAGCTCTCGTTGCTACGCGAACTGGCAAATGCCGGGGCCGGGGCCCGCAGCATCGATCAGGCCTGCGCAAGCTGCGCGGACGCCTTGGCGCGGGAGTCGCGCGACCTGCCGTTCGCAATGATCTACATGACCGACCCGGACGGCGAGGCGGCGCGACTGGAGGCCCTGACCGGCATCGACCGCGATCATCCTGCCGTTCAGCCGAGGCTGAGAATTCAGCCGGAAGAAACGTGGCCTCTGGCTGAAGCGCTGAAGCTGCAGGATGCGGTGCTGGTTCGTGACCTTCCGCGGCGGTTCGGCCTCAGCTTTCCGACCGGCGGATGGCGTCAGCCGCCACAGCACGCCGTTGTGCTTCCGCTGCCCGCGTCGGGGGAAGCCGGACGGGGCGGATTCCTCATCGCAGGTCTCAATCCGTTCCGTCTCTACGACGAGAGCTATGCCCGCTTCCTGAACCTCGTCGCGGGGCAGATTGCAGCGGCCGTCAGCAATGGCGGGGCCTATCAGGCAGAGCGGCGTCGGGCGGAAGCGCTGGCCGAAATCGACCGCGCCAAGACGACGTTCTTTTCCAACATCAGCCACGAGTTTCGCACGCCGCTGACGCTGATGTTGAGCCCGCTGGAAGACCTGCTCGGCCGCGACGAGGCCCAACTCACCTCCGACGCGCGATCCGTCCTCAGCCTGATCCACCGCAACGGCATTCGCCTGTTGAAGCTCGTGAACACTCTGCTCGACTTTTCGCGCATCGAGGCCGGCCGCATGACCGCGCACTTCGAGCCGATCGATCTTGCGGTTTTCACGGCCGAGCTCGTGTCCAACTTCCGCTCGGCGACGGATCCTGCCGGCCTGCGTCTCACCATCGACCCCACGCCCCTGTCCGAGCCGGTGTATGTCGACCGCGACATGTGGGAGAAGATCGTTCTCAATCTGGTGTCGAATGCGTTCAAGTTCACCTTCGAAGGTGAAATCGCGGTGTCGATCGGCTTGTCCACTGACGGCAATCATGCCGAGCTCAGGGTTCGCGACACCGGCACCGGCATCCCGCCCAGTGAACTGCCGCACCTGTTCGAACGGTTCCGTCGCATCGAAGGCGCGCGCGGCCGATCCTTCGAGGGCAGCGGCATCGGTCTCGCTCTCGTGCAGGAGCTGGTGAGGCTTCATGGAGGGGAGATCGCTGTAGACAGCGAGCTCGGCCGCGGCTCGGTTTTCACCGTGCGAATTCCGCTAGGCTCGGCGCATCTGCCAGCGGGCCAGATCGGACCTTCCCGTGTCCTGGCCGTTACCAACGTCCGTGCCGAAGCCTACATCGAGGAGGCGCTCGGGTGGTTGAACGGCGGTGTGCCGTTCGAGCTTCCTCACCCGTCATCATCCGACGACCTGGGAGTTCGCTCCGCGACGGCATCGGCCCGTGATCGCGTGGTGCTCGCGGACGACAATCCTGATATGCGCGACTACGTCCGCCGTCTGCTCGGCGAGGATTATGACGTGGAGGCGGTCAGCGATGGCATGGCGGCCCTGGAGGCCGTCCGACAGCGCCGCCCCGATCTCGTGCTGACCGACGTCATGATGCCGGGGCTCGACGGCTTCGGCCTGCTGAAAGCGCTGCGTAGCGATGCGCAGCTTCGCGACATTCCTGTGGTCATGCTGTCGGCGCGCGCCGGAGAGGAGGCCAAGGTCGAGGGGCTTGATGCCGGGGCGAGCGACTATCTCACCAAGCCGTTCAGCGCGCGCGAGCTGCTGGCGCGGGTGCGCGCCAATATCGATCTGTCGCGGGTGCGGCACGAGGCCGAGATCACGCTGCGTGAGCTGAACGAGCGTCTGGAGACGCAGGTCTCCGAGCGTACCGCGGAGCTGCAGGCCAAGGAGGCGCGGCTGCGGACGATCTTCGAGGCGAGCTACACGTTCCAAGCGCTGCTCTCGTCCGATGGGACGCTTCTGGACGCCAATGCGACCTCGCTCGAAGCGATCGCTGCGCCGCTGCACGAGGTCGCAGGGCTGCCATTCTGGGAGACGCCGTGGTTTGCGGGTACGCCCGGCATGCCCGAGGTGATCAGATCCCTGGTCGACGCCGTCGCTCGCGGCGACGGGGCGCGCCAGGAGCTGCAGCTCGAACTGCCGGTCGGCGGCTCGCGCTGGTTCGACTTCCAGATGCGGCCGGTGCGGGACGAGACCGGACAGGTGGCCGCCATCGTGCCCGAGGCGGTCGAGCTGACCGAACGGCGCAAGGCGGAGGAAGCATTCCGCCAGGCCCAGAAGATGGAGGCGATCGGCCAGCTCACCGGCGGCGTCGCGCACGACTTTAACAATCTGCTGACCGTGATCCGGTCGTCGGCCGACCTGTTGCGCCGGCGCCAGCTGTCCCCGGAGCGCATGCGGCGCTACGTGGATGCGATCTCGGACACGGCGGATCGCGCCGCCAAGCTCACCGGACAGTTGCTCGCCTTCGCGCGGCGGACGCCGATGGAGCGCCGCGTCTTCGATGCCGCGGGGCATATCGAGCGGATCGAAGAGATGCTGCAGACCGTCCTCGGAGCGCCGGCCGTGATCGAACTCGACCTCGCATTGCGGCCGCTTCCGGTCGACGTCGACATCAATCAGTTCGAGACGGCGCTCGTGAACCTCGTCGCCAATGCGCGTGATGCGATGGAGGGGCAGGGCGTCCTGACCATTCGCGGCGAGATCGTCCGAGAGGACGGTCGGTCCGGGCAGTCGTCGTTCGTCTCCATTGCCGTCAGCGACACCGGATCCGGCATTCCTCCAGATCAGATCGACCGGATCTTCGAGCCGTTTTTCACCACCAAAGGGGTTGGGCGCGGCACCGGCCTCGGCCTGTCTCAGGTCTACGGCTTCGTTCATCAGTCCGGCGGACGGGTGCTGGTCGACAGTGAGCTCGGCAAGGGCACGAAGCTGACATTGTTGCTCCCGCTGACGCACAAGCCGCTGGGACCGCGCGAGCGGAGCGAGCAGGGTCCCGAACAGCTCGCCGCGCGCTGGAATGTGCTGGTCGTCGAGGACAATCCGGAAATCGGCGAGTTCTCCACGCAGTTGCTCGAGGATCTCGGCTACCGAACGGTGCTCGCGCGCAGCGGAACGGATGCGCTGCGGATGATCGACGAGGATCCCGAGAGCTTCGATCTCGTGCTCAGCGACGTCGTGATGCCCGGCATGGACGGGGTGACGCTCGGCCAGGAAATCCGCCGGCGGCTGCCGATGATCCCGATCGTGCTCAACAGCGGCTACAGCCATGTCCTCGCCGACGGCGACCGCCACGGTTTCAGCCTGATCCAGAAGCCTTACTCGGTCGACGAGCTGTCGCGCGTGCTGCGGCAGGTCATGGCCGCGCGAGCCGCAGGCGCGAAGCCGGCGTCGTCGGCATGAGAACCGCGGCAGCTTTCCCCTGACCATGGTGGGCCTCGCGCGATCCGCACTTGAAGGATCGCGCCGGACCGGCGTATTTTCGGTCTCCGGGGGAAGTCTCATGGCAGACGAGAAATGGCGGCTGCGTGGCGGTCGGGCGCAGCGGCGGATATTCGCTCTTGTCTCGGGCGCGGCGCTGGTGACGAGCGGCGGCGCCCTTGCCAAGGACGATGAGGCGGACGCGCCGGCGCCGGGCCTTGCCAACGTCTACATCGATTTCCGCACGAACTACGCCTATGTGCCCGGCGGAGCATTGTCGACGGGCCTTGGCGACACCTCCCTGTTCGGAACTCTGTCGCAGCTCGCGACCTTGCGCAAGCTGCTCGACCGTCCAGCCTTGCCAGGACGGCCGCAACTGTCGGCTCCGACCAACCAGGGCCTTGGCGTCGACGTTCCGCTCACGGTCGATCTCGGCGACGCGTTGTCGCTCTACGCGGGCTTCACCGGCAGCACGTCGTACAACGGCCTGTCCGGCTGGTCCGACGTGGCGGTCACGAGCTGGTTCCTCGGCTTCCAGGCCGATGTCTATCAGCAGAACGGCGGCGCGCTTCCGACGCTCACCTTGCAGTCGACGCTGACCCGGTCGGTGCCGGACGCGCCGTTGGCGACGACCTCGTTCAACACCGTCATCGAAGCCAAATACGCGCTCGATCCGGATGAGATGAAAGGCTGGCTCGCCGGCGTTCAATATACCCATGTCGAGGTCGACTCAGTGCTAGCGCATGTCGGCAGCACGACGGCGGGCTATGTCGGCAGCTTCTATCAGTGGGAGAACAACTGGAAGGTCTCCGCGCGCGTCGGCCTCCAGTCGTTCGGCGGTGCGCAGCTGCTTGCTGTCACGCCGATCGCGCCCTACACGCAGCCGCTGGTCAGGCTGGATCTCGACCGCATGGACGATGACGACAACCGGCTGTTCGGCATCACCGCGCAGATCGCCTGGGCGCCGAAGCCGGTCTACCAGCTGACGGTGAGAACGCCGCTCTACGCGATCAAGAACTGACGGGTTGATCGAAGCTTCGCGCCGGCTCGTGTCAGCGCATGCTCACGAACTTGCCCCAGAGGGCGGCCAGCAACGCGCCCGTCATCATGTAGTGCGGCTTGTCGCAGAACAGGCTGCCATATTGACAGACATCGGCGCCGACCGCTCCGAGCTGGTGCTGGCTCGCCACATAGAACAGGGCGGACAAGCCGGCGAGCACGACCGCAACGACATACATCGGAAGATCTCCTCCGCCGGCCGCGCCCGACGGGCTGAAGTTGCGTTGCCGGCCGGCGCAACTATCTGCGCTTGACACGTCGGGCAAATCAGGCGCATTTTGCCATCGTCGAAGAAATCATAGAGCCCGCGCCGCGAACTCGGCAGCGGGCTTTTTGTTCGCTCGGACCGGATTTGGAGCGGCGGTTATCGAAATCGCAAGGCCTGACTGCTGCATTTCGATCAAATTTGACACGTCGGGCAAATCACCGGCATAGTGTTATTATCGAATTTTCCGAAAATTTGATGCCGGGTTGTCCGCGGGCATTTGACGTGAGCAGCGCAGGCCGGCATCGGCTGTCGACCATGATCGCCGGCAATTCATCGCCGCGCCGGCGCGAAGACAACTTCGAACATCCGGTTACTCGCTGGCCCGCGCGAACGGGCCGGCGCGTGGGCGTGGCGACCGTCGCTCCGCCCGCAGCGGTCCCTTGCTTGAGCCGAGGGATAGGGTTCGCGCCTGAAACGATCGCGCGTTCGGCTGCGATCTGCCGCACTTTTCCTTCGCCCAGGAGAGAGAGGAAGATGACCGCCTATCTCATCGCGCTCGCCCTGATCGGCCTGGTGATGATCGCAGCCGCCGATGCGATCTCGTGACGATCACCAACCTCGCATTCACCATCCATGATACCGGACTTGACCATGTCGAAGACGATCACCGAGCTGAGAGCCGATTTCCAGCACCTGCGGCGCTGGCGCAAGAGCGTGGAGCAGGCTCAGAGCTATACGTTCAAGGCCGTCATCACGGTCATCGCGACCGGTCTGATCGGTGCGATCTGGCTCGGCATCAAAGTCGTGCTCGGAAGGTGATGCCGTGCCAGCCAGGATCTCACGGCGAGGCCGCCGCTTCCGCATCAGGGAGGTCGACGCTTGCGAGCCTGACGTCCTCGACACCTTGAAGGAGCTCCATGCGCGCGCATTCCTCGATTGCGCGCCTCTGCCCGATTTCGAGAGCGGACAATGGTGGATATCGACCGAGCTCGGACGGCCCGTCGCCTTTGCCGGAATGGTGCCGTCATCCCTCGGCAAAGGCATAGCCTATCTTTCGAGGGTTGGTGTTCTCCAAGAGCGCTGTGGTTACGGCCTGCAGCGGCGGCTGATGCGTGCGATCGAACTGCGCGCGCGTCGCTCGGGCCTGGATTGCATCGTTTCGGACACGACCTGCAACATCGTCTCCGCGAACAATTTCATTCGGTGCGGATATGTGTTGTTCCAACCGGGCCGGCCCTGGGCCTGGGGGAACTCGCTCTATTGGCGCAAGATGATCGGCCGGTGAGCTGTCGACCGACGCCTTATGCGGATTGCATTGCGCTGCAGCAGAATTGAGCCGGTCCGACAGCTCTGACCCGGGCCTTTTTTTGCGGCTGTCGTTGAGCTAACCATGCGTTGTCGGACGTTGGAGACAAGCCGCGCCCGGCAGTTAACGGAAGATCGCTTCAGACGATCAAAGCAGCGGGAAGGACTCTGGGATGCCGGCCGAGGTCACCCTGCCAGAGCGTGCGCCACGGCCGCCTGACGCGCCAACCGCGCTGGCGGGTCTGCTGGTGATCGACTTCACGCGCGTTGTCGCAGGGCCGGCGTGCACACAGACGCTGGCCGATTTCGGCGCCGAGGTGATCAAGATCGAGCAGCCGCTCACGGGAGACGATACCCGCGCATACGAGCACGCCGAGCTCGGCGGAGAGAGCGCGGCGTTCCTCAGCCTCAATCGGAACAAGCGCGGCATGGTGTTGGATCTCACGATACCGCAGGCCAGAGACGTCGCTCGTGCGCTGATCGCCAAGGCCGACATCGTCGTGGAGAATTTCTCGTCGTCCGTCATGGAGAGGTTCGGGCTGGACTATCAAACGCTGTCCAGCACCAATCCCGGGCTGATCTATTGCTCGATCTCGGCCTACGGACGCTCAGGTCCATTCGCGTGGCGATCAGGGTTCGATCCAATCACCCAGGCGGAAAGCGGGTTCATGTCCCTCAACGGTTTCGCCGACGGTCCGCCGGTGCGGACCGGTCCTCCGATCGTTGATCTGGCCACCGGCATGTCCGCCTGCAATGCCATCCTGCTGGCACTTGCCGCCCGGCAGCGGCTCGGTCGCGGGCAGCACGTCGAAGTGGCGCTGTTCGACATCGCCTTGGCGATGACGGGCTTCTCCGGAATGGCGTATTTGATGAGCGGCGTGAACCCCACGCGAACGGGCAATTCGCCGAACGACTCTCCGACGGTCGGCGTCTTTGAAGCGTCAGATGGCCCGCTCTACATCGCATGTGCCAACGATCGACTCTACCGCCGGTTGGCAACGGAGGTACTTGGTCGTCCGGATCTCCTGAGCGATCCTCGCTTTGCCACGCGAAGAGCGAGATGGGTCAACCGTGCGCAACTGCGCGGCCTCATCGCCGACATCCTTGCCGCGGAACGGATGGATGTCTGGATATCTCGGATGAACCAGGCTGGAGTTCCGGTTGGACACGTTCGAACGGTCGAGCAGGCGTTCAACGCGGCCGAGGTCCGGATGCGCGACCGCACCTGTCGTATTCCGCACCCGACGGCAGGCTCGATACCCAACGTCGAGCCGGCAATCACCATGAAGCTCACACCGACCGTCGAGCCCACGGCGGCGCCGCGGCTGGGAGAGCATACGGCCGCAATTCTGCGCGACAGGCTTCGGTACACCGAGCAGGAGATCGAAGCCCTGCGTCAGGTAGGGGCGTTCGGACGCAACGATCCGGGAGCCTAAGGCATCGTCACTGGTGCCGGACACGGAAGAAGAGCGGCAGCGTCCTCAGCAGCCATCAGCCGGCTTTGGCCATCTCATCGTCTTCCGGTGAGTTCAGATACATGCCCGACATGGTGTCGACCCAGCACAGATGATCATGCACCTTCTTGACGCCAGAGATGTTCTCGGTGGCAACGATCGCCGCCTGCCGCGACCGCTCTTCGGTAATGACGCCGCTCAGATGAACGATACCGTCCTTGACGATGACGGACAATCCGAACGGGCACCAGTCGTTCTTCTCGAGGGCGTCGATCACGCGGTTGCGGATGTGATCGTCGTCGGCCGTTGGATCTGGAACCTGCCGCCCGAGCGCGGCAACCGCTTGCAGCAGGTTCGCCCGTGACACGATGCCGATCACCCGGTCTCCCTTGACCACGGGCAACCGCTTCACGTGGTTCTTTTCCATCAGTTCCACGATCTCAGCCAGCGCGGCGTCTTCGGTGATCGTCAAGGGAGACTTGGTCATCACCTCTGACACTTTGCGACCATGCTCGTGGACGAAGTCGGCGGCCGACTTTCCGGGCCCGAGAATGAATCGCAGCCAGCGGCCGCGCTTTCGCCCAGTGCCGATCTCCGTTCGGCGAATGAAATCGCCTTCCGAGACGACGCCCACCAGCTTCCCGCCGGGGTCGACCACTGGAAGGCCGCTGACGTGCCGTTGAAGCATGATATTTGCCGCATCCACGATGGAAGTGTCAGGGGTGACAGTGATGACGGGACGGGTCATGATCTGATGGGCGCGCATGGCGAACTCCAATGTCAAAAGCTAAGAAAAAGTAACCCGCTGCGACGGTCTTGAATTGACGCAGGTCAAAGGAGATGCCGCCGCCGTCATTGACGCAGCTCAAGGTCTTGGCATTGAATTGCAGCTATAAGGCAATCTGATCCAGCGCGAGGAGAGGTGCCTATGTCCGAGTTCTCCGGGACCAAGATCCTGGCCGACGAAACGGCCGAACTGTCCGAACGTGTCGCTCTCTCCAACAAGCACGCACTTGAGCTGCTAGTTGGTTCGCAGCAGATCGTCATGGAGGAGGTTCTGTTTGCCAGCAACGAAGTGCTGGATCGCGCGCGCACGGAGACGCATCTGCTGGCCGAGTTCGTGTCGAAGCTGGCTGGCGTGCATTCCGTGACGGGAATCCAGGCGATGGTTCAGGAATGTGGACGGCATCAGATTGATTTCGTCAGGCGGGATTGCGATCGACTCTTCAAGCACGGGCAACGCCTGATTGATGCCAGCGTGAATCTTATGGGGCAACGGTGGCGAAACTGAAGAGTGCGGGTGTGTCGCGTCTCGAGGCGCGGGAGCGTGAGAGAACAACCGACAACGACCGGAGCAAGGCCGTTGTCTCCGTAGAGACCTCTTTGAAGCCGGCGGGGGGGCTCGCTGCATCGAACGCAAGGTCGCTCTGTCAGGAAGCCGACGCGGGCTCCGGGGCATTTCGGCGCGAGGACCACGAGCTGGACAAGGCGTTCAGCGCGATGCTGGCTCGACTCACCGCGGGGATATCGCCGGCTGCTCTGTCGATGGCGTATCTGGATTGGGTTTGCCATCTGGCGGCTGCGCCTCAGCGTCAAATCGAGATCGTCCGAGACGCCTGGAACGGCGCGAAGCTGGTTGCCGAACGGTCATTGCATTTTGCGGATCCCAATCGCGGTCCTTGGGATCTGATCAGGCCGCAGGCCAACGATCATCGCTTTTCCAAGCCGCAATGGACGGCCCAACCGTTCAACTTGTTCGCCCAGGCGTTCCTGCTCGGAGAAGATTGGTGGCACAAGGCGACCACCGGCATTCGTGGTGTCGACCCCGCCAACGAAGCCGTCGTTGACTTTTCAATTCGTCAACTGCTCGACATTTTAGCGCCATCGAACTTTGCAGCGACCAACCCGGAAGTTCTGGAAAGGACGTTTCAAAGCGGTGGCGAGAACCTGATCTTCGGCTGGCAGAACTGGCTCGCCGATATCATGCAGGTGATGCAGCCGGGAAAGATATCGAGCAATGGTGAGTTCGTCGTCGGCAAGACTGTCGCGACCGCACCGGGCAAGGTTGTGCTTCGCAATCAGTTGATTGAGCTGATTCAATACATGCCGACGACCGAGAAGGTGCGACCAGAGCCGGTCCTGATCGTACCGGCTTGGATCATGAAGTATTACATCCTGGATCTGTCGCCGCACAATTCGCTGGTCCGATACCTGACCGACCAGGGCTTTACGGTTTTCATGATCTCCTGGCGAAACCCCGGAGCGGAAGACCGGGATCTTGCGTTTGACGACTACCGCTCGCTGGGCGTCATGGCTGCCCTGGACATGATCGGAACGATCATTCCGAATACGCCGGTCCATGCCGCAGGCTATTGTCTCGGGGGAACGCTTCTTTCGATCACGGCGGCAGCCATGGCACGGGATGGCGACCAGCGTCTGAAGACAATCACGCTGTTTGCGGCCCAGACCGATTTCACGGAAGCGGGAGAGCTGACGCTCTTCATCAATGAAAGCCAGGTCGCCTTTCTCGAAGACATGATGTGGGAGCGTGGATATCTCGATACCACCCAGATGGCGGGCGCATTTCAATTGCTGCGCTCCAACGATCTGATCTGGTCTCGTGTCTCGCGCGACTATCTTCTCGGCGAGCGCGCAAACCCGAGCGACTTGATGGCATGGAACGCAGATGCGACGCGGCTGCCGTATCGGATGCACTCCGAATATCTGCGCAAGCTCTTCCTGAACAACGATCTCGCCGAGGGGCGGTATCGGGTCGAGGGGAAGCCTGTTTCGCTCTCCGATATCCACACGCCGATGTTCGTCGTCGGGACGCTGCGTGATCACGTTGCGCCTTGGAAATCGACGTACAAGGTCCATTACGAGGTTGATGCTGACGTCACTTTCGTGCTCGCGAGCGGCGGCCACAATGCCGGCATCGTGTCGCCGCCGGGCGAGCAGGGGCGCTCCCATCAGATGCGGACCAAGGCTGCCGACGCTCCTTATCTCGGGCCGGACGAGTGGCAGAGCAGCTCTCCAAAGCTGGAGGGATCGTGGTGGCCGGCCTGGACAGCATGGCTCGGACAGCAGTCGGGAGCGCCGGGCGCGCCGCCGCAACTCGGGACAGATCGTTCGAATGATCTCGGAGACGCGCCGGGCGACTACGTGCACACGTGATCGCCGCATGTTGCGGCCAAGGAGCACCATCCCGTCGGGCTTAGGCGCTGGCCCGGAGCAATGAAAGGCTTCGGTCCAATGTCGTCTCAGCCGTGCCTGACGCATCGACCTGGAGCCAATCGAGACCGCCGATATCGTAGTGTTCCTGATCCTCGGCAACCCCGACCGTTGCATCGGACGCATCGGCGACTCGATGGTGAATCCGCTCCTGCCGGCTGCGCAAATCTGCAACGAGGAAGAGGCCGGCAAAGGGCACCTTCAGCCGTTTCGCGAGATCATGGATATCCTGCCGTTCATCCGAACGTGCAAACACGGCGTCGACGATCACCGTGAAACCTTGTGAGAGCACGCGGCTGGCCCGCGTCGTCAACTCTCGATAGACTCGTGCACTCGATTCCGGTGTATAGGCCTCAGCTGGGAGGCGTTCGGTTTCCTTCACGCCAGACAGTTGCTTGCGCAGCACATCGCTGCGCAACACGATTGCTCCCGGTGGAGGAACCAAGAGAGGAGCGAGAGCCCGGGCGAGCGCAGATTTCCCCGTTCCCGACAGGCCTCCGACCGCGATCATCCTCGGCTCCGCCGGCCGAATCAGGCTGCGCGCAAGTTGAAAGTAGCTCTCTGCGGTCTCGATCGTTGTGGAGCGATCTGCGTCCGAGTGTTCAGCATCAAGGCGGTCGAACCTTGCGACAAAGACTTGTGCACGGATGGCGGCCCGGATCGCCATGAACAGAGGCAGAGCAGCCAATCCTCCGGTCTGGTCGGGCGCCGCGGTCGAGAGGTAGCGGTTCAAGAGGTGGCTTGCAGCGACCGGCTGCGCGAAGTGCAAGAGGTCCATCAGTGGAAAGGCGAGGTCGTACAGGACGTCGATCGTGGCTATTCGGTCGTCGAACTCGATGGCGTCGAACAGCACCGGCTTGTCGTCAATGAGGACAATGTTGGCCAGATGGAGGTCGCCATGGCAGCGTTTCACGTGCCCGTCCTTTGCACGTTGCTCGAGCAGGGGGCGGAGCCGCGCGAAGGCCGAGTGGCAAAGGACGCGGAGTTCTTCGACCTCCGTTTCGCCAAATCGCGAGACTGTCCGAAAGCTGGCGACGAATGCGTCGATCCAGATTGGAATGGAGTCCGTCCACAGATTGGAGGAGCTCCGAACGGCGACTGCATGCGACGCCGCGATCGTCTCTGCCAGACGCTCGCCCAATCCGACGTCCAACTGCTGGCGGCGAGAAAGATGATCAAGCGTCTGGCTGTCATCGAAGCGACGCATCTCGACGGCATATTCGACCGGAGTGCCGGATCCACCGACATCGAATGACCCGTCTGGCGCCTTGGTGATGGCGACGACACGCAGATAGATGTCCGGAGCAAACGGGTGATTGATCTCCATTTCCTTTACGCACGCGGCCTTGCGCCGATCGAGCGTCGAATAGTCCAGAAATGGCAGCCGAACGGCGCGCTTGATCTTCAGAGCGCGGTCGCCGATCAGAAACACGGAAGCCGCGTGCGTGTCGATCCGGCGGACACCTGGATGTCGGGCGGTATTGCCCAGGAAGGAGAAGACCAGTTCCTGATCGGATGGTGATGCCATGGGCGGTCTTGCCACGTTCAATTCAAAAGTCCGGGATGAGCACCGCCGCGCCGACGACGTCACCCCGCCTCAGGCGGGCCAGAACGTCATTTGCGTCGGATAGCGGATAGGGCGTCGTATGGGTCCGTATTTGAGCCTGCTGCGCGACTCGCAGGAAATCGAGACCGTCTTGCCGCGTCAGGTTGGCGACGGACACCACCTGGCGTTCTCCCCAGAGGAGGGAATACGGGAACGTCGGAATGTCGCTCATATGGATACCTGCGCAGACCACCCGGCCGCCCTTCCGAACAGCCCGCAGAGCGGCCGGAACAAGCTCGCCAGCCGGCGCGTAGATGATGGCCGCGTCCAGAGCAACATCGGGACGCTGGCCCGCCGCTCCGGCCCATGTGGCGCCAAGTTGGCGCGCGAAATCCTGCGCAGCCTGGTCGTGCTCGCGGGTGAACGCGTAGATCTGGCGCCCCTGCCAGCGGGCGACCTGGGCAACGATGTGACCGGCCGCGCCGAATCCGTAGATGCCGAGCTTCTCGGCCTTCCCTGCCATGACCAGGGATCGCCAGCCGATCAGGCCGGCGCACAACAGCGGTGCGGTGGCGATGTCATCCTCCAGGCCTCCGAGCGGGAACGCATAATTTGCGTCGACGACGGTGTGGGTCGCATAGCCGCCATCGCGCGTATAGCCGGTAAACGTCGGCTGGTCGCAGAGATTTTCCATACCACGTGCGCAGAACGTGCAGTGGCCGCATGTATGCCCCAGCCATGGAATTCCGACCCGCTCGCCGAGCCTGTGCGTCGTCACACCAGGACCAATCTGATCGACATGACCGACGATCTCGTGTCCGGGGATGATCGGATACCGGATGTCGGGAAGCTCACCGTCGAACACATGCAGGTCAGTGCGACACACACCGCATGCCCTGACCTTGACGCGGATCTCACCGGGACCAGGATCGGGGTCCGCGAGTGTCTCGGGCTGCAGAGGCGCTCCGGGCTTTCGCAGAACCATCGCTCGCATCGGAGAGCCTCTCGGACGAATTTGCAGGGTAATAAGATAATCAGCCCGGCAATCGTTTGATGCTCGTCAAGGACTTGGTTCGAATACTGCGGCCTACCGAGCAGAGCCGGCAGGTACGGTCGGGGAACGGAGCGGTATTGCATCACTATGCTGGGATGATAAGTCGCGCTAGACCCGCTGCGGATTGAAACTAAGATCAATCTCCGGGATTCACCCGCCTTTCACCAACTGATGTTGGACGTGCAAATGTCGACCTACCGATTGCGGAACCTGCTTTTGCCTCGCTCCATCGCTCTGATCGGAGGGAGTCCGCGACCGAACTCGGTAGGGAAGGCCATTCTCGACAATATCGTCAAGGCGCGGTTCGAGGGCAAGCTTGGCCTGGTCAATTCCCGCTATCGGGAAATATCCAACATCGCAGCCGTTGGCAGTCTCGCCGAATTGGCGTTTGTGCCGGAACTTGTGGTGATCACGACGCCACCCCCTTCGATCCCGGATCTCATTCATCGCGCAGGCGCGTTAGGGACGGCAGGGGCTCTGATCATTACCTCGGGTCTCGGGCACGGAGAGGGGTCCCTCGCCGATCAGGCAGAGAAGGCAGCGCAGAAATACGGCATGCGTCTCATTGGGCCGAACTGTCTCGGCATCATGATGCCGACCATCAAGCTCAATGCGAGCTTTTCGGCGCACATGCCGGTTGCAGGCAGCCTGGCGCTCATTTCACAGTCCGGCGCTATCGCGGCGGGGATGGTAGATTGGGCTGCTCAGCGCGGTGTTGGGTTTTCTGGAATCGTCTCGATCGGCGATCAGTTGGACGTCGATCTCGCAGATCTTCTGGACCACTTCGCGCTGGACGGTGGGACCCGCGCGATCCTGCTCTACATCGAAGCCGTCAAGGACGCTCGAAAGTTCATGTCCGCGGCGCGAGCGGCGGCGAGGGTCAAGCCGGTTGTGGTCGTGAAATCGGGCCGCGGTGCCGTCGGTGCGCAAGCTGCCGCGACACATACGGGCGCGCTGGCGGGAGCGGATGCCGTCTACGATGCGGCTTTTCGCCGGGCCGGCGTTCTGCGGGTCTCCGATCTGCGCGAGTTGTTCGACTGCGCCGAAACGCTGGGGCGGGTGGAGTCGCCCATGGGCAAGAGGCTCGCCATTCTCACGAACGGCGGCGGGATCGGCGTGCTCGCGGTGGATCGACTGGTCGAGCTCGGAGGCGTGCCTGCCGCACTCTCGCCGGTCGTCCACGACAAACTCGACGCCATCCTGCCGCCGACCTGGTCCGGATCCAACCCGGTCGACATCGTCGGCGATGCCGATGCTGCACGCTACACGCTCGCGCTCGAGGCGCTGCTCGCCGATCGAGCCAACGATGCAATTCTCGTCATGAACGTTCAGACCGCGATTGCATCCGCGAGCGCCATTGCCACGGCTGTCACCGAGTTCGTCAGTACCTATCGAAAGCAGCACCGGCGCTGGGCAAAGCCGGTTCTGGCGGCATGGGTCGGTGCGGAGCAGTCGGTCATCGAGACCTTGAGCGGGGCAGGAATTCCGAACTACCCAACGGAGGATGATGCCGTTCGCGGCTTCATGCATCTCGTTCGTCATCGGGAGGTGGTCGAATCGCTTGCCGCTGTGCCGCCGGCCATGCCGAGCTCTTTTGCGCCCGACGTCGAGGCAGCCCGCAGAATTGTAGCGACAGCCCTCGCCGACGGGCGGACCTGGCTCGATCCGGTCGAGATCAGTCGCCTGCTGGAGGCCTATGATATTGCGATGGTGCCGACGTTCGCTGCGTCCTCGGTCGACGAGGCGGTCGGATATGCGGAGCAGTTGTTCGCTCAAGGCACAACTGTCGTGCTCAAGATCTTGTCGAGAGATATCATTCACAAATCCGACGTCGGCGGTGTCGTGCTCAATCTCACTACGGCCGAGGCCGTGCGTAACGCCGCGAACGAGATCATGGCCCGCGCGAAGGCCGTTCGGCCCGACGCACGGATTTCCGGCGTGATCGTGCAAGCCATGATCGTCCGCGCCAAGGCGAGGGAGCTGATCATGGGCATTGCCGACGATCCGACCTTTGGAACCGTGATCGTGTTCGGCAGGGGCGGTACCGCCGTCGAGATCATCAACGACAAGGCGCTCGGTCTGCCTCCGCTCGATCTCCATCTGGCGCGAAACCTCATCGAGCGGACGCGCGTCTCACGATTGCTGCGCGCCTATCGTGATGTCCCAGCGGTCAAGCCCGATGCAGTCGCACTGGTGCTGGTCAAGCTTGCGCAGCTTGCAGCAGACGTTCCGGAGATTCGCGAACTCGATATCAATCCGCTGCTCGCCGACGAGAGCGGCGTCATGGCCGTCGATGCGCGCGTCGCCGTCGGCAGGGTTCCGCCGAAATTCAAAGGCTCTGGTCCGTCGAATTTCGCCGTTCGGCCCTATCCGAGCCAATGGGAACGGCATCTCCAGGTCAAGGACGGCTGGCGGATCCTTGCGCGGCCGATCCGACCCGAGGATGAGCCAACCATTCATGAGTTCCTCAAGCATGTCACTGCGGAAGACCTGCGTCTTCGATTCTTTGCTCCAATGAAGGAGTTCACGCACGAGTTCATCGCGCGCCTGACGCAGCTCGACTATGCGCGCGCGATGGCTTTTGTGGCTCTCGATGAAGCGACAAACGAACTGGTCGGCGTCGTGAGGATTCACTCCGACTCGGTCTACGAGAGCGGGGAATACGCGATCCTGTTGCGGTCGGATCTCAAGGGACGCGGACTCGGCTGGGCATTGATGCAGCTGATCATCGAATACGCCAAGTCGGAGGGCCTGAAGATGATCTCCGGCGACGTCCTGCAGGAGAATGTCGTCATGCTGGAGATGTGTAGGAATCTCGGTTTCGAGGTCAAAACCGATCCAACCGAGCGCGATCTTTGCAATGTCAAACTCAGGCTCTAAGCTCAGATCTTCGGTGTCCTCTCACCCGGTCCATCGGTTCAGGTCGGATGGTGGTCGTCATTGGACGGCGGACTCGCCGCCTCGCCTTCGGAAGCGCCATGCGAGCGGAGAGTTCTGATGATCATCGTCGCAATGGGAACGATGAGCAGCGGAATGAGGCTGTTGAGCGGATGGTTGACCACGCTCGAGATTCGGGACTGCAAAGCTCGTGCTTCCAATTGCAGCGAGTCCATCGCCGAGGAGTGAATCTCGTTGGCTAGTTCGAGTTCCCGGCCGGACGGTGCACGGGATGCGATGATCAGCAGGATCGCCGCAATCGCGATATTGCAGGCTCCGAGTGCCGCGGCTGCCACGACCGCGGAGGTGACCTGGACCAATGCAAGATAAGCCGCCAGCTCGAACATCAGGAGGCCAAAGACGGCGATCAGCGCCGCAAAGGCCCGGAGGCCAAGCCCGACGAGCAAGTGCCGAAGCCTGATGTCGGCAATGACCCGGTCCGTCCGCCAGAGAAGGCGTAAATGTTTAACGACATTTTCGGTATCCACTTAAGTTCTCCGCAGCAGGAGGCCAACGGCAAGCCCGAGGGCGAAGGCCGAAGCCGTCGCCACGATCGGACGATCCCTGATCATTCGTTCCACCTGAACGTCTGTCTCGCTTAGACGCATGTCTAGCGCCTCGATCGCTGCAGCGAGCATTCCGGCGGCTGGTTGCGCGTCCGGTTGTCACGCGGCGTACCCGCGCCCCGCAACAGCTGGCTTAGCTCTCGCGTCAGGCTCTCCAGCTCGGTCCGGAGGGTCGTCGGGTCGATGGCCATGTTTTGTCCTTGCGTCAAAATCACTGTAGAACGTAGCTCGGCACGATGCTTGATTTCGCTCAACCCGTTGCGCTGACGGGATTGACGCAGATCAAGCGAGGCAGATCGGCGCGATTTAGGAACGGGTGTGCCTCGGCACGCCGACTGAGGGAGACATCCAATTGCGTGCTCATCCGGGACTGACCGCGGCGACGACGGAGGATGTGCTCGAGCTTCGTCCGAGCGGATCATGGGTGTCCCTGAACGTGGCAGAGCTCGAGAGCTTGACCAGCTCTGTCGGCAACAGCATCAACAGCGCGACCGCCGTGAAGCTCGATCTTGGGGCCGTCAGCGAAATCGATACCGTCGGTGCTTGGTTGCTTGAGAAGCTCGGCCGCCGGGCTGCTGCGGGCGATCGTCGGGTCGAGATGATCGGGGTAGCAGAAAACTACATCGGCCTCGTCGAGGAGGTCCGGCAGGTCAATCGACGAGTCGTCGAGCCGGCACCGAGACTGAACCCGATCCTCGCCAAACTCACCGACCTCGGTCGTTCGAGTCTGGGGGCCGCCCAGGACATCAAGGTGTTTCTGGACATGTTGGCCGCGCTGTTCTTTGCGCTGCTGCGCACGCTGCGCCGGCCTCAATCTCTGCGCGTGACCTCCCTCGTCTATCAGATGTACCGCATCGGGTGGCAGGCCATTCCAATCGTGGTGTTGATCACATTCCTGATCGGCGCCATCATCGCCCAGCAGGGGATCTTCCATTTTCGACGTTTCGGTGCCGAGTCTTACGTCGTCGACATGGTCGGAATTCTGGTCCTGCGCGAGCTTGGCGTTCTGATCGTCGCGATCATGGTGGCAGGGCGGTCGGGAAGCGCCTACACGGCCGAGCTTGGATCGATGAAGATGCGCGAGGAGATCGACGCGCTGGTGACGATGGGACTTGATCCTGTCGAGGTGCTGATTCTGCCCCGTATCGTTGCGTTGATCTTGACCTTGCCAATTCTCGCCTTCATCGGCTCGATGGCTGGCCTGTATGGAGGAGGGCTGGTGGCCCAGCTCTATGGCGGCATGGGACCGGCAATCTTCATCGCCCGGCTACACGATGCCATCTCGGTGACGCACTTCGAAGTGGGAATATTGAAGGCGCCGTTCATGGCCCTGGTGATCGGCATTGTTGCCTGCAGTGAGGGACTTCGTGTGAAAGGTAGTGCCGAATCGCTGGGGCAACAGACTACGACATCCGTGGTGAAATCCATTTTCCTGGTCATCGTGCTCGATGGTCTTTTCGCCGTGTTTTTTGCGTCCATTGGAATGTAGCGATGGATGATCTTGGCGTGTCCAGCGCGATCCGCGTGACCGATCTCGTTGTCGGGTTCGGCCGGCAGCTCGTTCTGAACAATCTTTCGCTCGACGTTCGTCGCGGTGAGATTCTCGGGTTGGTTGGCGCGTCGGGCGGCGGAAAATCCGTCCTGATGCGGACGATCATCGGACTCATTCCTCGGCGCAGCGGGACCATTGAGGTCATGGGGACAACCGTTGGGGGCGCCGAGGAGCGGACGACGCAGGCTGCAGCGAAGCGCTGGGGAATTCTGTTCCAGCAGGGTGCTCTGTTCTCGTCACTGACGGTCAAACAGAACGTACAGTTTCCGCTGCGCGAGAGCCTGCAGATGTCGCAGGAGTTGATGGATGAGATCGCGATAGCCAAGCTCGAAATGGTCGGCCTTCGCGCAGAGGACGGTGATAAATTCCCAGCCGAGCTATCCGGCGGCATGACGAAGCGCGCCGCGCTGGCGCGCGCCCTCGCTCTCGATCCGGCGATCGTATTTCTTGATGAGCCGACCTCCGGCCTCGATCCGATCTCCGCCGGCGACTTCGACGCCCTGATCAAGACGCTCCAGCTGACGTTGGGATTGACGGTGTTCATGGTGACCCATGACCTCGCCAGCCTCAACACGGTCTGCGACCGTGTCGCTGCGTTGGCCGATGGCAGGATCGTGGCGATTGGTCCTATGAGCGACCTCCTCCGATCAGAACATCCATGGGTCAAAGCCTATTTTCACGGCAAGCGATCCCAGATGCTGCAACCAAAAGCGAGTTGAAAGATGGAAACCCGTGCGCCCTTCGCTGTCATCGGCGGCTTCGTGCTGGCGGCCATCGTCGCGATCTTTGGCTTCGTTTACTGGCTCAACAACACCGGAGGACTCGGGCCTCGCACGACCTATCACGTGCAGTTCGAGGGCTCGGTGCCCGGCCTGCTGGTCGGGGCTGCCGTTCTGTTCAACGGAATCCGGGTCGGCGAGGTGACTGAGCTCGGTCTGGCGCCGAACGATCCGCGTCGGGTCAACGCAACGATTTCCGTGGCGTCGACGACCCCGGTGCGCGCCGACACCAAAGTAGGGTTGGAATTTCAGGGGCTGACCGGAGTGCCGGTGATCGCGCTGGAGGGCGGCGCGTCTGCAGGAGCGGCGAGTGCCGTATCGACCTTGATTGCAGAACCAGGCGCCGGACAAAGCATGACGCAGGCCGCCCGGGACGCCCTGCGGCGTGTCGACGCAGTTCTTGCGGAGAATGCCGGGCCGCTCAAAGATACGATCGCCAACCTCAAGACATTCTCGGACGGCCTCGCGCGGAATACCGGCAAGCTCGATGGAATCGTCTCGGGTCTGGAGAAAATGACGGGAGGCGGTGCTCCAGCACAGAAAGTCACCTATGATCTGAGCGCGCCAAGAGAACTGGGGCCGGTCAACAAGACCATCAAGGGTCAGCTCTCGATACCTGAGCCCACGGCCGTGGCGATGCTGCAGACTCAGCGCATGCTGTTCACGCCCACAAAGGACTACCCCGGGTTCGGTGATTTCCTGTGGGCTGACAGCATCCCCAAGTTGTTGCAATCACGTCTGATCGATGCCTTCGAGAACTACGATGTGGCCCACGCTCCGCTGCGGACATCCGATCTGGGCCAGCCGGATTTTCAGCTGCTGATCGATGTCCGCCGTTTCCGGATCAATGGCGATACCGCCGCGGTGGAAATTGGCCTGTCGGCTCGCCTCGTCGACAAGAACGGCAAGGCCATCGCGTCTCGGCTGTTTGACGAAAGCCAGCCCGTTGCCCGGCTTGATCCTGCTGATGCCGTGTCCGCCTTCGATGAGGCCTTCGGCCGGATTGCCAAATCGATTCTGACCTGGACGATACAGGCGCTCTGAATCGATCGGGCTATTCCAAGCTCTTCAAATACGAGAGCAGATCGTGGATCTGCGGCGGCGCAAGCTGGAATTGGGGCATGGCCGGGTGACCAGTCATGATCCCCTCCGCGAGCGCTTCGCCCAAAGATTCGATCGGGTAGCGGAGATGGAGGCTTCGGAACGGAGGAGCCGGTTCGAACGGGCTATCTCCCGTTCGACCAATGGCGTGGCATCGTGCGCAGTGGGCCTTCGCGAAAGCCTGTCCGCGTTGCTGCGCCGTCGACGCCGCGTATGACGGGGTCGCTAACGCAATCGCGGCGAGAAGGTGGCACAGAACAAGCCGCTGCATTCACGATATCCATTGGTTGGGAGTGGCGGCCACGATAGGGCCCGGATTGTTGGTTCGTTTGATTTGAATCAATCGGAACTTCGAGCGTCCGTTAGAATGCAATCATTCTCTTTGCGCTTGGCCCACCGGAGCCCCCGTATGAAGACGTCTCTTGTTGCAATCGATTTCCACGGGCAGGCCTGTGCCGATTGTGCCGTGCGGGGATTCAGTGTCTGTGCGTCGCTCGACCAGTTCGAAATGCGCGAATTCGAGCACCTCAGCCGCCGAGCGCATTTTGCGACCTGCGAGACGGTTTTCGCGCAGGAAGACACATCGTCCTGCTTCTACAATTTATTGGATGGGGTCATGAGGCTCTACAAGCTTCTCCCCGACGGACGCAGGCAGATCGTCGGATTTGCGCTCCCCGGTGACTTCGTCGGCATGACGACGGAGGAACGGCACGGATTTTCGGCTGACGCGATCGGTCCCGTCACCGTCTGCCAGTTCGCGAAGGGACCGTTCGGACGCTTTGCCGAGGACAAGCCGAATCTGCTGCGCCGGATGAACGAACTGGCCGTGCAGGAGCTGAATCAGGCGCGTGATCACATGGTACTTCTTGGGCGCCGATCAGCCGAGGAGAAGGTCGCGACATTCCTCGTTGGCTGGAGGGATCGGCTGGTGGAGCTTCGGGGACCCTCTAACATGGTACCGTTGCCGATGAGTCGGCAGGATATCGCCGACTATCTCGGGCTCACCATCGAGACCGTCAGTCGAACGTTCACGAAGCTCGAACGGGAGGGCATCATCGCGATCCTGCCCGGGGGCGTCTCGCTTCGGGACTCGGCACGAGCCGAAGCAATGGCTGCTGCCTGACATCGTTGGCGAAATCCGCATTGCATTGATCTGGATCAAGGACTGTCGCGCAGCCGGTAGGGAACTGTATCTCAAACTCGAACAGGGGAGAGAGACATGCCGCTCGACGCTATGTTGGTCAGCTTTGCAGTTGTGGGGGTCTTTGTCGGGTTCGCCGCGGTCCTGCTTTGGGCTGATTCACAGACAAGGCATCGGGTGTGAGGTACAGGCTACCCTTGGACTGCGGCATCTTGCGCTCAGAAGAGTAGCGCTGCTGGTCCGACGGGGCGGCTGGACGATTCCCACGCGCTGCACAATGTATGCCGGGCCCGTATCGGCGGCGGAAACGCCTCCGGCGTCGATTGGCACATGGCTTCGCCGTTGAGCGTTCGCCGCATTTTCCTGGACAATCCGCCGATCTGCCGTATTCCGAGGTGCAATGAAATCGAGGATCGGTGGTCGCAAGTCTGAGGGATCGTCTTTGCTGGTGGCTGTAGGCGTGTCCATAGTCCCCTGACATTCGCGGGGCTTTGGCCACCGGCTTTGGACCTCTCCCTTGGGCGGCGGTATTCGGACGCCTGGGAGATGCGGTGTGGCTGAGGAAAAGCGGGCGAGCGTCCGACCTACCAACAACGGCAAGCTGTCGGTGCTGCGTCAGCATCCGATTTTTCGTGAACTCGAGGCTGATGCGGTCGATCAGCTCTGCCGCTACGCCAAGCCGACATCGCTCAAGCGCGGTGCAACCATCTTCTCAAAAGGCGATCCCGGCTCGAGCTTGTATGCCGTGATCAGTGGCACCGTCAAAATCAGTGTCTCGTCGCCCGACGGCCGCAATGCTATCCTGAACCTGATCAGCGCCGGCGAGATATTCGGCGAAGTCGCCGTGCTCGACGGACGAGAACGTACAGCCGATGCAACGGCCAATACGAACTGCGAGATCCTGGTCATCGATCGGCGCGAATTCCTGCCGTTCGTAAAGAGCCAGCCGGTGCTGGCAATGAAGTTCATCGAGCTGCTTTGCGATCGGCTGCGCTGGACCAGCGACCAGGTCGAGCAGGTCATCCTTCAGGATCTTCCCCGCCGCCTTGCCAGTGCGCTGCTCGGCCTGACCGACAAGCGCAAGCTGGATGCCGCGAGCCGCACCATTGCCATCACGCAGCAAGAGATCAGCGAAATGGTCGGCATGACGCGGGAGAGCATCAACAAGCAGTTGCGTGCATGGGCGGCGCGGGACTGGGTCCGCCTCGAGCACGGGGCGATCGTGCTTCTGAACCCCGAGCCGCTACGCGGATTGGCGGAGGCTGGTCAAGACGAAGACGAGTAGGGGCGGCGAGGCATTTTCCGGCGTCCTACCTAGCCGATGATGGCCGTATCTCGCCGGCGGCGAGCTGGATTTCGGGGGCGGCGGACGACCAAATCCTTGGCCGGACCCGCTGGCCGTGGGGGATGGCCCTCGCGATAGGCGATCACGATGCAGAGCAGGATCAGCGAGAAGCCGAGCAGCGGCCCCGGGAATACACCCGCCATGAACAGCGCGCTGATCGAGATCGTCCCGCCGGTCGCGAGCGCGTGAAGGACGGCGTTAGGGCTTGGTGGCACCAGCACAACAGGACGGCCATCGCCTCGGGCCAGGAAGCGGCGCCGTTCAGGACGTAGCGGGTGAAGACCGCCCAAGGGATGACGGCTGAGATCAGCACGAGCGCCGTTACGCCCACGATGACGCAAGCGGGATACAGTGCATCCATCGCCCGGCGATAGAGTCCGGCCATCGTAAGCCTCCTGATCGTCCGAACCGAGCGTGCGGTCTATGCGATGTCCTGAATGCGCTTGATCATTTCTTGGTACTTCGGACCGTATTTGTCCCAGACCGGCTTCACGGCCTTCTGGAACGGCGCCTTGTTGGCGATTTCGACGATCTCGGAGCCACCGGCCTTGGCCTTCTCAATCGCTTCCCGCTCGTAGGCCTTCCAGAGTTCGCGCTCCTCCATCTGCGCTTCGCGCGCGAACTTCTTGATCAAGGTCTGGTCGTCGGTCGACAGGTTTGCCCAGGACCGCTTCGAGAACACGAGGATTTCCGGAATGACGAGATGCTGGGTGAGCGAATAGTACTTCGCGGCCGTGCAATGATTGCTGGAGACGTAGCTCGGCGGATTGTTTTCGGCCCCGTCGATCACGCCGGTCTGCAGCGCGCTGAAGACCTGATCGTAGCCCATCGCGACGCCGTTGCCGCCGAGCGCGTTCATCATGTCGATGAAGATGGGATTGCCGATCACGCGGATCTTCAGCCCCTTGACGTCCTCGACCGTCCTGATGGGCTTCTTGGTGTTGTAGATGCTGCGCGCGCCAGAATTCATCCAGCAGAGTGCGACGAGATTTGCGCTGGCATTGGCGCTGACGCGGTCCAGAAGGTCCTGACCGATCGGACCGTCCATCATCTTTTCAGAATGTTCGATGCTCTTGAACAGGAAGGGCATGTTGACGACGTTGACGTCGTCGACGATCGGGCCGAGCGCGCCGGCGCTGACCCGCAGTATCTGGATCGCCCCGATCTGGGTCTGCTCGATAGTCTCTTTCTCGCCGCCGAGCTGAGCGGAGGGATACATCTGGATCAACAGCCTGCCGTTGGTTGCCGCTGCAAGCTTCTTGCCGAGGTTTTCTGTTGCTGCAACCGTCGGATAACCCGGCGGCTGAACGTCGGATGCCTTGAACACCGCCTTCGATTGCGCAAGGGCGGCCGAGATCGGCGGCAGCGTTGCAACGCCCGCAAAGCCCACGCTCAGTCTGATGAAATCGCGTCTTTTCATGGCGTCTCTCCGACGGAATGATCGTGTCGCCGCAAGGTTCGATGCGATCATCTCGTTAGCCTGGTTGATCGAAATACTCTGGATTCTTGGTCTGAATTTCAGAGATGTCGTCGAGCAGGCGTTCCAGATGACTCGCCATGGCAGCCCTGGCACGATCCGGATCGCGCCGTTCGATGGCCTGGAGAATTGGTTCGTGCTCTGCGATCACTTCGGCCATCCGTCCGATCTGCGGCAGGGTCAGTCGACGATAGCGGTCGACGTGAACCTTGACCTGAACGATCAGCTTCCAGATCCCGGGATAGCCGGCGACCTCGGCGATGCCAGCGTGAAACATCTCGTCCGCCTGGTGGAAGGCTTCGCGATCCTTTGCGGCGCAGGCCTCGCGCTGACGTTCGAGGGTCGCATGCAGGTTGAGCAACTGGCTCGATGTCGCATGCTCGGCCGCCATCCGTGCGGTCGTCTCTTCGAGAGACTTTCGGATGATGATGGTCTCGGGGAGTGCTGCGACCGGAATGCGCGAGACGAAGATGCCGGACTGCGGAAAGATCTCGACCAGCCCTTCGTCCGCGAGTTTCAGAATGGCCTCGCGGACCGGTGTCCTGCTGACGCCATAGGCCGTCGCGATCTGCGCTTCCGAAATCGGTTCGCCCGGCAGGCGCACGAGCGACACGAGTTCGGACCTGAGATCGGTGTAGATGCGTGACGCTGCTGTCGCGCCGCGGGGGCGACCATTGCGGCGCATGCGGGCGACCACGGGCCGTGGCGCTGCGGCCAATTTCCTCGGGGGTCGACCGGACATCTTCGTTTCCTCAGCTGATATATTAATATATGAAACTGGCTTTGCAATCGAAATTGCCGTCAGCTGAGGACTCGTGATGGTGCACTGCGCTGTACGCAGGCAGCAACCACGAGCACGCAACAGAGCCTATCGTCTTTTCTTGCCGTCTTCATCTCGCCCCTAACGCCGGATCGGCCGTTGTCGGCGGCGACTTGTCCACATCCAGAAGCAAATCTGCGGTGGAGCAGACACGCACGAATCTCGTTCGTGCGAATGCCTCGCGAATGCTCTCGGCGGATGCATTCTTTGATGCTACCAATCGGGCATGAACCAGCAGACTCGGGTCGATATCCGCCATTCTACCTGCCCGCACGATTGTCCGTCGGCCTGCGCGCTCGACGTCGAAGTGCTCGATCGGAAGACGATCGGCCGCGTTCGCGGCTCGAAACGGCAGACCTATACGGCTGGCGTGGTTTGCGCCAAGGTCGCGAGATATGCCGAGCGGATTCATCATCCTGAAAGGCTGATGCATCCGATGCGTCGCATCGGTCCGAAGGGCTCAGGGCAATTCGCACGCATGTCCTGGGACGAGGCATTGGACGAGATCGCGGAGCGATTTCTCCAGGCGGAGCGCGACTTTGGCGCTCAGTCGGTCTGGCCGTATTATTACGCGGGCACGATGGGGCTCGTGATGCGCGATGGCCTCAATCGTCTCACCCATGTGAAGAAGTATTCGCGGTTCTACTCGACGATCTGCGCCAATGTCGCGCGTATCGGCTTTGCCATCGGCACTGGGAAGATCGCCGGCGTCGATCCGCGGGAGATGGCGCTCTCGGACCTGGTCGTGATTTGGGGCACGAACCCGGTGAACACGCAGGTCAATGTCATGACTCATGCCGCGCGCGCCCGAAAAGAGCGGGCCGCCAAGATCGCGGCGATCGATGTCTACGACAATGAGACGATGAAGCAGGCCGACATCAAGATCATCCTGCGCCCGGGCACAGACGGCGCCTTTGCCTGCGGCGTGATGCACGTGCTGTTTCGCGATGGCTTTGCCGACCGCGCCTATATGGAGAAGTACACGGACTGCCCTGCGGAACTCGAAGCGCATCTGCAGACGCGGACGCCGCAATGGGCATCGCAAATCTCTGGCGTTCCCGTGGCCGAGATCGAGGCGTTCGCCCGTCTGGTCGGAGAGACGAAGCGGACCTTCTTCCGACTGGGTTATGGCTTCACCCGCAGCAGGAACGGCGCGACGCAGATGCATGCGGCATCCTGCATTCCCGCCGTGACGGGCGCCTGGCAATACGAAGGAGGCGGTGCCTTCTTCAACAACGCGGCGCTGTGGCATTTCGACGAGTCCATCATCGAGGGCCACGACGCCGTGGATCATTCCACTCGCTTTCTCGATCAGTCCCAGATCGGGCGCATCCTAACGGGAGACGCGGTGGCCCTCTGTGGCGGCCCGCCAGTCAAGGCGATGCTGATCCAGAACACCAATCCGATGACGGTGGCACCCGAGCAGGAGCTGGTTCGCAACGGATTTGCGCGCGAAGACCTTTTCGTCGCCGTCCACGAGCAGTTCATGACCGAGACGGCGCAGATGGCGGACATCGTGCTGCCCGCCACGATGTTCATGGAGCATGACGATCTCTATTACGGCGGCGGCCATCAGCACATTTCGGTCGGACCGAAGCTGATCGACCCGCCCGGCGAGTGCCGGTCCAATCATGAGGTGCTGCAGGGCCTAGCGCGCCGGTTGCGGGCGGTGCATCCGGGCTTCGAGATGTCGCCGCGCGAGCTGATCGATGCGACGTTGAAGAAGAGCGGCCATGGCGATATCGCCGGGCTCGAGGCCGATGTCTGGCGTGACCTTCAGCCGGACTTTCGCACCTCGCACTATCTCGACGGTTTCGCGCACAGGGACGGTAAATTCCACTTCAAGGCCGACTGGGCTCATCCGCCATTCGGCCGCGTCATGGGCAATCCGGAGCGCATGCCGTCATTGCCCGACCATTGGGCGGTGACCGAAGAGGTCGATCAGCAGCATCCGTTCCGGCTTGCGACAAGTCCGGCTCGCTCGTTCCTCAACACCTCCTTCAACGAGACGCCATCGTCGCAGGCGCGGGAAGGGGGCCCCTCCGTCATGATCCATCCGCTGGATGCAGCCCCGCTCGGCATTGTCGACGGCGACATCGTCACGCTCGGCAATGAGCGCGGACAGACCTCGCTTGCCGCCCGGCTGTTCGACGGAGTTCAACGCGGGGTGCTGATCGCCGAATCGATCCATCCCAATCGCGCCCATATCAGTGGACGGGGCATCAACGTGCTCACCGCAGCCGACACCGTCGCTCCGATCGGGGGCGCTGCCTTCCACGACAACAAGGTCTGGCTGCGCAAATCGGCGGGCTGACCAGCTCGGCAAAGCCGAGTTATCAACATCCCTTTTGCTTCCAAGGCGTTATTCACCTCTCACGCCTAGGACGGGCCGTTCATAGGATTATTTTACCTTTATCTGGCCTCTTGCATTCTCCGCTTGAGCGTCGCTCAAATTTGTTGTAAGTATTTTTGAGCAACGCTCAAAAATATGGAGAAGTCCCATGCAGGTTCTCAGCTCTCGCGCTCCGCAACTTTTTTCGATCAATCCCATGGTGATGCTGAACGGTCTGGCCCGGTCCGCGTCTCACCTTTTGACGGCGCGTGTCGAGCGCATCGCAAATGCCTGTGATGTTGCCGGTCTGCTCGCTGCGCGACGAACGAGGCGGCTGGCCGGACAACGTCTTTTTCGTGCCGCCGGGCGCGAAGGGCACCGGCTTCGCCGTGGCGGCCTATTCGGCTGCTTCCGTTACCTGAGCGAACTGACCTGACCTCGTCTCGAATCACCATCTCAGGCGCAACGAAGCGGTCACCATGTCCTTGCGTTCCATACATCCCCTCCAGCTCCCACAGGTCTGGATAAGCCTTTTGCACACGACCTTCGCGCTACTCTTCGTGCTGGTCGGCGACCAACAGAGAACGCGAAAACGCATGACCGCGTCTAACGGGATGCATCACCGGCACCACCTCATTTCATCACCAACCAAGGCTCTTGCGGTCCTTGCGGCCAAGCCGCTGCAGCACACCAGGAATCGATCGTGATCAAGCAGTTGATGTCGTCGCGTCGTTTTGCCCCGCTGTTCTGGGCCCAATTCTCCTCGGCGCTGAACGACAACGTTCTGAAGAATGCGCTGGTCATCATGCTGCTCTACGGCGCCGTGGCAACGCATGGCGACGCGCTTGTGACCGTGGCGGGCGCCGTCTTCATCTTCCCATTCTTCATCTTGTCCGGGCTCGGCGGCGAGCTGGCGGATCGATACGTCAAGGGAATCGTGGCGCGCCGGCTCAAGTTCGCGGAAATCTTTGCCGCAGGCTTCGCGGCGCTGGGCTTCTTTCTGCATTCGATCCCGCTTCTGTTCGTCGCCCTCGGCATGTTCGGTGTCATCGCCGCGCTGTTCGGCCCCGTGAAATACGCGATGCTGCCGGATCAACTGACGGTCGGTGAACTCGCTACTGGCAACGCGCTGGTAGAAGGTGCGACCTTCATGGCCATCCTGATCGGCACCATCGCCGGCGGCCAGCTCGTCTCCGGCTCGTCGCATATGGGATGGGTCGCTCTCGCCGTCATCGGTCTCGCGGTGATCTCCTGGGCTTCGGCGTCGCGCATTCCGCACACTTCGCCGTCGGCACCGGATCTGCGCATCACGGCCAACCCTTGGACATCGACCTCGCACCTTCTGAAGTCGTTGCATGCCATGCCCCGGCTGTGGGACGGCATGGTGATCGTGTCGTGGTTCTGGCTGGTCGGCGCCGTCGTGCTGTCGCTGCTGCCCGCGCTGGTCAAGGATGTCGTCGGCGGCACCGAGGGTGTGGTCACCTTGTGCCTCGCCGTCTTCGCGATCGGCATCGCCATCGGCTCGCTGTTCGCGGCGCATCTCAGCCACGTCAGGCCGAATCTCGCGCTGGTGCCGATCGGCGCAATCCTCATGGGCGTGCTCGGTCTCGATCTGTCCTGGACGATCGGGACGACAGCGACCGCGAAGGACCTCTCGCCGCTCGCCTTCGTCGGCTCCTGGGCGGGAGCGCGCATGCTGATTGATTTCGCGGTGTTCGCCTTTGGTGGCGGCCTGTTCGTGGTTCCTGCCTTCGCCGCGGTGCAGGCCTGGTCGGAGCCGACTGAGCGCGCCCGGGTCATCGCTGCCGGCAACGTGCTGCAGGCCGCCTTCATGGTGGTCGGCTCGCTGGGCGTGGCCGGTCTGCAGGCCGCAGGCCTCTCGATCGCCTGGATCTTCTTCGGTCTGGCTTTGGCGAGCTTCGGCGCCGTTTGGTTCGTGCTCAACAAATGGGGCAGGGAGGGCGTGCGCGACTTCGGCGCGATGCTGTTCCGCGCGCTGTTCCGCACTGAGGTGCGTGGGCTGGAGAACCTGCCGCCGGCCGGCACCCGCATGCTGATCGCGCCGAACCATGTCAGCCTGATCGACGGTCCGCTGCTCCACGCGGTGCTGCCGATCGATGCCACCTTTGCCGTCGACACCGGGATCTCCAAGGCCTGGTGGGCGAAGGTCTTCCTGAAACTTGTAAGCCACATCACGATCGACCCGACCAAGCCGCTCGGTGCTCGCGATCTGATCAAGCTGGTCGCCAGCCAGGAACCGGTGGTGATCTTCCCAGAGGGCCGCATCACGGTGTCGGGCTCGCTGATGAAGGTCTATGACGGCACCGCGATGATCGCCGACAAGGCCGACGCCGTCGTGGTGCCGGTCCGCATCGAGGGCGCGCAGCGCTCGCATCTCAGCTATCTCAAGGATGGCCAGATCAAGCGCTCGTGGTTTCCCAAGGTGACGGTGACGATCCTGCCGCCGGTGAAGCTCACCATCGATGCGGCTCTCAAGGGCAAGACCCGCCGCAATGCAGCTGGCGCTGCGCTGCAGGACGTGATGATCGAAGCCATGGTGAAGAACGCCATGCTGGATCGAACGCTGTTCGAGGCGCTCGCCCATGCCCATCGCGACCACGACACCGGCAAGGTGATGATCGAGGATCCGCTCGGCACCAAGCTGACCTATCGCAAGCTGCTGCTGGGCTCGCAGGTGCTCAGCCGCAAGCTCGAGCAGGGCACGATGGTGGGCGAGAACATCGGCCTGTTGCTGCCGAACTCCGCCGGCGTCGCCGTGGTCTTCATGGCGCTGCAGTCGATCGGCCGCGTGCCGGCAATGCTGAACTTCTCCGCCGGCCCGGTGAACGTGCTGGCGGCGATGAAGGCGGCGCAGGTCACGACCGTTCTGACGTCGCGGGCCTTCATCGAGAAGGGCAAGCTCGACAAGCTGATCGCGGCGATCGAGGGGCAGGCCCGTCTGGTCTATCTCGAGGACGTCAAGGCCTCGGTCAGCCTGGCCGACAAGATCAAGGGAATGATCGACGGCACCAGGCCGCGCGTCGCCCGCAATGCCGACCACCCCGCCGTGATTCTGTTCACGTCCGGCTCCGAAGGCACGCCAAAGGGCGTCGTCCTGTCCCATCGCAACATTCTCGCGAACGCCGCCCAGGCATTGGCGAGGGTCGATGCCAACGCTAACGATCTTGTGTTCAATGTTTTGCCGGTGTTCCACTCCTTCGGCCTCACCGGCGGCATGATGATGCCCATGTTGGCGGGCATTCCGATCTATATGTACCCGTCGCCGCTGCATTACCGGATCGTGCCCGAACTGATCTATCAGACTGGCGCCACGATCTTGTTCGGCACCGACACCTTCCTGACTGGTTACGCACGCTCCGCTCATGCCTATGATTTCCGCACGCTGTGGCTGGTCATCGCCGGCGCCGAGCCGGTCAAGGATCGGACACGGCAGATCTACATGGAGCGTTATGGCATCCGCCTGCTCGAAGGCTATGGCGTCACCGAGACCGCGCCGGTGCTGGCGATGAACACGCCGATGGCCAACCGGGTCGGCACCGTCGGGCGCCTGTCGCCGCTGATGGAGTACCGGCTCGACAAGGTGCCGGGCATCGAGGAGGGCGGGCGGCTTTCGGTCCGGGGGCCCAATGTCATGCTCGGCTATGTCAGGGCCGAAAATCCCGGCGTGCTCGAGGCGCTGCCGGAGGGCTGGCACGACACCGGCGACATCGTCACCATCGACGCGCAGGGCTTCATCACGATCAAGGGCCGCGCCAAGCGCTTTGCCAAGATCGCCGGTGAGATGGTGTCGCTGACGGTGGTCGAGCAGATCGCCGCGACCTTGTGGCCGCAGGCGGCTTCGGTCGCGGTGTCGATCCCCGATCAGCGCAAAGGCGAGCGCATCGTGCTGATCACGACGCAGAAGGATGCCGAACGCTCCGCGATGCAGCGCCAGGCCAAAGGCCAAGGTGCGCCGGAGCTTGCGGTGCCGGCCGTCGTGATGGTGGTCGACAAGATCCCGCTGCTCGGTTCCGGCAAGACCGACTATGTCGGCGCCAAGGCACTTGCCGAGGCGAGTGCGGCAACCGCTACGACGGAGCGCGAGCCGGAGGAGCGGGAAGTCGCGTGATTGCATCGCTGCGCCGGCGTTCTCAGCACAGTGGCCCCCGCGGCGCGGGGGTTGTGCTGCTGCATGGCATCGCCGGCCGATCATTGATGCTGCGTCCACTGGAAAAGCGGTTGCAGCGCGCAGGTTTTGCGACGCTGAACCTCGACTATGAAAGCCGCAAGAAACCGCTCGAGTTTCTTGCCGACGACATCCGCCCGGCGATCGCCGATTTCACCGCCGGGATCGACGGTCCGATCCACTTCGTGACCCACTCGATGGGCGGGCTGCTGGCACGGGTCGCGATTGCGAAGCATCGGCCGGCGCGGCTCGGCCGTGTCGTCATGTTGGGAACGCCCAATGGCGGCAGCGAGCTTGCCGACCGGCTGCAGAACGTCGGGCTCTATCGCGCTTATTTCGGTCCAGCCGGCCTGCAATTGGTGACCACGAAGGACGTCACGCTCGCCTCTCTGCCACCCGCCGACTACGAGATCGGCGTGATCGCCGGCAACCGCTTCCTCGATCCGATCGCCGGGCTGTTCCTGCTGCCGTGGCCGAACGACGGCCGCGTCTCCGTCGAGAGCTGCAAGCTCGCCGGGATGACGGACCACACCACCATCAAGGCGTCGCACATGGGCCTGCTGGTGCATCCGACGTCGTTCCGGCAGACCATCGCGTTCCTGCGCACTGGCCAGTTCGAGCCGGTGCGTCCGCTGCTGCACGGGGTCATCGCCGAGATCGGCCGCCGCGCGGCCTCTTGACGCAAGTTTTCCTTGCCCGCGGCAGCTATCCCGCGACAATCTCGCATCCGACATCAAGCGACAGGCAAGGCGATGACCGACGACAGCGTGATTCTCGACAAGCGCGGGCAGGCCCTCTGGATCACCATCAATCGTCCGGAGAAGCGCAACGCGCTGAATGGCGACGTGATCGCCGGGATCTCGCGCGGCTATCGCACGGCGCATGACGATCCCGAGGTGCGCGTGATCGTGCTGACCGGCGCAGGAGACAAGGCGTTCTGCGCCGGCGCCGACCTGCAGAACTCCGGCGCGGCCTTCGCGATGGATTTCTCCCGCCCGAATGTCGATTACGCGGACTTGCTCCGGCTGTCGCAGAATTCCACCAAGCCGGCGATTGCGCGCGTCGGCGGCGTCTGTATGGCCGGCGGCATGGGCTTGCTGTGCATGACCGACATGGCGGTCGCAGCCGATCACGTCGTCTTCGGCCTGCCGGAGGTGAAGGTCGGCGTGTTCCCCATGCAGGTCCTGAGCCTCTTGCAGAGTATCGCGCCGCCGCGTCTCGTCAACGAATGGGCGCTCACGGGCGAGCCGTTCGACGCCAAGACTGCACAGGCTGCCGGGCTGCTCAACCATGTCGTTCCCGCCGCCGAGCTCGACGGCAAGATCGACTGGCTGATCGGCCGCATCGTCGACAAGTCGCCGACCGCCATCCGCCGCGGCAAATACGCCATGCGCGCCATCGCCTCGATGTCGTTCGACGAGTCCATCGCCTATCTCGAAAGCCAGATCGCGCTGCTCGCGATGACCGAGGACGCCAAGGAAGGTCTGAAGGCGTTTGTCGAGAAGCGCAAGCCGGTGTGGCCGGGGAAGTAGCTCGCTGCGGGTAGAGTGTGTGACGGCGGCTCTGTTGTTGCCGCTGTCATGCTCCGCGAAGGCGGAGCATCCAGTACGCCGAGGCCTCCCGGTTCGATGACCACGGCCTCTGGAATACTGGATAGCCGGCTTTCGCGGGCGATGACAGTGGAGGGGTGGAAAGGTTCTTTGCTCCAACAATATTTGTCCACATAGGGTGATACATGGATCCGCGATCTCGCGACGCTTCGCGTCCGAGTCTTGCGTCAGATTTCGCCCTCTGAACGAAGAGGGCGCAGGGAAGGCCGGGCGCTCGCCGCCCCCATGCCCGCCTGCAGGAAGAAAAGCAGGCGGCAGTGACCACAGGTTTGGCCGCAACTACCGGCCTTCCCTGCGCGACGGGCTTACGGCTTATACGTGGTCTCCCTGGTGCGCCGGGCTTTCAGACCACCATCCTCGCGCGAAGCAAAGCCTCGTCGCGAGTTGACATCAGCGTCGGGATGTCAGGACCACACGATTTCGCCGTCCGCCACGCCACCAGTCTTGCGCAAACGCGCCTGACGCCGCGACGGCCATCGCATCACCGGCCCAACGCTCGTGACGATCGCGAGGCGCCCCTCTCGTAGGCCGTGACGCCGGGAAATGAGCAGCTGATTTGCCCGACGGCGCAACACCCGTTGGGGTGCGACATAGTAACCCGACGGGTAAAGTCGCGTCAGGAGTGCGGCCGAAGCCGCATCGGCTGCAGCTTATTGTACATCAGGCTGCGCCACAGCCATTCGATGGGGCCGAACTGAAACAGCCTCAGCCAGCACCAGCTCGCGATCACCTGGAGCACATAGACGACCACGCCGATGCCAAGTGCGAGCGAGACGCTGAGCCGGCCGAACAGGCCGAGGCCATAGCCGTAGAACACGACGCCGAAGATGACGGACTGCATGAGATAGTTGGTGAAGGCCATCCGGCCGACGGGAGCCGCCCAGCCGAGCAGGCGGGCGCCCCAGATGGTGCTTGCAGCCGAAAGGATCAGCGCACCATAGGCAAGCGCCAGGCTCACAGTCGCAAGCGATGCGCCGGCGTCGATCGTGACAGCGAGTGCGGCCAGGGCCGTCAGCAGCAGCATGACGCGGTGATGCGGCATATCGCGCAGAAGGCCGGATCGCCAGATGACGATGCCGGCGAGGAAAAGTCCGAGCGTGCGCGGAAAGATCCACAAATGCAGCGGCGCGATGGCGCTGATTTCGGACAGCCGGAACACCAGGATCTGCGAGAAGTTGCCATTGGCATAGATGCGATTGGCATCGACAACATGCTGCATCATCCAGGAGGAGCTTAGTAGCGGCAGCACGGGAATAAGCCAGCTGGTGAAGTACAGCCCGAGCAGGGTGAGGCTGCTCGCGATCACCAGCCAGCTTGGCGCGAACAGGAACGGCAGCACGAGCAGTCCGGCAAGCGCATATTCGGTCAGGATGTCACCATTCCACAGCAGCGTCAGGTGCAAAATGCCGATCGCGAGCAGGACGAGCAGCCGCCGGAGCAGCAGGGGGATACGTCGCTCCGGAGCGATCCGGTCGAACTGCATGGCCAGCCCGATGCCGAACAGCAGCGAGAACAGGGCAAGCGCCTTCATGGAGACGGCGCGCGCGAGACCATCTTCGATGGACCGATTGAAGGGCGAGTCGCCGATGATGGTCCACAACAGATCGATCATCTCTGGCGACAATGAACCTCCGAAGAAGATTGTGCTGGTCTCATGCGTTGTCGTTGCCGGCAGAAATTGCTGGAAGATCGAGATACGGAACTCAAATACGACGTTGATGGCCATTACCCCGAACAAAGCGAGGCCGCGGAGGATGTCGAGGCTGACAAGACGGTCGGTGGTCGCGACGGAGGGAGGCGGACTTTGCGCGATGTCTCTGCTAGGAAGGGCTGTCAAATCGACCTCGGTGATACGACGTCTCATCGGCGCGGCGATGCCGACGGTGAAGCAGGAGCAGTGGAGATGGCCTCAGTCAAGGCTTCGTTGCTGATGCGCGGCTGTGTTCAAGGCATGAGGATGAGGACATGACCTCGTCCCATGCAGCCGACGGCCTCCTCATCCGAACGATGCGGCCTGACGAGATTCCACTAGTCCTCGACTGGGCGGCGGCCGAGGGCTGGAATCCCGGCCTGTCCGATGCCGCGTGCTTTTCCGTGGTCGATCCGCAGGGATTTCTCATCGCCGAACGTGACGGTGTGCCGGTCGCGACGGTGTCCTGCGTCAACTACGACGAACGCTTCGCGTTTCTGGGCTTCTACATCGTACGTCCTGATCTGCGCGGGCATGGCTATGGCCTGCGGCTCTGGCAGGCTGCGATGGCGCATGCGGGATCGCGTGTCGTCGGTCTCGACGGTGTCGTCGCGCAGCAGGACAATTATCGAAAGTCCGGCTTCAAATATGCCTATGCCAATGTCCGCTATGGCGGGAAGGCCGCTACGGTGCTGCCGGCTGCTGCGCGATCGGACTTCGTTGCGCTGAGCGACGTGCCGCTGGCCGGCATCGAGGCCTCCGACGCGGCTGTGTTTCCGGCGTCGCGCCGCGCGTTCCTGCAGGCCTGGATCGGAGCCCCCGGCCATGTCGGCCGCGCTGTCATCCGTGATGGCGCGCTTGCCGCCTGGGGCGTGATCCGGCCGTGCCGCACCGGCTCTAAGATCGGTCCGCTGGTCGCGCACAGCCGGGCCGATGCCGAGGCCATCGTCTCGGCGCTGCTGAGCGAGATCGGCGACTCCGAGGTCTTCCTCGATGTGCCGGCGATCAACCCGGAGGCGGTGGCGCTGGCGGAGAGTCTCGGGCTGAAGCCGGTGTTCGAGACCGCGCGGATGTACACCGGCCCGATCGCGCCACTACGCATCGAGCGGCTGTTCGGCGTCACCACTTTCGAACTCGGCTAGCTCATTTGCCGAGCGGCCGCGCGAAGCTCAATTCGTGACCGTCGGGATCGGTGAGATGGAAGTAGCGCTCGCCCCATTCGGCGTCGCGCGGCGCGGTGGAGGGCGAGAAGCCGGAAGCCAGCGCCTTGGCGTGGACGGCGTCGACGTCCGAGACATGAAAGATGATGCGGCCCCACCAGCTCCACTGCTTGTCCTCCGGCGTGGCGATCAGGTTGAGATAGCCCGCGCCGACTCGGAAGGTCGTGAACGGGGTGTCGGCGCCGCCATACGGGATGTCGTCGAAGCCGAGCGCGCGATAGAAGGCGACCGCGCGGGCCATGTCATGGGTGGCAATGGTGATCGCGCTGATGCTTTCGATGGTCATGCAGGCGCTCCGGACGGGAATGGATAGCGCGGAGCAGAAAAGCGCATCTCGCCGGTGTCACGCAAGCACCGCGTTGCAACGCGCGGCCTAGCGCCTCCCCCGCCGGCTCAGCGCCGCTCCCAGCGCAAAGAAGACAGCGGCCCCGATTGCGACGGTCGCGGCGCGGGCCACATCGCCGGGCACGAGCATCGCGTGCAGGGCCGCGCCACGGCTGAACGAGCCGCGGGTACGGTGCAGGCGTGTAACCGGGTGATCGAGATTGTCGGTGCGGTCGGGCACCAGCGGCACGTCGGTCTGCTGCCCGGCGATCGCCTTGGCGGCGAGGTAGCGGTCGAGCAAAGCCGGGGCGATGGCGTTGCCGAGGATGGTCAGCAGCGTCGGCCAGCCGATCCAATATTCGCGGAAGCTGCCATCGGCAACGCGATAGACGGCGTCAGCGATCACCTCAGGCTCCACCGGCCGGCCCATTGGCCGTGGCGTATGCGCAAGGTGCGCGCGAGCCCAGTCGAATTGCGGTGTGTTCACCGCGGGCAGATCGACGATGCAGAGCGTGATGCCTGAGCGCTCGTGCATCAGCTCGGCCCGCAGCGAGTCGGTGAAGCCCCGGATCGCATGTTTGGCGCCGCAATAGGCCGCCTGCAGCGGAATGCCGCGATAGGCGAGCGCCGAACCGATCTGGATGATGCGGCCTTCGCCGCGTCGGCGCATCGATCGCAGCGCCGCCATCGTGCCGTGCACGAAACCGAGATAGGTCACCTCGGTGACGCGGCGGAATTCCTCCGGCGTGATGTCGGCCACGGTCGAGAACACCGTTTCCATGGCGTCATTGATCCAGATGTCGACCGGACCCAGGCGCTGCTCGAGCCGCTCGGCAGCGTCGAACAGGGCCTGCGCATCGGCGACATCGACGGCCTCGTATTCGGCATGGGCAAACCGCGCCTGTAGCTCGCGCTGGACGTCGCGCAGCGCATGCTCATCGCGCGCGATCAGGCCGATGCGATCGCCGGCCTCGCCGAAGCGGTTCGCGATGGCACGGCCGACGCCGGCGGAGGCGCCAGTGATGATGATGGTGCGAGTTCGTCTGCGAGGCATGTCCGGTTCTCCACGCGCCCCGTCGTACAAACGTGCAGCAGCCGGCAATGTTTCGGGCCGGTCAAGCCGGCCGAATGAATTCTCCGTCAGCCGCGATCTGAGCCGTGGAATTCGACGCATGATCGATCAGGCTTCGAGAGGGCGGCCAGCCCCCTCGAGATTGTGGGACGGAAAAGCTCGCTGAGCTTTGCAGGTGCGACCGGAGCTCAGCCCGGATTGGCCTTGAGGCCGGCGGCCTCGATACCGGCGACGGCGCAGATCTCGTCATTGTCGGAGCTGTCGCCGGAGACGCCGACGGCGCCGACGAGCGTCGTGCCGTCCATGATCAGCACGCCGCCGGGCACCGGGACCATGCGGCCCTGGGCCAGCGTGTTCACGGCGTCGATGAAATAGGCCTGCTCCTGGGCGCGCTGGAACAGGGCGCGGGAGCCGAGGCCGAGCGCCAGCGCGCCATAAGCCTTGCCATGCGCGACCTCGGCCCGCATCAGGCTGGTGCCGTCCTGGGCGGCGGCCGCCTTCAGGCAGCCGCGGGCGTCGAGCACCATCACGGCGAGCGGCTTGAGCTTCTTCTCGATGCCCTTCGCGAGCGTGGCATCCAGAATCTTGCGAGCGGCGTCGAGCTTGAGATCGGCCATGTCGGTGTCCTTTGCGATTTGTGATGAAAAGTCGGCTCTATCATCCGTCATTGCGAGCGAAGCGAAGCAATCCAGGACGAAAGAAAAGGTCTGGATTGCTTCGTCGCTACGCTCCTCGCAATGACGAACATTGAGGTCGCGCTCCGCGGCGTCCGGTCTCTCGTGACCTACGTTGATGCTTGCGCCCGCTCCAGGCTCATCGCCAGGAGCTGCGCGGCGTGAACGGCACCGCGGGCGGCGCCGTCCTGGATCTGGTGGCGGCAGGAGGTGCCGTCGGCAACGATGAACGTTGCGGCGTCGGCGTTGCGCACGGCGGGCAGCAGCGACGCCTCCGCCATCTGCTGCGAGACCTCGTAGGTCTCCGCGCCATAGCCGAACGCGCCGGCCATGCCGCAGCAGGAGGATTCGATGGTCTCGACCGTGAGCTCCGGAATGAGTCGTAGCACCTGCTCGACAGGCTTGAAAGCGGCGAAGGATTTCTGATGGCAATGGCCGTGCAACAAGGCCTTACCGGGCAGGGGGGCGAGCGGCAGCGCCAGCCTGCCGCTCTCGGCCTCGCGCGCCAGAAACTCTTCCAGCAGCAGCGCGTGTGCGCTGATCGTTTTCGCGGTGGCGTCGTTGCGCAGCGACAGCAGTTCGTCGCGCAGCGTCAGCAGACAGCTTGGCTCGAGGCCAATGATCGGCACGCCGCGCGAGGCGAACGGCGCGTAGGTCTCGACCAGGCGCTGCAGCTCGGACTGGGCCTCGTCGACGAGGCCGGCGGAGAGGAAGGTGCGGCCGCAGCACAGGGCGCGGCCGCCATCGGCCGGCTTGGGCACGTAGACGCGATAGCCGCCGGCGATCAGCACGCGCAGCGCGGCGTCGAGATTTTCGCGCTCATAGACGCGGTTGAAGGTGTCGCCGAACAGCACGACCTCGCGGCCATCAGCCGGACCGAACGCGTCGGCGTCGACGCGGAAGGTGTCGGTGCGGAAGGCCGGAAGCTTGCGCTTGGCGCTGATGCCCGCAACGCGCTCCATCAGCACGCGCAGGGGCGCAACATGATTGCGCAGGTTCACGAGCGGCGCGATGCGGGCAGCCATATCGGCATAGCGCGGCAGATAGGCGACGAGCCGGTCGCGCAGCGTGAGGCCATGCGTCGTCGCCCGGGCCGCCAGCACCTCGATCTTCATCTTGGCCATGTCAACGCCGGTCGGGCACTCGCGGCGGCAGGCCTTGCAGGAGACGCAGAGCTTCAAGGTCTCCATCATCTCGTCGGACGACAGCGCGCCGGGACCGAGCTGGCCGGAGATCGCGAGCCGCAAGGTATTGGCACGGCCGCGCGTGACATCCTTCTCGTCGCGGGTGGCGCGATAGGACGGGCACATCACGCCGCCGTCGAGCTTGCGGCAGGCGCCGTTGTTGTTGCACATCTCGACCGCGCCCTGGAAGCCGCCGGCGGCACCCGGATAGGCCGACCAGTCGAGCACCGGCTTGATGTCGTCGACGATGCGGTAGTCCGGCGGATAGCGGAACAGCGAGCGGTCGTCCATCCTGGGTGGATCGACGATGCGGCCAGGATTGAGCACGTTCGCCGGATCGAAGCGCTGCTTGACCTCCTTGAAGTCGGCGACGATGCGGCTGCCGAACATCTGCTCGTGGAATTCCGAGCGCACGATGCCATCGCCATGCTCGCCGGAATGCGAACCCTTGTACTCGCGCACCATGGCGAAAGCTTCCTCGGCGATGGCGCGCATCGCCTTGACGTCCTTCTCCAGCTTCAGGTTCAGCACCGGGCGCACATGCAGGCAGCCCTCGGAGGCGTGCGCGTACATCGTGCCGCGCGTGCCGTGCCTGGCGAACACCTCGTTGAGCCGCGCGGTGTAGTCGGCGAGGTGGGGCAGCGGCACGGCGCAGTCCTCGACGAACGACACCGGCTTGCCGGCCTCCTTCATCGACATCATCACGTTGAGGCCGGCGGCGCGGAAGTCGGCGACGGCGGTCTGAAGCGCAGGGTCTGATATCTCGACGACGCCGCCCCATTTGCAGATCTCGTTGCTCCAGGAGAAGCCGAGATCACCCATCAGCTCGGAGAGCTGCTTCAGCTTGGCGAGGTTCTCGTCCTTCGTCTCCTCCGCGAACTCGACCACCAGGATCGCGTCGGGATCGCCGCGCACCGCCGCCGCGATCACCGGCTGGAACATCGCGATGTCGCGGCCCAGCCCGATCATGGTGCGGTCGACCAGCTCGACCGCGATCGGCTTCAGCTTGACCAGATGCTGGGCCGCATCCATCGCCTGATAGAAGCTGCCGAAATGACAGACGCCGAGCACCTTGGTGCGGATCAGCGGCCACAGCTTGAGCTCGATCCGGGTGGAGAAGGCCAGCGTGCCCTCGGAGCCGACCAGCAGATGCGCCAGGTTGTTGGCGGCGTTGCGCGGCGTCAGTGCGTCGAGATTGTAGCCGCCGACGCGGCGCTGCACCTTGGGAAACCTGTCGGCGATCTCCGCGGCCTCGCGCTCGCCCAGCGCCAGCATGTCGCGAAACAACCTGCGCGCGCTGTCCGGCGCGCTGACGTCACGAAGGTCTCGCGCCACCTCGCCGAAATGCGCCAGCGTGCCGTCGGCCAGCGCGGCGTCGATGGCGATGGTGTTGTCGCGCATCGTGCCGTAGCGCAGCGAGCGGCCGCCGCAGGAATTGTTGCCGGCCATGCCGCCGATCGTGGCGCGGGACGCCGTGGAGACGTCGACCGGAAACCAAAGGCCGTGCTTCTTGAGCTGGCGGTTGAGGTCGTCGAGCACGATGCCCGGCTCGACCACGCAGGTCCGCCCCTCGACATCGAGCGAGACGATGCGGTTCAGGTGCTTGGAGAAGTCGACGACGATCCCCTCGTTGACCGTCTGGCCGCATTGCGAGGTGCCGCCGCCGCGGGGCGTGACGATGCGGCCGTCGTCGCGGGCGATGGCGAGCGCACGCAGCGCCTCGTCCATCGTGCGCGGCACGACCACGCCCGCCGGAATGACTTGGTAGAACGAGGCGTCGGTGGCGTAGCGGCCGCGGTTGAAGCGGTCGAAGAAGACGTCGCCTGTCATCTCGGCGCGGAGCTTCTGTTCGAGCCTGGACGGACCGGCTTTGGCGTTCGGCATGGTGATCCCTGGTGGGGCCCGGCTGTCGTCCGGCGGGCGCTGTTCCGCCCGGTGTCATTCATTTCCGCAAATGCGTCAATCTGATTGCATGCAAATTTGCGCAATCCCCGGCGTTATTCGACCTTGTCTGGCTTGGCTCCCGCCAGCGGCGGCTGGCTCTCGGCGAAGTACGCGATCGCAGCCGCGCCCTTGTTGCGCAGATGCTGGAACAGGATGTCGGACAGCTCGCTTCCGGCGCGCCGGCGCAGGGCATCGAGGATCAGCTCATGCTCGCGCATGGCCTCGCTCCAGCGTTCGCGCTTGCGGGCGAAATTGGCCGAGAAGCGAACCCGGCGGATGCGGCCCGCCAGGCTCTCATAGGTCGCATGAAGGGTGGCGTTGGCGGCGGCGTCGACGATCGCCCGGTGGATCAACTGGTTCATGCGGAAATAGCCCTGCATGTCCTGCCGCATGTAGAATCCGTACATATCATGATGAAATTGCTCGATTTCCGCGATCGCTTCATCTGAAATCTTCTCGCAGGCGAGGCGTCCGGCGAGGCCTTCCAGGCCTCCCATCAGGTCGAACAATTCGTGGATGTCGGCGGCGCTGAGGGGGCGCACCCGGGCGCCGCGATTGGGCAGCAGCTCGACCAGCCCCTCGGCTGCGAGCACCTTGAGCGCTTCGCGCAAGGGGGTGCGGGACACCCCCAGCATTTCGCAAAGCTGCCGCTCGGACAGGCGTCCGCCGTCGGCGACATGGCCCTCGACGATGTAGTCGCGCAGCCGCGCCAGGATCTCGTCATGCAGCGAGGTCTCGTCCCGCGCAGGCACGGATCGACCGCTTGGCCCTGCCAAGGGTGGCGTCTCGATATCGGGAATCGTGGAATTCATCTTACGCATTGTAGCGGTAGTTACAGATGTGGTCGACCTCGTGCGTGCATGCGATTGAGCTCTTGCATGCTGAAGGATTGAATGCAATCATGGGTGCCAGAATGCCGTCGTCGCCCGGAGCTCTGTCGTGACCCGTCCCCAAGGCCGTCATTTCTTGCATATTCCGGGCCCGAGTCCGGTGCCCGAGCGGGTGCTGCGGGCGATGGATATGCCGGTGATCGATCACCGCAGCGCCGAGTTCGCCGAACTCGGCAAGGCCGTGCTCGGCGGCTCGCAGGCGATCTTCAAGACCACGAGCCCGGTGATCATCTATCCGTCTTCGGGCACCGGCGCCTGGGAGGCTGCCATCGTCAACACGTTGTCGCCGGGCGACAAGGTGCTGATGGTCGAGACCGGCCACTTCGCCACGCTGTGGCGGCAGATGGCGGCGCGGTGGGGAATCGAGGTCGACTTCATTCCCGGCGACTGGCGCCGTGGCGTCGACCCTGCCGTCATCGAGGAGACGTTGGTCGCCGACGCCGGTCATCGGCTCAAGGCGGTGATGGTCGTGCACAACGAAACCTCGACCGGCGCGACCAGCCGGATCGGTGAGGTGCGCGCCGCGATGGACCGCGCCAAGCATCCGGCGCTGCTGATGGTTGACACCATCTCCGGTCTCGCCTCGGCCGACTTCCGCTTCGACGAGTGGAAGGTCGATGTCGCCGTGTCCTGCTCGCAGAAGGGCTTCATGCTGCCGCCGGGGCTCGGCTTCAACGCCGTCTCGGACAAGGCGCGCCTTGTTGCCAAGGCCAACAAGATGCCGCGCTCGTTCTGGGATTGGGAGGACATGCTGAAGCTGAACGCGAACGGCTTCTTCCCCTATACCCCGGCGACGAACCTGCTCTATGGCCTGCGCGAAGCGATTGCCATGCTGCTCGAGGAGGGGCTCGACCAGGTGTTCGCGCGCCACCAGCGGCTTGCGGCCGCGACCCGCGCCGCGGTCGAGCATTGGGGTCTCGAGGTGCTGTGCCAGGAGCCGAAGGATTTTTCCCCGGTGCTGACCGCCGTGCTGATGCCGCCGGGCCATGACGCCGATCAGTTCCGCCAGGTCGTGCTCGACAATTACAACATGTCGCTCGGCTCGGGCCTGTCCAAGGTCGCGGGCAAGGTGTTTCGCATCGGCCATCTCGGCGAGTGCAATGCGCTGACCCTGATGGCGGCGCTGAGTGGAGTCGAGATGGGGCTGCGTGCGGTCGGCGTGCCGCATCGCGCGGGCGGTGTCGATGCCGCGATGGTGCTGCTGGATGAGCCATCGCAGGGCAATGCGCCGCGCCAGCTTGCGGCGGTGAAATGAGGCCAAACCGCGTGCAGCAAGCTGGGGCGTCCCGCTATGCCGCACTGCACAGAAGAAGGGGATTTGTGTGCATCTGAGGGATGTCAGCCCGGAGCGATCGGTGCTTGCGTCTTCTTTATTGACGCCAGCGGTCTGGCGGGAGAAAAGCGCGGCCAGCGCGTGGGATGCCACGTCCGCGCACCAACCAAATGACCGGGGATGGACGCCAATGACTGTGCACACGGGACGGCATTTTCTTCAGATTCCGGGACCGACCAACGTGCCCGACCGCGTGCTGCGCGCGATGGACATGCCGACCTTGGACCATCGCGGTCCGGAGTTCGCGGAGCTCGGCTTCGCCGTGCTGGCGGCCAGCCAGCGCATCTTCCGCACCAAGCAGCCGGTGATCATCTATCCGTCGTCGGGCACCGGCGCGTGGGAAGCCGCGATCGTCAACGCGCTCGCGCCCGGCGACAGGGTGCTGATGGTTGAGACCGGCCAGTTCGCTGTGCTGTGGCGGGGCATCGCCGACAAGTTCAAGCTCGACGTCGACTTCATCCCCGGCGACTGGCGTCATGGCGCCGACGTCGCGGCGATCGAGCAGCGTCTGGTCGACGACAAGGCGCACAAGATCAAGGCCGTCTGCGTCGTGCACAACGAGACCTCGACCGGCTGCCTGACGCCGCCGCTCGAGGTGCGCAAGGCGCTCGACCGGTCCGGCCACCCGGCACTCCTGATGGTCGACACCATCTCCGGCCTCGGCTCGATGGAGTATGAGCACGACGCCTGGGGCATCGACGTCTCCGTCGCGGGCTCGCAGAAGGGCCTGATGCTGCCGCCGGGCCTCGGCTTCAACGCCGTCTCGGAGAAGGCGCTCGCCGCCGCCAAGGCCAATCCCGGCATGCGCTCCTACTGGGACTGGCAGGAGATCATCACCTTCAACAAGCTCGGCACCTTCCCGTACACGCCGGCCTGCAATCTGCTGATGGGCCTCAACGAGGCGCTGAAGATGCTGGAGGAGGAGGGGCACGAGAACGTGTTCGCCCGCCACCGCCGCCACAGCCTTGCGACGCGCGCCGCCGTGAAGGCGTGGGGCCTCGACACGCAATGCGCCGATCCGCAGGCGCATTCGCCGGCGCTGACCGGCGTGGTCATGCCCGAAGGCCATGACGCCGATCAGTTCCGAAAGACCGTGCTGGAAAACTTCGACATGTCGCTCGGCACCGGCCTCAACAAGATCAAGGGCAAGGTGTTCCGCATCGGCCACATCGGTCATTTCAACGACCTGATGCTGATGGGGACGCTCGCCGGCGTCGAGATGGGCCTTGCGCTCGCCAATGTGCCGCATCGTGCCGGTGGCGTGCTCGCGGCAATGGACGTCCTGAAGGCGCGCGAGGCGGCGCCAATCCCGAAGGTGGCCTGATGACCGCGCCTGTGACCGGCTCCGACGATCTGATCTATGCCGTCGACGACGGCATCGCCAAGATCACCTTCAACCGGCCGCAGGCGCGCAACGCGATGACCTTCGCGATGTACGACCGGATGGCCTCGATCTGCGAGGCCATCAATGCCGACCGGTCGATCAAGGCGCTGATCCTGACCGGGGCCGGCGACAAGGCGTTTGCCTCCGGCACCGATATCTCGCAATTCCGCGCCTTCAAGACCGCGCAGGATGCGCTCGACTACGAGGCGCGGATCGACCGCGTGCTCGGCACGCTGGAGCTGTGCCGTGTGCCGGTGATCGCGGCGATCGCGGGCGCCTGCACCGGCGGCGGCGCCGGCATCGCCGCCTGCTGCGACATCCGCATCGGCACCGAGACGGCACGTATCGGTTTTCCGATCGCGCGCACGCTCGGCAACTGCCTGTCGATGTCGAACATCTCGCGCGTGGTCTCCTTGATCGGACCGGCGCGCACCAAGGATCTGATCTTCAAGGCACGGTTGGTCGAGGCGCCGGAGGCGCTCGCGCTCGGTCTGCTCAACGAGATCGTGCCTGACGTCGAGACGCTGCAGACACGCGCGCTGGAGACCGCGAGGCTCATCGCCTCGCACGCGCCGATCACCCTCGAGGTGACCAAGGAGGCGGTGCGCCGCATTCGCCGGACCCTGTCGCGGGACGAGGGCGAGGATTTGATCCTGCGCGCCTATATGAGTGAGGATTTCCGCGAGGGCATGGAGGCGTTCCTCAACAAGCGGACGCCGAACTGGAAAGGCAAGTAGTCCAATGCCGTGCTTGCGACCTTATGCCGAGGAACATGAGGCCGCATCATGCTTGTGTTCTTGAACTGACCACAATAAGCCAGCAGTATCCTGGTAGGATGCAAGCTGGCGCTTCGAACGGGGAAGAAAACACGTGCGCAAACTCATCAAGATCGCGGCCGCAACGGCGGCCTTTTTTGCAACTGCGCCCGCCTTTGCCGGCTGGGAGCCGACCAAGCCGGTCGAGATTGTCGTCGCCGCAGGCGCTGGCGGTGCATCAGACCAGATGGCGCGGATGATGCAGGCTGCCATTCAGAAGAACAATCTTCTGAAGCAGCCGGTTGTCGTGTCGCTGAAGGGCGGCGCGTCGGGCGCCGAAGCCCTGATGTACATGAAGTCCAGCGACGGCGATCCGAACAAGATCCTGATCGCCTATTCGCTGATCTACATGCTGCCGCTGTCGGCCAAGCTGCCGTTCGACTGGCACGAGCTGTCGCCGGTCGCGGTGATCGCACTCGATCAGTTCGTGCTGTGGGACAACGTCAACGGCCCCAAGACGGTGAAGGAGTTCATCGAGGCTGCCAAGGCGTCGAGCTCGCCGTTCAAGTTGGGCGGCACCGGCTCCAAGCGCGAAGATCACGTGCTCACGGTCTTCATGGAGAAGAAGACCGGAGCCAAGTTCTCCTATCTGCCCTACAAGTCGGGCGGCGAGGCTGCGACCCAACTGGTCGGCGGGCACACCGAAGCGAACGTCAACAATCCGTCCGAGAATCTCGAAGTCTGGCGCGCCGGCCAGGTGCGTCCGCTCTGCGTGTTCGACAAGGAGCGCATCTCCTACACGACCAAGGTCACGGAGACGCAGTCCTGGAACGACATTCCGACCTGCAAGGAGGAGGGGCTGGACGTGCAATACCTGATGCTGCGCGCGATGTTCCTGCCGGGCAAGGTGACGCAGGAACAGCAGGAGTTCTACGTCGACCTGTTCAGCAAGCTGGTGCAGACACCGGAGTACAAGGACTACATGGAGAAGCAGGCGCTGAAGCCGATCTTCCTCACCGGCAAGGACATGCTGCAGTTCCTCGAAGAGGACGGCTCGCTCAACAAGCAGCTGATGACGGAAGCCGGCTTCGTCGCCAAGTGAGGCTGGGCGGGGCGAGGGGATGAGGAGGATCGATGTCCAACGCTGAGCTCGAGATTGCCGTCGACGATCCGACCGCGCCGGAGGAGAATTCTCCGGCCGTCACCTCCACCCGGACCGTCGACGTCGCGGTCTCGCTGCTGCTGCTCGCGCTCGCGGCCGTACTCGCCTGGGACAATTGGCGGACCGGCGCGTCCTGGGACTCGACCGGTCCGGAGCCCGGCTACTTTCCGTTCTATCTGTCGGTGATCCTCGGCGGCGCCAGCCTTTACGGGATCGGCGCGGCGTTTCTGTCCAGCAAAGAAGCGGTCGAGACTTTCGTGACGCGCGCGCAGCTGCGCCGTGTGATGGCGGTGTTCGTGCCGACGCTGCTGTTCTGCATCGCCATGCAGTTTCTCGGCATCTATGTCGCGAGCTTCCTGCTCATCGCCGGGTTCATGCGTCTCGTCGGCAAGATCGCGATCTGGAAATCGCTGCTCACGGCGTTCCTGTTCAGCGCCGTGATGTTCGTGACGTTCGATGTCGTGTTCGACGTGATCATGCCGAAGGGCCCGCTCGAAGCGGCGTTCGGGTACTGACACCGGTCTCTCCGCCGTCATTGCGAGGAGCAACGCGACGACGCAATCCAGGGCTGCGCACTCGACTCTGGATTGCTTCGCTGTGCTCGCAATGACGAGGAAACAGTTGGAATGAAATCATGGAAGCCTTGGGTCTGCTGCTGCACGGGTTCGCGGTCCTCCTGACCTGGAAGACGCTGCTGCTGATGATGGTTGGGCTCGTGCTCGGCGTCTTCGTCGGCGTGCTGCCAGGGCTGGGGGGGCCCAACGGCGTCGCCATCCTGCTGCCGCTGACCTTCTCGATGGACCCGACCTCGGCCATCGTGATGCTGTCCTGCATCTACTGGGGCGCGCTGTTCGGCGGCGCCATCACCTCGATCCTGTTCAACATTCCCGGCGAGGCGTGGTCGGTGGCGACCACTTTCGACGGCTATCCGATGGCGCAGCAGGGCAAGGCGGCGGAGGCGCTGACGGCCGCCTTCACCTCGTCGTTCATCGGCTCGCTGGTCGCGGTGATGCTGATCACCTTCCTGGCGCCCTGGATCTCGTCGTTTGCGTTGAAGTTCGGTCCGCCTGAATTCTTCGCCGTGTATCTCCTGACCTTCTGCTCATTCGTGGGCTTGGGACGCGAGGACAAGCACAAGACGGTCATTGCGATGGCGCTCGGTCTGCTGCTTGCCGGCGTCGGCATGGACACCGTGTCCGGTCAGTTGCGGATGACCTTCGGCTCGACCGATCTGTTGCGCGGCATCAACTTCCTGGTCGCGGTCATCGGCCTGTTCGGCATCAGCGAGATCCTGCTGACGATGGAGGAACGCCTGGCGCTGCGCGGTCACGCCGCCGCGATCTCCTTGCGCACGGTGCTCGCCGTCTGGAAGGACCTGCCGAAATACTGGATGACCCTGCTGCGTTCCTCGGTGATCGGCTGCTGGCTCGGCATCACGCCGGGCGGCGCGATCGCGGCCTCCTTCATGGGCTACAACCTCGCCAAGCGATTCTCCAAGAATCCGGACAGTTTTGGCAAGGGACGCATCGAGGGCGTGTTCGCGCCTGAGACGGCCGCGCATGCCTCGGGCACCGCGGCGCTGCTGCCGATGCTGGCGCTCGGCATCCCCGGCTCGGGCACCGCGGCGATCCTGCTAGGCGGCCTGATGGTGTGGGGCCTCAATCCCGGCCCGCTGCTGTTCGTGGAGCACAAGGACTTCGTCTGGGGCCTGATCGCGTCGATGTATCTCGGCAATGTCGTCGGCCTCGTGCTCGTGCTTTCCACCGTGCCGATCTTCGCCTCGATCCTGCGCGTGCCGTTCGCGGCCGTGGCGCCGATGATCGTGGTGTCCTGCGCCATCGGCGCCTACGCGATCCAGAACGCGATGTTCGACGTCTGGCTGATGCTCGGCTTCGGCGTCGTCGGTTATGTCTTCAAGAAGATCAAGATCCCGCTGGCGCCGTTCACCTTGGCGCTGGTGCTCGGCAGCCGTGCCGAGGACGCGTTCCGGCAGTCGATGATCATCTCCGGCGGCAACATGAAGGTGTTCTGGGCGAACGGGCTGGTGGGCACCATCACGACGCTGGCGATCGTGCTGCTGTTCTGGCCGCTGATCGATCGTGTGATCGCGACCTTCAGCAAGTCGGGAGCGCCGGCCGCGAAGGCCGAGGCTTAGTACGGTTGTCGCTGATCACCCCTGCCAGCTGGACGCCTGCGCTCGATCGGCTACGCCGCTCCTACCACGAGTAGCGCACGCTGCCCTTGCCGGCATAGGAACGGGTGACGCTCGAGAACTCGCCTTCGAACGTCGCCATGGCGCTCCAGCCGTTCTGCCAGCTCATCTCGACCGAGGTCGTCGTCAGCGCGGAGTCGCGCGCCTGCGCGGCGCCGTTGACGACGAAGCTTGCGCCCTGCAGCGTCTGGAACGTCGCCGCGACCGAACGATCGGGATTGAGGTCGTGCGCCCAGGCGAGGCGGCCGCGCAAGGTGAGGGCGCCGTCTGCCAGCGCGTAGGACTTGTCGGTGCGTAGGCCGAACTCGGTGCGTGTGTCGGTGACGGTCTTGCCGGTGTAGCTCAGTGCGAAGGTCGACGTGCCGGAGATGGCCTGCTCCACATAGGCCGGTAGGCGCAGGCTCGTCACCTGCGCAGCCGCGTAAGGCGTCAGGCCGATGCCGCCTATGGGAGCGACGAAGCGCGTGCCGCCCTCGATGCGGCCGATCCAGGCATTGGCTTGATAGGTCGCGCGCAGCCGGTCGACACCGGAGATGGTGACGGTGCGATCCGCGGTGACGTCCTGCCAGCCATAGGCCAGGGCCGCTCTCAGATAGCTCGGGCCGATATGATGATGCAGATAGGCGCCGGCCTGGAACAGGTCGGAGCGGCCGGAGCCGAGGCCGTTGACGCTGAAGCTGGTGCCGCCGCCGCCGAGCGCGAAGCCCGCAATCGTGCGCGGTGCGATCCGGTAGTCGGCGCCGACGGCGGTGCCGGCGATGCGGCTGGTGGTATCGTTGGAGCCGACGACTGCATTGCCGCTGGTCGTTTGCGAGCCGCCGAAGCCTGCCGCCCAGACATTCCAGCGCTGCGCAAAGTCGGCCGGCCTGTCGTCAGTCAGCATCGCGAAAGCATCGGTGCGCTTGCGGGATGTGTCAGCATAGCTGATCGCGCCCCCGCCGCTGGCTTGACGTTGTGCGAAGGGATCGGTCAGCAGGCTGGCGAACTGGCTCATGGCGTTGAACGTGGTCTGTTGCACGCCGGTGGCGCTCTCGCCGGACGCCTGCGTAAGGCCCGCCTGGTTCAACTTGCCGAACACGACGGGAATATCGCCGGTGCGATCGAAGAACGCCGACAGCGTATCGCCGACCGTCTTCTGATTGCCGTTGAGTCCGCCGGGCACGGCGAAGGCGAGGATCAGATCGAGATAGACGTTGTTGGCGTCGTAGCTCAGGCTGGTCTTGAAGCCGGAGGGCAGGTTGGTCTTCACCACCGATCCGAAGCCGCCCGAGATGCCGCCGCTCGTGGTCAGGATGGTGTAGCGCTTGTCGATATAGCCGCCGCCGGTGCCGAACACGGCGTTGACGGTGGCGCCGCCGAGGGTGGCCGTTCCGGTGACGCTCGCGAATGAGGCCGTGGTCGGATCGAGCTGCACCAGATAGTACGCACCGGACTGGAAGGCGAGATTGCCGACGATGGTCATCGACGAGCCGGCGGTGCCATTGCCCGGCGCCAGCGTGCCGCCGGCATTGATGCCGACCGTCATCGGCGGATCGACGAGACCCGCACCCGTCAGGGTGCCGCCGGCATTCACGGTCACCCCAGAGGTGTTCGTGATCGCACCTTCGACGTCGAGCACGCCGCCGTCGATGGTCGTCGCCCCGGTGTAGCTGCTGGTGCCTGACAAGGTCAGGATGCCTACGCCGACCTTGGTGAGCCCCCCCGTGCCCGAAATCGTCCCGCTGAGTGTCGCGTTGTTGCCGTTGGTATCGAACGTGCCGCCGCCGGCATTGAGGGTCACGGTCCGGCTGGAGCTGAAGCCGGCGAGATATTGCAGCGTGCCGCCACCGAACGACATGCTGCCGGAAGCATCGCCGAGATTGGCATCTGATGACACCGCGAGCGCGCCCTGGTTGATGCTCCACGGCGTAACCGCGGTCGTCGTGCCGGCCAGCGTCCAGGTCGCGGTGCCCGTCTTCACGAAACTCGAGAAGCCCTGGAATTGTGCGGTCGCGCCGATCGTGGAAACGTCGAAGCTGCCGTTCGCGGCGCCACCGAGCCGGAACGTATCGGTGCCGGTGCCGACGACGTTGCCATTGATGATCGAGCTCGCCCAGATCTCCAGCACGTTGCTGCCGCCGGTGAAGCTGATGGCGGCGGGGGCTGCGAACAATCCGAAGCCGTTACCGCGCGAGATCGTGCCGCTGTTGATGATCGCGAGATTGGCGCCGATGACGCCCGCACCGGCCGTTCCAGCCGTGCCGGAGTGACTGGTATCCGTCGCGCCGGCCACGCCTGCGTCGCCGCCGGTGATGGTGCCGGAGTTGATCAGCGTGCCGCCCGCGGCGAAGGCGACGCCGGCGGCACCACTACCACCGTCGCCACTCGCATTCGGTTGGGTGCTGGATGGCGCGTCACCACCATTTCCGCCGCCACCGCCTTTGATGGTGCCGGCGTTGTTCAGCACGACGCTGCTTCCCGTCAGAAAGATACCGTAACCGCCCTGGCCGCCGTTGCCGCCCCAGCCATTCACGACGACATTTAGCGAGGCAGCCGCGCCGCCATTGCCGCCCTTGCCTCCCGTGATGCTGCTGCCATTGCTGTAGGTGAGCCCGTCGCCATCGACGACCACCCCGTATCCGCCGGCGCCGCCGCCGCCACCGCCGAAATCCCCGGTGGTGGCGCCGCCACGTCCACCATTGCCGCCGGACAGCGCTGCGGAGTTGCTCGTGTCCGTGGTTACGACGGCGCCATGTGCGCCACCGCCACCTCCGCCTCCGCTGTGAATCGAGAAGCCGCTTTGACCGCTTAGTCCGTTGGCGCCCGGACCGATCCCGCCGCTGCCACCCGGTGCGGCACCGGTCGAATCGCTGCCGCCGGCCCCGCCGAGTGTGCCGGCGCCGCCACCGCCGCCGCCTCGGGTAGGAATAGGTGCATTGGCGCCGACATTTCCAACGGCCGTGGCCGAGCTGGCACCGCCATTGGCGAAGGTGTCCTGGCTGCTGCCGCCGGCGCCGCCTCTGGTGGCCTGCGCAACGGCTGGCGCCGCCGCAAGCACCGGGGTGACCAGCGCGGCCGCTGACAACCAGCACAACCGCCTCGAGCGCGAGACCGTATGGGAACCGGATCGGTTTGCGATCAGCACGTCAGCCTTTGCATCTTCGCGATTGAATCCATGTCGTGCAGGCGCCGTCAGGCGCCTCCAATCGTGCCAGACGGCATATCGCAGCCAAGATCGCCTCGGCGGGTACTGTGATTTTTTGGGTGGATTTCGAGACGGCCTAAGTTCGTCGCTGCCTGTGACCGTCGTGCAACATTCGATACGAACCAGCCTCCGCGTCCGGTTGTGCGTGGTCGTTCCGCAACCGAATGGCGCGCATGCGGCGGGCTTGTGCAGCATGGGCTGTGGCATCAGCGATCCTGCCTCAAACGCTGCGGATAGACCGCGACGAGCACCTGAATTGCCCAGATTCTCCCTGCGCGTCAGCCTCGCGGACCGAGCAGACCAAACGCGGCGGGTGAACAGGCCACACGCTGAGGCTCCCACGACCATCGGCATCAGTTGCGAGTTTCTGATTGGGACCATGCCGTAATTGGTTCGCGGATTGTGGTGGATAGGACTTGGCTGGGAACACCAAAACAATCGTACCGATGTTCGAAGCCGTCCGGTGCTTCTCCAGAGGTTGTGTCTTTGCGATGACAGCATTTTAGGCAGAGCGGTGATAGGCTCCATTCATGGGCAGATATCGTTCTGCTCACGCGCGGTGCCTGATCTCTGGTCATCGCGCCCTGATGTTTCCTCCCGAGACGATCACCTTGCCCGGCGCGTGCGTCGGGCTTTTTTTTGCGTTCGGTGGATCAGAGTTCGCAGCTCATCCCGTCGCCCTCGAAAAGAAAAAGCCTCCGTCCGGCTTTCGGAACGAAGGCTTCGAGCAAAGATGATGCAGGTCAGCGGGCGCGCGGACCCGAGGCGAGTCAGCCTCAGTGGGCCTTCTCCGCAACCGGCATGTGGTACCAGTCGGACTCGTTGTCGAGCATCGTTTCGTCGAACGGCAGAACGCCGACGTGATTCAGAGCGGCCGCGTTGACGTCGCGCACCATGTCCATCGCCGTCAGAAACTCGTTCAATTCCGTCGCGCTCATGGAAGGCTACTCCTCACACGCGCGGGCCGAAGGGGTCCGCGATCAACTGATGCGAAGAGATTAACGCGGTCTCCCTCTGGCCTCAATCCCGCCCAGGTCGAAGTTCCAACGTGGTGACATCTGGGCCACAGCGGCGGGATGCCGCAGCTTGGTCATATTGCACCTGCTCACACGACGCGGTGCAGCCGGAGATCGGCGATCTCGCCATCGGTGAAGCCGAACTCGGAGAGGATCTCCTCGGTCTGCTCGCCGAACTCCGGCGGCCGTGCCGCCATCCGGCTCGGCGTGCGCGACAAGGTGAAGGGCTGCGCCACCAGCGTGATGTCGCGGCCGTCGTCGCTGGCGACCTGCTGCGCCATGCCGAGATGCTTCACCTGCGGGTCCTCGAACATCTGATCGATCGCGTAGATCGGCCCGCAGGGCACGCCGGCGGCATTGAGCTCGGCGACCCATTGCTCGCTCGTCTTCGCCAGCGTGCGCGCATTGATCTCGGCGTTGAGCGCATCGCGGTTCTTGGAGCGCGCCGGCGCGGTCGCGTAGTCCGGATTGTCGATCCATTCGGGCGCGCCGAGCGTCTGGCACAGCCGCTCCCAGATCCGCCCCCCCGTGGCGGCGATGTTGATGTAGCCGTCGGAAGTCTTGAACACGCCGGTCGGAATGCTGGTCGGATGGTTGTTGCCGGCTTGAGGGGCGACCTCCTTCTCCATCAGCCAGCGTGCGGCCTGGAAGTCGAGCATGAAGATCTGCGCCTGCAACAACGACGTCTGCACCCACTGGCCCTCACCGGAGACCTCGCGCTCGAGCAGCGCGGTGAGGATGCCCATCGCGCAGGACAGGCCTGCGGAGAGATCGGCGATCGGGATGCCCGCGCGCATCGGGCCCTCGCCGGGCGCGCCGGTGATCGACATCAGCCCGCCCATGCCCTGCGCGATCTGATCGAAGCCCGGCCGCTTCGCATAGGGGCCGTCCTGGCCGAAACCGGAGATGCTGCCATAGACGATGCGCGGATTGACGTTGCGCACGGCCTCGTAGTCGATGCCGAGCTTGGTCTTCACATCAGGGCGATAGTTCTCGATGACGACATCGGCCCGCTTGGCCAGCCGCATGAACACCTCGACGCCCTTTGGGTCTTTCAAGTTGAGCGTCATCGCGCGCTTGTTGCGATGCAGGTTCTGGAAGTCGGAACCGCGGCGCGGGCCGCCCAGGGCCTCGCCACCATCCTCCATCATGGCGTCGATCTTGATGACGTTGGCGCCCCAATCGGCGAACTGCCGTGCGCAGGTCGGGCCGGCGCGCACCCGCGTCAAATCGAGGACAGTGAAGCGGGACAGGGCTTTGGACGCGCGCGGAAAGGCCATGCGGACGAACTCCGAGAGAACGTGACATGGCTGTATAGGAGAGCGCGCGGGAGGCGACAATTGCGTGCGGGTGGTGCGGGCCGCCCCGCTCATGCCGCTGGCGCAGGGCTTCCTGCTACGGGAACAACACGAGGAATTCACCGCTCGTCGGCGATCACCTTGCCGTCGTTGGGCAGCGTGCCTGGTGCGATCAGCTCGATGCTGCCGCCGAGCTTGGTGATGTTGCGCAGGCTGGCGGCGAGCGCGTCCTGCAGGCCATCTGATGGCGAGGCGCATTCCGCCTTCAGCGTCATCGCATCGGTCTCGCCGGCGCGGGTGACGACCAGGCGGAGGCGGCCGAGCTCCGGGTGGCGCTTGCCGATCTCGGCGACCTGCTCGGGGCGCACGAACATGCCCTTGATCTTGGTCGTCTGGTCGGCGCGGCCCATCCAGCCCTTGATGCGCATGTTGGTGCGGCCGCAGGCGCTGGTGCCGGGCAGGGCGGCGGTGAGGTCGCCGAGGGCAAGGCGAATCCAGGGATGGTGGGGATCGAGCGAGGTGACGACGATCTCGCCGACATCGCCTGGCGCCACCGGATCGCCGGTGCCGGGGCGGACGATCTCCAAGATCAGGTCCTCGTTGACGACCATGCCGTCGCGCGCTGCGGTCTCATAGGCGACGATGCCGAGATCGGCGGTGCCGAACGCCTGATAGGCATCGATGCCGCGCGCCTTCATCTCGGCCTGCAGTGACGGCGGGAACGCCGCGCCCGACACCAGCGCGCGCTTGAGCGAGGACACGTCGCGGCCGGCGCTGGCGGCGCTGTCGAGCAGGATCTTCAGGAAGTCGGGCGTGCCGCTGTAGCCGATCGGGCGATAGGCCTCGATCAACTCGAACTGCGCCTCGGTGTTGCCGGGGCCAGCCGGGATCACCGCGCAGCCGAGCGCGCGCGCCGAGGCGTCGAAGATGAAGCCGCCGGGCGTGAGGTGATAGCTGAAGGTATTGAGTACGATATCGCCGCTGCGGAAGCCCGAGGCGAACAGGGCGCGGGCGCCGCGCCAGGGATCGCTGTGCGCCGCCTCCGGTTCGAAGATCGGCCCGGGCGACGTGAACAGACGCGAGAACGCGCCGGGCGCCTGCGCGACGAAGCCGCCGAATGGCGGGGCCGCCTTGTGCAGGGCAGGCAGCTCGGATTTGCGCAGCACCGGCAGTTGCGCGAGCGCAGCGCGCGTCGTGATGTCCTGGGGATCGATGTCCTGCAGCAGCGCGGCATAGGCCGGCGCCTTCATCGCCGCGTGCAGCACGTCGGGCAGGCGGCCGAACAGATCCTGCTCGCGGGCTGCGGGATCACGGGTTTCGAGGGCGTCGTAGTGGGTCATCGTACCCAGTCCTTGAATCTTGCGGTCGTCATGCCCGGGCTTGTCCTGGGCATCCACGTCGTTCATCGTTGCGGCTCGTGCGTGGATGGCCGGGTCAAGCCCGGCCATGACGAGGAGAGAGTTCGGCTACAGCCACCGCTTCCGCCGCTTGAAGCTCTTCAGGTTCTTGAAGCTCTTGCGCTGGTCGCCGGCGCCGCCGAGGTAGAATTCCTTGACGTCCTCGTTGTCGCGCAAGCTGTCGGCGGTGCCGTCGAGCACCACCTTTCCCTGTTCCATGATGTAGCCGTGGCTGGCCACCGACAGCGCCGCGCGCGCATTCTGCTCGACCAGCAGGATGGTGACGCCGAGATCCCTGTTGATCTCCTTGATGATCGCGAACACTTCCTTCACCAGTAGCGGCGACAGGCCCATCGACGGCTCATCCATCAGGATCATCTTCGGCCGCGCCATCAGCGCCCGTCCGATCGCCAGCATCTGCTGTTCGCCGCCGGAAAGATAACCCGCAAGGCCGGTGCGTTCCTTCAGCCGCGGGAAATAGTTGAACACCATCTCGATGTCACTGTTGACCTCGCGATCGGATCGCGTGAACGCCCCGAGCTTGAGGTTCTCCAGCGACGTCATGTCGGAGACGATGCGGCGGCCCTCCATGACCTGGAAGATGCCGCGGCGGACGATCTTCTCCGGATCGATGCCGTCGATGCGCGTGCCGTCGAACATGATCTCGCCGCGCGTGACCTCGCCGTCCTCGGTCTTCAACAGGCCGGAGATCGCCTTCAGCGTCGTCGACTTGCCGGCGCCGTTGGCGCCGAGCAGCGCAACGATCGCGCCCTTGGGCACGTCGAGGCTGAGGCCGCGCAGCACCAGGATGACGTCGTCATAGACGACCTCGATGTTGCGGACGGAGAGCAGGGGGGCTGCGCTCGCGGTCGCATTTGCATTGGGCTTATCGAGGGTCTCAACCATATCCGTTCACCTCACTGTCGTCCCCCGCGGTAGGCGGGGGGCCCAGTATTCCAGAGCCGCCGATGCTCGGTGGAGAAGCCGCGGCGTACCGGATCCCCCGCTTTCGCGGGGGATGACGATGGCGTGCGGAGCGGCTGCTGAGTTGATTCAGCGGCCGCCTGGCAACCTACCAACCCGCCCATTCCGCCTTGCGCGGCAGCTCGATGGTCTTGACCTTCTCGAGCTTGATCGTGCCCTTGGCCATGAGATCGTTGAGGTCGCCATCGGTCGGGCCGGTCACCTTGGCGCGATAGAGGTCGACCTTCATCGTGCCGCGGTGATCCTTGTCGGTCCAGGTCGAGGGGCTGCAGACGCCTTCCATCCCTGCGGGCACCCAGTCCTTCTTCTGGTAGAAGCCCTTGGCGACGTTCTCGCCGGTGGCGCCGCCATTCTTCGCAGCCCACTCGATCGCCTCCTTCATGTAGAGCGACGAGCAGACCGCGGCGACATAGTGCACCGGTCGATAGACCTTGCCGGTCGGGTCGGACATCTTGGAGATCTCCTGCACCGTCTTCATGCCCGGCGCATCGCCGCCCCAGGCCACCGAGGTGCGCAGCGGAAAGACGACGCCGTCGGCGGCATCGCCCGCGGTCTTGGCGGCGTTCTCGTCCATGCCCCAGACGTTGGACAGGAATTGGACGTCGACGCCGGCATTCTTGCAGGCCTTCATCACCGAGATGTTGGAGGCCGCGGTGTTGCCCAGATAGGCGTAGTTGGCGCCGGAGCTCTTCAGGCTCAGGCACTGCGCGCTGTAGTCGCCGGGCGCCAGCGCGAACACCAGCGGCGGCAGCACCTCGAAGCCGAGCTCGGTGGCGAGCGCTTCGCCCGCGGCCTTCGGCGCGTTGGGATAGGGATGGTTGGCGCCCATGTGCACGAATTTCGGCTTGCCGGGCTTGCCCTTCGACTTCCAGTCCTCGGCCGCCCAGGTCAGCTCGGCGCGCAGTGCGTCCGAGTAGCTTGGGCCGTAGAAGAAGTTGTACGGCGCGGCCTTGGCCTTGCCGCTGGTGCCTTCAGGGTCGGTCAGCGCGGCGGCGTAGGAGCCGGACATGTCAGGGATCTTGTCGTTGGCGAGGAAGCCGGTCAGCGCCTCGGTGTCCGCGGTGCCCCAGCCCATGATCGCCGCGACCTTGTTGTCCGGGGCCGACCACTTCTTGTACAGCGCGATCGCGCGCGGCACCTGGTAGCCGTAGTCGTTGCTGTCGACCGCGAGCTGCTTGCCGCCGATGCCGCCGTTCTTGTTGACCCAGGCGAAGGTGTCCATCACGGCCTGGCCATAGGGCGTGCCGACGTCGGACGTGCCGCCCGAGAGATCCTGCAGATGTCCGATTGCGATCTGCTGCGCCTGCGCCGTTGAGGCGAAGGCGCCTGCGAGCAGCGCCAGCGCCGCCGAGCCGAGCAATGATTTCATCGTCATAGTGCTTCCTCCTGTGATGCGTTCGGGCCGGATTGTCGCCGGTCCCTGTTGGTTGAGTTCAATGTGAGAACGGATAGAGCTTCCAGTATGTCTTGATCTGGCGCCAGCGATGCGCCAGCCCGTCGGGCTCGAACATCAGGAAGGCGATGATGATCAGGCCGATCGCGATCTCGCGCAAAAAAGTGATGTTGTTGTTGAGCGCGAGCGCCTTGTCGATCGCGCCGCCCTTGAGGTGGTGGCTCAGCCATTCCATCGATTCCGGCAGCAGAACGACGAATGCTGTCCCCATCAGGGTGCCCATGATCGAACCGGTGCCGCCGATGATGATCATGGCGAGAAACAGGATCGAGCGCTCGATGCCAAAGCCTTCCTGCGAGATCACCAGCTGGTAGTGCGCGTAGAGCGCGCCGGCAATGCCGGCGAAGAACGCGGCGAGGCCGAACGACAGCGTCCGGTACTTCGTCAGGTTGATGCCCATGATCTCGGCCGAGAGATAGTGGTCGCGGATTGCGATCAGCGCGCGGCCGTCGCGGGTGCGCATCAGGTTGGTGACCAGGAGGTAGCACACCACGACATAGGCCAGCACGACGTAGAAATATTGCCGGTCGCCGCGCAGCGTATAGCCGAAGATCGAGAACGGATTGGCGGAGGCCGGCACCGAGCCGCCGGAGAACCACTCGGCGCGAGAGAAGAAGTCGAGCAGGATGTATTGCGCGGCGAGGGTGGCGATGACGAGATAGAGACCCTTCAGCCGCGCCGCCGGAAGTCCGAAAATCAACCCGACGAGTGCTGTGATCACCCCGGCGAGCGGGATCGCGAAGAACACCGGGATCGCGTAGGTGTTGTTGATATAGGCCGAGGTGAAGGCGCCGAGCAGGAAGAAGCCGGCCTGTCCGATCGAGATCTGGCCGGTGAAGCCGACCAGGATGTTGAGGCCTAGCGCGGCGATGGCGAAGATGCCGATCTGGATCGAGACCGACAGCCAGTATTCGGAGAACACCTGCGGCGCGAAGCACAGGAGGATCACGCCGGCGATCGCGAAATTGCGGCTGGTTCTGGTCGGGAAGATCGTGGTATCGGCCGCGTAGGAGGTGCGGAAGTCGCCGGCGGGTATCGTGGAGCGCGCAACCATGATTCAGATCCGCTCGATGTCTTTGGTGCCGAACAGGCCGTAGGGCTTGATCATCAGGATGATGATCAGCACGTAGAATGGCGCGATCTCGTACAGATTGCCCCAGTGCAGATACTGGCTGTCGACATACTGCGCGATGTTCTCGAGGAGGCCGATGATGATGCCGCCGAGCACGGCGCCACCGACCGAGTCGAGGCCGCCGAGGATCGCCGCCGGAAAAACCTTGATGCCGTAGGCCGACAGGCCGGAGGAGACGCCGTTGACCACGGCGACGACAACACCGGCCACGGCCGAGACCGTTGCCGAGATGGCCCAGGCCATCGCGAACACGTTCTTGACGGAGATGCCGAGCGATTGCGCGACCTGCTGGTTGAAGGCGGTCGCCCGCATCGCGAGGCCATATTTGGAGGCCTTGAAGAACCAAGCCATGCCGAGCATCATCAGGATCGATACCACGAGGCTCATGACGTAGACCGTCTGGATTTGAAGTCCGAACAGGTCGACGGACGTGCTGGCGAACACTGGCGGGAACGGCTGGGGGTTGACGCCGAACATCCATTTCAGCGCCGCCTGGAACACGGTCGACAGGCCGATCGTGACCATGATGACGGAGATGATGGGCTCCCCGATCATCGGACGGAGGATCACGACCTGGATCGCGATGCCGAACGCGAACATGAAGACCAGCGTCAGCGGCATGCCGACCCAGAACGGCACCTGATATTTCGTCAGCAATGCCCAGCACACCCAGGCGCCGATCAGCAGCAGCTCGCCTTGCGCGAAATTGACGACCTGGGTCGCCTTGTAGATCAGCACGAACGACATCGCGACCACGCCATAGAGCGTTCCGACGACGAGGCCGTTGACGAGGAGCTGGATGAGGAAGGCGGTGTTCATGACGATGCGCGAGGTGCTAACCTCTCCCCGCTTGCGGGGAGAGGTCGGATTGCATCGAAGATGCAATCCGGGTGAGGGGGACCATCCACATGCGCCCTGGTAATGAGGTCAAGACGGAGCGCGCGAGACGATTGCGGGAAAACTCGACCGACGCGGAAAACGCGCTCTGGTCCCGCCTTCGTGGGCGAAGGCTGGGTGGACATAAGTTCGTTCGGCAAGAACCGATTGGGGTTTATACGGTCGATTTCGTTTGCCGGGAGAGCCGCTTGATCGTCGAAGTCGACGGTGGGCAGCACGCGGAAAGTCAGACGGACGTCGCCCGCGACAATTGGTTTCGCGCTCACAACTATCGAGTGTTGCGCTTCTGGAACAACGACGTGCTCGGTAACATTGGGGGTGTTCTCGAGACGATTGTCAGCGTCCTCGCGGAGGCTCCCCCTCACCCGGAGCGCTGACGCGCTCCGGCCTCTCCCCGCAAGCGGGGCGAGGCGAGGGCCGGCACCATTCTCTCCCACAAGGGGAGAGGGCGTAGTCATGCGCGGCGCAGCTTCGTGAAGCATCCGCATCACTCCGCGGCCTCCGCCATGGCGCCATGTCCACCCAGATCCACCACCTTCAGCGTCGTGCGGATGCGCTGGGTGGTGCCGTCCTGGAAGCGGATGACGGTATCGACGGGGATGGCAGGCTTGCCGCCATAGATGCCGTCGATGATATCGGCGTACTTCTCGTTGATGACGCTGCGACGCACCTTGCGCGTACGTGTGAGCTCGCCGTCGTCGGCGTCGAGCTCCTTGTAGAGCAGGAGGAAGCGGGCGATGCGCTGCGCCGGCGGCAGGTGGGCGTTGACGGTCTCGACCTCCTTCTGCAACAGCGCGTAGACCTCGTTGCGCGAGGCGAGATCGGAGTAGGTGGTGAACGCGATGCGGTTCTTCTCCGCCCATTTCGAGATGATCGAGTAGCGGATGCAGATCATCGCGGCGAGATGCTCGCGGCCGGCGCCGAGCACGACGGCCTCGGCAATATACGGCGAGAACTTCAGCTTGTTCTCGATATATTGCGGCGAGAAGCGTTCGCCGCGCGCGGTCTCGGCGAGATCCTTGATGCGGTCGATGACGACGAGCTGCTTCGCCTCGTTGAAATAGCCGGCGTCGCCCGAATGCATCCAGCCGTCCTTGACGTCGGCGGCCGAGGCTTCCGGGGCCTTGTAGTAGCCCAGGAACATGTTCGGATGGCGTACCAGGATCTCGCCGATCCCCTGGCTGTCGGGCTGGTCGATCTTGATCTCGATGTCCTCAGCCATCGGCACGCCCGTCGTGTCCGGATCGACCTCGTCGGCCGGGTGCAGCGTGTAGGCCCCGAGCAGCTCGGTCTGGCCGTAGAGCGTGCGCAAGGGCACGCCCATGGCGCGGAAGAACTTGAACGTGTCGGGCCCGAGCGCGGCGCCGCCGGTGGCGGCCGAGCGCAACCGGGTGAAGCCGAGCCGGTCGCGCAGTGCCCGGAACAGCAGCATGTCGGCAAGGCTCGAATGCTGGCCCCTCTCCAGCGCGGCAAGGCCGGTCGACATGCCCAGATGATACAGCCGCTGCTTCAGCGGCGAGGCGTCCATGACGGCGGCACGGACGTCGGCCGCGATCTGCTCCCACACCCTCGGTGCGAACAGCACGAAGGTCGGCGCGATCTCGCGGAAGTCGTTCATCATCGTATCGGGCTCTTCGACGAAGTTGACCTTCATCCGGCAGAGCAGACCTTTGCCGAGCACATAGACCTGTTCCATGATCCAGGGCAGCGGCAGCACCGAGACGTATTCGTCCTCCGGTCCCTTGGGATCGAAGGCGAGATAGGTGGCGCAATGCTTGAGCACGCGCGCGGCCGAGAGCATCGCGAGCTTTGGATGCGAGGTCGTGCCCGAGGTGGTGCAGAGGATGGCGACGTCGTCGCCGACGGTTGCATCGACCATGCGGTCGTAGAGATCGGGCTCGCGCGCCGCCCGGTTGCGGCCGAGCTCGGCGAGCTTGTCCGCCGGCAGCAGCCTGGGATCGTCATATTTGCGCATGCCGCGCGGATCGGAATAGACGATGTGCTTGAGCGCCGGCACGCGCTCGGCGAGGTTGAGCAGCTTGTCGACCTGCTCCTCATCCTCAGCGAACACCAGTCGCGCCTCGCCGTAATTGAGCAGGTAGGCGGCCTCGTCGTCGAGCACGTCCCGATAGAGCCCGAGGCTCATGGCCCGGATCGCATGCGTCGCGACCTCCGCGGCAACCCAGTCCGGCCGGTTGTCGCCGATGATGCCGATCACGTCGTCCTTGCCGAGGCCGAGCTCCACCATGCCGAGCGCGAAATCGCACACGCGCGCCTGGTAGTCGGCCCAGGTGAAGGTGTGCCACAGCCCGAGATTCTTCTCGCGCAGCGCGATCTCCGTCCCGTGCTCTTTCGCGTTCAGCCGTAGCAGCTTCGGATAGGTGTCGGCCTGCTTGACGCGACCCGCATAGTCCATCATGCCGCGTCCTCCGCGATGGACGGCGCCTCGTCGGGATCGACCAGCAGTTCGTCCTCCTCGCCGAGATAGGCACGCTTGACGTGAGGATCGGCGAGCACGGCGGCCGGGTCGCCCTCGGCGATCTTGCGGCCGAAATCGAGCACCATGACGCGATGGGAGATGTCCATGACCACGCCCATGTCGTGCTCGATCATCACGACCGTCATGCCGAATTCCTCGTTGAGGTCGACGATGTAGCGCGCCATGTCCTCCTTCTCCTCGAAGTTCATGCCGGCCATCGGCTCGTCGAGGAGGATCAGATGCGGCTCCAGCGCCATGGCGCGCGCCAGTTCGACGCGCTTGCGCAAACCGTAGGAGAGGGTGCCGGCGGGCGCCTTGCGCACCGACTGCAGGTCGAGGAAGTCGATGATCTGCTCGACCTTCTCGCGATGCTTCAGCTCCTCGCGCCGCGCGCCGGTGAGCCAATACAGAGAGCCGGTGAGGAAATTGTTCTTCAGCAGGTGATGGCGCCCGACCATGATATTGTCGAGCACGCTCATGTGGTGGAACAGCGCGAGGTTCTGGAAGGTGCGGCCGATGCCGATGTTGGCGCGCGCGCTCGGTGGCAGGCCGGTGATGTCGCGGCCGCGATGGAACAGGCGGCCCTCGGTCGGCTTGTAGCGGCCGGAGATGCAGTTGACGATCGAGGTCTTGCCGGCGCCGTTCGGGCCGATGATCGAGAACAACTCGCCCTCGCGCACGCCGAAGCTGACGTCGGTCAGGGCTCGCACCCCACCGAAACGCAGCGACACTCCGCGCGCTTCCAACGTATAGTCCAAGTCGTCCTCCCGAACTGTCTTCGGCGCTTGGCGCGCTCTTCAAGGCATCGTGTCGCGCGACGTTGAGTTCGTCGCATTGGGTGCAATCCTATCCCGGGCATCGGTTCCGCGCCATCCGACGAATGACGGGCCACCCGGGCGGGCGCATTTTGCCGCATCTCGATGCGCCTCGTCCGTGTCCAGAGGCGCGAGTCGAAGACGGTGGTCCTCGATAGGGGAAAGCGCTATCAGGAATTGTCTTGCGCCTGACAATTCCCAGGCAATATTCACTGCAGGATTGTTGCGATGCAATATGGTCGCCGCGAGCTTCGACGAGACGAGATGCCGGCTTGATCTCTCCCGATACCCTTCTGCGCATCGCGCCCTGGTCCCGCCATCTGAAGCCCGAGGAAATCGACACGGCTGCGGCCGGCATCGTCGAGCGGTCGTTTGCGGCCAACGAGCACATCTTCCTTCGCGGCGATCAATTCGACTACTGGACCGGGATCGTCACCGGTCTTGCGCGGATGAGCACGGTGTCGCGCGGCGGCAAGGCGACGACATTCGCCGGCATGTCGGCGGGCGCCTGGTTCGGCGAGGGCAGCGTGCTGAAGAACGAGCTGCGCCGCTATGACGTCGTGGCGCTGCGCGATACGCGCGTCGCGCTGATGGAGCGGCCGACCTTCATGCGGCTGTTCGAGAACAGCGTCGGCTTCAACCGCTTCCTCGTCACCCAGCTCAACGAGCGGCTCGGCCAGTTCATTGGCCTCGTCGAGGTCGGCCGCACGCTGGATGCGACGGCGCGGCTCGCCCGCAGCATTGCCTCGCTGTTCAATCCGATCCTCTACCCGAATACGACCCGCCATCTGGAGATCACCCAGGAGGAGATCGGCGCGCTGTCGGGCCTGTCGCGGCAGAACGCCAATCAGTGTCTCAAGACGCTGGAGCGCGAGGGCCTGCTGCGGGTGGAGTACGGCGGGGTGACGGTGCTCGATCTCGACCGCCTGCGCTGCTATGGGGATTAGGTCCTGCTTTTCGTTGCGCCGATACGGGATTGATCCAACGCCTGTTTTCCGTCGAGCTTGACCGGCGGCTTCGGCTGTGGACTGCTCGCCGGGAACTTCGGCCCGAGGGGGCGCGACGGTGTTGGAGTGAGCATGGCGGGGAAGGACTGCAGCGGCCGCGTGGCGCTGATCACGGGCGTCACGGGCCAGGACGGCGCGTATCTGGCCGAATATCTGCTCGGTCTCGGCTACACGGTGCACGGGATCAAGCGGCGGTCATCGTCCTTCAATACCGCGCGGATCGACCATCTCTACCAGGATCCGCACGAAGGCAACGTGCCGTTCCTGCTGCACTACGGCGACATGACCGATTCCACCAACCTGATCCGGCTGGTGCAGCAGATCCGCCCCGACGAGATCTACAATCTCGCCGCCCAGAGCCATGTCGGCGTCAGCTTCGAGAGTCCGGAATACACCGCCAATGCCGACGCGCTCGGGGTTCTGCGCTTGTTGGAAGCCGTTCGCATTCTCGGCATGGAGAAGCAGACGCGCTTCTACCAGGCCTCGACCTCGGAGCTGTACGGCCTGGTCCAGGAGATTCCGCAACGGGAGACCACGCCGTTCTATCCGCGCTCGCCCTACGGCTGCGCCAAGCTCTACGGCTACTGGATCACGGTGAACTATCGCGAGGCTTACGGGATGTTCGCCTGCAACGGCATCCTGTTCAACCACGAGAGCCCGATCCGTGGCGAGACCTTCGTGACCCGCAAGATCACCCGCGGCGTCGCCCGCATCGAAACCGGCCTGGAGGAGACGATCTATCTCGGCAATCTCGAGGCCAAGCGCGACTGGGGCCATGCGCGCGACTATGTCGAGGGCATGCATCGCATCCTGCAGGCCGATACGCCCGACGATTTCGTGCTGGCGACCGGTGAGACCCATTCGGTGCGCGAACTGGTCGAGCTCGCCTTCGCCGAGGTCGGTCGCCGCATCGAATGGCGCGGCGAGGGGGTCGAGGAGACCGGGATCGACGCTAAATCCGGCAAGGCGGTGGTGCGGATCGACCCGACCTATTTCCGCCCGACCGAGGTCGACCTCTTGATCGGCGATTGCAGCAAGGCGCGCGACAAGCTCGGATGGAAACCAAGGACGAGCTTCGCCCAACTGGTCAAGGAGATGGTCGCCAGCGATCTGTGCGCCGCGCGGCGGGAGGCGAGCAGTGGCCACGCCGTTTGATCTCCGCGGCAAGCGTGTCTTCGTCGCCGGCCATCGCGGGATGGTCGGCAGCGCGCTGGTGCGGCGGTTGGCGAGCGAAGGCGTCGAGTTGCTCACGGTGCCGCGTGGCGAGGTCGATCTGCGCGACCAGGCGGCGGTGTTCGCATGGTTCGCGCGCGCCAGGCCGCAGGTCGTGTTCCTTGCTGCGGCGAAGGTCGGCGGCATCGTCGCCAACAACACGCTGCGCGCCGAGTTCATCTACGACAACATTGCCATTGCTGCCAATGTCATCCACGCCGCGCATGTGAATGGCGCCGAGAAGCTGATGTTTCTCGGTTCCTCCTGCATCTATCCGAAGCTTGCCGCGCAGCCACTGCGCGAGGACGCCATGCTGACCGGGCCGCTGGAGCCGACCAACGAGCCCTATGCGATCGCCAAGATCGCCGGCATCAAGATGGTCGAGGCCTATCGCAGCCAGTACGGCGCCGACTTCATCAACGTGATGCCGACCAATCTCTACGGTCCCGGCGACAACTACCATCCTGAATACAGCCACGTCGTCGCGGCGCTGATCCGCCGTTTCCACGAGGCCCGGCTCGCCGATGCGCCCGAGGTGGTCGTCTGGGGCACGGGAACGCCGCGGCGCGAATTCCTCTATGTCGACGACATGGCGGATGCCTGCGTGCACCTGATGAAGACCTATTCCGACGCCGGGCTGGTCAACATCGGCACCGGCGAGGACATCACGATTGCCGATTTCGCCCGTGTGGTCGCGGCAACGGTCGGCTATCAGGGACGGATCAGCTTCGACACCTCGCGGCCAGACGGCACGCCGCGCAAGCTGCTCGACGTGTCGCGCCTCGCCGCGCTCGGCTGGCGCGCGACGACGTCGCTGAAGGACGGCATCGCGCGCGCGTATCAAGCGTTCCTGCAGGAGAGGGGGCACGCGCAAGCGTAACCCTCCGCTGTCGTCCCGGCCTTGAGCCGCGACCCATAACCACCGAATGCTGTGAGACGCGCGGAATGTGCCGTTTGCCCATGTCAGACATCACGCGGTACGGGTCCCGGCGTTCGCCGGGACGACACCATTAGTTTGGTGAAGCGCGTGGCACTTTCACGCCCAGCGCCGTGGCCATCGCCGAAATCAGCGGCTTCATGAAATAGGCCTCGCCCGCCGGCGTGATCGACGGCGCCAGCCCATGCGCAGCCAGCTCCTCCGTCACCACGGGCCCGACCGAGGCGATCTGCGTGCGTGCCAGCCCCTCGCGCAGGCGTGCCTCGACGCCGTGCGCCCTGGCCACGTCGAACAGCCGCCGCGGCTGGCCGGAGCTCGTCAGCGCGATCGCATCGACCTTGCCGGCGATCATCTCGTCGATCGCGGTGAGGATGTTCGCATCCGCCGCCTTGGCGTCATAGACGTAGGGCAGCACGGGATCGACCTCGGCGCCCGCGGCCTTGATGGCGCCGATCAGTGCCGAATGGTCCTTGTCGGGATAGAGCTGCAGGCCGAGCCGATGACCCTGGAGATCGTAGCGCGACAGCAGCTCAGCCACGCCTTCGGATGTCGGCTTCTCGGTCGTGACCTGCGGCTCGAGCCCGAGCTCGCGCAAAGCGCGACCCGGCTTCGGGCCACGGGTGAACTTGCGTGTTTTGCCGAGCGCGGCGATGAACTCCGCTTGGAGGCCGATCCGGCGCACCACGGTCATCAGCCGCCGCAGGCCTTCGCCGGTCATCAGCACCACGTCATCGAACGGCCGCTCGATGCAGCGGCGGATCCAGGCCTCGATCGGCACCGGGTCCGGCGCATCCTCGATCGTGAACATCGGACATTGCAGCACGTCGGCGCCCTGCTCGGCGAGCAGTCGCGAGAACTGCGCCTCCTCGCGGGTTTCCAGGATCAGGATGCGGTTGCCGGTCAGCCTGTCAGCCATGGCGATGCTCGAAGTTTGAGAGTTGATGTTTTGTTCATCCTGCCCCCGCGCCGGGCGTTGGCGCAAGCGCGCGGAGGGTGGTAGAGCAGGGCCCGAACGGGCGCCAAGCCTGCCGCATCATTCCCCTCATATCATCCGCCCGGTACGTCATCGCCATGTCCGACCACCAATATGTCCTGACCCTGTCCTGCCCGGATCGTCCCGGGATCGTCTCGGCCGTTTCGACCTTCCTCGCCCACAATGGCCAGAACATTCTCGATGCCCAGCAGTTCGGCGACTTCGAGACGGGTCACTTCTTCATGCGGGTGGTGTTCACGGCCGCCGATCTCGCCGTCAACCTGCCGGCGCTGCAGACCGGCTTCGCCGCGATCGCCGAGCGCTTTGCGATGGACTGGCAGATGCGCGACCGCGCCGGGCAGCGCCGGGTGATGCTGCTGGTGTCGAAGTTCGACCATTGTCTGGTCGACATCCTCTATCGCTGGCGCACCCGCGACCTCGCGATGATTCCGACCGCCATCGTCTCCAACCATCCGCGCGAGACCTATGCCGGGCTCGATTTCGGCGACATCCCGTTCCACCACATGCCGGTGACCAAGGACACCAAGCGCGACCAGGAACAGGCGATCCTGAAGCTGGTCGATGAGACGAAGACCGATCTCGTCGTGCTGGCGCGCTATATGCAGATCCTGTCGGACGAGATGTCGGCGAGCCTGTCGGGCCGCTGCATCAACATCCATCATTCGTTCCTGCCGGGCTTCAAGGGCGCAAAACCCTATCACCAGGCCTATGAGCGCGGCGTCAAGCTGATCGGCGCCACAGCTCATTACGTGACCCGGGATCTCGACGAGGGTCCGATCATCGACCAGGATGTCGAGCGCATCAGCCATCGCGACACGCCGGAGGACCTCGTGCGCAAGGGCCGCGACATCGAGCGGCGCGTGCTGGCGCGGGCGATCCGTTATCACCTCGAGGATCGCGTCATCCTCAACGGGCGCAAGACCGTCGTCTTCATGGATTGATGTCGCGACCGCCCGTCAGCGGCCGGGGACGGTCGCCTGCGCGTTGGCGTTCGACTGCGTCTCCTTGTCGCGTTCGGCGGCCGGCATCTGCCGCTGCCGCTCGCGCTCCTGCATGAAACGGTCGTATTCCGGGGTTCCTGGACGGGGCGGCGCACCGGCCGGCAGGCCGCCGGCCCATTGCGGCATCAGGTCGCCCATCCCCGCGCCGACCTTCTCATTGATCGACGAGCAGCCGGCGAGGATCGGCCCAGCCATGGCCAGAAGCATCATCGCGGCCGGAAACAGTCTGGTCCGGTGGGGGTGTCTGGCCGGCATTGACGGGGGACCTTTCGTGCTGCGGGAGATCCGCGGCCCGGACCCTAACGACTTGCCATCAATTGGCAAAATTTGGCCGTTCGATGATTGGGGTATTAATATACCTATCACGGATTGGTGGTCCGTTGCGGAAACCTACCGTTCACGAAGCCTCCCATGATCGCCATTGACAACGGGGTCCCGAGTCCGCAGCGATGCGCCCGCGATATCGCGAACGAGATCGCACGGTTAAGACAACAATGGCCGGGGGCTGCGGTCCTGATCCGACCAGGGAGGTAGTTTCAATGTTCGTGCGAAACAAGACACTGACGCTCGCCAGTGCGGCTCTTGCCGCGGCTGCGCTCGCGTCGGGTGCGGCGCGGGCCGAAGACGTGTTCAAGATCGGCCTGATCGTGCCGATGACCGGCGGCCAGGCGTCGACCGGCAAGCAGATCGACAATGCGATCAAGCTGTACATGCAGCAGAACGGCGACACCGTCGCCGGCAAGAAGATCCAGGTCATCCTCAAGGACGACGCGGCGCTGCCCGACAACACCAAGCGTCTGGCGCAGGAGCTGATCGTCAACGACAAGGTCAACGTGATCGCCGGCTTTGGCGTGACGCCGGCGGCCTTCGCCGCCGCGCCGCTCGCCACCCAGGGCAAGATCCCGGAAGTCGTCATGGCGGCCGGCACCTCCATCATCACCGAGAAGTCGCCCTACATCGTCCGCACCAGCTTCACGCTGCCGCAGTCCTCCACCATCATCGGCGACTGGGCGGTCAAGAACGGCATCAAGAAGGTCGCCACGCTGACCTCGGACTACGCGCCCGGCAACGACGCGCTGGCCTCGTTCAAGGAGCATTTCACCGCTGGCGGTGGCGAGATCGTCGAGGAAATCAAGGTTCCGCTGGCGAACCCCGACTTCGCTCCCTTCCTGCAGCGCATGAAGGACGCCAAGCCGGACGCCATGTTCGTGTTCGTGCCGGCCGGCCAGGGCGGCAACTTCATGAAACAATATGCCGAGCGCGGCCTCGACAAGAGCGGCATCAAGGTGATCGGACCGGGTGACGTCACCGACGACGACCTGCTCAACGACATGGGCGACGCCGTGCTCGGCGCCGTCACCGCGCACATCTATTCGGCGGCGCATCCGTCGGCGAAGAACAAGGAGTTCGTCGCGGCCTACAAGAAGGCGTTCAACAGCCGTCCAGGCTTCATGGCGGTCGGCGGCTATGACGGCATCCATCTGATCTACGAGGCGCTGAAGAAGACCGGTGGCAAGACCGACGGCGATTCCCTGATTGCTGCGATGAAGGGCATGGCGTGGGAGAGCCCGCGCGGTCCCATCTCGATCGATCCGGAGACGCGCGACATCGTTCAGAACGTCTACATCCGCAAGGTCGAGAAGGTCGACGGCGAGCTCTACAACGTCGAGTTCCAGACCTTCGACGCCGTCAAGGATCCGGGCAAGGCCAAGAAGTGACGCGATAGGCGTCATCGAGGGACGCGCGGCACGACAGGTGCCGCTCCCTCTCCCGCTTGCGGGGGAGGGCTGGGGTGGGGGCGCCCCACGGCGCGCTGGTCGTGTGCAGAGAGATCCTCCACCCGGATCGCATCTTCGATGCGATCCGACCTCCCCCGCACGCGGGGGAGGCGCAGACCGAGCGAAGCGTGACATGTGTGCCCTTCCCTGGAAGGGATAGGACCGGGGACCGACGTACACTTCAATGACCGCCATCCTCACCAACCTGTTCGACGGCGTCGCCTACGGCATGCTGCTGTTCGTGCTGGCCTGCGGGCTCGCCGTGACGCTCGGCCTGATGAACTTCGTCAACCTCGCCCATGGCGCCTTCGCCATGGCCGGCGGCTATGTCTGCGCCGTGCTCGTCAACCGGATGGGATGGCCGTTCTTCGCGGCGCTGCCGCTGGCCTTTGTCGCGAGCGCCATGATCGGCGCGCTGCTGGAGCGGACGCTCTATCAGCATCTCTATGCGCGCAGCCATCTCGACCAGGTGCTGTTCTCGATCGGGCTCGTCTTCATGACGGTGGCCGCGGTCGACTACATCATGGGCTCCTCGCGAATCTTCATCAATCTGCCCGACGTGCTGCAGGGCCAGTTCGACGTCTTCGGCGTTGGCATCGGCCGCTATCGGCTGATGATCATCGTGATCTGCGGGCTGCTCACGGTGGGGCTGCAGCTGGTGCTCTCCAAGACTCGGTTCGGCAGTCGACTGCGCGCCGCCGTCGATGATCCCCGCGCGGCGAGCGGCCTCGGCATCAACGTGCCGCAGGTGTTCGCCTTCACCTTCGCGTTCGGCTGCGGGCTCGCTGGCCTGGGCGGCGCGCTCAGCGCCGAGATCCTCGGCCTCGATCCGTACTTCCCGCTGAAGTTCATGATCTACTTCCTGATCGTGGTCACCGTGGGCGGCTCGTCCTCGATCACCGGGCCGTTCCTGGCCTCGCTGCTGCTCGGCATCGGCGACGTCGCCGGCAAATACTACGTGCCGAAGCTCGGCCCCTTCGTCATCTACACCATCATGATCGTGATCCTGATCTGGCGTCCGAACGGCCTGTTCGGTCGCACGGCGACGCGGTGAGGATCGCATGACCACGAACGCACAAACCGAGGTCGGATTTCACGCCAGGCAGCATGGCCGCTGGCACTGGAGCGAGTTCGCCTTCTGGATCGTCGTGCTGGCGGTCGGACTGGCGTTTCCCTCGCGCTACCTGATCATGACCGAGATCCTGCGGCTGGCGCTGTTCGCGCTCTCGCTCGACCTGATCCTCGGCTATGCCGGCATCGTCTCGCTCGGCCACGCCGCCTTCTTCGGCGTCGGGGCCTATTGCGCGGGCCTGCTCTCGGTGCACGGCATCATCAACGAGCCGGTGCTGGCGCTGATCGTGGCCGGCCTCGCCGCCACCGTGCTTGGCTTCGCCACCAGCTTCCTGGTCATCCGCGGCGTCGACCTGACGCGGCTGATGGTGACGCTCGGCATCGCGCTGTTGATGGAGGCGCTGGCGGAGCGCTTCTCCAACATCACCGGCGGTACCGACGGTCTCCAGGGCATCGACATCCAGCCGATCTTCGGCGTGTTCGCCTTCGACATGTTCGGCAGGACCGGCTTCTTCTATTCGCTTGCGGTGCTGTTCGTGCTGTTCCTGCTGGCGCGGACCATCGTCCACTCGCCGTTCGGCCTGTCGCTGCGCGCGATCAAGAACAATCCGTTGCGCGCCGCCGCCGTCGGCATTCCCGTCAACAAGCGCCTGATCGCGATCTACACCGTAGCCGCGTTCTATGCCGGCATTGCCGGGGCGCTGTTCACCCAGACCACGGCACTGGCCTCGCTCGACGTGTTCTCGTTCGAGCGCTCCGCCGATCTGGTTCTGATGCTGGTCATCGGCGGCTCCGGCTATCTCTATGGCGGGCTGATCGGCGCGGCGGTGTTCCGGATGTTGCAGGAACTGTTCCAGTGGATCACGCCACAATATTGGATGTTCTGGATCGGCCTGGTGCTGGTCGTCATCGTGCTGGTCGGCCGCCACCGCATCCACGCCTATGCGCTGTGGCTGCCCAACCTCGTCCTGCGCCAGATCGCCGGCCGCAAGGCCGCGGTGGCCCTCACCGATAACGAGGCGCCATGACCTACGCATTGGAAACCCGCGGCCTCGACAAGCATTTCGGCGGCCTTCACGTCACCCGCGACCTGTCGCTGCAGATCGCGCCCGGCGCGCGCCACGCGCTGATCGGTCCGAACGGCGCCGGCAAGACCACGGTCATCAATCAGCTCACCGGCGTGCTGGAGCCGAGCGCGGGCCGCATCCTGCTCGAAGGCCAGGACATCACCGATCTGCCGGTGCACAAGCGCGTGCTGCGTGGCCTGTCGCGCACCTTCCAGATCAACCAGCTGTATCCCGACCTGACGCCGTTGGAGACCATCGGGCTTGCGGTCTCCGAGCGGCTCGGCGGCGGCGGCAATTGGTGGCGGCGCATGGGCACGCGCGACGACATCAATGCCGAGATCGCCGAGACGCTCGAGCGCTTCCGGCTGCTCGACGTGATGAACGACCGTACCTCGACCTTGCCCTATGGCAAGCAGCGCCTGCTGGAGATCGCGGTTGCGATCGCCGCGCGCCCGCGCGTGCTGCTGCTCGACGAGCCCGCCGCCGGCGTGCCCGAGGGCGAGCGCAAGGACATCCTCGCCGCGGTCGCCGCGCTGCCGCGCGACGTCACGGTGCTGCTGATCGAGCACGACATGGACCTCGTCTTCTCCTTTGCCGACCGCATCTCGGTCCTGGTCTCCGGCGCTCTGCTGGTTGAAGGCACGCCCGACGAGGTTGCGCGTGATCCGCAGGTCAAGGCGGTCTACCTCGGCGAGGCTGCGTGATGACCGATCTGCTCGCGATTGAAAATCTTCGCGCCGGCTACGGCCAGGCGGTCGTGCTGCCGAACATGTCGCTCAAGCTGCCCGAGGGCCAGGTGCTGGCGCTGCTCGGCCGCAACGGCACTGGCAAGACCACGTTGATCAACTCCATCGTCGGCGTCACCCGCCGCTTCTCCGGCAAGCTTGCGCTCGCCGGCACCGACATCACGGCTCTTCGCGCCGACCAGCGCGCCCGCGCCGGCATCGGCTGGGTGCCGCAGGAGCGCAACATCTTCCGCTCGCTCACGGTGGAGGAGAACATGACGGCGGTGGCGCAGCCGGGACCCTGGTCGATCGAGCGCGTCTACCAGATGTTTCCGCGGCTCAAGGAGCGACGCAACAATTTCGGCAATCAGCTCTCCGGCGGCGAGCAGCAGATGCTGGCGATCGGCCGCGCGCTCACCCTGAATCCCAAGGTGCTGCTGCTCGACGAGCCGACCGAGGGCCTCGCGCCGATCATCGTCGAGGAGCTGCTGGCCGCGATCGGCACCATCAGCCGCGCCGGCGGCCTGTGCTCCGTGATCGTCGAGCAGCACGCGCAGAAGCTGCTCGCGCTGGCTGACCGCGTCGTCATCCTGGAGCGTGGCACCATCGTGCATGACGCGCCGTCGAGCGCCTTGAAGGCCGATCCGGCGCCATTGGAGCGGCACCTCGGCGTCGCGAGCGCGGCCGCGCATTGACCTGATCGTCGGGCTTGAACGCTACAGGGCGAAGCGTCATCCTTGGTTGCAGGGACGGTGTGGCTCGCGCAGTCAGCGTGAAGGCCATGCCGGAAGATCCGGCGGTATGGTGCGGCCGCCGTGGACACCGGTATGCAGGATCCGGTCGTTACAGCAGGAAGGCTGGCCAGCGCCGTTGTCGCGATGGCACTTCACCTGGAGGCGGATTTGATGGGTTCACCTCAGGATGCCCCATTGAACGAGGTCAGGGTAGGTCAGCCCATTGCTCGGGCCATGGATTGCGCCATGCCCCTCCACGATCTCTCCTCGATAGAATTGTATACCGACCGGATACGGGGTAGGGGATGGACCCAGTCCATCACGCTTTGCCCAGGTAACCAGCCAGGACAGATCGCAGCCGGTCCAACAACCCTATCCAACGAATCGACGCCTTCCAAGGAGTGAGCACATGCAACGCACCAAGCCCCCATTCCGCGCCGACGAAGTCGGCAGCCTCTTGCGGCCGCAGAAGATCAAGGAAGCCCGCGCCAAGCTCGAGAAGGGCGAGATCTCGGCCGACGATCTCCGAAAGATCGAGGACATGGAGATTGAGAAGGTCGTGCATCGCCAGGCCTCGACCGGTCTCAAGCTCGCCACCGACGGAGAGTTCCGTCGCTCCTGGTGGCACTTCGACTTTCTCGCCAAGCTGACCGGATGCGAGCTGTTTCACCCGGACACCGGCATCCAGTTCACCGGCGTGCAGACTCGTCATGACGCGGTGCGCGTGATCGGCAAGCTCGACTTCCCGGATAGTCATCCGATGCTCGACCACTTCCGCTTCCTCAAGAAGCACGCCGACACCGCGCATGTCACGGCGAAGATGACGATCCCGTCACCGGCGGTGCTGCACTTCCGTGGCGGCCGCAAGTCGATCTCCAAGGACGTCTATCCCGATCTCGACGCCTTCTACGAGGATCTCGGCAAGACCTATCGCAAGGCCGTGAAGGCCTTCTACGACGCCGGCTGCCGCTACCTGCAGTTCGACGATACGGTCTGGGCTTATCTGTGCTCGCAGGACGAGCTCAAGAAGGCGCGCGAGCGCGGCGACAATCCCGACGGTCTGCAGCAGATCTATTCGCGCATCATCAACTACGCGATCGCCGAGCGGCCCGCCGACATGACGATCACCACGCATGTCTGCCGCGGCAATTTCCGTTCGACCTGGATCTCCTCGGGCGGCTACGAGCCGGTCGCCGAGACCATGCTCGCCAATACCAATTACGACGGCTATTTCCTGGAGTATGACAGCGAGCGCGCCGGCGGCTTCGAGCCGCTGCGCTTCCTGCCCAAGGGCAACAAGGTCGTCGTCGTCGGTCTCGTGACCTCGAAGGTCGGCGAGCTCGAGAAGAAGGACGACATCAAGCGCCGCCTGGAAGAGGCCTCGAAGTTCGCCCCGCTCGACCAGCTCGCGCTGTCGCCGCAATGCGGCTTCGCCTCGACCGAGGAAGGCAACATCCTCTCCGAGGAAGAGCAGTGGGCCAAGCTGCGCCTCTGCGTCGAGCTTGCCGAGGAGATCTGGGGGAAGTAAGCGCGCCGTGAACACTGCACGCCTCGACATGGGGCGTGCTGATCAGTGATGCGGAAGCGGGGCCGGAGCAATCCGCTCCGCTTCTTTTTTGCGCAGCAGCGCGCGGCGGATCAGCCGCTGTGCCGGGGCCTCGAACCCGGAATAGGTGAGATACGCCGCGGTCAGGGTCAGCCCCATGAAGCCGACCCAGAACGAGGGGCTGCCGTAGGGGATCGCTCGTCCAAGCGCGCCGAAAGCCAGCGCGATCGTGAGCTGGATCGGGAAGTGCAACAGGTAGCACGAATAAGTCATGTTGCCGGCGGCCTGCAGCAGGACTTCGGTGCGCCGCGGCAGCGTGATGGGCGTCGCGCAGACGAACAAGAGGATGGGTGTATAAACGAGCAGGAGCGCTGCGGAGCGCTCGGCAAGCTCAACGCCGGAGAGCCAGAGGGCCGGCGGAATTGTAACGACGGCGCACGCGGCGAACGCTTCCAGCCGCGCGCGGTACGGGGCATCGGCGACGCTCTGCCGCACCATGGCGGCCAGTCCGCCGGCATAGAAGAACACGAAACACTTGCCGACCAGTGTCCCGCTCGCGATGCCGGCCAGGATCATCGCCAGGTTCAACAGCGGCGATGTGGTGACGAAACGCAGCGCCAGGAAGAAGGCCGCATAGACCAGAACCTCGATCGAGACCGACCAGATCGGGCCGTTGAAGCTGACCCCGGTCGGCGGCAGCCAGTCGCTCGCCATGAAAAGCTGGGCGACGAAATGAGCGAGATCGTTGCTCTGGTAGACGAAGAAGACGCCGTGCTGCGCGGCATAGAGGGCCTGCAGCCCCGCGACCAGCAGCAGCGTTGCGAGATGCAGCGGATAGAGCCGCGACACCCGGTTGACGAAGAAGGTCCAGCCATCGACCGTGCCATCCGGGATGATCGCGCTGTACTTCCAGAAGAAGATGAAGCCCGAGATGCACCAGAAGATCACCACGCCGTATTCGCCGAGCTCATAGAACGGAAACAGGACATTGTAGAACGGCAGCTCGCTGCGGACGAGATCGACAGGGGCATCGGCGATGTAGGCGAAGTGCGGGTAGTGCCACAGCAGCACCGAGATCGTGGCGAGGAAACGCAGCAGCTCCAGTCCGAGCAGCTTGTGAGTCCCAGGCGATGTCGATGTGTGAAGCGGGGCCATGCGGTGATCGTTAACCGTCTCGACGGGATGTGCGCCCCCATCCTAGCCGGCGCGAAGTGAAGGATTGTTTTCGCAGCCTGCGGGATCAGCGGCAGGCGAGCTCGGTTCCCTGCAGGATCGCCTGGTCCCAGGACCGATAGCCCATGGCATTCAGGTGGATGCCTTCGAGCGTGAACGGCGATTCCATCGGCGGCAGGGGCAGGAAGGTCGCGCCGGTGCGCCTCGCGAGGTCCGGCAGCATGGCGCGATAGCCGGTGATGTTCGCCATGGCGGCCTTCTCCATGGCCGGCGTGAATGGCCCGCGCGCCTCGACGGAGGGAAACTCGGTGACGAAGATGCGCGTGGTGAGGTTTGACAGCTCGCGCAGCAGGGCCTCGTAGCGCCCGGCGAAGGCCTCGCCGGAGTCGGACTTGGCGGTCAGCGCATCGTTCACGCCGAGGGAGACGATGATCGCGAACGGCCGTTTCGGGCCGAGTGCGGGCTTGAGCCAGCCGGCCAGGTCGCTGCGCGTCCCGGCGCCGGCGAGACCGGCGTTGACGATCGGATGTCCGCAGGCGCTGGCCGGCAGCGTCGCCGCCTCGACGATGCTGTCGCCGAGCACGACGATCGGGTCATCGGAGCGCGCCATCAGGTTGTAGTGGACGATGAGCTGGCGAACCGTGCGGTGGTCGCTGCCCGACGGCGTCGCGGAGCGGCGCGCCAGCACGAACGTCGCGGCTGCTGCGGCAATCACCGCAAACAGCACGAATCCCAGCCGCGCCTGCGTCTTTGCTGCCATATGGACGATCGATGCCTTGATGCGACCCGACCGTAGTCTGAATTCGCAAACGGAGCTCTAATTCGCCCGCGTCCAGGTCGAGGAACGGCAGATGACGCCGCCAAAGGCGCAACCGGCGGTCGTCAGGGTGCCGCCGGTGAGCGTCATCTTGGCATCATAGGTCTTGCCGTCATCGGGATTGCTGTAGCTGCCGGCCCAGGCATTGGGGCCGGTCGGCTTCATCCCGGAGAACAGCCGCTGTCCGACCTTGGCGGGAGTGTCGGTGCCTTCCTTGATCCAGACCAGCGTGCCGCAGACGGCGCCGCCGCAGGGCGCGAATTTGACCTTGGAGGCGCCGCTTTCGCGCAGCCAGACGCCGGTGACATCGTCGGCGAGCGCCGGGCCTGCGGCCAGCACGACTGACAGACCAAGTCCAACAACGAAACGACCGATCATGCGAGCCTCCCTGATCCTTCGAGACGAGCTTGTTGCCGGCGGATCGTGTCGGCGATTGGGCGGGCCGACGGCGATACGCTTCGTCTCCATTGTGCGGCAGCATATCAGGATTCGGGCATGCTGCACCTGACTCCCCGAGGGCCGTGACGGTCGGGCTGGAGCAGCGCCTGCCCAGCCGCAGGTCTATCTCGCCGCCAGATAGACCTCACCGAGCAGCGAGGAGTTCGACCACGGCACCTGCTTGTTCTTGGTGCCGGCCACGACCTCGGCGCGAACGCGCGTCAGCATCTGCTGCACCTCGAGACCGGGCGTGCCGATGTGGCGGGTCAGCGCCGCCGAGAACGGGCTGTTGTCGCCGTCGCCGTCGAGCGCGACCTTGCCCGGCGCCGTCGCGAACGCGATCAGCGTGCCGGCCCCGGACGTTGCGCCGGTACCGAGCGAGGTTGGTGCGGCGAGCCCGCTGGCGCTGAGACCCCGGCCGGGGCCGGCGCCTGCCGTCTCCGGCGGGGCGAACGGATTGTTGCGGCAGGCATCGAGGATCAGGATGTTGGTGCGGACCTGGTCGTCGAGCCCGGCCAGGATCTGGTCCATGTCGACCATCGCCGTGACCACGTCGCTGCCTGCAGACGGCGCAATGTCGGTGGGGACGAGATAGTTGCGGCCGTCGATCTGCACGCCGTGGCCGGCATAGAACACCACGGCGACCTGCGCCCGCGCCGCCTCGCGCAGGAAGTCGCGCGTCTTCGCCTGCATCGCCGCGCGGTCGAGATCGAGGCCCTCCGTCACCGTGAAGCCGATGTCGCGCAGGCTCCTGGCGATGGCTCGCGCGTCGCGCGGCGGATTGGGCAGCGGCTGCACGTGCGTGTAGGCGCCGTTGCCGATGACCAGCGCCATGCGCTGCCCGGTCGGCACCGCTGCGGCCGAGGAGGGGGCCGGGGATTCCGGCCGCTGCTGGGGGCGCGCCGCCGGCTCCGACAGCAGCGACAGCCGCACCCTGGCGGTGGCCTGGCTGGCCTTGCTGCCGGCATCGGATGCGGTGGGCTTCAGCGCCGCGGCGTAATCCGCCTTGGCCGCATCGAACTCGCCCTTGGCCTCATAGGCCAGCGCGCGATGCACGTGGGCTGAGATGACGACGCTGCCCGGCGGTGTCATCACGTTGGCCGGCGGATTCTGCGCCAGCCGGACCGCCTCGGAGGCGTCGGCAACGGCGCGGTCGAGATGGCCCTTGGCGCGCCAGATCACGCTGCGGTTGATCAGCGGCGAGGCCAGCGCCGGATCGAGCCGGATCGCCTCGTTGATGTCGCCGAGCGCGCCGTCGAGGTCGCCGGTCGCTTCCTTGGAGATGCCGCGATTCTGCCAGGACAGCGCGGATTTCGGCGTCAGCCTGATCGCCTGGTCATAGTCGGCAATCGCCCTGGCGTAGTCGCCGGTGCCGCGATAGGCGTTGCCGCGGTTGTGGAAGAGCGTGCCGCTCGGCGCGCCGCTCTTGATGGCGTCGTTGAAGTCGGCGATCGCGATCTCGTACTCGCCCTTGTCGTAATAGGCCGAGCCGCGCAGATTGTAGATCGCCTGCGCCGGCTGCAGCCGCAGCGCCTCGGTGGCATCGGCGATGACGTGGGTGTAGTCGCCCTTCTTGTTCCAGCCGACCGCGCGCCAGAAATAGATCGTGGCGAGCTGGCTGCCGGAGAACACCTTCAGCGCGATGATCTTGGTGCAGGCGGCGATCATCTGGTCGGCCGGCGTCGTCTCGGTGGTACAGAGGGGGCCAAGCTGGGACTTCGACTGGGCGAGGCCGGGAGACGCCCAGAGGGTAGCCAGCAGCGGTATCAGCAGCAGGAGGGAGCGGCGCATCGGCACGGACCGTGGGGGACGAGAGGCGGGAACCTATCCGGTTTGTTGCGTCCGGAAGGTTCCGGGTTCAGGCTCTTTCCAATGGTGGGCAGATGGTGCTAGGAGGTTGGGCCAAGGGCGCGTTGCCCACTCCTATTTCCCACCCGTCGGGCCGAATGAAGAACGACCAGCTGCTCGCCCAGATCACGGAGTTCTGCCGCCAGTCGGACATGGCGGAATCGACGTTCGGCCGGCGCGCCGTGAACGACGGCAAGCTCGTGCAGCGGCTGCGCGAGGGCAAGCGCATCACCATCGACACGCTGGATCGCATCCAGGCCTATATCGCGGCCTCGACTGGCACGCTGCCGCCGCCGCGGCTCGACGTCGTGCCCGAAAAGCGCGATCCCAAGAGCAATTTCCGCTTCTTCGAGAACCGTCAGAAATACCTGCTGTTCGTGCACACCTGCAGCGAGAAGCGGGTGGTGGCCGAGCGCGTCGGCCTCGAGCTCGCCAGCATCCATCCGCGGCCGCCGGCGCTGCGGCTGTTCGACGCCGGCGTCGGCGACGGCACCGTGCTGTCGAAGGTCCTGCGCACCATGCACGGCCGTTTTCCACACATTCCGTTCTATGTGGCCGGCAAGGAGCTGAGCCTCGAGGATGTCAGGCTGACACTGGAGAAGGTCCCGGACCGGCTGTTCGAGCATCCGGCCAGCGTGTTCGTGTTCACCAACATGAACTATGCCGAGGCGCCCTGGCTGACGCCGGCGTCGCCTTCGGTAGCCGCCTCGATGATCTGGCACGAGGTCGTGCTGCAGGGCGATTCGTCCGGGGATTTCGAGGCCCAGATCACGGCGCTGAAGCCGTTTCTGGAGCAGAACTGGCGCGCCAACGTCTCCCAGCGCACCGGCATGCCGGTCTATGAGCGGCCGATCGCCCTGGTGCTGTATCGCGAGGATCACCGCTTCCTGCTCGACGGCATCATCCCGCGGGCCGGTCGGGTCGAGGCCAATTTCGACCTGATCATCGCCTCGCAGCCCTACCGGGCCCGGTCCTCGGTCAATTTCCGCGCCAAGCGCATCATCGCACCGCTGGCGCGGGCGCTGAAGCCGGGCGGCCGGCTGATCGGAATCCACTCCCACGGCCAGGATCCGGGCCTGGACATCATCCAGGCGGTCTGGCCGGGAGAAAATCCTTTCTCGGTGAGCCGCCATGAGCTATTGCGCGCCGTGAAATACGAGCTCGGCTCCAGTGGGCGGGACTTAAATTTTAACGCCTATGCGGACAATCGCTCGATTTTCAGGTATGAGATGGAGGCTCTGCCCAACGAGGTCACCGGTGCGATCGGAACCTCGACGGCCTTTGCAGCCTGGAACGCGGCGGTGTATGTCGCGCAGATCGAGGAAGACCGCCTGACCGAGGTGGCCCACTCGTCCCGCGCGCTCGACGCCGCCAGAGAGGTTCTGCGAAAGCACAACGGGCTGTGGTTCTACGATGAATCCTACGTCATCTCGCGGCGTCGCGACTGACATTCCTTAGGGATCAATACAAACGACCGCCGTGGGCGGCGAAGAAGGGGTTGCTTGATGCGCGCGTCATATCTGTTCACCTCGGAGTCGGTGTCCGAAGGCCACCCGGACAAGGTCTGCGACCGTATTTCCGACGAGATCGTCGACCTGTTCTACCGTGAAGGGCCGAAGGCCGGCATCGACCCCTGGCAGATCCGCGCCGCCTGCGAGACGCTCGCCACCACCAACAAGGTCGTGATCGCCGGTGAGACCCGCGGCCCGGCTTCGGTCACCAACGAGCACATCGAGCACGTCGTCCGCGAGGCCATCAAGGACATCGGCTACGAGCAGGAAGGTTTTCACTGGAAGACCTGCGATATCGAGATCCTGCTGCATCCGCAGTCGGCCGACATCGCCCAGGGCGTCGACGCGCTGCAGCCCGGCGAAGTCAAGGAAGAGGGCGCCGGCGACCAGGGCATCATGTTCGGTTACGCGACCAATGAAACGCCGGATTTGATGCCGGCGCCGATCTTCTATGCCCACAAGATCCTGCGGCTGATCTCGGAAGCCCGCCACGCCGGTGTCGAGAAGGTGCTCGGTCCGGATTCCAAGAGCCAGGTCACCGTGCAGTATGAGAACGGCAAGCCGGTCGGCGTGCGCGAGATCGTGGTGTCGCACCAGCATCTGGTCGAGGACATGACCTCGGCGCAGGTCCGCGAGCGCGTCGAGCCTTATGTGCGCAAGGCGCTGCCGGAAGGCTGGATCACGTCGAAGACGATCTGGCACATCAACCCGACCGGCAAGTTCTACATCGGCGGTCCCGATGGCGATGCTGGTCTGACCGGCCGGAAGATCATCGTCGATACCTATGGCGGTGCGGCCCCGCATGGCGGCGGCGCGTTCTCCGGCAAGGATCCGACCAAGGTCGACCGCTCCGCCGCCTATGCCGCGCGCTACGTCGCCAAGAACATCGTCGCCGCCGGTCTCGCCGACCGCTGCACCCTGCAGCTCGCCTATGCGATCGGCGTGGCGCGGCCGCTGTCGATCTATATCGACACCCACGGCACCGGCAAGGTGCCGGAGGAGGTGCTCGAGAAGGCGGCCGCTCAGGCGATGGACCTGACGCCGCGCGGCATTCGCACCCACCTCGACCTCAATCGCCCGATCTATGCGCGCACCTCGTCCTACGGCCATTTCGGCCGTACGCCGGACAATGAGGGCGGCTTCTCCTGGGAGAAGACCGACCTCGTCGAGGCGCTCAAGCGTGCGGTGTAGCTCTTAGTGCCGTCATTCCGGGGCCGCGCGACAGCGCTGAACCCGGAATCTCGAAGTGATGGATTCCGGGTTCGCGCTGACGCGCGCCCGGAATGACGCCTTTTACAGACAGGAACCCCACATGACCGCCAAGCCAGGTTTCAACGACTACATCGTCAAGGACATTTCGCTCGCCGAGTTCGGACGCAAGGAGATCTCGCTCGCTGAGACCGAGATGCCCGGCCTGATGGCGACGCGCGAGGAGTATGGCCCGAAGCAGCCGCTGAAGGGCGCGCGCATCGCAGGCTCGCTGCACATGACCATCCAGACCGCGGTGCTGATCGAGACGCTGAAGGCGCTCGGCGCCGACATCCGCTGGGTCTCCTGCAACATCTATTCGACCCAGGACCACGCCGCCGCCGCGATCGCCGCCGCCGGCATTCCGGTGTTCGCCGTCAAGGGCGAGACGCTGGTCGACTATTGGGACTACACCGCCAAGCTGTTCGATTGGCACGGCGGCGGCCATCCCAACATGATCCTCGATGACGGCGGCGACGCCACCATGTACGTCCATCTCGGCCTGCGCGCCGAGAACGGCGACACGGCGTTCCTCGACAAGCCGGCGTCCGAGGAAGAGGAGGTGTTCTTCGCGCTGCTGAAGAAGCAGCTCAAGGAGAAGCCGAAGGGCTACTTCGCCGAGATCGCCAAGTCGATCAAGGGCGTCTCGGAAGAGACCACCACGGGCGTGCATCGTCTCTACGACATGCAGAAGGCCGGCACGCTGCTGTGGCCCGCGATCAACGTCAACGACAGCGTCACCAAGTCGAAGTTCGACAACCTCTATGGCTGCCGCGAGTCGCTGGTCGACGGCATCCGCCGCGGTACCGACGTGATGATGTCGGGCAAGGTCGCGATGGTCGCCGGCTTCGGCGACGTCGGCAAGGGCTCGGCCGCCTCGCTGCGCCAGGCCGGCTGCCGCGTCATGGTGTCCGAGATCGACCCGATCTGTGCGCTGCAGGCGGCGATGGAGGGCTATGAGGTCGTCACGATGGAGGACGCCGCGCCGCGCGCCGACATCTTCGTGACCGCCACCGGCAACAAGGACATCATCACCATCGAGCACATGCGCGCGATGAAGGATCGCGCCATCGTCTGCAACATCGGCCACTTCGACAACGAGATCCAGGTCGCCTCGCTAAAGAACCTGAAGTGGACCAACATCAAGCCGCAGGTCGACGAGATCACCTTCCCTGACGGCAAGCGCATGATCCTGCTGTCCGAAGGCCGCCTCGTGAACCTCGGCAATGCGATGGGCCACCCGTCCTTCGTGATGTCGGCGTCCTTCACCAACCAGACCTTGGCCCAGATCGAGCTCTACGCCAACAACAAGGACGGCAAGTACAAGAAGGAAGTCTACGTGCTGCCGAAGTCGCTGGACGAGAAGGTGGCGATGCTGCATCTCGCCAAGATCGGCGTGAATCTCACCAAGCTGCGCCCCGACCAGGCCTCCTACATCGGCGTCAAGCCGGAAGGCCCGTTCAAGTCGGACCACTACCGCTACTGATATCCGGCGCACCGCGCGGCGAAACGACGAAGGCCGGGGCATTGCCCCGGCCTTTTGCTTGCTTTGGCGTAGTTGTGAGTTGAATCTGCGCCTGCCTCCGATCGGCATTGCGAGCCACCTTGTCCCCGCGGGTGCGCGGCCCGATGACAAGCTCCGCGAAGCAATCCAGAGTCGTGGACGGGACTCTGGATTGCTTCGTCGCTTTGCTCCTCGCAATGACGGAGATCGCGGCGCGCTCTATGAAATCAGCGGAACGCCGCGACCTGCGGTGAACGTGACAATCAGCTCGTTCGCCGCGAGGCCAGCGCCGACGCGCGGATCGCCTTCGTACGCTTCGCCGCATGATGCTCAGGCCGTGCCGCGATCCGCTTGTGCTTCTTCGTCTCCGCCGCTGCCACCTTCACGGCCGGCGCGCGATGCTTGGCATATTCCTCGCCGTCGACCGGGCCGACATGCGGCGGGTCGTGATCGAGATAGGGCCGGCCGATGCCGAACGTCTTGCCGTTGGCATCGACCCATTTCCACAGCGCCTCGGTCGCCACCCAGCGCTGTGCGCGCGTCGCGCCGTTGACGCTGACGATGTCGGCCGCGAGTCCGTGGCCGTAGCCGCCGCGCAGGCTGCCGCCGTGATAGGAGCGGTTGCTGGCGGCCTTCAGGCCGCTCGCGATCTCCTGCCGGTAGTCGTCGCGGAAGCCGCTGGTGATGCCGGGCGCGAGCCCTGCGGCCTCGGCGGCATGCAAGGTGTGAAACAGCTTCAGCTTGAAGCCGCGGTCCATGCCGCCGATCACATACTCCATCATGCTGCGGCCGACGCGCTCGGCCGCCTTCGGATCCTTCCAGGTGAAGTCATTGTCGACGAGCTTGGTGAAGCTGCGCGTCACCTTCACCATGCGCCCCTTGCGCTTGACCGTGACGACGCGGCGCTCGGTCTCGCGGATCTTGTCGAGCTTCGGCGCGCGCTCGTACAGCGCCCACAGATAGCGGTCGATGCAGGCATCGATGTTGGGGCACTCGTCGAGGATCTCGATGCGGTCGGCGCTGGCGACAGTGGGCCGGGGCGGTTCGGTCGCCGCGCCGGGCGCGGCCTGTTCGTCCGCCGGCAGAACAGCCGATGGAGTGATCGACGCGGTCGTCAGCGCAGTCTCGGCTGCGGTCGGCTGCGGCGACGTCGCGATCGGCTCCGCGGCGACGGGCGGCGTCGCTGCCTCGATCTCGGCGGCGGCCGCGGGCCATGCCGCCGCACAAGCTACCAGGACAACGGACCGACACAACGCACGCGCCAAAAGCTGCTGCGAGCTCATCATCCGGCCTCCCCAAAATCCGAGCCCCTGCTGGTGAGGGGCGGTCAGGCATCCGATACCTGCGATTGTTCGGCGCAAGACGGCCCGGCGCAATAACGCATCTCCGCGCCCGCGCAGCTTTTGCGAGAACTGTGGCCTGCGTGCAACGCTCGTGAGTTCCGTGTGTGGCGCGATTCGCCGCGAACGATCGTTCGGCGATGACAGATGCTGGAGACCGCAGGGCCTCTGGCTGACGCTCGGTTGCCACCGCCAGCCGCGCCGCGTACTCTCTTGAAACTGGTTCGTGGAGCTGACGTCATGAGCACCATCGAGATCATCGTCGGCGGCACGAGGTTGATCCGGGACTACGCGCCCGAGGACTCGATCTGGTCGCTGCCCGAGGAAAAGCGCGAACGCAAGGCGCTGGCCGATGCGCAGCGCGATCTCGCCATGGGCGCCGACCATCTGGCGCAGACGCCCTACGCCGTGCGCGGCTGAGCCGCCCGGTCAGCGCGAGCCGCGCCGCAGCAGCTTGCGCCCCGTCAGCATGGCGCGGGCGAGATTCTCGCGCTGCAGGCGGCTCACCAGCACGACGCCGGCGACATGCAGCACCACCAGCGGGATCAGGAGATATGACGTCACCTCGTGGGTGTCCTCGACCCACCAGATGCCGAAGAAGCGCACGGTCACCTGCATCGCGCCGGTCATCGCGGAGACGATGAGCAGAAGCAGCAGTGCGAGCTGCATCGCCGTGCCCGCGGGATTCAGCCCGAGATAGCGCCCGGTCTTGCCGCGCCGCAGATTCCACAGGTAGGCCGGCGTCGCGCGCAGCCGGAGCTTGAGACTGCGGAAGCGCGAATGGCGGGTACCGATGATGCCCCAGATCAGGCGAAAGGCGAGCAAGCCGAGGATCGCGTAGCCCGCGATCCGGTGCAGGCCGTCATGGACGTTCGGCGTCACCCAGGCGATGAGCACCAGCACGGCCAGCATCCAGTGCCACAGCCGCAGCGGCAGGTCCCAGACCTGCACGGTGTCGGCGGTGTCCTGGCGTTTCAGGCCGGCTCGGGGGGCTGTGCCGTGCATGGCTCTCACGTCACGTCGTCCAGCACGCTGGCCGACGCCTGCGCCAACTACTTGGCGATCGTGTGCTTCAGGCTGAGATCCTCCGGGCTGTAGAACAGCTCATGGAGCTTGCCGCCCTTGACGCCGTAGACCTCGTAGCAGGAGCCTTCGACCTTCGAGCGGCGCACCTCGTAGCCCGCTTCCTTGGCCTTGGCTTCCGCCTCGGCGGCCGGCTTCCACTGGGCCTTGTCGAGCTTGGTGCAGTCCTTGTAGCCGTCGGCCAGAGCCGGCGAGATGGCGAAGCCGGCGAGTGCGGCACCGATCACGGCCGCGATGGTCAGTCTCATCAATCCCTCCAATGAGAAAATTCAAATACGATGCATCGTGGGATCAGTGGAGACGGCAACCGCCCCGATGTGTCAACGGAGCGGCGGCTGGAATCGCTCTTAGAGCTTTTCCAAGTTCGTGAGAGCGGCGATTTTGACCGAGAATCGCAGACGGCGTGATGCGCGACGTTACGTCTCGCTCGTGCCGCTCGTCGCGACGCCGTGTCGTCTGGCTCCCGCTCTCGCCCTGTCCCGCTGGCGGGACAGGGCGAGATGCGAATGCCGGCGTCAGAATTCCAGGTTCGCACCCAGATAGAACGAACGTCCGGGGCCGGGAACGGCGGTGCCCCACATCGTCGCGGTGCCCGATACGCCGCCGCCGGTGGCAGCGACGGTGCCGGCCTCCTTGTTGAACGACATCGATGCGCCCTCGCCGATATAGGCGCCGCCGAGCGGTAGGTAGTAGAGCTTGTTGAACAGGTTCTCGACGCCGAAGCTGATGCGCAGCCTCTGCCAGGTGTAGTTGCTGCGCAGGTTCACCAGGCTGTAGCCCGGGGTCTTGAGCTCGTTGCGCGCGACGGAGACGTCGGACTTGCGGCCTACCATCACCAGCTCGAGGCCGCTGTCCCAGCCGTCGAGCCGGTGCGTGAGCGTCAGCTTGCCATTGATCGGCATGATGTTGTAGAGGCCGCTTCCGGTGTCGAGATTCCGGCCGTTGGTATAGCTCAACACTCCTTTCAGGCCGAAATCGCCGATCGACGTCGTGCCCAGCGGCGCTTTGCCGGACAGATCGAACCCGTACAGCCGCGCCTGCTGGTTCATGTATTTCATGATCACGAACTGGTTGGCGACGGCAGGCACGGGGGCGGTGTTGGTGGCGGCCTTCCACTGCACCGCATCGATGTAGTCGCGTACATGGGTGTAGTAGGGCGTGAGCCGGATCTCGGCCTCATGGTCGGCGCTGTGCCAGGCGCCGGTGAAGCTCACGGTATGGGCGACCTCGGGTCTCAGATTGGGGTTTCCGAGATAGCCGTTGCCGTCGCCGACGAAGTTGTTCATCTCCAGCGCCATGGTGTTGCGCGACCAGGAATAACGCTCGTAGAGATTCGGCGACCGGGTCTTCTGCATCGCGCCGAACTCGAAGGTGAGATGGGCGCTCGGCGTGTTCCGGAACAGCGCCGTCAGATCGACATTGTTGTCCTTTCGCGAGCGATCCATGGCGTTGAACGCCGCGCGGGAGCCGACCGAACTCGTCTCGTACATGCCGGACATGAACCCCGATGTCAGCGGCGTGGTGCTGGTGTTGTAGCCGACGACCGGTCCGGTGTCGGTCTCGACGCGTTCGAACCGCACGCCCAGCAGCGACAGCCAGGACGGGCTCCACTTCGCCTCCCACTCGCTGAACACGCCGGCCCGGTCGCGCTTGCCGCCGTTGATGTTCCAGAACGTCAGTGGCGCCATGCCGCCGATGCAGTTGCCGACGCCGCAATCGGGGGCCGGCGGCCACCAGTCGTCGAGACGGTAGGTCTGCAGGTCGACGCCGACGCGGACCACGTCGCGGGACGACAGCGTGATGTCGGCCTTGGAGGTCAGGCCGTTGGTCTTGGTGTGCGTATACATCGGCATGCCGTTGACCGGATAGCGCGCACCCGTCGTGTTCGGCGGGCTGAGTGTGCCATACGAGAACAGCCGATCGCCGCCGAAGTCCATGTAGTGATCGACGGACTGGTGATAGAGGCGGGTGTCCAGATCTCCCCAGTCGAACCGGCCGAGATGGTGCAGGTTGAAGCTGTAGGCATCGTTGCCCAGCATGTCCATGCGCTGGTTCGGGTAGAGCTGATAGGGGACCTCCTGCACTCCCGCCTTCAGCTCGATGAGCTGGCCGTCCTTGTTCCAGGCGATGCCCATCAGATGATTCCTGGTCTCGTAGGCGGACGAGCCGACCTGATCGAGGGGAAGCACCGGCGTGATCGAACTCCTCAGGGTGAAGTTCTTGAAGTTGCCGCCGGCCGTATAGTTGTCGGCCTTGACCGCAGCGCCGCTGTAGCTGACGCTGTAGTTCTCGGTGGCCATGGTGGCCGACAGGTTGACGCCGCGCACGTTGCCGTTGCTGCGGTAGAACGTGCCGATGCTGCCTTTGGTCAGCAGGCTCTGCCCCGGCGCCGCGAACAGGGCCGCCGGCGAGCTGACGGCGACGGTGCCGCCGATCGAGTCGCCGCCGACGCTCACGGGCGTGATGCCCGCCCAGACCTTGGCCGCGGCGACCTGGGCCGGATCGATATAGGACAGCGCCGGGTTCATGTGATTGGGACACGAGGCGATGGTGTCCATGCCGTCGACCTTGATGCGCAGGCGGTCGTCGGCGAGGCCATGGATCGCCGGCAGGCTGGAGACCCCGCCGGCCGAATAGAGGCTGACGCCGGGGACATCGGCAAACAGCGCAGCCGTGTCGTTCGTGGTGGCCCGCTTCGCCAGGATGTCATCCGGTGCAACCGAAGTGGCGCCGGGAGGCGCGGCGACGCCGTCGGATGAGGCCGCCTGCGGCGGTGGTGCGCTTGCGGGATTGGTCGTCGCCGCATGTGCGCCCCTGCGGCGGACTGCCGTTCGGGCGGCCGGGCGGGGCTTCGGGACAGCGACCGTCACCTGCGGCAGCGTGGCGGCGGAGCGAGCCTGCGATGGGTCCTGCGCGAGCACGGGACTCGAAAGGGCGAATGCCAGCAGCGCCGGCGATGTGAGCACGGTGGTTGAGCGGAGCAACCGCCGCCGGACGGGTGTCGAACAATGGTCCATGAGGGGATCTCGGAATAGGAATGGGAGAGGCGCCCGGCTGCGAGCGCGCCGTGGCCTCGTGAACATGTCGCGACGAGGCGGCTCCGGGCACGGCTGCGGCGACCGCCGGACGGCAGCCCACAGCGCGCGCGGACGAGACCGGCCGCATCGTGACGGGATGAGATGTCTGGAGTATCGGCCTAGAGGGCCGCCGGTGGTCCGCGAGCGACCGGCAGTTCGAGCGCAGGCAGAGGCGCCGCAACGAGGTCTGTCCGCTCGATCAGGATCGCCACGACCACCGGCATCGGCCGCGCCACGGCGGGGACGTGCGGGACAGTGACGCCGCGCCCGAGCGCACAGAACGGACAACTCGCGCATTGCTTGGCCGCAGTGCCGATGTCGTCCGACGTTGGATCGTCGGCGGAGCTCTGACAGATGATGGCGACGGCATCGGGGGTCGCAACCGCAGCGCTCATCGCGGAGAGCGCCAGCGCGGACTGGAAGATCAGGGCCCATGCCGCGAACCAGACGAGAGCGCCGCCGAGCCGCGACAGCGCTGCGCGCCGCCGCGCCGAGCGCATGCGCGCCTCACGTCGTGCTGATGCGATGCCTTGTAGTTGACGCCCTTGACGAGCCACCGACTGACGCCCCCGTCCCTCGCAACTACCTACAGGAGCGGACATCCGGTTGGCAATGGACGACACGCGGCCGGCTCGACTCCCGTCGCAGTGGATCAATTCGGCCACAGTGAAGTGACTTCAACTCATTCGCGAGCGGCCGGTGCGACTGAAATGCGCGCGGGCCATTCTTGCGAGTCGAACTCAATCGCGGTGCGGTCTCGCAACGGATGACGGCCGGGCCTGGACGCCGTCAGCGACATCTGTCAAATATATCCTCATGACCTTCCGCATTCGCATCGCAGGCGCTGCCGTCAGCAGCCGAATTACCGACCCGGCCTGATCCGTCGGGCCGGGCGCTTCCGCCTGCGAGAATTGCCTGTGAATGCTCTTGGCGCCCGAAGCGGCGCCGTATGCGAGGTCTGTATCCGTGTCTCCCAACCAACCGACGCTGCACCTCGTGTGCGGCAAGATCGCTGCCGGCAAATCGACGCTCACCGCGGAGCTCGGCCATCGCCCGGCCACCGTCGTGGTCGCCGAGGACGACTGGCTGTCGCGGCTCTATCCCGGCGAGCAGAGCAGCCTGGCGGACTACGTGCGCAATTCGTCACGGCTGCGCAGCGTGATGGGGCCGCACGTCGTCGCGCTGTTGCGGGCCGGCGTTTCGGTCGTGCTCGACTTCCCCGCCAACACGCCGGCGAGCCGCGCCTGGATGCGCGGTCTGTTCGAAGCCGCCGGCGTGCCGCACCAGTTGCACCATCTCGACGTGCCCGACGAGGTCTGCAAGGCGCGGCTGCGCGCCCGCAACGCGGAAGGCCGCCACGCCTTCACCGTGACCGACGAGGAGTTCGACCTGTTCACTTCATACTTCGTGGCGCCGACCCCGGAGGAAGGATTCGACGTGATCTTGCATCGGCCGTGACCTTGCGGCGGCGACTGGGACTGCTGTCGTCCCGCTGGCTTGTTGGCGGCAATCCTGGCGGTGCGCGTCGCCGCGCAACCGTCAGCCGTGCCGCGGCGATCACCGCCTGGTCTCAGAAGATTGCGTCCAGCGCGCTTTCGGCAGCGGAGATGAGCGCGCGCACCTTTGCGCTCTCAGACAGTAGCGCGGCGAATGACGGGTCCGCGCCGATGTGCTGATCCAACTCATCCAAGGCGTTGCGCCACTGCTGCAACTCTTGCTGGAGGCGTTCGGTCTGGGGACGCAGGAGTGCCCGACAAGCCGCCACGGCGTGCTGTTCGACGAATCGCGAGGAATCGGGAGCAGGAAAATGAATGATGTCGGCCACGGTCTTCTCGTCAGCGCCTTCTTGTGAACGCCCCCATTCGATCGCTTATGGGGCGGCGGCCCGCCGGGCTCCGCCGCCCTGGTCGCGCGCAGCTAAGCCGCGGTCCGGGCGGCCAAGGCCTGAGCTTCGGCTGCGGCGCGGGCCATGCTGGACGACATCTCGTTCGTCACCGTGCTCTGCTCTTCCACCGCCGCCGCCGTCGAGGTGACGTATTCGCTGACGCTGTTGATCGCCTGCTTGATCGAGTTGAGCGCCGTCACGACGTCGCCCGAGATGCCGTTGAGGTTCTCGATTTCCTGGGCGATCTTGTCGGTGGCCTGCTTGGCCTGGTTGGCGAGGTTCTTGACCTCGGCGGCGACGACCGCAAAGCCACGCCCGGCTTCGCCGGCGCGGGCGGATTCGATGGTGGCGTTGAGCGCGAGCAGGTTGATCTGCCCGGTGATGTTGTTGATCATCTCGACGATGCCGCTCATCGCCTGCGTGGCTTCGGACAGCCGTTGCGCCTGGCCGTCGGCGGATGCCACCTGACCGACGGCGCCCATCGCCGTCTCGCGGGACTTGGTCATGGCTTCGGAAATCTCCCGCACAGACGCGTTCAACTCCTCGGAGCCCGCTGCGACGGATTCCATCATCGCACGGACGCGCTCGTTGCCTATGCGCACCAGCACCTGCCTGGTGACGTCGGTCGCATACTTCACGACCTTGAACGGCTTGCCGTTGAGATCGAGGATCGGATTGTACGAGGCCTGGATGTAGACCTCCTTGCCGCCCTTGCCGATGCGTTTGTATTCCGCCGCCTGATACTGCCCCCGGTTCAGGTCGGCCCAAAACTCGCGATATGCGGCACCATCGCGCTCCGAAGGCTCGACGAACATGCTATGATGTTTGCCTTTGACCTCGGCCAGGGTGTAGCCGAGCACATGCAGGAAATTGTCATTCGCGGTGATGATCGTGCCGTCCATGTTGAACTCGATCACAGCCTGCGACTTGCCGATGGCATCGATCTGGCCGGCCAGATCCGCGTTCCTGAGCTTCTGCGCGGTGACGTCGGTCGCGAACTTGACCACGCCGAACGGCTTGCCGGCGGTATCGAGCATGGGATTGTAGGTGGCGAGAATCCAGACCTCCTTGCCTCCCTTGCCGATGCGCTTGTATTCGCCGCCTTGATATTCGCCGCGATTGAGGGCCGTCCAGAACTCGCGATACGCCGCGCTGTCGCGCTGTGACGGCTCGACGAACATGCTGTGATGCCGGCCCTGGATCTCGTCGAGCCGATAACCCAGAACGTCGCAAAAGTTCTTGTTCGCCGTCACGACCGTTCCGTCCAGCTTGAACTCGATCACGGCCTGGGCGCGATCGATGGCAGCGATCTTGGAGCCGTCCGCCATGCTGCGCAGCTTTTTCGCGGTAATGTCGGTCGCGAACTTCACCACCTTCACCGGTCGGCGGTTGCCGTCGAGAACCGGATTGTAGGACGCCTCGATCCAGACCTCGCCGCCGCCTTTGGTGATCCGCTTGAATTCTGCGGCCTGGAATTCGCCGCGGTTGAGAGCCGCCCAGAATTCGCGATAGGCCGCGCTGTCCCGCTCGGCCGGCGCCACGAACATGCTGTGATGCTTGCCCTGGATCTCATCCAGCCGGTATCCGAGCGTATCGAGGAAGTTCTTGTTTGCCGTGATGATCGTGCCGTCCATGTTGAACTCGATCACGGCCTGCGAGCGGCTGATCGCGTCGAGCATGGCCTGTGCGTCACCCTTGGCGTGTCTGCGGCCGAACATTCTCTTTCCTCTCTAGGTCTGCTCTGCCGGGGTTTCGGCACATGCACGTCTGTCGATTTCCAGGACCTTGGTTCGCTGGGGCCAAACGCCGCCGCGAGGCCCGACTCTGGTCCAGAGTGAGCGGATCGTAGTTGAATCGAATTATCCAAGTATTTGTCCGATCCCCGACAGATCGGCCGTATGCTGCCGCTCCGATGACCCCGATACCCATCGCATTTGGCCGCTTGGTACGCCGTTGTTCCGAGCGAGCCATTGGACGACCCGGCGCAGACCACGGCCAGCCCCGCGAGGCAGCATTCTGTCCGTAACAATACGGGGTGTTCGGTTATCACCGCGAAAATCGTACGCCCCCTCGCGCCGGGACGTTGTCCGAACTGTGGAACTGAACGAAATTCGTGCTTGCCACGTGTCCTAACGCACGGCCTTGTGCTCACGCGCCTGACGATTGCACGAGGGTTGACCAGGTGGTGATGCCGATCGGGCGGAGGAGCTGTTTGGGTCAAATCTCATATCTCGATCGATATCCGCTGTTTCGCTCGCGTGATCGCGAGTTCGCGCGCGATCGCTTGTTCAGCATCTACGCCGTCGATCGTTTCGACAGCTCCGACTCCAGCTTCGGCATCGAGGCCAATCTTGCGCGGCTCAGCACCGCGGGGCTGGCGTTCTGCTCATATGCGGGCGCGGCGTCGGTGTCGTTTCCGGAATCGACGATCTACAGACAGTTCTTCTCGATCCAGGGCACTGCCGGATACAGGACTGCGCGAGGCCACCAGGCGATCGTCGCCTGGAGTCCCCTGATATCCGGGGATTCAAGACTGGATCTCGAATTTCCTGCCGGCTACTGCCAACTGGTGGTCAGGGTCGAAAGCGCGCCTTTGCACCAGCTGTTGAGAGCCATGCTCGGCGATGACAGAGATACGAATCTGACCTTTGACGAAGGCCCAACCGATCCTGCTGTCATGGCTCTCGTCCGCCAGGACGTTTTCAGGCTTGCCGGTGAGTTGCAGATGTTCGGAGCGGACTACTCGCCGATAGCCATCGCAGAGCTCGAGCGGAGCTTGATGATCCGGCTCCTGCTTGCAAATCGGCACAGCTTTAGCAGCCGCCTGCTGAATGCGCCCCAGCGAGTCAACCGTATGGTTGTCGATACCGTCGAGTCCTATATCGAGGCACATTGGGACGAGCCTCTGGACCTCGAGAAGATTGCCGCGATCGCGGGGGTCAGCGTCCGGTCGATTTTCCGCGAGTTCTCGGAGTCGGGACGCGGATCACCCGGCCAGTTTGCCAAGCGCGTCCGACTTCAGCGGGCATCCGAACTTCTGCGACGGCCCGATGCCAACACAAGCGTCGTGTCGGTCGCCTTCAAATGCGGCTTTGGCAATCTGGGCCGCTTTGCCAGCGAGTACCGTCAGATGATGGGTGAGTTGCCCTCGGAGACGTTGCGGAACGCAAGGAAGACGTGAGCTTCCATGGGATCACGGACGCGCCTGCGTTACAATCGTATCGGACGTCGAGCGATGATATACGCGTTTGACAATGTGCATTGCGACGCCGGCCGTTTCATCGCGAGCCGCGCGATTCTCAAGCCGTGACGAATCCGATCCTCAACCGCCGGTTCTGCCGGCCCTTGTTGTCGACCTTGAGAATGCGGATGCGCCGCGCCTGCGCCGTCGAGACCAGGTGCGTGCCGCCGCAGGCCTGGCGGTCGAGGCCGTCGATGTCGACGATGCGGATCAGGCCGTCGGCCTGGCGCGGCGGGGCGACCGATTTGGCGCGAAACAGTCCCGCGGTCGCCTGCGCGTCGTCATAGGGCATGTCGAAGGCACGCACCGGACGATCGTCCGAAATCGCGGCATTCACCGCATCCTCCACCGCGCGCAGTTGCTCCGGCGCCACCTTGGGCAGATCGAAATCGACGCTGAACTCGTCGGTCTCGGTCATGCGGACGCCGGTCAGCAGCGCGCCGTCGAACAGGGTGTAGACGGCGCTGTTGACGAGATGCGCCACCGTGTGCTGCTCGCTCATGCGCTGCCGGAACGCCGGATCGACGCGCAGCTCGATCGCCCCGTCGGGGATGGCGTCATCACCGATCAGGTGCCAGATGCCGTCGGCGGTCGGCTCGAACCCGGTGACGACGCGGACGATCCCGTTCCACGCGATCGTGCCGCGGTCCGGCAACTGGCCGCCGCCGCCGGGATAGAACGGCGAGCGCGCCACCAGCACCGCGCCGGGGCGCGCGTCGAGCGCGGTGATGTCGAGCTCCAGCACGTCGGGACGATCGACAGCGAAAGGGCGGGGCAGGAAGTCGGTCATGCAGAACGGCTCGCAATCGCATCGCCCGGATGAGCGGAGCGAGGTCCGGGTTCATCGAGACGGCGCGTGAGGCCCCGCATATCGCTGCGCTCATGCGGGCCACGAAGCTACGACGATACGCAGCATCGCCGCGCTGCGCAAATGGCCGTTCCTGTCTCGGCCGCAGCGCCGGGTCTCAACGGCATGCGGCCACCGTGAACCACGCCATGCGAAACGCGCCATCGCCCAGGCGCAGGCACACGGTGTCGCCCGGCTGCAACCTTTCGTACAGCGCCTGCGCAACATGGGCATCGGTGGCTCGCGCGAACGGGCCCCACGGCTCGAGCGTCACCTGATGCGTGGCGAGCCGGCTGTGGCCGAGATGCTTGGCGAGCACGCGGCTGCGCAGCAGCGCCGGCGCCGAGTGGTCGAGCGCGGTGTTGAACTGGCCAAGCGTCCCGAACGCATAGGCAGCGACGAAGAGAGCGGCGAGCAGCAGCCGCCAGCCGCGGCGGCGGAGCTGGGTTTCGAACCGCGCGGCGACGATGAGGAAAATGATCGCGACCGCGGTCGCGAAGGCTGTCAGCGGCAGCCAGTCGACGAGATTGATGTCCGACAGCGTGCGCGCGGCAAGCGTGCCGGCCGCCACGATGCAACCGGTGCCGAGATTGGCGCCGTAGCCGGAGCCGAGGCCGATGCGGAACCGCCCGGGAAAGCGCAAGGTGAGGATGAGCGCCACCAGCGGGATGACGGTGACGACCGCGATCAGCTGGCCGGCCGGAAAGCTCGGGAAGAGCGACCAGGCTGCGAGCCCGATTGCGAACAGCGAAAAGCCCAGGGCGATGCGCTGCGACGGCGCACCACTGCCGTCCCGGCTGTCGCTGTCGCCGGGCCTGTCGTCGCGCGGGTGGGGAGCGTTCATCACCAGATCCGTATCGAGGGTGTTTCCCGCTGATAGCGGAGGAGGGTTGACCGACGACGAATGCGCCGGCGATTTGACAGCGACGAGCCGGGTTGCGACTGTCCGCAGCCAGAGCAAGAAAGCCGCACCAGGAAACGCCAGGAGCACCTCATGTCAACAGAGCATGTCGACGTGCTGATCGTCGGCGCCGGGCTGTCCGGCATCGCCGCCGCCTATCATCTGCAGCACAAGTGCCCAAGCAAGCGCTTCGCGATCCTGGAGGGGCGGGGCGCGATCGGCGGCACATGGGACCTGTTCCGCTATCCCGGCATCCGCTCCGACAGCGACATGTACACGCTCGGCTATTCGTTCAAGCCGTGGACCGATCCGAAGGCGATCGCCGACGGGCCGCAGATCCTGAAATACGTCCAGGACACCGCGACCGATAACGGCATCGACCGCCACATCCGGTTCAACCATCGGGTCATCAGCGCGTCGTGGTCGAGCGCGGACGCACGCTGGACCGTCGAGGCCGAGCGCCGGACGGTGCAGGGCACGGTCGAGACCGTGCGGATGACCTGCGGCTTCCTGTTCATGTGCTCCGGCTACTACCGCTACGAGTCGGGCTATCTGCCGGACTTCAAGGGCATGGCCGATTTCAAGGGCCGCATCGTGCATCCGCAGGCCTGGCCTGAGGATCTCGACTATGCCGGCAAGCGCGTCGTGGTGATCGGCTCCGGCGCGACCGCGGTCACATTGGTGCCGGCGATGGCCAAGTCCGCCGCGCATGTGACGATGCTGCAGCGCTCACCGACCTATGTGGTGTCGCGCCCGGCGCAGGACGCGCTCGCCAACAAGCTGCGCCGGCATCTGCCCGCTGGCCTCGCCTATCACCTGATCCGCTGGCGCAACGTGCTGTTCGGGATGTACTTCTTCCAGCTCAGCCGGCGTAAGCCGCAGCGGGTCAAGCAGCTGATCCTGGGCGGGGTGCGCGCCGCGCTGGGTCCCGATTACGACGTCGCCACCCATTTCACGCCGCGCTACAACCCGTGGGACCAGCGGTTGTGCCTGGTGCCGGATGGCGACCTGTTCAAGACCATTCGCGAGCAGCGCGCCTCGGTGGTGACGGCCGGGATCGAGACCTTCACCGAGCGCGGCCTGCGCCTCGCCGACGGCCGCGAAATCGAGGCCGATATCGTGGTCACCGCGACCGGGCTGGTGCTGCAGGTGCTCGGCGGCATCGAGGTCGTCGTGGATGGCCGCACCGTCGATTTCGCCAAGACGCTCAACTACAAGGGCATGATGTATTCCGACGTGCCGAATCTGGCGGCGACGCTCGGCTACACCAACGCGTCGTGGACGCTGAAATGCGACCTCACCTGCGAATATGTCTGCCGGCTCCTGAACTACATGGACCGGCACGGCTATCGCCAATGCGTGCCGCACAATGACGATTCCACCGTTACGCCGCTGCCGTCGCTGAGCTTCAGCTCCGGCTATGTGCAGCGCGCGGTCGCCGACCTGCCGAAACAGGGCTCGAAGCGGCCGTGGCGGCTGTACCAGAACTACGCGCTGGATATCGTCTCGCTGCGCTTCGGCAAGGTCGATGACGGCGTGATGCGGTATTCGTGAGGGCAGGGGGAATCGGCAACGTGGTGTGAGTCTGCGTCGAGATCTCTCCACGGCGTCATGGCCGGGCTCGTCTCGCCCATCCATGCCGACATCCCGGCAAGCACGACGTGGATGTCCGGGACAAGCCCGGCCATGAGCAACTAGATGGCAGTTCGCCTCGGGGGGAAAGGCACTTTCGGCGTGCCCCCCCCCACGTCCGAATGCAATGCCCTCCATCACCGCTCCGCCGCCCCCTCCCGCAGCGGCGCGCGGCTGAGATCGTTGCCGGCGGCGATCGCCTTCTGCATGAGGCGGATCAACTCCTTCGCCTCGGCCTCGCTGAGGCCGCGCACCATCAGCCGCTGCGCTGCCTCGACCGCCGGCGTGGTCGCCTCCAGCGTCCTTCCCCCCTCATCGGTGATCAACAGCTCCCGTGACCGGCGGTCGCGCGCGCTCGCACGGCGGACGACGAGGCCCTTCTGTGCGAGCCGGTCGATCACGCCGGTGATCGTGGTGCGGTCATAGGCGATCAGGCCGGCGAGCGTGATCTGGTCGATGGCCGGGTTGGCCGCGATCGCCGCCAGCGCCGCATATTGCACCGGCGTCAGGTCGAAGCCGGCCGCTTCCACCTCCGCCAGGAACACCGCCACGGCGATCTGCTGAAACCGGCGCGCCAGGTGCCCCGGCATGTCCCGCATCTCGGTCAATTCGAATCTCCTGTCACCAGCTTGACAAGCATACTGATGATCAGCATACTGATCAATAAGGAACAGCGAGGGAGGATGGTCACGTGCAGTTTCATCTCAACGGCTTCCAGCCCGGCGATCCCGAGATCTTCGACGCGGCCGAACGTGTCGCGAGCGCCGGCGCGACCGGCCCGCTGCCGCCCGAGGCCGATGTCCTCATCGTCGGCTGTGGCCCGGCCGGGTTGAACCTCGCTGCCCAGCTTTCCGCTTTTCCGGACATCAGGACCTGCATCGTCGAGCAGAAGCCGGGCCGGCTGCTGCTCGGTCAGGCTGACGGCATCGCCTGCCGCACCATGGAGATGTTCCAGGCCTATGGTTTTGCCGAGAAAGTGCTGAGGGAAGCGTGCTGGATCAACGAGACCACGTTCTGGAAGCCGAGCGACCAAGACAGCAAGCATATCGCGCGCAGCGGTCGCGTGCAGGACGTCGAGGACGGCCTGTCGGAGATGCCGCATGTCGTGCTCAACCAGGCTCGGGTCCACGATTTCTTCCTGGACGTGATGCGCCGTTCGGCCGCGAAGCTCGAGCCGCACTACGCGCGGCGACTGCGTGATCTGCGGATCGATCCGGCCGCAGGCGTCGACGCACACGGCGTGACCGTCAGCTTCGATCGCATTGATCCGGAGCATGAAGGCCAGGTGGAGACGGTGCGCGCGCGCTACGTCGTCGGCTGTGATGGCGCGCGCAGCGTCGTGCGCAAGGCGATCGGCCGCGAGCTGCACGGGGATTCCGCCAACCACGCCTGGGGCGTCATGGACGTGCTCGCCGTGACCGATTTTCCCGACATCCGCTTCAAATCGCTGATCCAGTCCGCCAAGGACGGCAGCCTGCTGGTGATCCCGCGCGAGGGCGGCTATCTCGTCCGGCTGTATGTCGAGCTTGCCAAGCTCGAGGTCGGCGAGCGCGTGGCCGGGCGCAACATCACCGTCGACGAGGTGATCGCCAAGGCACAGCGCATTCTCGCGCCTTATACGCTTCAGGTGAAGGAGGTCGCGTGGTGGTCGGTCTACGAGATCGGCCAGCGCATCACCGACAAGTTCGACGACGTGCCGGAGGCCGAGGTCGCAACGCGGCTGCCGCGCGTCTTCATCGCCGGTGACGCCTGCCACACCCACAGCCCGAAGGCGGGGCAGGGCATGAACGTGTCGATGCAGGACACGTTCAATCTCGGCTGGAAGCTCGCCGCCGTGCTGGGCAGGCGTTGCGCGCCGCAGCTCCTGCACAGCTATTCGGCCGAACGGCGGGCCATCGCCCAGGAGCTGATCGATTTCGATCGCGAATGGTCGGGAATTCTTGCCTCCGCCGCCAAGCAGGGCGGCGCCGACGCGGCCAGGACGCAGGACTATTTCGTCCGTCACGGCCGCTACACGGCGGGCACCGCCACGCACTATCGCCCCTCCGTCCTCACCGGCGACGACACCTTCCAGCCGCTCGCCACGGGCTTCGTCATCGGCAAGCGCTTTCACTCGGCGCCGGTCATCCGGCTCGGCGACGCCAAGCCGGCGCAGCTCGGTCACGTCGTCCAGGCCGACGGCCGCTTCCGCATCTTCGCTTTCGCGGCCGCGGAGGATCCGGCCGCGCCGGGGTCCGCGATCCGCCGCCTGTGCACATTCCTCAGCGAGGATTCGGCCTCACCCGTGCGCCGCCACACCCAGGTGGGCGCCGACATCGACTCCGTGATCGATCTGCGCGCGGTGTTCCAGCAGGGGCATCGCGAGCTCGCGCTCGAACGAATGCCGGAGCTGCTGCTGCCGCGGAAGGGCCGTTACGGTCTCATCGACTACGAGAAGATGTTCTGTGCCGATCTGAAGAGCGGCCAGGACATCTTCGCGATGCGCGGCATCGATCGCGCCGCGGGCTGCATCGTGATCGTGCGGCCCGATCAGTATGTCGCCGACGTCCTGCCGCTCGACGACGTCGGGAGGCTGTCGGCGTATTTCGACGGCGTGCTGCTGCCGGTCCGCTGAGGGATGCAGAGGGTAAACGAAACCCAAATCCGGTCGCCGGATTTCCGGGCTTGGCGCTAGCCAGATCCCAAGGTTTCCTCGCTACAAACGAGGTCTCCGGATTGGACGATTGAGTGGGTGAGACGTCGAAATGTTGATGTTGGCGAACCGTCGCAAGAGTGAACGTCGGCTGTGCAGGAGGATCGCGAAGATTCACTATGGCAACGGCAGCCTGCCGCGGGACTGCACGGTCACGGATATTTCCGACGGCGGCGTCAAGGTGATCGCCGAATTCGTCGAGATTCCCCCGCAGTTCACCATCGTCTTCGCGCCCGACCACCAGCGCAAGTGCCGGCTGGCCTGGCGCATCGGCTGCGAGTTCGGCGCCGAATTCATCGATTGAGGCGGGCCGGCCGCGCCCGCTTAACGGGACCTTAGGGTTAATCTGCCAGCGTGCAGATCATCTGGTCCCGAAGTAGTTCAGTTGCATGCGTACGCGGCCCCTTCGCTCTCTCCCTCTGCTCCGGCCGGCCGCGTTCGCGCTGTCGTTCACGGCCGTGCTGCTCGGTCTCGGCGCCTGCCAGACCACCGATCTCAGCGAGGTCACGGGGGCACTGGGCGGCAATCCCGAAAAGAGCCGCGCGGCCGCCGCCGACCCGCGCGCCGAGATCGACCAGCTCCGCGAGCGCTTCCGCGCCAATCCCAACGATCCCGAGGTGGCGCTGCGCTATGGCAGCGCCCTGCGCGGCACCGGCCAGCGCTCGCAGGCGGTCGCCGTGCTCGAGCAGGCGACGATCGCCAATCCCGGCAACAAGGCGCTGCTGGCGGCCTTTGGCCGCGCGCTTGCCGACAACGGCAATTTCCAGCAGGCGTTCGACGTGCTCAGCCGCGCGCATTCGCCCGAGGATCCCGACTGGCGCATCCTGTCGGCGCAGGGCGCCACGCTCGACCAGATGGGGCGCAACGAGGAGGCCCGGCAATACTACATGACGGCGCTGAAGATCGCCCCTGACGATCCTTCCGTGCTGTCCAATCTCGGTCTCTCCTATGCGCTCTCGAACGAACTGCCGAAGGCCGAGGAGCAGTTGCGCAAGGCCAGCGCGCACCCCGATGCCAGCCCGCGGGTCCGGACCAATCTCGCCGTCATCGTCGGCCTGCAGGGCCGGATGAGCGAGGCCGAGAGCATCGCGCGTTCGGGGCTGCCGCCGGAGCAGGCCAGCGCCAGCGTCGCCTATGTCAAGCGCATCCTGGAGCGCCGCAAGATCGCGCAGCGCGAGCTGTCGCCGCGCCGCGACCGTCCGGTGGCCGGCGAGCCCGACAAGGCGCTGGCGCGGGCACTCAGCCGGTCCGACGACTAAGGCGCTATTTCGCGCCGAGCAGTTTCGCGATCGGCGCCAGCAGCGAGCCGCGCTGCGGCTTGTGATCGATCCGTCCCGTGAGCCGGTTGGCGATGTCCTGGAACAGTTTTGGCGTGCGGCTCAGCCCCGATATCTCCGCGATCATCTGGCCGTTGTTGGCGGCGGTGCCGAACAGCTTGCAGTCGAACGGGATGACCGCGACCGGCTCGGCCTCGACGGTCTTGGCGAAGCGCTTCAGGTCGATCTCCGGCCGCTTGGGCATGCCGACCTGGTTCAGGCAGTACAGCGGCGGCCGGTCGTTGGGACGCGAGGCCTTGAGCACGCCGAGCAGGTTCTTGGCGTTGCGCAGGTTCGCCAGATCGGGCTCGGCGACCACCAGGATGTCGTCGGCATTGATCAGCGCATGCCGCGTCCAGGCCGACCATTGGTGCGGCACGTCGAGCACGATGCATTGCTGGGTCATGCGCAGGGTGTCGAAGATCGCGTCGAACGCATCGGCGCCGAAATCATAGACGCGGTCGAGCGTCGCGGGCGCGGCGAGCAGGTTGAGATTTTCGGTGCATTTGGCGAGCAGGCGCTCCATCAGCGCCGTATCCGGCCGGTCCGGCTGGAACACGGCGTTGGCGATGCCCTGCAGCGGATCCTGGTTGTAGTCCAGCCCCGCGGTGCCGAACGCCATGTCGAGATCGATCACGACCGAATCCAGCGTCAGGTCGCGCGCCATGCTCCAGGCGACGTTGTGGGCGACGGTGGAGGCGCCGACGCCGCCCTTGGCGCCGACCACGGCGATGATGCGGCCGGTGATGACGGCCTCCGAGGCCGAGAACAGGCTGCAGACCGAGCGGATTACGTCGATGGTCTCGACCGGGCCGATCACGTAGTCGTTGACGCCGCGCCGGACGAGTTCGCGATAGGCGACGCCGTCGGACGGGCTGCCGATCAGCACCACGCGGGTGCCGGGATCGCAGACGCTGGCGAGATCGTCGAGGCCGCCGAGAATGTCGCCGCCGGGCCTGGTCTCGATCACGATGACGTTCGGCGTCGGCTGCGAATGATAGGTCTCGATGGCGCGCGGCATGCCGCCCGCCTTGATGGTGATGTGCGCCTTGCCGAGCCGGCGGTCCTGGCTCGCGGCGAGGATCGCGGCCGAGGTCTGGTCGGTTTCGCAGAATGCCTGCACCGAGACGCGCGGCACCGGCGCGATGTGATCGTCGAGGGCCGGGCCGGTGGGGCCGGGCTGCTCATCCTGGCTCTGACGGGACGCGTTGATCATTTGCCTGTATCGCTGAGCTTGGCCTTGTCGGACTCCGGATACGCCACCGCCGTCGATTCGCCCTTGCGGTACTTCTCGAACAGCGCGGAACGGCGCGGCGTGTAGGCGGCCATCTCCGAGCGCGGCTGCTCGAGATCGGCCGGGTTGTCGATCATCGCGGCGAGGTTGCGCTGCGTGGCGCAGCCGAAATTCTGATAGTGCTGGTTGCTGCTGTAGCCGCGATTGTCGAGGTTCGGCCCGAGATCCTCCGGCCACAGCCCGCAGGGGCCGGCGACGGCGGCGATCTTCGGATAGCTCAGCCGGATGACGGCGAGCTGCCGCGGATCATCGGGCATGGTGTTGCGCAGTGTGATCGCGTGCGCGGGAACGCCGCCGGCGGTCAGCACGGCGCGGATCTCGCGATAGGCGTCGGCCGCGGCGCGCGCGTTCGACGTGCCCGTCGGCACCTCCGCCATGATTCCGCCGGTGCCTTCGCGCAGCCATGAGCGCGCAAGACCCGCGACGTCGACGCGCTGCTGGTAGGTCAGGCCGCCGCGGCCGCTGCCGATAAAGACGACGGTCGACTGCCGGCCTTCCTCGATCGCGATCGGATGGCGGATCCTGTAGTCGTCCGGGATCGTCGCGACGACCTCGCCGGTGGTGGCGTTGCAGGCGCCGAGCGTGAGCGCCAGCCCCGCGATGGCGCCCATCCGGCGCAGCGTGCGTCTGCCGTCTGGTGTGGATGTTGCCGACATGATCGTTCCCCCGTGCCCCGTCGTCCCGCAATCTCAGTCGATGATGAAGCCGAAGCCGGCCGGCTGCCCCGTGGCCGCGTCGACCCTGGCGGCGATGCCGTACAGCCGGTTCATGCGGCCGAGCAGCGCCGACTCCGAGTCGGTGGCCGGCGCGAAGCCGTCGTCCGGGCGCGACAGCTCCTTCTGCGCAACGGCGCGCACGACATAGGGCGTCACCATCACCATCAGCTCGGTCTCGTTGTTGACGTAGTCCTGGCTGCGGAACAGCTGGCCGAGCACCGGTAGCTGATTGAGCCCGGGCAGGCCGTTGATCGCCTGCTTGGTCTGGTTCTGGATCAGGCCGGCCATCGCCATCGAGCCACCGGAGGGGATCTCGACCGTGGTCTCGGCGCGGCGGGTGCGGATCGCGGGGATCGTCACCGACGAGGTCGAGGCCGAGGTCAGCGCATAGGAGACCGTGATCGCGTTGTCGTTCGACAGCTCCGACACCTCCGTCATCACCCGGAGGCTGATGCGGCCTTCGCCGAGCACGACGGGCGTGAAGTTGAGCGAGATGCCGAACTTCTTGTAGGTGATCGACGTGCTGCAGACCCGCGTGGTCGGATCGCAGGAATAGCCGCCGGGAATCGGGAATTCGCCGCCCGCGATGAAGGTCGCGGATTCGCCGGAGATCGCGGTCAGGTTGGGCTCGGCGAGCGTCTTGACGACACCGGCCGTCTCCATGGCGCGCAGCGTCGCCGACACCGACGACAAGCCGCCGCCGGTGGCGGACAGGCCGTTGGTCCCGACCAGCGACTTGCCATAGGCGGTGAACGGGTTGGTGTTGTTGAAGTTCACCACTGCGGTGCCGTAGTTCAGGCTGGCGCTGAGATCGATGCCGAGCTGCTTGACGATCTCGCGCCGGACCTCCGACACGTTGACCTTCAGCATCACCTGATCGCGGCCGCGCACGACGATCGAGTTGACCACCTTGTCGGCACCGCCGACGAGGCGTGCGGCGATCTCGCCGGCCTGCTGCGCCTCGACCGGGCTCGACACCGATCCGGTCAGGATCACGCCTTCGCCGACGCCGTCGATCTTGACGCCGGGAATGCTCTGGCTCAGCGCCTGGCGCACGCCGTTGAGGTCGCGCTTGATCGCGATGTCATAGGCCGCGACCTGCTGTCCCTCGCCGTCGAAGAACACGACGTTGGTCTGGCCGACCGCCGAGCCGATGATGTAGGCGCGCCGGGCCGAACGGACGACCGCGTTGGCGATCTTGGGATCAGCGACCAGCACGTCCTTGACGTCCTGCGGGAAGTCGACGACCACGGACTTGCCGATGCCGAGCGAGAGGAAACGCACCTTCGACGAGCCGACCGACACCACCGGCGTCTCCAGCCTGTCGTCAGCCGCCTTCACCGGCGTCAGCGCCGGATTGAGCGCCAGCCCGATCACGGCCGATGTCGATAGCGCGCGGACGACCCACGTCCCGAATTTCGCGCGTTGATGCCCACCCATCATCTTCCACGTCCTTTCGATCACTTCTGCGCCGTGAGCGAGCTTGTGATCCCATAGCGAATGATCTCGATGGCGCTGCCCCGTCGCGCCATCTGCTGCTGCTGTTGCTGTGCCTCGGTCTTGTTGCCGTCGGCTGCGTTCACGTCGGCGATGCTGCGCAGCGCCAGCGCCAGCGAGCCGGCCTGGCGCGCGCGCGCCAGGGTCTCGGCCTGCTCGGGCCTGAGCTCGAGCGTCACCGTCTTGCCGACGACGGTGTTCTGGCCTTCCTTCTCCTTCGGCGCCTGATCGATCGCGAGCACGCGGACGTTGGAGAGAATGATCTCGGAGCTGACGAAGTCGGCGGCGCCGGGCTTGTCAGGGTTCTTGTCGCGCTTCGACAGGATGACGTCGACGCGGTCGTTCGGCAGGATGAAGCCGCCGGCGCCGGTCTCGGGCGAGATCTCGGTGGAGATCGCGCGCATGCCCGCGGGCAGGATCGCCGCCATGAAGCCGGAGCCGTCCGCCTTCACCAGCTTCTGCTCGCGGATCGGCTCGCCGATCACGAACGGCGAGCGGGCGATGGTGCCGACGAGCTGATTGGCCGCCTCGGGACGGTCGCCGCGCCGGATGAAGATGTTGCTCGCGGCCTCGGGCCATGTCTGCCAGATCAGGTCGCCGGGCTTGATCGCCTGTCCGAGCCCGATGTCGGTCTTGGCGACCAGCACCTCGACCGTCGGCAACTGCACGACCGGCGCCACCGGCGCCTGCCGCTGGCCGTCGGAATTGCTGACCAGATAGGCCGCAACGCCGCCCGCGCCGAGAGCGATGGTTAACACCACGATGCGTGCGGTCATCATACGCGGAACTACTCTCTTACTCATACACCGGGAGCAAACACGCTGACGACTGACAGCCGTTCTCCCTCACTAACGACTAAGCGCCAATGGTATAAGCAGACTTGAACGCGGCGGGCCGCGGCACCTGCCTCAAGCACCGATTGCGCAAGTGGTGAACAGGTTGTTAGCGTGCAAATAGTGAAACGCCGCCAATGTGTTAGCTATTTGCGCACGGCGCGCCTGCACGCATCCGTCGGCTCGCGCGCGACAGAATGAGATCATGAGTTGCAGCCGCGCCTCAGTGGGAATCTCGTTAAGCTGAATCGTTTGCTAACAACACGAGCGTAGGAACGCGACCCCGTCGACGAGGTTGTGCCGTCGCGCGAGGCAGCGCGGATCGGCCGATCACGACTTGCCTCTGCGCCACGCGAAGCATTCGCGCTGAACTCTCCATGGGGGCGACGATGCCGACACTGCATGCCGTGCTGCACCGTAATCAGACGGGGCCGCATCTTCAGAAAGCCGAAACGGGTTGGACATACGATTCCGTTGAGCGGGATTTCCGTCTCGACATTCAGATTTCCTCAACAATTTGCGCGCACGGTCCGGGCACGGCGGTCATGCCCAATTCGATTTAGTACGACCTAAAATGCACGCAGAAATTGTAACCAGCGCATCGTGCCGCGGCGGGGGCCGCGCCGTCATCGTCGGGGATATCCTGGGTTGGAGGGGAGACGCGCAATGTCGGTTGCTCGATTCCTGAAGCAGCGCGCGGTCAGGATTCAGACGGTCGGGTCCTACACGCTGCCGAACTGGTATTCCCCTGAAGGACGGCTGCGGTCCTTCGCCTGCCGCACCACGCGGGTGTCGCCGTTTCGCGCGCTGCTCGAGGTGCCCGTCGTCGGCAAGGTCGGCGATCGCCTGACCTCGTATTTCCGCGATTTCGGCAAGTTCGAAGGCGAGATCAGCGACACCGTGCATGGCGGCTTCCTGCTCGAGCTGGAGATGACGCGCGCCGAGCGCGCCAAGCTCGCCGAGAAGCTGGTCTGGCTGGAGAAGAAGCAGAAGGATCCGTCGATCCGCGATTCCCGCCGCGATGCGCGCTTCGTGCCGAACTCGCCGCATTCGGCGCTGACGCTCGCCGACGGCAGCATCATCCCGTGCTTCGTGATCGATGCCTCGATGTCGGGCGCGGCGGTCTCGGCGGAGATCCAGCCGGAGATCGGCACGCCGCTGGCGGTGGGCAGTTGCATCGGCCGCGTCATCCGGCATTTCCCCGACGGCTTCGCCGTCCGCTTCGTCGACCAGTTGCCAGGCGCCAACGAGCTCGAGCGGCGGGTCATCACGCCGCCGGCGCGCCCGGTGCGGCGGACGCTCGCGGCCCACGGCGATGACCGCCTGATCGGGGCGCCGGAGGACTTCTTCCTGGTGTGACGGCAGCGCTCCTGCGGTGCCCGACGGCGGCCGCTCCGGCCTGCGCGGTTTCGCGTATGGAGCGGCGGCAGGAATCGCGGCATGGCAACGGGCGGCCGTCCGCACGGTTAACGCGATGTTAATCGGCATCGTGACAGCCTGCGCGTGCCGGGTGCATTGCCAGGAGGACCAGTCCCATGGAGGCCCAGAAGACCGCGGTGGATGCCATCGTTGTCCTGACCGGCTGCGACCGCGACGCGGTCGCCGCCTTCGTCCGGCGCATCTATCTCGCCGGCATCCGCGACCCCAAGCGGCTGACCTTCAAGGGCCTGCAGGAGCTGACGCGGGTCTAGCGTGATCGCGAGCCGGGGCTGGCGGCTGTTGCAGCCGGGTCACGCCGCAGAACTTTCAACCCCGATTCCCGTTCACAACCCTCGTGCGAAGGGATGCGGCCGGTCGCGCTTGCGGCTAAATTGAGGCCCTTGGCCGGCATCAGAGCACCCCTTCGATCTCGCCCAGAAGGCGACACATCTGCGCAACACGCTCTGAGCGGCCGGATCATGGGTCCCGGACATGCTCAGACAGCTCTTCGCGCCACAGCTCATCGGCCTCTACATCCTGATCGGGGCCACCCTCTACGTCCACTTCCGCGGCAAGCAGCGGCTGCGCTTCGCCCGCCAGCTCGGCGACCACTCCACCTATCTCGCCCCCTACAATGTGCTGATGTATGCCGGCTCGGCTGTGCCCAACACGCCGGTGATCCCGGTGGAGCAGTTTCCCGAGTTGAAGAAGCTCACCGATAACTGGCAGACCATCCGCGAGGAGGCGGTACGGCTGTTCGACGAGGGCTTCATCCGCGCCGCCGCCGCCAACAACGACTGGGGCTTCTACTCGTTCTTCAAGAGCGGCTGGAAGCGCTTCTATCTGAAATGGTACGACGACTTCCTGCCGTCGGCGCGCACGCTGTGTCCGAAGACGGTCGAGCTGCTGAACTCCATCCCGAACGTGCACGGCGCGATGTTCGCGATGCTGCCGCCCGGCGGCAAGCTCGGCGCCCACCGCGATCCCTTCGCCGGCTCGCTGCGCTATCATCTGGGGCTCGTCACCCCGAACTCCGACAAGTGCCGCATCCTGGTCGACGGCGTGCCCTGCGTTTGGCGCGACGGCGAGGCCTTCATGTTCGACGAGACCTTCATCCACAGCGCCGAGAACGCCACGGACGTCAACCGCATCATCCTGTTCTGCGACGTCGAGCGCCCGATGAAGCTCGGCTTCATCGCCGCCATCAACCGCTGGGTCAGCCACCACATCGTCAAGGCCTCGGCGACCCAGAACGTCGACGGCGAGCACGTGGGCGTTCTGAACAAGGTGTTCGGCAAGCTGTACGAGTTTCACTTGGCCACGCGCAAGGTGAAGGCGTGGAACAGGACGGTGTACTACGCGGCGAAGTACACGCTGACGGTGGCGATCGTCGGCGCCATCGTGGTGTCGGCGTTTCGGTGATGGACGGAGTAGGGCGGATTGGCGGAGCGTAATCCGCCGCTTCTTCTCCGCGGAGGGACGGCGGATTACGCCTTCGGCTAATCCGCCATATGCAGCTGGGCCGCTTGGAGCGGCAACGCGACGGAAGATCAACCCGGCGTTCAACCGCGGGAAATCACTTTGCAGCGGTCCGCGACGTCATCGGTCGCAACGTCAGCGATCAACAGCTCCGCTCGGACGCGCATATCAAACAAGTCTGCACGATCGCGAGCGATGCTCTCATCATCCTTCATCTGCATCGGCACTGATTGTGCAGTGCATTTGGCTCATTTTTGTGGATAGGGTCTGTTGACATGAGTTTCGTTCTCGATATGATGCAACCTTAAGAGATATTTTTTGAATTTTTCAATCAATAGAGTTCTGGTGCCATGCTTCATGCGCTGGGCAATATTGGTGATCCGCTCGCTGGCGTCCGCGACGGCCTGAAGAATGTCTATCCAGGTATCCCGGACGTTCTCATCGGCGTCGTCGATGGAATGCCCGATCTCTCGCATCCTTCCTTGCAACGCGCGAACATCGAGTGTCTGGATGCGATGATACCCGGCTCGGCCGGAGCGCCCGATAGCCATGGGACTGGGATCTGCAGCATCATCTTTGGCCAAACCCCAGAACTGCGCGGAATTGCTCCGGGATGCTCCGGGTTGGTGCTCCCCATCTTCTTCGGTGAAACGAACGACGCCCGCACCAGACCTGCATCGCAGCTCGATCTGGCCCGAGCTCTCGCGTTTGGGATTGAAAGAGGCGCGTCCATCATCAACGTCAGCGCCGGGCAGCGAAGCTTCAGCACGGAAGCGGAGGCTCATCTTCAGCAGGTCTTGAAGAACTGCGTGGAGCGGCGGGTGCTCGTCGTCGCAGCTGCGGGAAACGATGGCTGCGACTGCATCCACATTCCTGCCGCGTCAGACTGTGTTCTTGCCGTAGGCGCCGTTGCTCACGATGGCTCTCCGCTGGAGACGAGCAACTGGGGGCGTCCCTATCGGCTGAACGGACTCCTCGCGCCGGGCAAGGACATTCCGGTCGCCTTGACCGGCAATCGCTTTGGCCGGGCCAGCGGAACGAGCTACGCTGCCGCCGTCGTCTCCGGGGTGGCGGCGCTGCTGCTCTCGTTGGCCCGTTCGGCAGGGTACGCGATCGATGCTTTCGATATCCGCACGATTTTGATTGATAGCGCGAAGCGTTGCGAATTGGCGAAAGAAGGCGCATGCGATCGCTATCTGGCCGGGTCCCTGGATCCGGCAGGGGCGCTGAAGTTGCTTCATCAGATCGGAAGCTCCCGGAAGCCGCCCGCAAACAGCGCGTTAAAAACAGAAGTTCGTCAAGAGCTCGTCCGTCCTGACCATGCATCACCGTCGATGGGGAGGCCTGAAATGCTGCAATCTGATATTGCGCCAAGTGAAACATTGTCGTTCGAGCGTTCCGGACTGGAAGCATCGGCCTGCGCTTGTCAAACCAAGGCCAAGGAGCAGGATGACGAACAGGCCATCAGGCCGCAGGCCAAGTCGCCTTCTGTGACATCGGCGCTCAACAAGAGCGGTGACGGAGATACCGGCGTCAGCCAATCGGCTTGTTCGTGCGGTGGCGGGCGCCCGCCGCAGATCGTTTATGCGCTTGGTTCGCTATGGTTCGATTTCGGTACCGAGGCGCGCTACGATGCGATCGTCCAGCAACTGGGAGGTGATCCTGCTCGCGCGGCGAATCCCCACGAGTTGATCGGCTTTTTGCGCGCTCAACCGCGGTTTGCGACCGGCCTCACCTTCATACTGTTGCAAGACCAGATTCCGCTCTATGCGATTGTGCCGTCAGGGCCGTTCGCAGCCGACACCTACAAGGACATGCTCGACGCGATCGAGGCATCGATCGGCGATCACGGCCGCTTGCAGAGGGTATCTCTGCCCGGATTTATCGGAGGCTCGACGCGCCTGATGAACGGCATGAGCGTGCCGATCGTGTTCGCCGATCCACGCGGCATGTTCAGATGGCGTCCGCATGAGTTGCTGGAAGCGACGAAGTCGTTCTTGCTGAACCCGCCGTCGCCGCCGGAAGACGCGGCCATCTTGGACTTCCTCAACCGGGTCTATTACGAGCTTCGCAATCTCGGCGTTACGCCCCAGGAGCGCGCCATGAACTTCGCGGCGACCAACGCCTACCAGGCGCGCCAGGTCTTCGCCGAGGCGACGGCGCGCAACTACGCGCTCGACTCCATCGAGGTGGTCAAGAGCCCAATTTGCCGCCCGGACTCCGATTGCTGGGACGTCAAGCTGCAGATGTTCGACCCCGAAAACGAGCGTCGCGCGGGCCGTGTCTATCGCTACACCGTGGATGTCAGCGAGGTGCTGCCCGTGACCGTCGGTCCGGTGCGGAATTGGGCGGTCCGGCTCGGCGCTTGAGGGCCTGGCGGTCTCGAGCGAGAGGATCTGTCGTCGTGCGTAGCTTTCAAGATTGTACTGCGGGAGTACGTCCTCTCGGTACGACCGCGAGGTGTCGATCCCGGCTCGTCGTCCCGGGACGGGCTGACAAGAGCGAGGGAATGCCATGAGAATGCCAGTACAAGCGAAGCCGGCCGAGCGGGGTGCCAACTGGGATCAAGTGAGACAAGACGGCCGTGTCGTGCAGTCCGATTGTTGCGGTCCGGGCAAGTGCTGCGTCGGAGCATGTATTCCATTTTTGAACACATGCGCCGGCGTTTGTGTCCCCAACGTCGGGCAGTGCTGAATTCACCGCGACTTGTTTCTGATCAGTCACCAGATCACCCGTCGGCTCCCATCCGGCGGGTGATCAGCCACAGCGGTTGGCGGTCGTTAGGCCGGACATTCGCTAATTCGGAAAAATGTCAATATCTTCGGAAAAAGATAATTGACTTTAATTGGACCCAAATCAGCATTATTGTCCCGCCCATCCCGTTGCACGGTAGGGGACGGTTCGCGGTCGTCACGGACGTTGGCAGCGGGGAGCGGTGGACGCGGGGTGGCGGCGTGTGATGAGCACGGACGAACGTTTGCCTCGCGGACGGTGAAGGCGTGTGGTTCTGACACTCCGAAGCCAGTGTCAACGTTGCGACAAAGCTTCGCTTTGCGCAGCGGATGGTGGCCAGAAAGCCCGGTGCACCAGGAAGAGCGCGCTATAGCCTGTTAAAGCCATCGCGCGGGGAAGGCCGGGTGTGTTCGGCCAGACCTGTGGTGACTGCCGCCTGCTTTTTTTCTGCAGGCGGGCCACGGGCGCGGCCAGCGCCCGGCCTTCCCTGCGCCCTCCACTTGGAGAGGGCGGGAGTTAAGGGCATAGCTCGGGCGCGGAATGCGCCGCGAGAGCGCGGATGCTCATCTCTGACGGAGCCTTATGCCTGACTCAGCCCTGCATGCTGTTTGAGATTGTGGATCAGACGATGCCGCGAGCGCGGTGCTCACCCTCCCCTGGAGGGGGAGGGTCGATCGCGCGCGAAGCGGGCGAGCGGGGTGGGGTGATCTCTCCGCGGGCGCCGGTGCGAGTGGAGAGATCACCCCACCCCGCCTCACGTGTCGCTTCGCTCTCCGTGAGGCGACCCTCCCCCTCCAGGGGAGGGTGATCCCGGTGCTTGGCTGCGATCGGGCGCCAGACCGAAAAAAGCCGCGCAGAGCGCGGCTTTTTGAAAGTGTTGCGAGGACCGTGGGCGCGTCGGCTTACGCCGCCGCCGGCCCGATCGACACCTTCAGCGTGCCCACGCCATCGACGCCGCATTCGATCTTGTCGCCGGGGACGATCGCGGCGACGCCGGCGGGCGTGCCGGTCATGATGATGTCGCCGGCGGCGAGTTCGACCTGCTGGGAGAGCTTCCAGATGATCTCCGGCACGTTCCAGATCAGCTCGGAGAGGTCGCCGGTCTGCCGCTCGGTGCCGTTGACCGACAGCCAGATCTTGCCCTTCGACGGGTGGCCGATCTTGGACGCGGGCTGGATCGCGGAGCAGGGCGCGGAATGGTCGAACGACTTGCCGACCTCCCAGGGGCGCTGCATCTTGCGGGAGGCGAGCTGCAGGTCGCGGCGGGTGAGGTCGATGCCGACGGCGTAGCCGTAGACGTGGTCGAGCGCCTTGTCGGTCGGAATGTTGAGGCCGCCGCTCTTCAGCGCGACCACCAGCTCGACCTCGTGATGCATGTCCGTGGTCAGCGGCGGGTAGGGGATTACGGCGCCCTCGGGCGCCAGCATGTCGGCGTGCTTCGCAAAGAAGAACGGCGGGTCGCGCTCGTCATTGCCCATCTCGCGGATGTGCTCGAGATAGTTGCGGCCGACGCACCAGATGCGGCGGACCGGGAAGACACCGGCTTCGCCGACGACAGGAAGAGAAGGCTGCGGGAAGGCCGGGATGACGGTGGAGGCGCTCATGAAATGTCTCGATGCGGTGAAATGGGAGGATCAGGACGTCGCGGTCATGGGGATGACGTTCGGCCCCATGTCGCGCTGTTGCAGGCGGAAGAACGAAGCATAGCGGCCGCCACGGCGCAACAGATCGTCATGCCGGCCGCGCTCGACGATCTCGCCGGCCTCGACCACCAGAATGGCGTCGGCGTTCATGATGGTGTGCAGGCGATGCGCGATGACGATGGTGGTGCGGTTCTGGCAGAGATGCTCGATCGCCTCCTGCACCTGGCGCTCGGATTCGGAATCCAGCGCCGCGGTGGCCTCATCGAGCAGGATGATCGGCGCGTTGCGGATCAGCGCGCGGGCGACCGCGATGCGCTGGCGCTGGCCGCCGGAGAGCTGGGTTCCGTGCTCGCCGACCGGCGTGTCGTAGCCGAGCGGGAAGCTCATGATGAAGTCGTGCGCGCAAGCCGCCTTCGCCGCCTCGATGATCTCGGCCTCGGTGGCATCAGGCTTGCCGAAGGCGATGTTGGCGCGGATGCTATCGCGGAACAGGTAGACGTCCTGGCCGACATAGGCGGCCTGCTCGCGCAAGCTGCGGCGCGACACCTGCGCGATCGACTGGCCGTCGATCAGGATGTCGCCCTCGGTCGCCTCGTAAAACCGCAGCAGCAGCGCCAGCACCGTCGACTTGCCGCCGCCGGACGGGCCGACCAGCGCGGTGACCTTGCCGGGCTCGGCCACGAAGCTCATGCGCCGGAGCACCGGATCGTTGTCGCGATAGGCGAAGGAGACGTCGCGCAGCTCGATCTTGGCGTCGCTGAGCTTCAGCGCCGGCTTGTCGTCGTCGGGCCGCTCGCTGGCCGGACTGTCGACCACCTCCAGCAGCATACGGGCGCCGACGAGCTGGCTGTTGAGGTCGATGTTGAGCCGCGCCAGCCGCTTCGCCGGCTCGGTCGCCATCAGGAAGGCGATCATGAACGAGAAGAACTGGCCCGGCGTGGCGTTGAGCGCGACCACCGAGTAGCCGGCATACATCAGGCAGCCGGCGACGGCGAAGCCGCCGAGCATCTCCATCAGCGGGTTGGAGCGGTTGGAGACGCGGGCCATCTTGTTGGCGTTGCGCTCGACGACGGCGATGTTCTCGTCGATGCGCGCGCGCATCGTGTCCTCGAGCGTGAACGCCTTGACGGTGCGGATGCCCTGCAGCGATTCCTGCATCGTCTCGAGGATGTCGGCGGTGCCGGTGAACTGGTTGTAGGCGAGGCCCTTGATGCGCTTGACGAGCTTGCGCAGCACCAGCATCGCCGGCGGCACCACGAGCAGGCCGAGCAGCGACATCCAGGGATCCTGCATGACCATCACGCCGATCATGGCGATCAGGGTCACGAGATCGCGCCCGATGGCGTTGATCAGCATGTTGAGGATGTCGGTGATCGACTTGGCCCCGGAAGTGAGCCGCGCCAGGAACTCGGAAGAATGGCGCTCGGAGAAGAAGCCGACGCTCTCGTTCATCAGCTTGGCGAACAGCTGCCGCTGATTGTTGGCGAGGATGGCGTTGGAGATCTTCGACAGGATGACGGCATAGCCGTAGGTGGTCACGCCCTTGACGAACAGCAGCAGCACCGTGACGCCGGAGAGCAGGACGATGCCGGGGATGCTCTTCTCGACATAGGCCTTGTTGATGACCTGGCCGAGAACGTAGGTCGCCGCGGCGCTCGCTCCGGCGGCCACCGCCATCAGCGCGAAGGCGGTGAGATAGCGACGCCAGTAGAGGATGCCCTGTTCCATCACGAGGCGGCGGATCAGGATCGCGGCGCCATAGGGATCGTCGGTGATCTTCTTCGGAAATTCGGCCATTCTGGTCCCTGGCCGCCGGGACAAATCGCCGGGCGGACAGCAGTGCTTGCCCGCTCGGGGCGGCTTTTTCAAGCCCCCCGCATCCCGCTTAAGTCGTTGATTCTAGGCCGAGGCCCGCTGCAGCGCGCCGCTGTGGCGTTCCAGGAACAGTTTCTCCTCCCAGGCCAGCGCATGGGCGGCGATCGTTTCCAGATTGTCATAGATCGGCGTCCAGTCGAGCAGCGCCTTCAGACGGCTGGTGTCGGCGACCATGCTCATGATGTCGCCGGGGCGCCGCGGTGCGTATTGGACGGGAATGGCGCGGCCGGAGACGCGCCGGACGGCCTCGATGGTCTCGAGCACGGAATAGCCGCGGCCGTACCCACAATTCAGCGTGACCGAGCTGCCGCCGGCGCGCAGATAGGCCAGCGCGGAGCGGTGCACCTGGGCGAGATCGCAGACATGGATGAAATCGCGGATGCAGGTGCCGTCGGGGGTCGGATAATCCGTGCCGTAGACGTCGATCTTGGCGCGCTGGCCGGTGGCGACCTCCATCGCGATCTTCATCAGGTGCGTCGCGCCGACGGTGGCAAGCCCGGCTCGTCCGAACGGATCGGCGCCGGCGACGTTGAAGTAGCGCAGCACCGCGTAGTTGAGGTCATGTGCCGAGGCCACGTCGTGCAGTATGATTTCGGCCATCAGCTTCGAGGTGCCGTAGGGCGAGGTCGGACGGGTCGGCGCGCTCTCGGGCACCGGCACCTCGTCCGGATTGCCGTAGACGGCCGCGGTCGAGGAGAACACGAAGCGGCTGACGCCGCGCGCGACTGCCGCGTTCAACAGGCTGCGCGTGGTCATGGTGTTGTTGCGGTAGTAGAGCAGCGGATCGCGCACCGATTCCGGCACCACGACCGAGCCCGCCAGATGGATGATGCTGTCGACGCCGTGCTGGCTGATGACGCCGTCGACGAGGTTTTCATCGCCGGCATCGCCGATGAACAGCGGCACGCCGTCGGGCACGAAGGCGGAAAAGCCGCTCGAAAGGTTGTCGATCACCACGACGCTTTCGCCGGCTTCCGCCAGCGCGAGCACCATGTGGCTGCCGATATAGCCGGCGCCGCCGGTCACGAGCACGGTCATTGTTTGACGCGATCCCTGTTTGTTTTGCTGCAGACTAACGCCCGCGAAATGAAGGACCTGTTGCGTGCATAGCGAACTGGCGGCGATGCTTAATGTTGCGTATAGGGAACCGCTGCAATTGGAGTTGAGTGTGCAAGCCGAGCCGTTTTCCGCCGCAGATCTCGACGTGATCGTGCCCAACCTGCACCGGCGCTATTCCGGCGTGACCGCGACCAACCGGATGGTGGCGCCGAAGCTGGCGAGGCTGGTGCGCGCGGCGTGGCTCGGCTCCTACGCGCCCGAAGGGATCGCGCGGATGCGCGCGAGCGATCTGTTCAAATTGTGGGGCCGGCGGCGGCCGCTGATCTGGCATGCCCGCCGCAACGACGAGATGATCGTCGGCGTGATCATGCGGGCGCTCGGCTGGCCGTTGAAGCTGGTGTTCACCTCGGCCGCGCAGCGCCATCACAGCTGGACCACGCGCTGGCTGATCCGCCGCATGGATGCGATCATCGCGACCAGCGACATCTCGGCGTCCTATCTGAAGCGCGAAGCGACGGTGGTGACGCATGGCGTCGACACCGACGTGTATTCCCCGCCGGCGGATCGCGCCGCGGCCTTCGCCGAGAGCGGACTGCCGGGCAAATATGCCATCGGCTGCTTCGGCCGCGTCCGCGCGCAGAAGGGCAGCGACGTGTTCGTCGCCGCCATGTGCCGGCTGCTGCCGCGTTTTCCGGAGTTTTCCGCGGTGCTGGTCGGCGCCGTGACGCCGGAGCAGATGCCGTTCGCGAGCGAGCTGAAGAAGCAGATCGCCGCCGCGGGCCTGGAGCAGCGCATCGTCATCACCGGCGAGCTTGACATCGCCGACGTGCAGCGCTGGTACCAGCGCCTGACGATCTACGCCTTCACCTCGCGCAACGAAGGCTTTGGTCTCACGCTGATCGAGGCGATGGCGGCAGGAGCGGCGCTGGTCGCGGCGCGCGCCGGCGCGGCGGAGATCGTGGTCGAGAATGGCGTCACAGGCGTGCTGGTCCCGCCCGGCGACGTCGATGCGCTGGTCGCTGCGCTCGAACCGTTGATGCGCGATCCGGATGCGGCGTGGGCGATGGGCGAGCGGGCGCGGCAGCGCGTGGTGGAGAGGTTCAGCCTCGAGGCCGAGGCCGACAAGATCGCCGCCGTCTATCGGCGACTGGTCTGAGCGATGATGTCGGCGACGAACGCATCGAGATCGCCGCCGGCGAACAGGAAGCCGGGCAGGCCGGCGGCTTCGGCCGCCGCGATGTCCGAGGCGCGGTCGCCGATCACGAAGCTGCCCTCGCGCCTGATGGGCCAGTGCTGCATCAGGTCGAGGATCATGCCGGGCGCCGGCTTGCGCCAGGGATGCTCGCGCAGATAGCGCTCGACGGAGCCTTCGGTGTGGTAGGGGCAGTAGCGGACGTCGTCGATGACAGCCCCCTGCGCCGCGAGCTCGGCCCGCATCCAGTCGTGCAGGTCCGTGACGTCATCCTCCGAGAACAGCCCGCGCGCCACGCCGGACTGGTTGGTGAACAGGAAGACGTGATAGCCGGAGTCATTGAGCCGCCGGATCGCCTGCGCCACGTTCGGCATCCAGCGGATGCGCTCCGGTGAGCCGATGTAGTTGTCGTCGTGATTGATGACGCCGTCGCGGTCGAGAAACGCCGCCGGCTTGAGCTGAGCGGTCGTCATCTAGCCCTCGTCCTGCATCAGCGCCGCTTCGATCATCTCGCAGATGCCATGCGCCGTCGCGAGATGGATCTGCTGGATCAGCGGCGTGTCGTCGCTCGGCGCCACCAGCATCTCGTCGCACAATTCGCCCATCGCGAGGCCCTTGGCGCCGGTGAAGCCGACCGTGACCAGTCCGCGCTCGCGCGCCTTGCGCAGCGCGTTGAGGATGCTCGGCGATCGGCCGGAGGTCGAGATCGCCAGCAGCACGTCGCCAGGTGTACCGAGCCCTTCGACCTGGCGGGCGAAGACGTGATCGAAGCCGTAATCGTTGCCGATCGCGGTCAGCGCCGAGGTGTCGGTGGTCAGCGCGATCGCGGCATAGGCGGGCCGCTCCTGCCTGTAGCGGCCGACGATCTCGGCGGCGATGTGCTGCGCGTCCGCCGCGCTGCCGCCATTGCCGACGATCAGCAGCTTGTGGCCGCCGCGCAGCGCAGAGATGATTTTCGTTGCGATCCGCCCGGCACTGGCGAGCATCGCGGCATCGTTGGCCGCGCGCTCCATGGCGGCGCGGGAGCGGGCGAGATGGCTGGCGATCGGGTCGAGGGCGCGGGTCACGTGGCGGCTCAGGTTACGTCAGGGCCGGTGTACGGGGCGCGGTGTCGCTTCGCAAGCTAGGGCGCGACCGGTATTGCCGCGTCGGCAAGGACCTGCTGGGCGATGGCGGCGACATCGGTCGCCGGAATGTCGCGCATGCAGCGGTGGTCGTTCATCCGGCAGACCGGCCGGTGGCAGGGCTGGCAGGGGACCTGTGTCCTGGTCTGGACCGTCGCCGCGAGGCCGTTCAGCGGCGCCCAATGGTATGGGCTGGTCGGACCGAAGATGCCCATGGTCGGCGTCCCCAGCGCCGCGGCGATGTGCATGAGCCCCGAATCATTGGAGATGGCGACGCTGGCGGCCGCCATGGCCAGGATGCCGTTGCGCAGGTCGGTTCCGGTGAGGTCGCGGACGTCCGGGCCGCCAGCGGCGACGATCTCGGCGGCGAGCGCCTTCTCGCCGGGGCCGCCGACCACCCAGACGTCGAGGCCGGCCCCGCGCAGCAGCCGGGCCGCCTCGCCGTAATAGGGCCAGCGCTTGGCGGCACCGACCGATCCCGGTGCCAGCGCCACGGCCGGGCGGGTCCCCAGGCCATTGGCCTCGCGCCAGCGCGCGACGTCCTCCGGCGGCACCCGCAGCTGCGGGACCGGCCATTCCGGCGGCAGCGGCGCCCCGTCGGGCAGCGCCAGCGCGGCATTCTTGTCGATGAAGCGGGGCAGCGCCTTCTCGCCCCAGCGCCAGCGGTTGAGCAGGCCGAAGCGGACCTCGCCGACGAAGCCCACCCGCTCGGGGATGCCGGCCAGCGCCGGTGCCAGCGCCGATTTCCAGGTCCGCGGCATCACCAGGGCGGTCCGATAGCGACGTTCGCGCAACATCGCGGCGAGCTGCCATTGTCGGCCGAGCGCCAGCCGGCTGCGCGGCAGGTCCCAGACGATGCCGGAGCGGACCCCGGGCATGTAATCGACCAGCGGCGCGCACAGCGACGTCACCAGCAGGTCGACCGGCCGATTCGGCCAGCGCTCCTTGAGCACCCGCACCACGGTGTGGCCGCGCACGAAATCGCCGATCCACATATAGGGGATGATCAGGATCGGGCTGGTGTCCGCCGCGTCCACCTCGACCTTGGCCGAATTCGAATTCATTCTTTGTCTGCCTAGCTCAGGCGCGCTGGTAGCCGCTCGGCCGCCGCAGGTAAAGTGGGCCGAGCGGGCCGTCACCAAAGCGCTTACACTTTGCCGCCGCATGCGCTACGCGAGGGCCGGGGTTTTCGGGATCAGGACGGGTTGCGGAATGTTGCTGGTGACCGGCGGCGCCGGGTTTATCGGATCGAATCTGGTCGCGGCGCTGAACGACGCCGGTCGGACCGATGTCGTGGTTTGTGACACGCTCGGCAGCGAGGGCAAGTGGCGCAACCTGGCCAAGCGGCAGCTGGCCGACGTCGTGCCGCCTTCCGATCTGGACGCCTGGCTGAAGGGTCGCCGGCTCGAGGCCGTCCTGCACATGGGCGCGATCTCCGCGACCACGGTGGTCGACGGCGATCTCGTGATGGAGCGCAACTTCCGCAGTTCCTTGCGCCTGCTCGACTGGTGTACGGCCAACACCACGCCGTTCATCTACGCCTCGTCGGCGGCGACCTATGGCGACGGCACGCAGGGCTTCGTCGATGAGCCGTCGCTGGCGGCGCTGAAGACGTTGCGGCCGATGAATCTCTATGGCTGGAGCAAGCATCTGTTCGACATGGCGGTGGCTGCGCGCGCCGAGCGCGGCGAGAGGCTGCCGCCGCAATATGCCGGGTTGAAGTTCTTCAACGTGTTCGGTCCCAACGAGTACCACAAGGGATCGATGATGAGCGTGCTGACCCGCCGCTTCGACGACATCAGGGCCGGACACACCCTGCAACTGTTCAAGTCGCACCGCGAAGGCATCGCCGATGGCGACCAGCGCCGCGACTTCATCCATGTCGACGACGTCGTCCGCGTGATGCTGTGGCTGTTGGCCTCTCCCTCCGTCTCGGGCCTGTTCAACGTCGGCACGGGCCAGGCGCGCAGCTTCAAGGACATGATGCTGGCGGCCTATGCTACGCTCGGTGCGACTCCGCGGATCGAGTACATCGACATGCCCCAAGCGATTCGCGGCAGCTACCAGTATTTCACCCAGAGCAAGGTCGACCGGCTGTTGGCGGCCGGCTACAACGGCGGCTTCACGTCGCTCGAGGATGCGGTCGCTGGCTATATCCGGGACTATCTCGATTCCGCCGACCGCTTCCGCTAGACGATCTGGTTCCGACCATTGCACCGAGACTGCCGCTGATGTTCGACTTTGACGATCTCTCGCAAGCGATCGCCCGCCAGACGGTGCTGTGCATCGGCGACCTGATGCTGGACGAGTTCGTCTATGGCGAGGTGTCCCGGATTTCCCCCGAGGCGCCGGCGCCGGTCATCGCGGTCCAGCGAAGCGAGACCAATATCGGCGGTGCCGGCAACGTCGCGCGCAACATCGCCGCGCTCGGCGCCAGCTGCATCTTCGTCGGTCTCGTCGGGCAGGATGCGGCCGGCGACCAGCTGGAGGCCGAGCTCGCCAAGGAGGGCGGCATCGAGAGCGTGCTTGTCCGTGATCCTTCGCGGCCGACGACGCGCAAGGTGCGCTTCGTCTCCGAGCATTTCTCCACCCACATGCTCCGCGCCGACTGGGAGCGCGCCGCACCGGCGGCCGGCGAGATCGAGCAGAAGCTGATCGAGGCCATCCTGCCGCTGATCGCGCGGGCCGATATCGTGCTGTTGTCGGACTACGCCAAGGGCGTGCTCACGGCGCGCGTGTTGCGCAACGTGATCGACGCGACGCGCAAGGCCGGCAAGCGCGTCATCGTCGATCCCAAGAGCGCGAATCTCGCGATCTATCGCGGCGCGAGCGTGCTGACGCCGAACCGCAAGGAGTTTTCGGAAGCGACCCGCAGCCGCGCCGAGACCGAACAGGAGATCGCCGCGGCCGCGCAGGACGCGATCTATCTCGCGGACTGCGAGGCGATCCTGGTGACGCAGAGCGAGCGCGGCATGACGCTGGTCCCGCGCGAGGGCGATCCGATTCACGTGCCGGCCTATCCCGTGAAGGTGCGCGACGTCTCCGGCGCCGGCGACACGGTTGTTGCCGTGCTTGCCGCGACGCTCGCGGCGGGCGCCGCCTGGGCGGATGCGTTGCGGATGGCGAGCGCCGCGGCGGCGGTGGCCGTCAGCAAGCACGGCACCGCCAGCGTGACATCGGCCGAGCTGCGCCGAAAGATCCTGCCGCATGCCTATCGTGCCGCTGAGGAGAAGATCATCGAGAGCGATGACGAGCTCGCCGCCCGCGTCGAGGTCTGGCGGGGAGAGGGCCTGCGCGTGGGCTTTACCAATGGCTGCTTCGACATTCTGCATCCCGGCCACGTCAAGGTGCTGACCGCGGCGCGCGCCGCCTGCGACCGGCTCGTGGTCGGGCTGAACAGCGATGCCTCCGTCAAGCGGCTGAAGGGCGAAAGCCGGCCCGTGCAGGACGAGCGCGCGCGCGCCGAGGTCCTGGCCGCGCTCGAGGCGGTGGACCTCGTCGCCATCTTCGCCGAGGACACGCCGCTCCGCTTGATCGAGCTGGTCCGGCCGAGCGTCCTGGTCAAGGGCGGCGACTATACGCGCGAGCAGGTGGTGGGGCATGAGGTCGTCGAGGCCGGCGGCGGCGAGGTGATCCTGATCGACATCCTGAAAGGGCACAGCACGACCGCGCTGGTCGATCGCGCCCGGAGCGAGGCGCGATGAGCGCGCTGGCAGGTCATCCCGGCCCGGCGCTGCTGGCGCGCCGCTGGCGCGATCCGGCGGCGTGGCGGACGACGGTCGATGTCGTGGCGATTCTGCTGGCGGCCTCGCTGCCGTGGTCGACCTCGCTGGTGTCGATCCTCGGCGTGGTCATGCTGATCACGATGGTGCCGTTTCTCGATGTCGAGCGTCTGCTGCAGGTCCTGAAGCGGCCGATCTCGCTGGCGCCGATCGCGCTGTTCCTGCTGGCACTCGTGGGAACGCTGTGGTCGGACGTGGCATGGGGCTCGCGGTTCTACGCGGTGGGACCTGCGGCCAAGCTTCTGGTGCTGCCCGCGCTGCTCTACCATTTCCAACGGTCGGAGCGCGGCCTGTGGGTCTTCACCGCGTTTCTCGCCTCCTGCGTGCTGATGGTCGTGGTGTCGACCGCGGTCGCATTCAATCCTGCGCTCGCGCTCAAGGCCAATGCCGATCGCGGCATCTTCGTGAAGAACTACATCGACCAGGGCCAGGAGTTTTCGCTCTGCGCCGTGGCGCTGGCCTATCCGATCGCCCAGTTGCTGCGCGCCCGCCGCTTCCTTCCGGCCGGCCTGCTCACCGCGATCATGATCGCGTTCCTCGCCAACATGATCTTCATCGTTGTCTCGCGTACCGCGCTGGTGACGATCCCGATCCTACTTGCGGTGTTCGGGCTGATCCACTTGAAATGGCGTGCCAACCTGCTGATCGCGGCCGTTGCCCTTGCGCTGGGCCTCGCGGCATGGACCGTGTCCCCGCAATTGCAGGGCAAGGTGGCGACGTTCACGAGCCAATATCAGGACTACAGGAACGATCGCGCGGTGACGTCGATCGGCGAGCGGCTCGAGTTCTGGCGCAAGTCGTTGCGGTTCCTGGCCGACGCGCCGCTGATCGGACACGGCTCGGGCTCGACGCGTCATCTGTTCGAGCTGGCCGCGAGCGGGTCACGCGACCTCTCCTCGAGCCAGGTCGTCAGCAATCCGCACAATCAGACGCTCTACGTGGCGGTCCAATGGGGGGCGCTCGGGATCGTGATTCTCTACGCGATGTGGGCCGTGCACCTCCTGCTGTTCCGCGGCGACGGGCTGGTGCCCTGGATCGGGTTGCTCGTCGTCGTGCAGAACATCTTCACCTCGCTGTTCAATTCCCACATCTTCGATTTCCACGAGGGGTGGATGTACGTGATCGCCGTCGGCGTGGCCGGCGGAATGGTGTCGCGATCGCTGACGCCGCCTGATGCTAGGCAGGGGACGCTCGAACCATGACGCGTCCGTCTCAACTGACCTACCGGAATATGCTGATCGCCGCGCATGACCTCCTGGTCAGCGTCGTCGCGCTGTTCGCGGCGTTCTATATCCGCTTCGAAGGCGCCAGTACCTTCTGGGAGCGGGTGCCGCTGCTCTTGCAGATCCTGCCGTACTTCATCGCCTTCAGCTTCGTCGTCTTCTACTTCTCGAGCCTTCTGACGACGAAGTGGCGGTTCATCTCGCTGCCGGACGCGCTGAACATCGTCCGCGTCGCGACCGTGCTGACGCTGGCGCTGCTGGTTCTCGACTATATCATCGTTGCGCCGAACGTCCGTGGCACCTTCTTCTTCGGCAAGCTCACGATCATTCTCTACTGGTTCCTGGAGATCTTTGCGCTGAGCGCGCTGCGTTTCGCCTATCGCTACTTCCGCTACACGCGGGTGCGACGGCACGCTCGGTCCGAGGACGCTGCCCCCGCGCTCCTGATCGGCCGTGCTGCCGACGCCGAGGTCGTGCTGCGCGGCATCGAGAGCGGCGCGGTCAAGCGGATCTGGCCGATCGGCATTCTCTCGCCATCGGCCGCCGACCGGGGGCAGCTGATCCGCGGCGTGCCGGTGCTGGGCGGCATCGACGATGTCGAAGATGTCGCGGCCGACTTCGCCCGCCGCGACCGGCCGATCGCGCGCGCCCTGATGATGCCGACGGCGTTCGATCCGGACTGTCATCCGGAGACCTTCCTGATGCGGGCGCGCCGGTTGCGCCTGATCGTGAGCCGCCTGCCGTCGCTGGAGAGCGGCGATGCGCCGAGGCTCGCGCCGGTCGCGGTCGAGGACCTCCTGCTGCGGCCGAGCGAGAAGATCGATTACGGACGTCTCGAAGCGCTGGTGCGTGGCAAGGCGGTGGTCGTCACCGGCGGCGGCGGCTCGATCGGGGCCGAGATCTGCCAGCGCGTCGTGGCATTCGGCGCGGCGCGGCTGCTCATTCTGGAGAATTCCGAGCCGGCGCTCTACGCAATCACCGAGGCGCTCGCGGCCGATCCCGAGGCTGCCGTCGCCGTCGAGGGGCGCATCGCCGACATCCGCGATCGCGACCGGGTGTTCGCGCTGATCGGCGAGTTCAAGCCGGATCTGGTCTTCCATGCCGCCGCCCTGAAGCATGTGCCGATCCTCGAGCGTGACTGGAGCGAGGGCGTCAAGACCAACATCTTCGGCTCGATCAACGTGGCCGATGCCGCGGTGGCCTCAGGGGCCGAGGCCATGGTGATGATCTCGACCGACAAGGCGATCGAGCCGGTGTCGATGCTCGGCCTCACCAAGCGCTTCGCCGAGATGTACTGCCAGGCGCTCGATCGCCAGCTCGCCGACCGGCCGGTGGGACGGCCGCCGATGCGGCTGATCTCGGTGCGCTTCGGCAACGTTTTAGCGTCGAACGGCTCCGTCGTGCCGAAGTTCAAGGCGCAGATCGAGGCGGGCGGTCCTGTCACGGTGACGCACCCGGACATGGTGCGCTATTTCATGACCATCCGCGAGGCCTGCGATCTCGTGATCACCGCGGCCTCGCATGCGCTGGCGCCGCAGCGCCCGGACGTCTCGGTCTATGTGCTGAACATGGGCCAGCCGGTCCGTATCGTTGAACTGGCCGAGCGCATGATTCGCCTGTCCGGCCTGCAGCCGGGCTACGACGTCGAGATCGTGTTCACGGGCATCCGGCCCGGCGAGCGCCTCAACGAGATCCTGTTTGCGAGCGAGGAGCCGCCGGTCGAGATCGGTGTCGCCGGCATCATGGCCGCCAACCCGAACGAGCCGCCGATGCCGACGCTGAAGGCCTGGATCGCGGCGCTCGATCAGGCGATCGCGCGCAATGATCCGGTGACCATCAAGTCGGTGCTGAAGGATGCGGTGCCGGAATTCGGCTCGAGCGCGGCCTGAGCCTTCAATGGCGCCGCCGCGAGAAGCGGCTCAGCACCCAGGTGACGGCGCCGAGACCGAAGACGAGCAGGATGGCGTCGGCCGTCATGGAACGCTGCGCGACCGAGATGGCTGCGAGCGTCGCAAGCACGACATTGAGGATGAACACCTCGCTGACGACGCGCCAGACGGTAAAGCCGTTATCGGTGGCCTGTTGATAGAAATGCGTGCGGTGCGCCGCCCAGAACGGCTCGCGCCGTGCCATCCGCCGCAACAGGGTGAAAGTGGCGTCGATCAGATAATACAGCGGCAGCAGCAGCGCCGCTGCGACGTCGCCCTGCCAGGCAAGATGGAGCAGGCCCCAGCCGAGCAGCAGCCCGATCGGCAGGCTGCCGACATCCCCGAGAAAGACCTTTGCGACGGGACGGTTGAAGGGCGCAAAGCCGAGTATGGCGCCACCCAGCGCCGCAGCGATGGCGGTCGCCGGCCAGGGCAGTTCACCGGAGAGGCCAAACAGGACGAGCGCCGCCGTGATCGGCACTGCCTCGGCCACGGTCATCAAATCGAGCCCGTCCATGAAGTTGACGAGGTTGACGAACCACAGGCCGGCGATCAGCAGCAGCGTGCGCTCGGCCGCCAGCGGGATCGGAAACAGTCTGAGATCGTCAGGCGCGGTGAATACGATGAGGCCGACGGCCAATCCCTGCAGGACCAGGCGCGGCAGCACCGGGATCGGCCTGATGTCGTCGACCAGGCCGACCAGCGCCAGCATCGGCACGGCGATGAACAGCATCAGCAGCGCCGCGAAACCGGCCACGGAGGCGAACGCGCCGCCGACAACGATCGTGGCGCCGATCACGGCAATGCCGGCCCCCTGCGGCGTCGGGATCTTGTGCGACGAGCGCGCATTCGGCCGCGCCAGCGCGTAGCGTTGGAGCACTGGACGCAACAGCACGATCAGGATGGCGCACATCGCGGCCGCGAGCACGGCGATGGCGGCAAGGACTGCGGTGGGATCGGCGATCATCCGCGGACCTCTGCGGCCGAGGTGAGGCGATCATAGAGCGCCACCACCGAACGGCCAATGATCCTGGCCGAGAGCTTGTCCTCGACCAGTTGACGGGCCGCCGCGCCATAACGTGCGCGCATCTCGGGCGACGCCGCCAGCTGCGCCATCGCCTGCGCGAGCGCCGCCGCATCCTCGACCGGCACGGCGAGTCCGGTCTGGTCGTGGATCGCAATCTCGCGGCAGCCGGGTGCATCGGTGGAGATCAGCGGCCGGGCGCAGGCGGCGGCCTCCAGCAGGCTGACCGGAAGTCCTTCGCGATGCGACGGCAGCACCGCGACGTGGCAGCGGCGCCAGAGCTCGGTGATGTCCTTGATCTGGCCGAGCAGGGTGATGCCGGGCTCCTTCCGCCAGGCCTCGACCTCCTCGGCCGAGACCGAGGCAGGATTGGCCGGATCAGGCGAGCCGGCGATCAGCAACTGGTCGTCGCGGCCCTGCTGGCGCAGCACGCGGTGCGCAGCGACCAGGGCGCGGACGCCCTTGTCGGTCAGCAGCCGTCCTGCGAAGCCGAAGGTGATCGGCCCGTCCGGTTCTGGCAGCGGCTGGAAGCGGTCGGTGTCGACGCCCGAGCCCGGGATCAGCGTGATCTTGTCGCCCCGGACGCCCATGGCTTGAAGCGCCTCGCGATCGTCGGGATTCTGGACCAGCACGCAGCTCGGTGTCCGGTTCATGAGCTGCGGCAGCAGCCACAGCAGGCCCTGCTTGAGCAGACGCGAGCGCCAGCTCGCCGATGTGAACACATAGCCGAGGCCAGTCATGGCGTTGACGACCGGAGTGGTGCGTCCAAGCGCGGCGAGCGAGCCGAGCACGCTCGACTGCAATCCGGAATGATGCACCACGTCGGGGTTGATCGCAGCCTCGACGGCGCGGATCGCGCGGATCGTGGGCAGGGCTGATGACGGCGACAGCCCGCCGCGTTGGAACGGGATCGGATGCAGCACGAACCGCTCGGCGGCGATCGCGGCGGCGCCGGCATTGACGTTGGTCGCGACATGCACCTCGTAGCCGGCCTCGCGCGCCGCGCGCGCCATCGGCAGGCGATGCATCAGGAAGGCGTAATCCTCGTTGGCCACGTAGAGCAGGCGGCGCGGCGAAGCGGAGCGGGGCGGGGGCATTCGGCTCACGGTCTTAGGCTGTCAGGGCGCCGTATACGGCAAGCCGACGCCGTCGGCGAGGGGGTAGATGTACGCGAGAAAATGCCTGCGTGTTACCGGCCACGTTCGGCGCCACGGCATCTCAGACACTTCGCCGGTGACAATAAGACCATTGCGGCGGCAGCGAAAACCAGCGATCCCCTCGGCATGCCCGCACGCCGACGAGGAGCTTACTGCGCAGTCTTCGGCCGCGCCGGATTGCTGGTTCCAGAGCACCTTTGTTGGCAATCTTGTGCATTTTGTTCACGCGCTTCATCGACGATGGCCGGCTGTGCATGACCAACAATGTGGTCGAGCGCGAGCTGCGCGCCGTGGCCCTCGGCCGCAAGAATTGGACCTTCGCCGGCTCCGACGAAGGCGGCTGCCGCGCTGCCGCCATCTACATGCTGATCCAGACCGCCCTATGCCGAGGGCGGCATAGGGCGGTTTATGCCGCCCGCCGAACTATGCCGAGTCGGGCCGTTTTCCCCAGATTTCTCGCTGACCGTCGTTTGGTTGGTTCGGCATAGTTCGTTCTGTGCCTCCGCTTTCAACAGCGGAGAACAGGACGATAGAAGTTGAAGAGTACATGGGCAGAAGCCGGCTGTACCGGCGTCTCAGAGGCGGGCCACACGACAGTTCGTCGAGCGCTACGCCGCTCGTCTCGTCGAAGAGAGGCTCGTTCGGCATGGCGCGTGGCGTTGCCTCAACGTGGTTAGCGGGCTCCTGAGTTGGATCGCCGGCCGTCGCTACAAGCTGGTCGATCTTGATGAACAGGTCGTTGAGCGGTACCTCCGACATCGAGGCGGGAGGCAGTCTATCCAACCCGGCGACCGGGCCGCGCTCAAGCGATGGCTGTCGGTGCTGCGCGAGGAAGGCGCGATCTCGCCGTTGGTGCTACCGCCTCTCACTCCGCACGAACGGATCTTCAAGGAGTTCGATGCCTACCTGCGATCAGAGCGCGGCTTGGCCCCGAAGTCCATCGTCCGCCATCTCCCAGTCATCCGCAGGTTCCTGCACGAGGTGTGCTCCGGCGGCGCCCTGAGCAAGATCAGCCAAGAGGACGTGATCCACTACGTTGAGCGCCACGCCCGGGATTGGACCCCGGCAACAGGCAAGGCGATGTGCTGGTCGTTGCGTGCCTTTCTCCGTTATCTCCACCATCGGGGGCTGAACTCGCGCCCGTTGGCGGATTGCGTTCCATCGATACGCAGGTGGAAGCTTGCAACTCTGCCGACCTATCTACCTGCCGCTCAGGTGCGGAAGGCTCTCGACGGTAGCGACCGAGAGACGGTGATGGGAAGGCGCGACTACGCCATTCTGTTGTTGCTGGCCAAGCTCGGCCTGCGAGCCGACGAGGTCGCGACGCTCACCTCGACGATATCGACTGGCGCGCCAGGGAGATACTCGCTCGCGCCAAGGGCCGACAGCGTGCACGGATGCCGATACCGCCAGACGTTGGCGCGGCTATCGTTGCATATCTGCGCAATGGCCGCCCAAAGTCGTCGTGCCGACGGCTGTTCGTCCGCACACTCGCGCCACACGTCGGTTTTGCTTCCGGATGCGCGATCACCATGATCGCCAAGGCCGCTCTCGATCGCGTTGGAATCGAAGGTTGCGCCCACCGCGGCGCCCATATCTTCCGACACAGTCTCGCTACCGAGCTTCTCCGATCTGGCGCGACCTTGTCGGAGATCGGACAGTTGCTGCGGCACGAGAACCACGACACCACCCGGATTTACGCGAAGGTCGACATCGATGCGCTGAGAACATTGAGCCTGCCCTGGCCGTGAGGCGTGCAATGACCAATCTGCGCGCCGCACTCGATAAGTACCTGAGCATGCGCAAGGGGGTTGGCTACAAGTACGAGCACCAGACCCGTCGGCTCGCCGACTTCGTCGCCTTCATGGCGAAGCGCAAAGCCAGGATCATCACGACGAAGCTGGCAATGGAATGGGCAACGCTGCCGCCCTATCGTCATGCATCCTGGGCGCTGCGATTGATCGACGTGCGCGGGTTCGCGCGCCATGTCGCCAACTTCGATCCGAGAACGGAGGTACCGCCTGTCGGCATGCTGCCCCGATGGAAGCGCGCCAAGCCCTACGTCTACAGCGACGCGGAGCTCGATGCGTTGCTGACGGCAGCGCTGGCTCTGCCGCCAGCGGGCGGGCTGCGACGATGGACCTACCATACCCTGTTCGGGCTGATCGCGGTGACGGGCATGCGTATATCCGAGGCGATCGGCCTGGAGCGTGATGACGTCGACCTCGACGCCGGCGTGCTGACGGTCCGGCTGACCAAGTTCGGCAAGTCGCGGCTCATGCCATTGCATCCCACGACGAGAACCGCGTTGCGCGACTACGCCCACCGGCGCGACGCGATGCTCGGATCACGCTGCGGCTCGACGTTCTTCGTTGCCGAACGGGGAGGCCGCTTGCTGCACCAGTACGTTCATCGCGTCTTCTGGCGATTGTCCCGAGAGATCGGGCTGCGGCGCCCAGGTGATCGTACCGGACCACGCGTGCACGACTTCCGTCATCGCTTCGCCATCCGGACGCTGCTCGACTGGTATCGCGAAGGCAAGAACGTCGAGCAGCAACTCCCTGTGCTCTCCACTTACCTTGGCCACGCCTGCGTGCGTGACACCTACTGGTATCTCTCGGCCTGCCCAGAGTTGATGGAAGAAGCGGCGCGGCGTCTCGATCGGCGGTGGGAAGTGACGGCATGAAGCCCACCTGCAATGTCACCACGTTGATTGAGCGCTTCTTCACCGAGCGTCTCATGCGCCAGCGCAATGTGAGCGCCAACACGATCGCCTCCTACAGGGACACGTTCCGGCTGTTGTTCTTGTTCGCACAGGCGCAGCTGCGGAAGCCCCCATCGGCCTTGACGCTCACCGACTTGGACGCAACGTTCATCGGCGCGTTCCTCACCGATCTCGAGGTAAAGCGCGGCGTCAGGGCGAATACGCGTAACCTGCGTCTGACCGCCATCCGATCCTTCTTCAGGTTCGTGTCCTTCGAGGAGCCGGCACACGGTGCGCTGATCCAACGCGTGCTCGCCATACCGAGCAAACGCCACGACAAGCGACAGGTGCGCTGTGCACTTCGTGACGCGGCCCGAGATCGAGGCGGTTCTCGCAGCGCCCGATCGAACGACGTGGCTTGGCCGCCGCGATCCCACCTTGCTGCTGGTCGCGGCTCAGACAGGCTTGCGCCTGTCAGAGCTGACTGGCCTTGACCGGGATGCTGTCCACCTCGGGTCTGGCGCACACGTACGATGCGGTAAAGGGCGGAAGGAGCGGACCACTCCGCTGACCACACTCGCTCGGTCTGCGCTCCAGGCATGGCTCAAGGAACCGTTGCGGAAAGGAGCACCAGCGTTGTTCCCGAACGTGCGCGGGGGTCGGCTCAGTGCCGACAGCGTGCAGTCCCTGCTGGGAAAGCATGTCCGTGCCGCTCACAAGAGTTGCCCGTCCTTGAAGGCCAAGAGCGTGTCACCGCACGTGCTGAGGCAGCGCTGCTATGGAACTGCTGTAAGCCAGTCGTAGCGGCGGGAGCTGGCGCGGAGCTCTCGGCATAGCGCAGCGCCAGATCCCGACGCGGATTGCAGGTGGCGGC
>NZ_JAUETW010000015.1:0-186567 GCF_032484895.1 Bradyrhizobium sp. SZCCHNRI3052 | reverse complement strand
GGCGTCTAGCGCCAAGGACCCAACGGCTTCCCGCCCACCATCATCATGGCAGACTTTCCAGACACAGGGACCCATACTCCGCAGCAGAAATGGGGCGCGACGCGAGACGTCACGAGCATCTCGCGCCACGACTGCTCCCTGTGGTTATGGATCCTCGCGTTCGCGGGGATGACGGCGAGATTGGAGCGCTGCCCGCCGTCTCTGCAGGGACGGCAGCCGGGCCCCTCACTTCTCCCGGAACGCACGCATCAGCTGGTCGTGCAGCGGCTTCATCAGGTAGGAAATGACAGTGCGGTCGCCGGTCTGCACGAATGCCTCGACCGGCATGCCCGGAATCAGCTTGACGTCGCCGAGCCTTGCGATCTCCTCGGGCGGCATCGAGACGCGGATGGTGTAATAGCTCTGGCCGGTGCGCTGGTCGGTGGTGACGTCGGGCGAGACGCGGCTGACGACGCCGTTCAGCTCCGGCGTGGTGCGCTGGTTGAAGGCGGACAGCCGCAGCAACGTCTTCTGGCCGACCTGCAGCTTGTCGATGTCCTGCGGATTGACCTTGGCCTCGACCTGGAGATCGTCGCTCTGCGGCACGATCAGCATGATGGTGTCGCCGGCGGTGATGACGCCGCCGACGGTATGGACGCTCGACTGCAGCACCATGCCGTCCTGCGGCGCGCGGATGTCGACGCGGCGAAGCTGGTCCTCGGCGGTGACCTTGCGCTCGACGAACTCGCCGATCTTGTCGGTGGTCTCGCGCAGATCCTTGGACACCTCGCTGACCATGTCCTTGTCGACCTGGATGATCTGCAGCTCGGTCTCGCTGATCTTGCCCTTGGCCTGGGCACGCGCGGCGATGAATTGCGCGCGCTCGCCGTTGAGGCGGGCAGCGTCGCGCTCCAAGGTGGTCAGGCGCGACAGCTGCACCAGATGCTGCTCATAAAGCTGGCGCACGCCGTCGAGCTCCTTCTGGACCAGCGCGATCTCCTGGTCCTTGGCGCTGACCTGCGCCGAGAGTCCCTCGATCTCCTCGTTCAGCTGGGTGACGCGCTCGCGCAGCTGCGCCTTCTGACCAATACGGCCGTTGACGCGGACCTCGAACAGCTTGGTCTCGCTCGCCGTCAGGCTCTTAACCTCGGGATCGCTCATGCGCTGCAGCAGCTGCGGCGGAAACAGGATCTTGGCCCAGCCGCGCTGCTCGGCCTCCAGCCGGGCGGCGCGCGCCTGCAGCGCATCGAGGTTCTTGGTGACGATGGCGAGACTTGCCTTGGTCACGGTGTCGTCGAGCCGCACCACGATGTCGCCGGACTTGACGACGTCGCCGTCGCGCGCCCGAAGCTCGCCGACCACGCCGCCGGTCGGATGCTGCACCTTCTTGACGTTGGATTCGACCACGATCTGGCCGGGCGCGATCAACGCGCCGGAAATCTGCTGCGTCGCGGCCCAGCCGCCAAGCCCGCCGGCGACCGCAACGACGACGCCCATGCCGACCAGCAGGTGGCGGCGGATCGACTCGCGCACGCTCTCCGTCTTGCGGCCGCCAGGAAGTGGACCGGCAACGACCTGACTGCTCATGGCTTCGCCACTCCGGCTTCCGAGACGATCTTGATCGGCGACGGCGCACGCGGCTGCAGCACCTGCGCCAGCACCGTCTCCTTCGGACCGAACGCCTGGGCGCGGCCGTCCTTCATGACCAGCACCTGGTCGACCGCCTCGATGCCGATCGGCCGGTGCGCGACGACGACCACGATCGCGCCGCGCGCCCGCGCTGAGCGCACCGCGCGTGACAGCGCCTCGTCGCCTTCGGTATCGAGATTGGAGTTGGGCTCGTCGAGCACGATCAGGAACGGATTGCCATAGAGCGCGCGCGCCAGCGCCACGCGCTGCGCCTGGCCTGCCGACAGCGCGGCACCCTGCTCGCCGATCTCTGTGTCATAGCCGTCGCGCATCTTGATGATCATGTCGTGCACGCCGGCTTCCTTGGCGGCGGCGATGATGCCGTCGGCGGAGGCCTGCGGATCGAAACGGCAGATGTTCTGCGCGACGGAGCCTGCGAACAATTCGACATCCTGCGGCAGATAGCCGATGTGACGGCCGAGCTCGTCCGTCGACCATTGGTCGAGCGCCGCACCATCGAGCCGGACATGGCCGCGCACCGGACGCCAGACACCGACCAGCGCCCGCACCAGCGACGACTTGCCCGACGCGCTCGGACCGATGATGCCGAGGCCATTGCCGGCCGACAACGCGAAGCTCACGTCCTGCACGATCGCCTTCTGGTCCCCCGGCGCGACGATCGAGATGGCCTCGACCGAGAGCTTGCCGACCGGCGGCTGCAGCAGGGTCGGCGCCGGTCGCTGCGGCATCGTCTGCAACAGATGGCTGAGACGGCGCCAGCTCTGGCGCGCGGCAACGAAGCTCTTCCAATGTGCGATCGCGAGATCGACGGGCGCCAGCGCCCGCGCGCTCAGGATCGAGCCGGCGATGATGATGCCCGCGGTCGCCTCCTGATGGATCACGAGATAGGCGCCGACCGCGAGCACCGCGGACTGCAGCATCATGCGCAGCACCTTGGCGATGGCGCCGAGGCCGCCGGCGACGTCGCTGGCGCGCTGGTTGCCGGCGAGATATTTTTCGTTGGTCTCGCTCCAGCGCGACAGCATGCGCCCGGTCATGCCCATCGCGACCAGGACCTCGGCGTTGCGGCGACTTGAGGTGGCGAGATCGTTGCGGCGGGCGGCGAGCCCCATCGCCTCCTTGGCCGGCGTGCGGGTGAGGAATTCGGTGATCAGCGTCAGGGCGACGAGGACGATGGCGCCGGCCAGCGCGGTAACGCCGAGCATCACGTGAAAAGCGAAGCAGATCGCCAGATACAGCGGTAGCCACGGCAGATCGAAGAACGCGCCCGGCCCCTGGCTGCCGAGAAAGCTCCTGATGTTATCGAGGTCGCGCAGCGGCTGCAGGCCCTCGTTGCGGCCGCCGGCGGACAGCGGCAGCCGCACCACGGTGTCGAACACCCGCGCGTTCAGGCTCTCGTCCAGCGCGGTACCGATCCGCCCGAGAATGCGGCTGCGGATCATGTCGAGCGCGCCCTGGGCGGCGTAAAGTCCCGCGGCGATGATGATCAGGCCGATCAGCGTCGGCACGGACCGGCTGGGCAGCACCCGGTCGTAGACCTCGAGCATGAAGATCGAGCCGGTGAGATACAGCAGGTTGATGATGCAGCTCATCACCCCAACGCCGATGAAGGCGCTGCGGCAACCGCGCAAGGCATCGCTGAGCTCGGATTGCCTCACGTGAGGTGCGGCCGCCATCACCACCATCTCTTCAATTGATCAAATGAGCTGCGTGACCGCCGATCAAAAGCACGGAACTGGCGGCAAACAAGGCGAAATATACTGATTCCCGCGGTGAGCGTCCAACGATGCTCACTTTAGCGTAAATTAGCTATGTGCTGGGGTATGTCGCGTGGCGCGGTGCAAACGTTCAGCCACGCCGGATCGCAAGCCCTAGAGCCGCCCGCCGGTCCGCACCAGCCGCACCACCAGCAGGAGAATGATGGCGCCGAGCGCGGAATAGACGATTTCCGACACGAGGCCGGTGCCGATCCGGACGCCAAGCCGCGGGAAGATCAGGCTTGCGACCAAGGCGCCGAGCACGCCGATCACGATGTCGCCGACCAGCCCGAAGCCGGTGCCGCGGACGATCTTGCCGGCCAGCCAGCCGGCAACCAGGCCAACGAACAGAATGACCAAGATACCTTCGTTCGATACGTGCATGGCGTGTCCTCATCCAGCGCGGACGATCGGTCCCACGCGTGGCAGCACCTTAGCGAGGCCGTTGCGACGCTTCGACACGCGATGGACGGTTTCGGCCAGAGACGAGCGCGTTTCGGGCGAACCGTTACGTGGCCGCCACACTTGCCGGCGCCTCGGCCAGGACGCAGCGCGCCAGCCGCTGTGGCCCGAGCGCAATGTTCGGCGGCATCGCCTGCGAGCAGCGCGGCTGCGCCAGGCCGCAGCGCGGTGCGAACGAGCAGCTCCGCGGCGCCCGGTCGAGCGAGGGTGGCGTGCCGGGAATGGTCTGCAGCCGCTCGCCGCGCCTGGCACCATGGATCGTCGAAGCCAGCAGGCCGCGCGCATAGGGGTGCACGGGTTGGCGCACGATTTCGCGCAAGCTGCCCTGCTCCACGATCTCTCCGGCATACATCACGGCGAGGCGGTCGCAGATCTCGATCGCGACGCCGATGTCGTGGGTGACGAAGATGACGGACATGCCGAACTCGCGCTGCAGTTCGCGCAGCAGCAGCAGGATCTGGATCTGGACGGTGGCGTCGAGTGCGGTGGTCGGCTCGTCGGCCAGCAGCACTTTCGGCCGGCACGCCAGCGCCAGCGCGATCATCGCGCGCTGGCGCATGCCGCCGGACATCTCGTGCGGATAGGACTCCAGGCGACGCTTGGCCGAGGGAATCCTGACGACGTCGAGCATCTCCAGCGCCCGCGCCTGCGCTTCCGCAAAACTCTTGCCCTCGTGCCGCATCACGGTCTCGGCGATCTGCCGGCCGATGGTGTAGACCGGATCGAGCGCAAGCCCCGGCTCCTGGAAGATCATCGACACGGAGCGGCCGCGAAACTGCGACAGCTCCTCGCCGTTCATCGCCAGCACGTCGCGGCCCAGCACCTTGACACTGCCGGAGATCTGCGTCCGCTTATTCGGCAACAGCCGCATCAGCGCCCGCATGGTCACGCTTTTGCCCGAGCCGGACTCGCCGAGCAGGCCGAGCACCTCGCCATCGCCGAGCGACAGGCTGACATCGTTCACCGCATGCACGGTGCGCTCGCCGGTGAAGCGGATGGTGAGATTGTCGATCTCGACGAGGTTGGTCATGGGGAGGCTATCTCACCTTGCCGTCAGGAATGCCGTGGCCAATTGCGAAGTGAGCTGCGCCCCTCCCCTGGAGGGGGAGGGTCGGCTCGCATGAAGCGCAGCGGAATGCGAGACGGGGTGGGGTGACAGCCCCTCCATGGACTCGCTTCCAAGGGGAGAGACCGTCACCCCACCCCGATTGCGCATGAGATGCGCAATCGACCCTCCCCCTCCAGGGGAGGGTGAGACCATCGAGCGGGATACACAGGTCTCCCTCATGGCAGCGTCGGCACCCTGGCGTGGAAATCAGTCGCGCGCTGGAAGGCGGCGCCGATGGTCAGAATCGTAGCCTCATCGAAGGAGCGGCCGATCAATTGCATGCCGACAGGAAGCCCCGTCGACGTGAAGCCGGTCGGGATCGCCAGCGACGGCAGGCCGAGATAGTTCACCGGGCGGGTGAAGCGGGTGATGCGCTGGATCACGGCTTCCGCGCCCGGCGCGCCGCCGACATCGCTCTCGGCGATCGAGGGCGTCACCCGCGGCGACACCGGCGCGATCACGGCATCGACGCCAGAGGTTGCCGCGACATGCGCCGCCAGCGCCGCACCGCGCCAACGCAGCGCTTCCAGATAGGCGACGCCGGAGACGGCCAGAGCGTTCTGCAGCCGCATCAGCACCTGCGGGCCATAGTCCTGCGGACGCTCGATCATCCAGCGCTTGTGGAAGGCGGCCGCCTCGACCGCTAGCACGAGCTGGCAGGCTGCGGTGAGCTGGCGCTGATCCGGCAGCTCGACCTGAACCACATCGGCGCCCTCGGTCTTCAGCACCGCGATCGTCGCATCGAGACAGCGCGCCACCTCAGGATCGAGGTCGTCGACATAGAACGCCTTGGGCACGCCGATCCTGAGACCCTTGATCGAGGCCTGGGTGGCGGCGACATAGTCCGGCACGGGCGCCGCGCTGGCGGTGGGATCCTCGGGATCGGGACCAGCCATCAGCCCAAGGATCAGCGCACAATCCTCCGCGGTCTGCGCCAGCGGCCCGACCGTGTCGAGCGACTGCGACAGCGGCATCGCACCGGCGCGGCTGACGCGGCCCCAGGTCACCTTCAGGCCGGTGACGCCGCAGAAATTCGCGGGCATGCGGATCGAGCCGCCGGTATCGGAGCCGAGTGCCGCGAAGGTCAGGCGCGCGCCGACCGCCGAGCCGGAGCCGGACGACGAGCCACCGGTGACGTAGCCGAGCTTCCAGGGATTGTGCACCGGACCGTAATGCGCGTTGTGTCCCGTCGGGCCATAGGCGAATTCGGCCATCTGCAGGGTGCCGAGCCGGATCGAACCGGCATCCTTCAGCCGCTGCAGCGCGGTCGAGGTCGTCGTTGCGACGAAGTCGCGCCGAATCAGCGAGCCGCAGGTCGAGATGTGGCCGGCCTCGTAATACATGTCCTTGTGCGCAAGCGGAACGCCGTGCAGCGGGCCCTTGGGGCCGTCCTTGGCGAGCGCTGCATCGGCTTCGGCGGCGGCCTTCAGCGCCGGCTCGGATTCGATCGCCATGAAGGCGTTCAGCTTCGGCTGCCACTGCGCGATGCGATGCAGGCAGGAGCGCGTCACCTCGACCGAAGAGAGCTTCCTGTCCGCAATCGCCTTCGCGACGTCGGTCAGGGTCATCAAGGCAGGTTCGGTGCTCATCGGCCCACCTTCAGCGTCTGCGCCAGGACGTAGCTCGCCGGCTCCAGGTCGAATGGGAGTGTACCGGCAACCGCGGCGAAGTTGTCGAAGGCCGGTCCGATCGAGTCGGCGATGCGGGTGGCAACCTCCTTGTCGACCGGCAGGCCGGAGGCCTCCGCGATGGCACTGACTTGCTGGGGCGTGGGTCTGGTCATTCCGCTTCTCACTGCTGGTGTCTGCCCGTCAGGCGGCCGGCGCCCGGCTGTGTCCCGAGCCTGGGATCGCCATGTGGCAGGCGGCCTGATGGCCCATTGTATCCAGCTCCGTCAATCTTGGCGCGACATTCGCGCATGGCGCCTCGGCAAATGGACAGCGGGTGTGGAAGCGGCAGCCGGCGGGCGGATCGATCGGGTTGGGTGGATCCCCAGACAGCGGCGGCTCCTCCGTGCGCCTGTCGGGATCGGAGGACGGCATCGCCGCCAGCAGCGCCCGTGTATAGGGATGCGCCGGCCTGGCCCAGACCTCCTCGACCGGACCGAGCTCGACGACCTCGCCGAGATACATCACCAGCACGCGGTCGGAGATGTAGTTGATGACGTTGAGGTCGTGGCTGATGAATAGATACGTCAGGCCGAACTCGCGCTTCAGGTCCATCAGCAGGTTCAGCACCTGCGCCTCGACCGACTTGTCGAGTGCCGACACCGCCTCGTCGAGGATCACCAGCCGCGGCGACAGCGCGAGCGCGCGGGCGATGTTGACGCGCTGGCGCTGGCCACCGGAGATCTCGTGCGGATAACGGTTGGCGAAGGTTTCGGGCCTCAGGCCGACCTTGCCGAGCAGCTCGCGCGCCAGCGCACGCGCCGCAGTGTCGGTCATGCCGTGCACCTTCGGCCCGAATGCAATCGACTCCTCGATCGTCAGCCGCGGATTGAGCGAGGCATAGGAGTCCTGGAACACCATCTGCATGCCGCGCCTGAGCTCGCGCAACGACATCTCGTGGCCGACCTGCCGGCCGTCGAAGATGATCTCGCCGGCATCGCGGTCCATCAGATGCATCAGGAGCCGCGCCGTGGTGGACTTGCCGCAGCCGGACTCGCCGACGATGCCGACCGTCTCGCCCTTGCCGATGACGAACGAGACGTCGTCGACGGCGCGCACCGTCTTGCGCGCGCCGAACAGGCCGCCACGGACCGGGAAGTGTTTCGTCAGGCCATCGACCCGCAGCAGCGGCTGCGCCTTGCCGCCGAGGTCCTCGATCGGCTGCAGTCCGGTGACTTCCGATGCTTCATTCATGCCTCTCAGCTCCGGATGTCCATCGCGCTACGCAGGCCGTCGCTGAGCAGGTTGAAGCAGATGGAGACAGCGAAGATCATCACGCCCGGCAGCGCCGCCACCCAGGGATTGACGTAGATCGCCGTACGCAAGGTGTTCAGCATCAAGCCCCATTCCGGCTCCGGCGGCTTGGTGCCGAGACCAAGGAACGAAAGACCGGCCGCGAGGATCATCGATACCGAGATCAGGCCGGTGGCGTAGACGAAGATCGGCCCCAGCACGTTGCCAAGCATGTGCGCGCGCATGATCGTGAACGCGTTCGCGCCCGAGGCGCGCGCGGCCTCGACGAAATCGCGATTGCGCACGCCCGTCGTGACGCTCTCGGCGACGCGGGTGATCTGCGGCACGAACACGATGGTCAAGGAGACGATGGAGTTGGTGATCCCGGCGCCGAGCGCGCCCGAGATCGCGATCGCCAGCAGCACCGAGGGGAAGGCGTAGAACACGTCGATGGTGCGCATGATCGCGGTGTTGACCCAGCCGCCGACATAGCCGGCGACGAGGCCGAGCATCGTGCCGATGCCGAAGGCGAGGATCACGGGCGAGATGCCGATCAGCAGCGACAGCCGGCCGCCATAGATCAGCCGCGCCAGCATGTCGCGTCCCAGCTCGTCGGTGCCGAGCGGATAGTTCGGCGTGCCGATGTGGCGCAGGCGCCGAATCATCGAGCCCTGATAGGGATCCGCGAGATGCAGATAGGGCGCGAGCAGCGCGGAGAGAAAGATCAGCAGCAGGATCGCGACGCAGACCATGCTGAGCTTGTCGCGGACGATCCGGCGACCGACGGTCGCCCAATAGCCGCGTGCGTTCGCGATCGGCGCGGCCTGCAGCGAGGCGTCGTTGAGGGCGCCGGGGGTACTGACGCTCATCGTTAGCCTCGCTTGATGCGCGGATCGATCGCGGCCTGCGCGATGTCGACCACGAGATTGAGGATGACGAAGAACATCGCCAGCACCAGGATCGTGCCCTGCAAGAGCGGCAGGTCACGCTGGAAGATCGCCGAGTTCAACAGCAGACCCGAGCCGGGCCAGGAGAAGACAGTCTCGATCAGGATCGAGCCGCCCAGCATGTAGCCGAGCTGCAGGCCCATGACCGCCAGCGCGGTCGGCGCCGCATTCTTCAGCACGTGGCGGAACACCTGGGTTTCGCGCAGGCCCTTCGCGCGCAGCGCCTCGACGAAATCCTGGCTGAGGATGTCGCCGGTCAGCGCGCGCACGGTGCGCGTGATGATGCCCATCGGAATCACCGAGGTGGTGATCGCGGGCAGGACCAGGAAGCGGATATGGGCCCAGTCCCACGACCATGCGCCCGAGCCGGACGGACCGGCGCCAACCGCAGGCAGCCAGTTCAGCTCGACCGAGAAGATGATGACGAGCACCATGCCGAGCCAATAGTGCGGCAGCGATACGCCGGCGATCGCAATGGACGTCGCCACCTTGTCGATCCAGCTGTCGCGGAAATAGCCGGCGACGAGGCCGAAGAACAGGCCGAGCGAGAATCCGATGATGGCGGCTGCGATCGCCAGGGTCACGGTGTTGGAGACTGCGCGCAGCACCTCGGCGAGCACGGGACGGCCGGTGGCGATCGAGCTGCCGAGATCGCCATTGACGGCGCGCCACAACCACAGCCCGAACTGCACCGGCAGCGGCTTGTCGAAGCCATAGGCCACGCGCAGCTGCTGTGCCAGCTCCTGCGACGCGTCGGCCGGCAGCACCGCAACGAGCGGATCACCCGGCGTGATGTGAACGAGCATGAAGCAGACGAGCGCGACGCCGATGATGATCGGGATCGCATAGACCATCCGCCTGGCAGCATAAGAGAGCACGAGTCACCTTCATAAGCCTCTCCTCATCGGCGGAGAGTCGCGAGATACAAGCGGCACCAAGAAAGCTCCCCTCCCCCTTGCGGGGAGGGGTGGGGGGTGGGGGTCCACACAAAAACTGCCGCCGGAGTACCCCCCTCCCCACCCCTCCCCCACAAGGGGGAGGGAGCGCAGCGGGGCAAGCGGCGAGATCAGCCTGCGAACGTGGACAAATACTCCACCACGCGAACGGCTACTCCACCGAGATCGGCGAGAAGTCGATGAACCAGCTCTTCGGCTGCACCACGCCCTTCACCTTCGGGCTCATCGCGCGCGGGCCGACGTCGTGCGCCACGTAGAGGAACGCCGCGTCATCGACCGACGCCGCATGCAGCTCCGCCAGCGCCTTGTCGCGCTCGGCCGGATCGAAAGTCTGGCGCGCCTTCTTCACCAGCTCATCGAACTTCGGGTTGTTGATGAAACCCCAGTTGTTGGAGACCGGCGGCGCCATCGAGGACTGCAGGAAGCGCACCAGCGCAAAGAAGGGGTCCATCGCCGCGTAGGTGACGTTGGTGGCGTTGGCGCCGTTGGCGGACGGATCCTTGGCGCCGCGACGCCAGTTGGTGAACAGCGTGTTCCACTCGATGACGTCGAGCTTGACGTCGAAATAGCACTCGGCCAGTGCCTGCTGCAGATATTCGTTCATCGGCAGCGGCTGCATCTGGCCCGAGCCCGACGCCGACGTCTGCGTCTTGACCTCGAGCTTCTTGTTCGGGCCGTAGCCGGCCTCCTGCATCAGCTTCTGCGCGGCCGCCTTGTCGTACTTGATCTCGAAGGTGACGTTGCCGCGCCAGGGATGGCCCTTCTCGAAGGTTCCGGTCGCCGGCACCATCAGTCCGGCAAGCAGGCCGTCGCGCAGGCCCTCGCGATCGATGCAGAGGTTGGCAGCCTTGCGAACGCGGATGTCGTTCCACGGCGAGCCTTCGACGCGCGAGAACTGCCAGGGCCAGACATGCGGCTGCTCGTTGGCGTAGAGCTTGAAGCCGCGCTGCTTGATCTCCGGCAGCGCATCCGGCGCCGGCGCCTCGACCCAGTCGACCTGTCCGGACAGCAGCGCCGCGGTGCGCGCGTTCGCCTCGGGCATCGGCAGCAGGATCATCTTGTCGGCCTTGGGCACACGCGCCTTGTCCCAATAGGCATCGTTCTTGACCAGCTCCAGCCGCTCGCGCGGCGTGAACTTCGCCATCTTCCACGGACCGGTGCCCGAGGCATCCTTGGCGAAGGCGGCCCAGGCGGCTTGCGACTTCGCCTTGTCGTCGGCGCCGGTCGCGGACTCATAGAGTTTCTGCCACTTCGTCGGGCTCGCCATGAACAGATTGGTGAGGTTGATCGGCAGGAAGCTGTCCGGCTCCTTCGTCGTCAGCTCGACGGTGAGATCGTCGATCTTGCGCGCCGATGCCAGCGTCGGCATGCGCGAGGCGGTGACGCCGACCTGGCTCGGATCGAACTGCGGCGCGTCCTGCTTCAGCACCTTCTCGACGTTCCACACCACGGCGTCGGCATTGAACGGCGCGCCGTCATGGAAGGTGACGCCGGGACGCAGCTTGAACGTCCACTTGGTCTTGTCGGCATCGTCGACCTTCCACTCGGTGGCAAGGCCGGGAATGACGACGCTCGGCTTGTCCTCCGACGACAGGTCCCACATCGTCAGCGCGTCGTACATCGTAAGGCCGGTGAAGCGGTTGCCCTCGAAGCCCTGATCGGGCTGGCCGAGCGTGCGCGGAATGTCTGCGGCAGTCATGCCGATGCGCAATACGGTTTCCGCGCCCGCCTGCGCCGGCAGCACGAGGATGGCAGCGCTGGTCATCATGGCGGCCGCAACGGCCACGCGCGTCGTCATTGAGGTCGCAATACGCAAAAGCACGATCAAGGTCTCCGATCAGCTGGCTAAATTCTGGGCAGCATTATGCAACGCCTATGCCAGCGGTGCTCCCGATCTCGTGCCTGCGACGCGAGGTCACAACCGTTTGTGCTCGAACGATCCGGTCAGAGGCTTGGCACCCCGATTGCAGGTCTTGCGCGTCGAATTTGATCCGGTTTCAACGGAGCTTCATCTTCATGCGTATCCGATTCTCATTACTCGCCACTGCGCTCGCGCTCAGTCTTTCCGCGGTCGCGGCGCGGGCCGAAACGGTTCTGCGCTACGGCATCTCGATGGCGGACATTCCGCTGACGACGGGCCAGCCCGATCGCGGCGCCGGCGCCTATCAGTTTACCGGCTACACGATCTATGATCCGCTGGTGGCCTGGGACATGAGCATCGCCGACAGACCGGGCAAGCTCATTCCCGGCCTCGCCACCGAATGGAAGATCGACGAGGCCGACAAGACCAAATGGCGCTTCACCCTGCGCAAGGGGGTCAAGTTCCACGATGGCAGCGACTTCAATGCCGATGCGGTGATCTGGAATCTGGACAAGGTGCTCAACGATAAGGCACCGCAGTTCGACAAGCGGCAGAGCGCGCAGGTCAAAACACGCCTTCCCTCAGTCGCGAGCTACGCCAAGATCGACGACTCCACGATCGAGATCACGACCAAGACGGTCGACTCGTTCTTCCCGTATCAGATGCTGTGGTTCCTGATTTCGAGCCCGGCGCAATATGAGAAGCTCGGCAAGGATTGGGACAAGTTCGCCAGTCAGCCCTCCGGCACGGGACCATTCAAGCTGACCAGACTGGTGCCGCGCGAGCTCGCGGAGCTCACCAAGAATTCCGAATATTGGAACAAGGACCGGCTGCCGAAGACGGACAAGCTCGTGCTCGTGCCGATGCCGGAAGCGCTGACCCGCACCAACGCGCTGCTCGCCGGCCAGGTCGATCTGATCGAGACGCCGGCGCCGGACGCCGTGCCGCAGCTCAAGGCGGCCGGCATGAAGCTCGTCGACAACGTCACACCGCATGTCTGGAACTATCATCTCAGCGTGCTGCCGGGCTCGCCCTGGACCGACATCCGCCTGCGCAAGGCGCTCAATCTCGCGATCAATCGCGACGAAGTGGTCGGGCTGATGAACGGCCTCGCCAAGCCCGCCAAGGGCCAGGTCGACCCGTCGAGCCCGTGGTTCGGCAAGCCGAGCTTCGAGCTGAAATACGATCTCGCCACCGCCAAGAAGCTGGTCGAGGAAGCCGGCTATTCGCCAGCCAAGCCGCTGAAGACGACCTTCATCATCGCGCAGGGCGGCACCGGCCAGATGCTGTCGCTGCCGATGAACGAATATCTGCAGCAGAGCTTCAAGGAGATCGGCATCGACATCGACTTCAAGGTCGTCGAGTTGGAGACGCTGTACACGCATTGGCGCAAGGGCGCCGCCGACGAGATGAACGCCGGCATCACCGCCAACAACATCGCCTATGTCACATCGGACCCGCTCTACGCGATCGTCCGCTTCTTCGCCTCCGACCAGATCGCGCCCGTTGGCGTCAACTGGGGCGGCTACAAGAATCCCAAGGTCGATGCGCTGATTGCTGAAGCCAAGCAGACGTTCGATCCGGCCAAGCAGGACGAGTTGATCGCGCAGGCGCATGCGGCCGTGGTCGACGATGCGGTGCTGGTCTGGGTCGTGCACGACACCAACCCGCACGCGCTATCGCCGAAGGTCAAGAAGTTCGTGCAGGCGCAACACTGGTTCCAGGACCTGACGACGATCGGGGCGGAATAACTGACCGGGCCGGCTGCCGTCGCGCTCGCAAAGAAAGAAGCCCGGCGTTTTGCCGGGCTTCCTCTTCAGCACGATAGCCAGTATTTCATTTCCCGAAGGCGCCCGAGTCAAACTTGTAGGAGGCCTGGAGAAAGCCGCCGTACCGCTCGTAGCTGAAGGTCGTGGGCGACCCCGGGACTCCAGGAAATTGAGTGGTCCCACTGGTCGTCCGGGCGTACCAATAGCGGCCACCGACGCCGACGCTGAAATTTCTCGTCACGTCGTATGACACAATGCCCTCGAGCTGGTAGCCCCAGCCATTTCCAGATTGCGGAAGCGGATTGATGTCGGGGCGCAGCCAGTGATTGTCGAATCCGCTCAGCCGGACATAGGGCAGAACGGCGCCATCGAGGGTGACGTTCCAGTTCTGGCCGAGCTTGAAGACGCCGTTCAACCCCACACGGAGCGAATCCCAGTTCTCGGTCTTGCTGAGCACCAGCACGCCCCCCGCAACAGGATCGAGACCACAAATAAACGGATTGGTCGCGACCTGGGTACATCCGTATGCGTTGACGGTTTCGTAGAAATGGTTGTAGCCGACGAAGCCGCCGACCTTGAACGCCGGCCCCCTCCAGAAATTGTAGCCGGCGTCGATCGTGCCGTACCAAAGCCTGCCGCTGTTCACGCTGCTGTCCGTATTCGAGTACGGAATGACGGCCGGCGGGAAGTCTTCGTCGTTGAGCCTGCCGCTGAAGATGTTGCCACCGCCCGCAAAGCCCTTGGCGAAGAAACCCAAACTGTGATCGGCCCTGGCGAACCCCTCGCCGGCATGGCTGTTGAGATTCTTGTAGGTCAGCAGAGAATTGGTTTGGCCAGCGACGAAAGGATCGCCCAACGTGTAGCGGGTGCGGCCCGAACTGTAGAAATAGCGGGCGCCGACCTCGAACTCCCACAACGAGACCGGCGGAGGCGGCGCCTTGACCGGGAGATCCGCGGCCGACACCGCGCCCGCCCCGAGCACACAAGCCACAGCAGCAATGAGGCTGCCCGCAACTGGTAGAGTGAAACGCTTGATCGCACCCCGTGCCGGCCTGCCCTGCGTCAAACCGGCCGCACTCCCGTCCTCAGAAGACTGCATCGATGCCCCCCATCTGCATGCACTTTCTATCTTGAGTAGAAAAATGCTACAAGCACGCGCAGATTCATGCAATCGACGTCACATGACACAAGTTGCTTCTTATCCCGCTGTTGCAACCTCGCAACAAACGCGATGCGCTCGACGCCTGCTCGATTGCGCTATCCTTGTACCCGTCCCGCAGACTGGAGCGCGCTATCGTTCGGTCAAGCTCGTCATCCTGTCGCTCGCATTCATCGGCAAGCTCGCGGCGGTGGACGCCCAGACATCATCCAATGGGCCTGTAAACCCCTTCGTCCCATCGTCATCGAAGCAGGATGCGGGCAAGCTGCCGCGTGCCAAGCGAAGTCTCCCGCCACGGCATTCCACCCGCCCCGTCCCCGGCACGGATGAGCGCAGCAAGCGTTGCCCGCCCTATTCGGCTTATGTGGTCTGCAAATGATGAGCATACTCATCGCGCGGGCACCGGACCAGGCCAACGAGGCCGCCGCGACATGATGCGAACTCGGGAACGGACCACCGGCTACTTCGTCAGCAGTGCGTACGCCCCGTTCCAATCCTCGGGCGGCGGATTGACCTGGTAGTTGCGGATGCGTGCGTCATAGAGATCATAAAGCTTGGCCAAGTCTTGTCCCTGGTCGCTCTTGCGGCCGCGCTCGATCGCGGCCAGCGCCCCTTCCCAATCGCGGCTGCGATAGCTCGCCAGCATCTCGATGGTGAGGTTGCGGAGCAACTGGAAGCGCTCGGAGTACATCACGTCCTCGCGGCCGGCGATGGCGTAGATCACCTCCGGCTCGGTCTTACCCTTGACCATGATGAAGTCGAGCTCGAGAATCGCGAGCCGGTCCTTCACGGCCATCGCAGTCGCCGAGCCGACGATGATCGGAAAGCCGTACTCCTTGGTCTGGCCCTCCAGGCGCGACGCGAGGTTGACGCTGTCGCCAAGCGCCGAATAGTTGAACTTCAGGTCGGAGCCCATGTTGCCGACCACGCCGATGCCGGTGTTGAGGCCGATGCCGACCTTGAGCGGAATGTAGACGTGGCCGCCATGCTCGGCCTCCTGCTCGCGTTCGCCGTTCACCTGATCGATCCGCTCGAGCATGTCGAGCGCCGCCTCGCAGGCATTGATCTGATGATCCTTGTCGGCGAGCGGCGCGTTCCAGAACGCCATGATGGCGTCGCCCATGTATTTGTCGACATAGCCCTTGCGGGCGATGATGGCGTTGGTCAGCGGCGTGAGGAAGCGGTTCATCAGCTGCGTCAAGCCCTGCGGATCGTGCTTGTAGCTCTCCGAGATCGTGGTGAAGCCGCGCACGTCCGAGAACATCACCGTGATCTCGCGCTCCTCGCCGCCCAGCGTCGGCGGCGATTGGGCAAGCTGCTCGACCAGCACCGGCGACAGATATTGCCCGAACACCGAGCGCATCTGCCGGCGCTGATTCTGCTCGCGGACGAAATTGGCGAAGATCAGCGTCAGATAGATCGCCGTCGTCGACAGCATCGGATAGGTGAAGTCGATCAGGAGCCGGTGCTGGGTGTAGAAGTACCAAGACAGGCCAAGCAGCGCGCTCGCGAACACCGCTCCCACGATCACCAGCGTAATGGCGCCGAGCTGCGGAGCGAAGACGATGACGAGCAGCCCTAGCAGGAGCGCGCCAAAGAACTCGACCACGACGCCCCAATAAGGCCGCGCCAGGATCGACCCGGTGAGCACCGACTCCAGCACCTGGGCGTGCACCTCGACGCCCGGCATCGCCGAATAGACAGGTGTTGTCTTGATGTCATTCAGGCCAATCGCGGATGGCCCGATCAGGATCAGCTTCCTCGCGATCTTCTCCGGTGGTACGCGGCCCTCGAGCACGTCGATGGCGGAGACATAGATGGATGGGTCATGATTGGCGTAATGGACCCAGATCTTGCCGTTGCCGTCAGTCGGAATGTGAACGCTGCCCAGCCCGATGCTGGTGATACCGCCTGGATCGGCCTTGACCAGAACAGTGCCGGACCCGGTCAGGACCCGCAGCATTTCGAAGCTCAGCGCCAGCATCTTGATGTCCTGGGCTCGCATGACCATGGGCACCCGGCGGACGATGCCGTCACGCTCCGGCTCGATCGTGAACAGGCCCCGGCCGGCCGCCGCATGCTCGATCAGCGGCACGTTGCGCAACAGCCCCGGGAACGGCTCCATGAAGGGGATGGGCTCCCCTACCATCGCAAATCCGGTCTCCGGCAGCGTCTTGTCGGGTTCGGCCCGCACGTCGCGGCTCGCCGTCTCGCCGAGGACGACGCGCGACCGGCGCAGGGAATCGGCGAGCACCTGATCGTTCGACGGCAGCGCCCTCAGCTTTTCGCGCGTCGCTTCGTCGAGGCTGGGAAAGGTCTCAGCTGCAATCGCGGGATTCAGCCGGTCCGGCTCGGCGAACACGACGTCGAAGGCGATGACAAGCGCGCCGAGCTGCGTCAGTTTGTCGACGATCTCGGCGATCCGCGTCCGCGGCCATGGCCACTGACCGAGCTTGGGGTCGGCGACACTCTTCTCATCGATGTCGACGATGGTGACCGGGCGCATCGTCTTGACCCGGGGGCTGAACGCCTGGAAGTTGTCGAAGGCGCGGAGGCGTAGCTCCTGCATCGGCGCGGGATCGGCAGCGCGCAGCGCCGCGAAGGCGACCAGCAGCACCAGGCACATCAGGCGCGCAAAGCCGAACTTGCGTGCGAACCATCGAGGAACTGCTCTCAATCGCTTCATGCAGCATCCGATATCACGCCGAGGCGGGCGATCCGAGGCGTCTGATCGTCTCCAAAGAGCGCTCGGCTTGGCAACGCCGGCGCCCGCATCGCAGACGGACGTGCGGGCTCAGACGAGGTGGAAACCGTCGTGATGCGCCTTGAATTGATCCAACGTCACCCCCTTGAGCGTGAGCGTATCATGCACCGCATCGGTGATGACGGTGTCGTGGCCGCCATTGGCCGACTGCGCGGCAGCGACCATCGCTTCGACGCTGGCAAACAGCGAATGATCGAGCTCGACGATGTCCTTGTTGAGATCGAAATCGCCGATCGTGGCGCTGCCGAAATGCGGGTTGAAGACGAAGGTGTCGTTGCCGTCCTTGCCGAAGATCGTCACGCCGCCGCCGACATTGACGAAATTGTCGTTCTGGTCCGTGCCGTTGAACGTCGATGCGCCGTTGCCGGCCAACGTGACGGTCAGCGCCTTGGTCGCAGTTCCGCCTCGGCCGTCGCTGACGTCCGCCTGATAGGTCACGGTCAGCGTGTCACCGGGATTGAGAAAATCCAGGTTCACATCGGCCGGATGATATGTCCAGTGCAGCACCTCGGAGCCGCCATCGGATATCGCGCGGTCGAAGGTGATCGCGTGGGCATCGGCCAGCGCCTGGACATGGGCGTTCGAGGGCAGGCTCGGCAAGCCATTGTATTTGATCACGCCGTTCTGGACCACCGAAGCGGTCAGCGTGTCGCCGACATCCCTGTCGAGCACCGTCAAGGTGCCGGACATGCCGCTCGTCAATTTCACCGGCTGATCGGCGATGAAGCCGGCCGAAACATTGTCGAGCTCGAACGCATTCTGGCTGCTGGCGAGCACCACCTTGTTGAACGGCGACAGGCCGAGAAACTCGACATAGCCGTTCGAGGCCAGCGACGCCTGCCCGCCATTGGCGAGCAGCGGCGCGACGTCGCTGCCCGTGTAGGACGCCACCAGCTTGTTGCCGTTGTAGAAGGAGATGCTGTTGTAGCTGTCGACCGAGCCCCAATACAGCCCGAAGCTGTTCTTGACGCTGTCGAAGGTGATGGTCTCCTGGGCGTGGCTGCCGACGCTGAGATAGTTGGTCTTGTCGGCGCCGTCGGCCATGTAGGGCGCCGCCGACACCGGGGAGGAGCCGTGCACGATTCCCGCATTGCCGCTGGCCGTGAACGTCGCGTGCAGCGCCTCGCTGTAGAAGCTGCCGTGACCGCGCCCGTTGTCGGAGATCGAGCCCTCCGACCCGCGATCGAACGTCTCGGTCGGCATGCCCTCGGCATTGGTCTTGGCGGTGCTCGCCAGCACGGTCGCCCGCTCGGCCAGGACGACGGTCTGCACGGTCGGATTGGTCTCGCCGGTGATGACGGGCGCGTCCTCTGCGCCATTGACCGTGATGGTCACGGGCACGTTCTGAACGCCGCCGTGGTCGTCGGCGATCTCGATTGTGTAGGTCAGCGTCACGTGCTGGCCGGCTCCGAGATAGTCGAACGCCTTGTCGCCGGCAGCGAAGCTCCAGGCCTGCGATCCCGCACCGTTGCCGGACTCGGTGAGCGCACCGAGTGACAGCCAGCTCTTGAGCACGGACATGTCCGACGGCAAGCCGCCGTCGTTGCCCGAGGTCGCGACGTCGCCGATCACCTTCAGAACATGCGCGTCGGTGACATCCGCGTCCGTGAAGGTGATTGTGCCGCTCGCCGTGTCGAGCAGGCTCGATCCTGACTCGGCCGTACGCTCCACGATGATGGCCGCCTGCGCATCGCTCCTTACGACCGGCAGATCGTTGGTGCCGGTGATGGTGACGACGATCGTCGACGTCGCAGTGCCGCCTTCATGATGATCATCGAGCGTCACCGTGGTCGTGACCTTGATGGTCTGCCCGGCGCCAAGAAAATCGAGCTTGCCGTCGGCGATGGCATAGGTCCAGTCGACCTTGCCATTGTTGGCATTGCCGCCCTGGCTCAGTTGCAGCGCCTGTTCGAACGCGGCGATCTGGTCCGGCGTCAGTTGGCCGGACAAGTCGGTGTGCCCATCGGCCGCGACCCATGTCACGCTCTGCGCATGAGGAAGGATCGACGCTGTCGGGCGGTCTGTGAGGTCAACGTCGCTGAAATGAATGGTCCCCGTGACGCTTTGCAGATCAGACGAGCCCGTCTGAGCCCCCGTTTCGGTCAATGCACCCGGCTTGCCGGGATCTGTAACCACCGGCGCGTCGTCCTTGGCCGTCAACGTGATCAGCGTTCCGCCATTCACGTCTTTGCTGCCGGCGAAATGCAGGCCGCTGAAATCTCCGACGAGGGTCAGAGCGATGCTGTGCCCTTCGCCGTCGATCACGGTGAGCACGCCCGTTTCGGCGTCATAGGACGCCGTCGTCGCGTCACTCCATTTGATCGTCTGGAGATCGATCTTGTCGTCTGCTCCGAGGCCGGCGAGTTTGGCGGAGAAGCTGGCGTCGTCGATGACGATCTCGCTGCTTCCTTCGCTGCTGAAGTCGATGACCTGATCGACGTGGCCAGCGACGGTCAGCGTCGCGTCGGCATCCACCTTGATCAGCCCCGAGCCGGTGACATCCCCGTTGATCTCGAACGTCCCGGCCGTGATCTCGATCGTGCCGTCGTTGTAGATGGTTCCGCTGAGTCCGCTCGCGCCGCTCGCCGTGATCGTGCCATAGATATAGAGATTGCCATCACCGCTCACCGTGGTGCCGGCGAGATCGAGCGTCGCACCGAGATCGACGGTCATTCTGCCGACATTGTCGACGTCCACGCCCGAAAGGGTCACGACGTCGTGGCCGGCAATCTCCAGCGTGCCGGCGATCCGAATGTCCAACGTGCCGCCGGTGATCGTCGTGCTTCCGTCGAGCACCAGGGTCGACGCCACCGGGACCGTGCCGTCCTCATCGATGATGATCTGGCCGCCGGTGTTGTCGATGGTGACATTGTCGAAGGTCGTCGCAGCCGCGGTCTCGACATGCACGATGCCGTGGTTGACGAGATCGCCGCCGGTGATGGTGCTCTGCTCGATCAGCAGCAGTGCGGCTTCGTCCACCTGGACTGTGCCGGAATTGTCGACGGTGACACCGGCCAGGGTCGCGGTCTCGTCTGCAGCAACCTCGAGCGTCGAGCCGTCGCCGATCGTGATGTCGACATCGGTCAACGACGCGCCGCCCTGAACGGTCAGGATCGCCGTCATTTCCGCAAGCGGACCGGTCTCGCCGATCAGCAGCTCTCCGCCAGCGACGGCGCTGCCGTCGATCGTGCTGTCGCCGTCGACGGAGATCGTCCCATCGCTGGTGATAGCGCCGCCGGCGATGCTCGTGCCGCTCAGAGAGAGAGCACCAGCCAGCGCAATGGTGATCGCGGCGGCGTTCGCATTCGTGATCGTCTCGTCCTCGAACGCATTGCCGCTGCCGGACACGGCGATCGTGTCGAAATTGTCGAGCGTCCCGCCGATCAGCGCGGCGTGGCCGATCAGGGCCACCGCTCCGCCGGACTCGTTGATCAGCGTGCCGCCGCTGACGCGCGCCTGTGACAGGGTCAGCGTTCCGGCGTCTTCGACCGTGATCGTACCGTCGGTATTGTCGATGCTGGTGTCGTTGGCGAGCGCAAGCGCGCCACCCGCCTTGATGTCGATCAGGCCGACGTTCGTGACGATCTCGTTCGAGATGGCATTTCCGGCGCCAGACACGTCGACCGCGCCGAAATTGGTCAGCTGGCCATTGCTGATGTCGGCTCCGCCTTTCAGGACGAGCAGACCGTTGGCTTGCGGTGGCGTTTGCCCGTCGTTCTCCAGCGTGCCAAGATTCTGAACGATCGGCATTCCCTGGATCAGAATGGTGCCGCCATCGATGCTGCCACCCTCCAGGGTCAGCGTCGCGCCCAGGTCGACCTGGATGAGGCCGGAGCTGTCCTCATCGGCGTTCGCAACGTCACCATGCACGGTCAGCGTACCGCCGGACAGCTCGATCGTTCCGGTGTTGAAGATGCCGGCGTTCGCCCCGAACACGCCGCCGCCAGCCAGCAGCACGGTGCCGGCATTGTGAAACTCGCTTTGTTCGAGGATCTGCGCGGAGCCGCCGACGGTGATCGTCGCACCCGAGAAGTTGTAGATGAGCGAGTCGGCCTTGGCCGTCAGCGCGCCGCTGATCGTCAGCGTGCCGTTATTGTCGAGCTCCGGAACGGCGCCGCCGCCGAAATCATTCAGCGTGACCGATTTGGCGTAGGCGTAGGCGTCGTCGTCGACCGTCACCGGAAAGGCCGGCGTCAGGCCGTGCAGCTGATCGGTGATGATGATGACGTCATCATCGGCGGTCGGAGCCAGACCGGTTGCCCAGTTCGCGCCGTCGCTCCACAGATGAACCTGCCCCCCGCTGCTCTCGCCAGGCTGCGTCGTGGCGATCCAGACCACCGCCGGATCGTCGGTGCCGGTGATCGTCACCGTGACCGTCTGCGTCGATGTCGCGCCTTGCGAGTCCGTCACGGTCACGGTGTAGGTGAGCGTCAGCGTCTGACCCGCGGGAATGAAATCCGCGACATAGACCGGCAGGTTGGCGAAGCTCCAATTGATCTTGCCGGTGCCGCTTCCGGTGCTGTCGGAGGCCAGAGACGCAGTCAGGGCCTGTTCGAACAGCGCGAACGGGGCCGGCGGAATGCTGCCGCCGCCCTCCAAAACCGCGCTGGTCAGCTTCGCCGAGACGGTATGGCTGTCCGTGAGATCAACGTCCTTGAAGGTCAGCGTGCCCGAGGTCGGATCGTCCGATGTCAGCGGACCGCCGGGCACGCTGGTGCCGCCCTCGAACGCGATGGTCTGGACGCTCGCAACGATCTCGGGCTTGTCGTTGGTCCCCGTCACGGTGATCGTGATCGGGACCAGAGCGAATTCGTTGGACGGCGCAAAGTTGTTGTCCACGCGGACGATGTAAGTCAGCGTCAGCGTTTCACCTGCCGCCAAAAAATCGAAATACTTGTCGGGAACGCTGTAGGTCAGCGTCGCCGTGCCGAAATTCTTGTTGTTCGGATCGGGCGTGACCGTGATCTTCACCGCGGTCGCCAGGACGTCCTGCAATTGTAGGGCATTCAACGAGGCCGTGACGTCGGCCTGCTGCGCGCTCTTATAGGCGTAGGAACTGAAACTGACGGACACCGTCGGCCGGTCGATGCCATTGATGTCGACGAAATTGACGCGACTGAGCACGGCGTCGAGATCGGCGCCGTTCCCGGTCTGACCGGCGCGCTCCATAATTCCGAAAGCCGTCGTCAGCCGGCCGCCGGTATCGAGAATCCTGACTTCCGGCGGACCCGGGATGTGCGACAGCTGCTCGCCGGTCTGGCCAGTCCCGGTCGTCGCGCCGGTGTCGTCGACCACGCGGATGATCGGCGTCGCGCTGGTGCCATTGGGCAAGGTCAGCGGCGTCAGCGTCTGCGGCACCCCGATGTCGGTGAAATGGGTCGTCGACTTCGGATTGCTGTTGTCGGTGAACTTCAGCGTGAAGACGTCATTGATGAGCTTCTGGATGTCCGGCGTGAGCGGGACAGCGCTCTGATTCACGATTCCGTTGCTGATCTGGATCTGCTGTCCGGCCTGATTCACCACAGCGATCGGCTGCAGCGTCGTCTTGTCGAACAGAACGTAGGAGCCGGTGTGGCCATCGGGCTCGACCAGCACCTGGAACTTGGCATCGGGCAGACTGCCCTGCCCCGGCACCGTGAAGTCGATCTCGACCAGCACGGCCGTGCCGCGAATGCCCATGGTCGCCACGGGCGTGTCGACCTTCATGTCGCCATGCTTGGCGGTCTCGCCGGCCACGAACGAGATCGTGCCGGCGACGAGGCTGATCAGCGAGGAATTGTTCGACCCGTTGGGGTCGTACACCATTTCATTCAGCACCATCCGCGCATTCGACGACAGGCCGAACACGGTGCCGTCGATGAAGGTGATGCCGAGCGTCGAATCCGAGCCGGACTGGACGACGTCGCCCTTCTCGACGTTGTCGCCGTTGTGAAGGAGGATCGAAACGCCGTTGCGGATGACCGTCGCGGTGCCCTGCAGCTTGGTCACATGGCCGATGACCTTGCTCACGCTCGCGGCCGCCCCGGCCTGGCTGACCTGCACCGCGCCGGAGAGCGCGTTGACGAGGTCGCCGGTTAGATGCGCGCCGTCCGGCGAGGCCAGCGGCGCGCGTTTCTCGCCCTTGAAATAGTCCGGCAGCACCATCTCGCGTCCGTCGGACGACAGGATCAGGTCGAGACCAGACCGCTTGAAATCGGCATTGAACAGAAAATGCGCGTCCGGAACGACGATCGCGTCGGTCGGCGCATGGGCATGCGGCGTCTCCAGCCGCACGTGACCGTGCGAAGAGGCGCCCCGGCCTTCGGAGAAAAGCGCGGCGTCAGAATTGCCAGCGTAATTCAAGGGGCCACCGACTATGGTTAATGAATACATAAGAATGAGTGTTCAAGGCGTGCATATCACTGGCAAGTGTCTGGCGGAACCACCTTCAGCTTGTGCTTCAGGTGGCCAAAAACGGCGGCTTCCGCGGGATGGCTACGATGTTGTCGAGTTTCTGCCCTCTTTAAAGCTGACCCCGGCCGAGACCTTCTAAGTCAAAATTCACGTCGTTTCAGAAAATCAAAGTAATTCCAAGTATTCATAGGCCATCCAATACCTTTGCCGACATCAACATCCGCACCGGCTTACCCCTGACAACGGATTTCAAGTGGAGGACTGCGGGTGGGAGAACAAGAATCGACGAATTGCATCAATTTGGCAGGAGCTGCGGATGGGTTCGAAGCACAACTTCACCGCGAACCCTCCAGACCTTCGCGACCATCGTTCAGCTTTCGCTAGGATTTGTCGCATCGGAGCAACACAACGTTCAGCGTAAATCCCGCGATTTGGTCGCCGGATTGCCGGTTTTAAGCAGAGGCCAAGCCTCCGCACCCATGCTGACCCCCAACAAGCATTCGGTTCCGTCAGGCGCTGCGTCGCGCCGGCCGAGATCCGGGCACGGGGCGTCACATGAATTTTCTTGCGCTGATGCGCGCATCGCTGGCGGCCGCGGCCGCCAGCGCCGCCATATGGATCGGCGGCCCAGCGGGCGCCGGTCCTGTCGCGCAGCCGTTGGGGTTCGCAACCGCCATCGAGGATACGGCCGAGCCATTCGGCCTGCCGCGGGTCGGCCTGGAGGCCGGCGCGTTGCGCGACAAGTGGTTGGCGCTCGCGCGCAAGCTCGAAGACGAGCGCGTACAGCTCGCGCTGTGCGATGGCGACCGCGAGCGCTGCGTCTCCCCTGCCGCCCTCAGCCTGCTGGCGATCATCGATCAGGGCCGTCTCCGGGCGGGACGGGCAAGGCTCGGCGAGATCAATCGGGCGGTCAATCTGGCCATCCGGCCGGCCAGTGATCTCGCTCAATATGGCCAGGTGGACGTGTGGGCCTCCCCTCTCGCTACCTTCGAACGCCGTGCCGGCGATTGTGAGGACTACGCGATCGCCAAGCTCGTCGCGCTTCGGATGGCCGGCGTTGCCATCGACGATCTGCGGATCGTGATCCTGCACGATGTCGTCCGGGACGAGGATCACGCCGTCGCGGCGGCGCGCCTCGACGGGCATTGGCTGATGCTCGACAATCAGCGCATGGCGATGATCCAGGACAGCGATGCGCGGCAGGTGCGGCCGTTGTTCGTGATCGACGAGACCGGCATCTCCCGGTATCAGGCTTTGCCCCTGATGGCGGAGGTCCGGGCGCTGTCGCCTGAGGGGACGGCTTCCGTGAACTATTGACGATCGCGCATCGTTGCCGCGTGCCCACAACTTGAGACGTGGCCGGGAGTTCACGGGACGAGGACGGCAGGAATGCGGCCAGTGCGCCGACGGAACCGGCCGGCACCGAAGGACACGATGCGGCGGCTCGTTCACCGCGCCGCAACGAGTTGCATCCACATTGCAGACGCGAACCGAACGAGGCGATAGTGCCGTCATGACCCCAGGCAGCCCCGCCCTCGCCGTGCGAGGACTGACGAAATGTTTCGAGCGGCCGGCGGTCGATGCGCTCGACCTCGTGGTGCGCTCGGGTGAATTCTATGCACTGGTCGGCCCGAACGGCGCCGGCAAGACGACGACGCTGCGCATGGTCGCGGGCCTGCTGCGGCCGGATGCCGGGCGGATCGAGATCTTCGGCATCGATGCACTGCGCGACCCGATCGCCGCCAAGCAGGTGATGGCCTGGGTCTCCGACGAGCCCATGATCTACGACAAGCTCACGCCGCTCGAATATCTCGAGTTCGTCGCCGGACTGTGGGGCATCGATCCGGCGGCCTCGAGTAACGCGGCAACCGAACTTCTGGTCTCGCTCGGGCTGGAGCCGCATCTGCACGAGCGCTGCGAAGGCTTTTCCAAGGGCATGCGCCAGAAGGTCGCGCTCGCCGGCGCGCTGATCCACGACCCGCGGCTGATCATCCTGGACGAGCCGCTGACGGGCCTGGACGCGGTGTCGGCGCGGCACGTCAAGGGCCTGCTCGCCGAGCGCGTCCGCCGCGGCGGCACGGTGATCATGACCACGCACATTCTCGAAGTCGCCGAGCGCATGGCCGACCGGATCGGCGTGATCGCCGCCGGGCGCGTCGTCGCCGAAGGCACTCTGGCCGAGCTGCGCCAGCAGAACGGTCGCACCGACACCAGCCTGGAGGAGTTGTTCATCGCACTGGTCAACGTCGCGTCCGCGGCATGACGCGGGCGGCGACGCTCGCCTGGTTCGCCCGTCACGAGCTCCGGCTCGCCTGGCGGGAATGGCTCGGCATGATCACGGCCGGCAGGCGCCGCCGCACGCGGGCCGCCATCATCGGTCTCGTGCTGTTCGGCGCCCTCATGCATCTGCCGGCCTGGGTCGTGGTCGGTCGCTACGCCGATCTCGAGCTGCCGCTCGACAAGACCGCGCTGATCGTCATCACCGCGACCATCATGCTGTCCTGGGCGCTGATGCTGTCGCAGGCGATCGAATCCGTCACACGCGTGTTCTACGCCCGTGCCGACCTCGATCTCATCATGTCGTCGCCGGTGCGGCTGGCCGAGATCTTCTCCGTCCGGATCGCGGCGATCGCGCTCTCCGTGACCAGCATGGCGCTGCTGCTCGCGACCCCCTTCGTCGACGTGCTGCTGATCGAGGGCGGCGCACGCTGGCTCGCGGCGTTCGTCGTGGTCGCAGCCGTTGGCCTGTCGGCGGCCGCGGTCGCCATTGCCATCACGATCGTCCTGTTCCGCCTCATTGGTCCGGCGCGAACGCGGCTGGTCGCCCAGATCCTGGCTGCCGTGATCGGCGCCGGCTTCGTCATCGTGCTGCAGATCGCGGCGATCGTCTCCTACGGCACGCTGTCGCGCTTCGCCATCCTCACCTCGGATGCCGCGGCCGCCATCGCGCCCGATCCCGACAGTCTTGTTTGGCTACCGGCTCGAGCGGCGCTCGGCGACGGCCAGGCGCTGCTGATTCTGCTGGCAGCCGGACTGTTGTTGCTCGGCGTCGTCATGATGGTGTTCTCGCCGCGCTTCGCCGACACCGCGATCAGCGCCGCGGCCCAGGGCATCTCCAGCCGCGCCGGCGCACGCGTCAGGTCGTTTCGGGGCGGCTCGCGGCAGCAGGCGCTGCGGCGCAAGGAGTTCATGCTGCTGCGGCGCGATCCCTGGCTGATCTCGCAGACGCTGATGCAATTGCTCTATCTGGTGCCTCCGGCGCTGCTGCTGTGGCGCAGCTACTCCGACAGCTCGCAGGCGGTGTTCCTGATCACGCCGGTCGTCGTGATGGCGGCGGGCCAGCTCGCGGGCGGCCTCGCCTGGCTCACCATCTCCGGCGAGGACGCGCCCGAGCTGGTGGCGACGGCGCCGCTGCCGGCGACGCGCATCGTGCGCGCCAAGGTCGAGGTCGTGCTGATCACGATCGCGATGATCTTCGCTCCGCTCGTGCTTGCGCTCGGTTGGGTCGCACCGGCGCAGGCGGTGGTCACGGCCGTTGCCGTTCTGGTCGCGACCGTCTCCTCCACGGCCATCCAGCTCTGGTTCCGGATCCAGGCGCGTCGCAGCCAGTTTCGCCGCCGCCAGACCTCGTCGCGGCTGGCGACCTTTGCCGAGGCGTTCTCCTCGATCGGCTGGGCGGCGACCGCGGCGCTGGCGCTCGCGCTGCCCGAGGCCGCCATCGTCTGCGGCCTGATGACCGCGGGCCTGTTGCTCGCGGCCTGGAAGCTGAGCCCGGCGCGGGCGTGAAGCGTTCAGCGCAGCAGCTCCGTCACGGCGGCGGCGAACGCCTCCGGCTCTTCCTGCGGCAAATTGTGGCCGGCCCGCGCGATCACGCGATGGCCGATCCGGTTGCTGAACTTCGCAGCATGCGCCTGGCCGTCCGTTGCCGGGATCACGCCGTCGGCGTCGCCATCGAGCGTGATCGTAGGCACGGTGATGACGGGCAGGGTCGCCAATCGCCGCTCCAGCTCCTGATAGCGCGGATCCCCATCGGCCAGCCCGTAGCGATGCCGATAGCTGTGGATCACGACATCGACGTGATCGGGATTGTCGAACGCCTCCGCCGCGCGCGCGAAGGTCGCATCGTCGAAGCGCCACTGCGGCGACCATTGCTGCCACAGCAGCCGTGCGATGTCGGCGCGGTGGGCGGCGAGCCCGGCGCGGCCGCGCTCGGTCTGGAAGTACCACTGATACCAGAACGCGAACTCGCGCGGCACCGGCGCCGGCTCCAATGCCCGCGCGATGTCCTGGATCAGATAGCCGTTCACGGAGACCAGGCCCGTGCAGCGCTCGGGCCACAGCGCCGCGCCGACGCAGGCAGCCCTGCCACCCCAATCATAGCCGGCGAACACGGCGCGCGGGATCGCCAGCGCATCCATCAGCGCGACCAGATCGGCGCCGACCGCGGCCTGCTGGCCCGAGCGCGGCGTCGATGCGTCGCGGAAACGAGTGGGTCCATAGCCGCGCAGATAGGGCACGATGACGCGGCAGCCCTGCGCGGCGAGGCGCGGCGCGACCTCGACATAGGAGTGGATATCGTAGGGATAGCCGTGCAGCAGGATGACGACGGGGCCATCGGCCGGCCCGCTCTCGACATAGGCAATGCGGAGCACGCCTGCGTCGATTTCCCGCAACGGCTGCAACACCCGATCCGTCATGCCATCTCTCCACGTCGTCGCGCCGCGCTCTCGAGCCGGCCGTTGCGCCGAGGATAGTTCTGATCCGGATTCCCCGCTACACTCACACCCGCTGTCGAAGGGGAACTGCCATGCTGCGCTCGCTGGTCTCGCTGCTTGCCGTGCTGGTCGCGTTCGCATCGCCCGCTCTGGCGCAATCGGGGCCGCGCACCAGCGAGTGCCTGGCGATGGCCGGCAACCAACCGCGCGCGACGCCGGTCAGCCTGCGCCGGACGGCGTCTGCCGGCAACGAGGTGACGATCACCTATGCCGGCCACTCGACCTACTTCATCGACACGCCGATGGGCATCCGCATCGCGACCGACTACAGCGGCGCCTATCAGGTCGGACGGCTGCCCGACGTGATCACCATGAACCGCGCGCATTCGACGCACTACACGCTGGCGCCCGATTCGCGCATCCCGCATGTGCTGCGCGGCTGGGGCGACGACGGCAAGCCGGCCCAGATCTTCGAGCGAATCGGCGACGTGCTGATCCGCAACATCACCACCGACACCCGCCGCTATTTCGGAGATTCCATCGGCATCGACATGATCAAGGACGGCAACTCGATCTTCATCTTCGAGGTCGCCGGCCTGTGCATCGGCCATCTCGGCCACCTGCACGTCAAGCTCGACGAGACGCATTTCGCCGCGATCGGCCGGCTCGACGTGGTGATGGTGCCGATCGACGGCACCTACACGATGTCGCTCGACGGCATCTCGGAGATCACCAAGCGGCTGCGCGCCTCGGTGGTGCTGCCGATGCACCGCTTCGCGACGCCGCTCGACGAGTTCATGCGCAAGATCGGCCAGCAGTTCGAGATCGACCGCCGCGCCGAGCGCACCTTGAAGATGTCGCGCGAGCTGCTGCCACAGGTCCCGACCGTGATCATCCTCGACGGCGTCTAGGCGCCCGCAAGGCTGGTGCCGCGGCGGCCTTCCGGCGTCAGGAACATGCGCTTGAGCTTGTTGATGACCCGCACCGCGAGGCCGAGCACGTAGGGCTGGGTCTTCAGGCAGAAGGCGAGCTTCTTGACGTGACCCTCGACATGCCACTTGGCATGCGCGCCGTCGCGGAAGAAGATCACGTCGCCCGGCCCGTAGCGCTTCGCCGGCATGCCCTCGCTCTCCAGCGTGATCGCGCCTTCGAGGATCAGGATGGTCTCGTCGAAATCGTAGTACCAGTTGAACTTGCCCTCGGTGCAGTGCCAGACGATGGTCGAGCCCAGCCCGTCGCTGCTGCGCGCGATGGTGCAGGAGGTCGCGGTCGGATTGCCCTCGATGATCCAGGACGGCTCGATCGGAGCGGGCGCCAGGTCGACGGCGAGATTGGCGGTTTCGATCAAGGACGGAGACATCTTGGACCTCAAATGCATGGGACTGAAATGACCGGGCGAACGCCGGCACGAGCTTGCGAGCGTAGCCGATTGCACCTAATGGCTGCTTTCCGCAGTCGTTAAGATTTGAACAGACCACCGCGACCAGCCGTCGCATCACAAACACGCAAGCGCTATAAACTTCACGCGAACGCCGCAATTTGTTCGCGGCCTCGCCAAACCTGCTGATCTACTGTTTGCTCGCACTGCAAGATGCGGACAGGCGCCCCTCCGGTCGCCCTGCCCATCCTGCGCCGTGCCGTCACCTTTAAAGATTTGCCGCCTTCGCAGAGATAAGGATTTCCCAGGATGCGCCGACTGAGCCTCGCACTCGCCCTCACGCTGTCCGCCGCCGCCCTTGCAACCAGCAGTCTCGTCATGGCGGGCGAAACGCCCGCCCCCGAAAACGCCAAGGCCTACTTCATCAACCTGAAGGACGGCGACACCGTCTCCTCGCCGGTCCTGATCCGCTTCGGCCTGTCCGGCATGGGCGTCGCGCCGTCCGGCACCGAGGCTCCCAACACCGGGCACCACCACCTGCTGATCGACGCGCCCGCGCTCGAGGGCGACGCACTCAACGAGGCGATCCCGGTCGATGCCGGCCACGTGCATTTCGGCAAGGGCCAGACTGAAGCCTCGGTCAACCTCACGCCGGGCAAGCACACCTTGCAGCTCGTGCTCGGCGACTGGAGCCACATCCCCCACAACAAGCCGGTGATGTCGGAGCGGATCACGATCGACGTGCAGGCCACCACCGGCAGCGCCAAGCAGTAGGCAGGTTCGATCGACGACGACACCGCCGCGAGCATTGCTCGCGGCTCGCTTCGGGCCGGTGCACGCGTGGCGCCGGCCCGTCATGCGTCAGGCCCACTCGCCCTTGCGGAACACCGGGACGCGGCGACCATCTTCATGGAGGCCGTCGATGTCGGTGTCGGCCGCGCCGATCATCCAGTCGATGTGGATCAGGCTCTGGTTGCCGCCCTGGGCTGCGATCTGCTGCGGCGACAGCGACGTGCCGTTGACGAAGCATTTGGAGTAGCACTGGCCGAGCGCGATGTGCGAGGCCGCGTTCTCGTCGAACAGCGTGTTGTAGAACAACAGGCCGCTCTTGGAGATCGGCGAGGAGTGCGGCACCAGCGCGACTTCGCCGAGCCGGCGCGCGCCCTCGTCGGTGTCGAGCACTTTGTTAAGCACCTCCTCGCCCTTCGAAGCCCTGGCCTCGACGATGCGACCCTCCTCGAATCTGACCTGGATGTTGTCGATCAGCGTGCCCTGATAGGACAGCGGCTTGGAACTGACGACGTGACCCGACACACGGCGGCAATGCGGCGTCGTGAACACTTCCTCGGTCGGAATGTTGGCGTTGCAGGTGATGCCGTTCTTGGCAGTCGAGGCGCCGCCCTCCCATTCATGGCCGTCGGCAAGACCGATCGTCAGGTCCATGCCGGGTCCGGTGTAATGCAGCGCGCTGAAACGCTGGCCGTTGAGCCACTCGGTGCGCTCGCGCAGCACCGCGTTGTGGCGCTCCCAGGCAGACACGGCATCCTCGCGGTCGACACGCGACGCTGCGAAGATCGCGTCCGCGAGCTTCGCCACCGCGACCTCCTCCGGCACGTCCGGGAAAACCAGCTTGGCCCAGGACGGACTCGGATAGGCAATGATGTTCCAGTTGGTCTCGAAATTGGTGATCTTTTCCAGCGCCGGCTGATAGGCCTTGGAGTTGGCCTTGCTGGCGCGCGCCACCTTGGCCGGATCCTGGCCGGACAGCAGCATCGGATTGTCGCCGACGATGGCGAGCCGCGCGGTGTTCTCCGAGAACGCCTTGGCCATGCCCTGATAGAGCCAGTCGGCGGCGCGATCGAAGCTGTTGTCACGGCCAAAACGGTAGCGCGCCAGCGTCAGTTCCTCGTCGGAGAAGAACGAGGTCACGATCCCAGCGCCGGCCTTATAGGCGTGTTCGGCGACCTTGCGCACCAGCGGCAGCGCCATCGAGGGCGCGGTCAGCAGCAGATCCTGACCCGGCTGCAATTGCAGGCCCACCTTCACCGCCACCTCGGCCAGGCGGTCGAGCTTCACGGGATCGATGGCGGTATCGAAGCTGCTGAAATGTGCGGTCATCAGGGGATCCAGTTCCGTTTCTTTGCGGTGTTGAAGAGATAGGCCAATCGATGGGGCGGTCAATGGTGAAGGGGAGACGGCTCCTGCATCGCCTCTCCGCCCTCGTCGCCGTGCAGGGCATGGCCCGGACAACTGCCGTGAAGGTGTTCGGAGACATAGCCGACACCTCGGAACGGGCCCTATGGATCCGCATCAGTCGCTCTCCAAAGCTAAGCCGCGAGCTCGGTGCCCACCCTCCCCTGGAGGGGGAGGGTCGCCTCGCGGTGAGCGAAGCGAAACGTGAGGCGGGGTGGGGTGATCTCTCCACGTGCACAAGCGCTCGCGGAGAGATCACCCCACCCCGCTCGCCCGCTTCGCGTGCGACCGACCCTCCCCCTCCAGGGGAGGGTGGGCACCGAGCCATTGGCGCCGTCGTGATCAACAATTTTGAGGCATATGGGATGTGCATATGGGGATGTGCGTCCGTAGCCTCGCGGCGCCCTGGGCGTCCGAGTGATACAGTGGTCTCACCCTCTTCAAACGAGAGGGTGCAGGGAAGGCCGGACCTCGACTGAGGCCCGTGGCCCGCCTGCTCAAAAAATGCAGGCGGCAGGTACCACAGGTCCAGCCGGACGATCCGGCCCTCCCTGCGCGATGGCGCTACGGCTGCTTCGCGTTCTCCCCGGTGCGCCGGGCTTTTGGGTCACCGTCACCCACGCGGCGCCATTGGCGCCAGCGCAGGCTTGATACTGGCATCGGAGTATCAGGACCACGCGACTTGACCGTGCGAGCCGATGTTGTTCGTCCGCGCGAATGACCACGCTGCAAACCGGCCCGCCCATCACATCCCACCTCCACGCTTCGTGACGACCGCGCAGCGCCCCTCGTCGATGAGGCGGGACAGCGACAAACAATCATGATTTTCCGAAATTGCCAAGCAGGATATTTTTTCTGCCGGGACTGGACAGCCCAAATCGGCCTGGACTTGCTCGTGAAATCGGATTCCGGACGCAGCGGCGATCGGGCGGATATGAAGCCTCGACAGGCTTGTCCGATCTCGGCGTGAGGGGCATGAGTCGCCCGACGAGCGGCATTCTGATTGCGTCAGTCCTCGACGCGCAGCCCGTCACCATCAACGTACCAGTCGGCACGTGACGCCCAATGCACATGGCGATCGGGAACGGCGCCGAGCGGCTCGTCGAAACTCCCGGCGGGAATGATCGCCTCGCGGCCGCTGCGCGTCAGATGCGGCATCGGGCTGCCGCAAGTGCTGCAGAAGGCGGTGGCGAAGCTGCGCGCCTGCGGCAGGTCGAACCGTGTGACGTTCGCCTTGCCCCGCATCCAGCGCAGCGCCGACGCCTTGACGATGACCTCACAGGAGTGCGCCGTGCCGCTGGCCTTGCGACAGCGCGAGCAATGGCAATTGAGGAAGTTGTCGAACGGCCCATCGACCTCGAAGCCGACCCGGCCGCAGAGGCAACTGCCGCGGAACGTGGTCATGACGATCTCCTGTCGTGGTCTGGAACGGAATGCCCAAGAGCGCGGCACGCGTGGAGGATGTTATTTATCCTCATTACATCTTTGTGGCTATTAGGACGACTGAAGGCCGGCCGCGGTCGCCGCGCTGTTAGTAGGTAGTCTGATCTTCCCAAGGGGGAACATTCATTGGTTGTGAGTCATTCTCGACGTCGAGAGTCAATCACTTCGAATGATTTGGAACCAGCCCGAGCGGGCAGCGCCTTCCCGCATTTGCATGGCTCAGGGGTGATTCGGTCACTTTGAGGACATGTTTGGACGTTGATTGGCGCGCGGCAGGGGGATTTCACAGTGTACAGGAGTCCTCCGAATGTACCGCGTTGTAATTGTCGTCGCCGCATTGCTGGCTCTCTCCGTTCAAGCCGAGGCCCGTCCTCGTCACCATCATCATCACTACTCGTACCGACACCATCACTCCTTCATGAACGCCATGGCCTCGATCCCCGGCGAGGGCCGCGTCGTCGGTGGCCGGCCGTCGGGATGCCCGCATGCCTTCTGCGGCTGCGAAGCGTCGCTCTACACGTTCGGCCGGGTCATTCCCGAGTTGAATCTCGCATCCAACTGGCGTCGCTTTCCACGCGCGGCTCCCGCACCGGGCATGGCGGCGGTCCGCTCCGGCCACGTCATGATCCTGCAGCAGCAGGTCGCCGGCAATGTCTGGTATGTGCATGACGGCAATTCCGGCGGTCACGTCACCCGCGAGCATCCGCGGTCGATCGCCGGCTACGCGATCGTGAACCCGAACGGCGGTTCCACGATGTTCGGCGCAGCGGCTCGTGTCACGCGCGAGGCCCGTGCGCCGAGATATCAGCGGTTCGCCCGCAATGCACGCTCCGACGGCTGGATGGCCAGCGCGGCGCCGATGGCCTTCAACTAGGTCCCGACGCCGTCGCGGGCGGGCGGCATGCAGCTATCAAGTCGGGAACTGCATGCCGCTTATGCCGACGCGGACCGCGCCTCGCGTCTGAAGAGCACGTAGAGCGCCGGCAGCACCAGCAGCGTCAGCATCGTCGACGAGATGATGCCGCCGATGACGACGGTGGCGAGCGGGCGCTGGACCTCGGCGCCGGCGCCGGTCGCGATCGCCATCGGCACGAAGCCGAGCGAGGCGACCAGCGCCGTCATCAGCACCGGCCGCAATCGCGCCAGCGCGCCCTCCTCCACCGCGGCCCGCACCGAGCGTCCCTCCCGGCGTAGCCGTTCGATGAAAGCGATGATGACCAGGCCGTTGAGCACGGCGACGCCTGACAGCGCGATGAAGCCGACGCCGGCCGAGATCGACAGCGGCAGGCCGCGCAGCAGCAGCGCCGCGATGCCGCCGGTCAGCGCCAACGGCACGCCGGAGAACACCAGCGCGGCATCGGCGAACGAACCCATGCTCATGAACAGCAGCAGGAACACCAGCGCGAGCGCGATCGGCACCACGATCGTGAGACGCTTGGTCGCCGACACCAGTTGCTCGAACTGTCCGCCCCAGCCGATCCAATAGCCTGGCGGCAGCTTGACCTTCTCCGCGACGGCGGCCTGCGCATCGGTCACGAACGAGCCGAGGTCGCGGGCGCGAACATTGGCTGACACGACGATCCGCCGCTTGCCGTTCTCGCGGCTGACCTGGTTCGGCCCCGGCGCCGAAGCCACGGCCGCGACCGACGACAGCGGCACGTAGCGCGGCTGTGCGGCCGAGGAGAAGGCGGTGCGCAGCGGCGCGGCATTCGCCTCCTCACCCGCCGGCAGTGGAATCGGGATCGCGCGGATCGCATCGAGATTGCCGCGCAGACGCTCGGGGAGGCGGACGACGATGTCGAAGCGGCGGTCGCCGTCGAACAGCTTTCCGGCCGCCTTGCCGCCGATCGCGATTTCGACCACGCTCTGCACCTCGGCCACGCTGAGGCCGTAGCGCGACAGCGCCTGGCGGTCGATCCTGACCGTCAGGATCGGCAGCCCCGCGACCTGCTCGGTCTTGACGTCGGTCGCGCCATTGACGCCGCGGATCGCGGCTTCGACCTGGCGCGCCGCGCCCTGCAGGATATCGAGATCGTCGCCAAAGATCTTGATACCGACGTCGCTGCGCACGCCGGAGATCAGCTCGTTGAAGCGCAACTGGATCGGCTGCGAGATCTCGTAGTTGCTGCCGGGGATCTCGTCGGCCGCCGCCTCGATCTCGGCGACGAGCTGCGCCTTCGGCTTCGCCGGGTCGGGCCACGCCTGGCGCGGCTTCAGCATGATGTAGCCGTCACCCTGCGACGGCGCCATCGGATCGGTCGCGACCTCGGCCGTGCCGATGCGGGTGAACACGTCCTTCACCTCCGGGATGCGCCGCAGCCGCGCGTCCAGCGCCTTCTGCAGGTCGACCGAGAGGGTGAGGCTCGTTCCGGGGATGCGCAGGGCCGCGAGCGCGACGTCGCCCTCGTCAAGGCTCGGAATGAACTCGCCGCCCATGCGCGTCGCGGCAAAGCCGCTCGCCGCGACGATCACCACGGCCAGGGCTACGACCATCAGGCGGTGCGCGATCACGCCGCGCAGCAGCGGCGCGTAGACCCGCCGCGCGCCGCGCATGATGAGGTTCTCCCGCTCGGATACCTTGCCGGTGACGAAGATCGCGACCGCTGCCGGCACGAAGGTGATCGAGAACAGCACGGCGGCACCGAGCGCCATCAGCACCGTCAGCGCCATCGGCGTGAACATCTTGCCCTCGACGCCGGTCAGCGTCAGCACCGGAAGATAGACCACGGCGATGATGCCGGTGCCGAACAGGCTCGGCCCGATCACCTCGCGCGCGCCGCTGATGATGGTCTGCAACCGCTCGGCGGTCGTGAGCAGTCCGCCCTTGCGATGCTGCGCCTGGGCCAGCAGCCGCAGGCAGTTCTCGACGATGATGACGGCGCCGTCGACGATGATGCCGAAATCGATCGCGCCGAGGCTCATCAGGTTGGCGCTCACCCTGCTCTCGACCATGCCGGTGATGGTCATCGCCATCGACAGCGGGATGATGCAGGCTGTGACCAGTGCGGCCCGGATGTTGCCGAGCAGGAGGAACAGCACGACGACGACCAGCGCGGCGCCTTCGAGCAGGTTCTTCTCCACGGTGCGGATCGTCGCTTCGACCAGATGGGTGCGGTCATAGAGCGTGCGCGTGACCACGCCCTCGGGCAGCGACTTCGCGATGTCGTCGAGCTGGGCGGCGACGCGGCGCGCAACGGCGCGACTGTTCTCGCCGATCAGGAGCATCGCCGTGCCCAGGATCGTCTCCTCGCCGTTGAGCGTCGCCGCCCCCGTGCGCAGGTCGCGTCCTTCGGTCACCTCGGCGACGTCTCCGATGCGCACCGGCGTGCCGCCGCGGGCGCCGATCACGATGTCCTTCAACTCGGCGGCGCTGCCGACCTGGCCGGGCGCGCGCACCAGATATTGCTCGCCATTGCGCTCGATATAGCCGGCGCCGACATTGGCATTGTTGGACGCCAGCGCCGCGATCACGTCACGGAAACTGATGCGATAGGCCATCAGACGGCCGGGATCGGGCAGCACGTGGAACTGGCGCTCGAAGCCGCCGATCGTGTTCACCTCGATCACGCCCGGCACGCCGCGCAGTTGCGGCCGGATGATCCAGTCCTGGATGGTGCGCAGATCGGTCGGCGAGTAGTCGGTGCCATCAGGCGTCCTGGCGCCGGGCTTGGCTTCGACCGCATACATGAAGATCTCGCCGAGCCCGGTCGAGAGCGGTCCCATCGCGACCTCGACGCCCGGGGGCAGCTGATCCTTGATCTGCTGGATGCGCTCGTTGACGAGCTGGCGCGCGAAATAGATGTCGGTGCCGTCCTGGAACACGACGGTGACCTGGCTCAACCCATAGCGCGACAGCGAGCGCGTGTAGTCCAGCTTCGGCAGGCCGCCCATCGCGGTCTCGACCGGGAAGGTGATGCGCTGTTCGGTCTCGAGCGGCGAGTAGCCGGGCGCCTTGGTGTTGATCTGCACCTGCACGTTGGTGATGTCGGGCACGGCGTCGATCGGCAGCCGGGTGAAATTCCAGGCGCCGAAGCCGGCGGCGGCGAGCGCAGCGATCAGCACCAGCCAGCGCTGGCGCACGGCGAACGCGAGGACCGCGTCAATCATGCTCGGCCTCCCCCTTGCCCATCTCCGCCTTCACCACAAAGCTGTTCTCGGCAACGTAGTGTTCGCCGGCGGCGAGGCCATCGCGGATTTCGACATAGGTCGGGTCGGACTCGCCAGTGACCACGGGGCGCGCCTCGATCTTGTCGCCCTCCTCGCGCACGAACACGACGGTCTTGTTCTCCAGGGTCTGGATCGCGCTCGCGCGGACCGCCACGGCGACGCTGCGCTTGGCGAGAACCAGCCGCGCGGTGACGAACAGGCCCGGGCGCAGCCGGCCGTCGGGATTGGCCAGCACGACGCGGGCAAGCGCGGTCTGCGTCTCGCTGGCGCCGACGGGGGCGATGTAGGACACGTGGCCGCGGATCGCGCCGCGTCCGTCATCTGGATCGATCAGCACCTCGTCGTCGAGCCGGACGCGCCGGAGATCCTGGCGATAAATCGACAGGTCGACCCAGATCGTGGAGAGATCCGCGACCACGAAGGCCGGCTTCTGCTCGGAGGCGTATTCGCCGAGCGAGATCTGGCGGTCGATGATGGTGCCGCCGATCGGCGCCTTGAGATCATACGAGGTCAGGCTCTGATTGCTCTCGATCGCGGCGAGCAGCTCGTCCTTGGCGACGGTGTCGCCGATGCGCTTTTTGATGGCACGGACGATGCCCGGAAAGCGCGGCGTCACCTGCACCAGCGCTTCCTGATTGGCGCGCAGCACGCCGTTGAACGCCAGCGTATCCGACAAGGTCGCAGGGCCGGCTTCGGCGAGCGCGACGCCGGCCGCGGCGAGCTTCACGTCGCTGATGCGGATGCGGTCGGCGCCATGCTCGTCCTGCTCGACATGGTCCTTCGGTGCCTTCTCGGCATGATCGGCATGGCCGACGGTTGCCTCGGCCTGCGGCTCCGCCTCGACCAGCAGGCGCGATGCGCCGGCGCCGGCGGCGGCCGCCAGGATGACAATGAGGATGACGGTGGATGGTCTCATCGCGCAGTCTCCCGTGCCAGGGTGAAGGGACGGCCGACCAGGCCTTCGATCGTCGCCACAGCGACATGGATGTTCTGCAGCGCCTCCTGCTCGCGCAGCCGCGCCTGCGCCACGCTCGCCTGTGCGTCCAGCACCTCGAGCAACGAGAAGCGGCCGGCGCTGTAGCCCTGCGCGATCTCGTCGGCGGCCTCCTGCGCCTTCGGAATTGCGATCTCGCGCAGCACGGACAATTCCCGCAGCGAGCCCTGCAGCGAGTCGTAGGCGCGACCGGCGATCACCAGCAGCGCGTTGCGGTTGGCCTTGCGCTCGGCTTCGGTCTTGGCGAGGCTTTCCTGCGCCGAGAGGATATTGCCCTGGTTCTGGTCGAACACCGGGATCGGCACGGAGACGCTGAGCCTGACGGCGTCGTCCTGCGTGTCGTTGAAATGCCGCCAGCCGGCACCGATGCGGACGTCGGGGTACGGCTTCAGCCGCGCCAGCAGCAGCTCGGCATTGCGCTGCGCGTAGACCGCGGTCCAGCGGACGAGCTGCGGATTGGCATCGATCGCCGCGATCACGGTCTGGAACGCCGGCGGCTGGCCGGTCGCATCGAACCGGCCGGTGACGGCCGGGAGCTTCGCCGAGCTGTCGCCGATCAGCACGGCGAGCTCGCGGCGTGCGCTCGAAAGCGTCGCCTTAACGCGCTCGCGATCGGCTCGCACCAGCGCCGAGGCGACCTCGGCGCGGCCGGTCTCCGCCGGCGACGACGCGCCCGCCTCGACGCGACGGCGCAGCAGCGGCGTCAGGCGATCGAGCGCTGCGACCTGATCGTCGAGGATCTGGATGCGCCGCTGCGTGGCGAGCACCGTCACGAAGGCGATCGCGGTCTCCGACAAAATCTCCAGCCGCACCACCTGGCGCTGGATCTCGGCGGCGCGCACGCCGGCCTGGCCGGCGGCGATGCGGGCGTCGCGCTTGCCGAACCATTCGAACGCCTGGCTGATCTGCAAGGTCGTCTCGGCCGATCGCGTGCCGCGATATTGACCCGAGCCGAATGAATTGTCCTGCTCGTAGGACAGCTCGGGATTGAGCAGCGCGCCGGCCTGGAGCCGCTGGCCGGAGGCGATGCCGATGTCGCGGTCGGCGGCGGATAGCCGTGGATTGGCGGCGAGGGCGCGCGACAGCGCCGCGCGGAGGGTCAGCGTCTGCGCCGCGGAGGCGTGCACGGACAGAGCGAGCAGGGCTGCGGCGCCGATGGCACGCGCAGCCATCCCGGGGAATGGCATGAGATGAACCTGTCTGGACGGGCAAGGATGGACGGCATCGGCCGTCCGGCACGTTGCGTCAGCTCAGGCGTTTTGGCGGCGGAGACTCGGACTCGGGGAGGACGCCTGCACTGAGCAGGGGAACGGCCCAGCCGGTTGCGGCCACGACCTCGGCCGGGACGGCGGCGAACTGCGGCTGCGGCACGGCCACCGAGAAGCAGCCATGGCAATGATGGTCGGCGATGCCGCGCTGATCGGTGTGGCCCGCTCGGTCGAGCAGCGACGCGATCTCCGGCTTGCCCGCGGAGGGATGGGCGACGTCGATGTCACAAGCGCCGTGCAGCGCGCCCGCGAGGACATAGGCGAGCATCAGGCAGGCAGCCACGATCCGGCGCAGCATGCGCGAACGGCTCGTGATGTCTCGTTTGCCAATGCTGCGCACCGCGCCCCCTGTTCGGCGAGCGGATAGCACGTGGCCGGCGCGGTTGTCGATCAGCAACAATGTAACAAGCGGAACCGCTCATGGCGCGCCAAGGGCGGGCGCCAGGATCACGCAGGCGAGCAGCGCCAGGGCCGCAGCGCTGCAGCGATAGCCGAGCCACGCCGGCACGACATGTCCGAGACCGCAGCGCAGCGTCGCGCCGAGCACGATCCAGGCTCCTCCGATCGTCGCGGTCGAGAGCCCGAGCACGACCAGGAACGGCCATAGGCTCGCCGCATCGCCTTCCGGCGGCAGCAAGGTGAAGGCGAAGATGATGGCCTTTGGATTGAACAGCGTCGTGATGAACACGCCGCGCAGGGTGACCGGCGCCGCATCGCTTGCGCCGCTGCTGCTGCCATGGCGCCAGAGCGCGGCCGCGAGGTGCAGCAGATAGAGCACGACCACGACACGGAGAGCATGTCCGACCAGCGGCGCGGTCGCAACGAGCGGACCGAGCGTGATGCGCAGCGTCGCGATCGCGAGCAGATAGCCGGCAAGCTCGGCGAGCAGCAGATGAACGGAGGCGTGCACGCCACGACTCGCACCGGCAGTGGCGAGCAGCGTGTTGGTTGGGCCGGGCGTGACGAGCAGCGCGGCGCCCGCCGCGCCGAAGGTCAGGATATCCATGACCGCATCAAGCACGCGCGCCATGCGCCGGCCTTGACGAGCGTCAACGTCCGGCGCCGCGGGCCGCAGTCCCGTTTTCCGGAACGGCTCGTATGTCGGCTTCATTGCGCACGATGGTCGGCCGCGCCGCATGATAGGATCGTATGGCAGCATGCAGGGCGATTGATTGACTTGGCTCTCGTGCAAACTAAGGTTCGCGGCGCCGGAAGTGGAACAGCGCCTGATCATCGCACCGTTCGGACGCGTAGCATCGATGGTCGGCGCGCAAGGATCGGAAGACAGATGACGTTGGCGATGAGCTGGGACGAGTGGGCCCGGCATGATGGCATGGCGCTGGCGGCGCGCGTTCGCAGCGGCGAGCTGACGGCGGCGGAGCTGGCGCGGCAGGCGGCTGAAGGCATTGCCCAGGTGGATCCCGCGCTATCGGGCGTGGTCGAAGTCTTCGCCGACGCCGTCGAAGATCCCATCAAGGCGGGCGCCAATGCCGACGGCGCCTTCGCCGGCCTGCCGTTCCTGATGAAGGATCTCGGGCCGACCATGGCCGGGCGCCTGCAGGAGCAGGGCTCGCTGTTCATGCGCGGCAACCGTCCCGCCGCCGACACGCACCTGACGGCGAAGATGCGCAAGGCCGGCCTCAACCTGATGGGCCGCACCACCACGCCGGAGTTCGGCGTCTGCAGCTCGGCCGAGAACCCGGTCGTCTATGTCACGCGCAATCCGTGGAATACCGACTACACGACCTGCGGCTCGTCGGCCGGCAGTGCCGCGATGGTCGCGGCGGGCGTGGTGCCGATCGCGCATGCCACCGATGGCGGCGGCTCGATCCGGATTCCCGCGGGCGTCAACGGCAATATCGGGCTGAAGGTCTCGCGCGGCGTGTTCTCGATCGCGCCGCATCTGTCGGATCTAAGCGGACTGGTCTCGATCCAGGGCTGCCAGTCGCGCAGCGTGCGCGACACCGCTGCCTTCGTCGATCATTGCCGCGGCGGCGCGCCGGGCGAGTTCATGCCGTACTGGACCACGCCGGAGCCTTACGTCGAGCTGATCAAGCGCGATCCCGGCAAGCTCAGGATCGCGCTGTCGCATCAATGGGGCGACTATCGCGCCACGCCGCACATCGCTTCAGAGCTGGCGCGTGTCGGCAAGTTCCTCGAGGGCCTCGGCCACCACGTCGGCTACGCGCTGCCCGACGTGGATTATCGCGCCGCATTCGCGGCGCAGACCACCTGCTACATCTCCAACTTCGCGATCGTCATCAACAACCTGCTCGCGTCGCGCAAGCTCGAGCGGCCGCCGGCCGAGCTGATCGAGCCGATCAACATCCGGATCTGGGAGGCGGGCCGCGGCACCAGCTTCGCCGAGCGCGCGGCGATGCAGGCGGTGTTCAACACCACCTCGCGCGCCTTCGGCGCCTTCTTCGAGGACTGGGATATCATCCTGACCCCGATCACCGCGCTGCCGACCCCGAAGATCGGCACCACCGAATATCTGACGATCAGCGACAATCCGGACGTGCTCGACTGGTTCGAGAATCTCTGGCGCAACTTCGCGTTCACGCCGCTCGCCAACCTCTGCGGCATTCCGGCGATCTCGCTGCCGCTCGCGACCAACGAGCACGGCCTGCCGCTCGGCATCCAGGCGATCGGCAAGCAGGCCGACGACGGCCTGCTGCTGCAGTTGGCCGCCCAGATCGAGCGCGCGATCGAGGGCAAGTGGAACGGCGGTACCACGCCCGCCGTCCACGTGACCAAAGCCTGAGCCGCAACCACGAGCGCCCCGCGGGCCACTGATCCGGCGGCGCTCATCGATCGTTGTTCAGCGTGGACGGTGCCGGCCGGAGCCGGCGCGTCGCACTGATCGGCGAGGGCGAACGTGACGGACGAGCGGATTGCGACGCGTTCCGGCAGGGAGGCGGCAGATGCCGCCCTGCCCCGGCGCGGCATCTGGGTCGCGTGGTGACGCCATGCCGAAGATGCGGCGCAAGGCCGACTTGCCGACCAGGATATGCGCTGCGTGCGGCCGCCCGTTTGCGTGGCGGCGCAAATGGGCACGCGACTGGAACGAGGTGAGATACTGCTCGGACCGCTGCCGATCCGACCGCGGCCGGACGCCCACTGCGATCGCCAGGAGCCGCGGAGGCTAGCGTCATGATGTCCGGCGTCCCCGCTCCGATGCGCATTCTCGGCCTCGCCGGGCTGATTCCGTTCGCGGGCCTCGCGGTCTTGGCGATCGCAGGTGACGATCCGATCCGGCTGGCCGCGCTGCGCGCGCAGATCGGCTATGGCGCGGTCATCGTGAGCTTTCTCGGCGCGATCCATTGGGGCGTCGCCGTGCAGACGCCGGCGCTGGCAGGCTGGCCGCGCATGAGCTGGGGGGTGATGCCGTCCCTGCTCGGCTGGGTCGCGCTGTTGCTGCCGGCGCTGCCCGCGTTGGTGCTGCTCGCAGCCGCGCTGCTGACCGCGTTGGTCTACGATGAGTTCAGCTTCGGCGGCGACGATCGACAGGCCTGGTTCCTGAAGCTGCGGCGGCTGCTCAGCCTTGGTGCAATACTGTCTCTGCTCGCCACGCTGATAGGCATCGTGGTCAAGGGCGCGCTCTGACGGCCACCGTTGTGGACAATGCGGCAATCCCTCGGGCAAGCTCGCATATCCACTCGCGAGGCGCCATGAACATCCTGCTGCTCAATCCCAACATCCGCACCGACATCACCGACCTGATGCTGCAGGTCGGCCGGGAGGCTGCTGCGCCCGGCACCACCCTGATCCCCTGCACCGCGCCGCGCGGCGTGCCCTACATCGCCACCCGCGCCGAGGCGCAGATCGGCGGCGCCGTCGCACTGGAGATGCTGGCGGAGCGTCACGGCACCTTCGACGCTGCGATCATCGCCGCGTTCGGCGATCCCGGCCTGTTCGCGGCGCGCGAGCTGTTCGACGTGCCGGTGATCGGGCTTGCGGAGGCCGCAATGCTGACGGCCTGCATGGCCGGACGGCGCTTCGCGATCGTCACCTTCGCGCAGGCGCTCGGCCCCTGGTACGAGGAGTGCGTGCGCATGCACGGGCTGATGGAGCGCTGCGCCGGCATCCGCATGCTCGACGGCAGCTTCAAGCAGATCTCCGACGTGCAGCATGAAAAGGAGGAGCTGCTGGTCGAGCTGGCGCTGCGCGCGGTCGAGGAGAATGACGCCGATGTCCTGATCTTCGCCGGCGCGCCACTGTCGGGGCTCGCCGCTCGGGTCGCGCATCGCATTCCCGTCCCCGTGGTCGATCAGGTGATCGCCGCGGTGAAGCAGGCCGAAGCACTGCTCGCCTTGAAGATGCGCAAAGCCACCGCCGGCACCTTCCGCCGCCCCGCCGCGAAGCCGACGACAGGCTTGCCCGAGGCGCTGGCCGCACGGCTGGAGCATCGCGACGGTTAGCTGGACGGCACTGTTAGTGGGCTTGCTCGATCCGTGCCTCTCCCCGCAAGCGGGGCGAGGGAGCGCATCGCCGTCGGCGCACGCCCGTGCCTCCTAGCTGGAATGGCATCTTAATACTGGCGTACCTGTCATATCCTCTTTTGTACACAAGCAGCCGCCACTGCCTGAAAAGGCGGCACGCTTCTTGCTTTTTCAAACGAATAGAGCAGGAAGCCCATGGCCAGCGTATCGGAAGCCAAGTCGCTCGTTCTGGATCGGATCACGCACCGCTTCGCCAGCGGCACGATGGCCGTCTCCGACATCAATCTCGACGTGAAAGGCGGCGAGATCATCGCCCTGCTTGGGCCCTCGGGCTGCGGCAAGACCACGCTTTTGCGCATCATCGCCGGCTTCATCGGCCAGAGCGAGGGGCGCGTCATCATCGGCAACGACGTCGTCGACGCGCTGCCGCCCAACCGCCGCGCCGTCGGAATCGTGTTCCAGAACTACGCCCTGTTTCCGCATCTCTCGATCACCGAGAATGTCGGCTACGGCCTCGCCGCGCGCGGCGTCGACAAGGCGACGCGCAACAAGGAAGCGCAGCGGCTGCTCGACATGGTGCAGCTCGGCCCGTTCGGCGAGCGGCTGCCGCGGCAGTTGTCCGGCGGACAGCAGCAGCGCGTGGCGCTGGCGCGCGCACTGGCGATCAAGCCGTCGATCCTGCTGCTCGACGAGCCGTTCGCGGCGCTCGACAAGAATTTGCGGCTCGACATGCAGATCGAGGTCAAGCGGCTGCAGCGCATGGCGGGCACCACAACCTTGATCGTGACGCACGACCAGGAGGAGGCGCTGTCGATGGCCGACCGCGTCGCCGTGCTGAGCCATGGTCATCTCGAGCAGTTCGGCACGCCGTCCGAGATCTACGACCAACCGCAGACGCTGTTCGTGAACAGCTTCGTCGGCACGGCGAACAAGATGAAGGGGACCGTGATCGCGACCGACGCGGGCAGTGTCAAGGTTGGTCTGGAGGCCGGCGGCGAGATCATCGCGCGCGCACCGCATCCGGTCAGTGCCTCAGACAAGGTCACCGTCTGCCTGCGTCCCGAGCACCTCACCTTCGTCAGCGACGACACCGGCTTTGCGGGCGAGATCGGCATGGCGTTGCCGCTCGGCGCCACCGTCGTCCACGAGATCAAGGCCAAGGACGGATCCAGCATCAAGATCTCGCAGGCCCGCACCGGCGGCACGCCGCTGCGCGAGGCCGGCGCCCCGGTGCGGGTCGCACCGATCGCACCCGGCCTCGCCACCGTCTTCCCGCAATAGACCAACAGACACATCGGAGTGGAACATGATGCTTGATCGCCGCCGGCTCCTGACCAGCGCCTTGACGCTGGGAGCCATGCACGCCTTCCCGGGCTTGAGCCTCGCGCAGGCGCGGCCGCTGGTGTTCGCGACCTTCACCGGCAGCTGGGAAGAAGCACATAAAGCCGTGCTCGTCCCTGCCTTCCGCAAGGCCAACGCCGATGCGGCGATCGTGCTCGATCCGATGCTGTCGGTCGACCAGATCGCCAAGGTCAACGCCGCCAAGGCCAATCCGCCGATCGACGTCATGCTGCACGACCCGGGTCCGGCGCTGGTCGCGATCGGCCAGGATCTCGTCGAGCCGTTCCCGGCCGACAAGAGCGCGTACTTCAAGGACCTGATTCCGGAAGCGCAGGACGCGATGGGCCCGGCGCCGTTCTTCCAGGTCGTCGGCCTCACCTACAATCCGGAGACCGTGAAGACGCCGCCGACCTCCTGGGCCGACCTGTGGAAACCCGAGTTCAAGGGCAAGGTCGGCATCACCAATCTGAACTCGACGCTCGGCACCGGTTGGCTGGTCGAGATCGCGCGCATGCGCGGCGGCTCGGAAGCCAATGTCGACGAAGGCTTCAAGGCGCTGGAGGAGCTGAAGCCGAACCTCGCCGCCGTCGCCGCCAATCCCGGCGCGCTGGCGACCCTGTTCCAGCAGGGCCAGATCGACATCTCGCCCGGCAACTTCAACGCCATCCAGATCCTGAAAGCGCGCGGCGTGCCCGTCGAGTTCGTGGCGCCCAAGGAAGGCGCGATCGCCTTCAAGACCACGATCCACATCGTCAAGAACTCACCGAACAAGGAGCTTGCCTTCAAGCTGATCGAGGCGGCGCTGTCACCGGAGGTGCAGACTATCCTAATGAATTCGCCCTATCTGATCGTGCCGACCAACACCAAGGTCGCGATGACCGGCGAGATCGCCAAGGTGCTCGCCAAGGACACCGCGGAGCTGAAGAAGAAGTTCGTGTTCCAGGACTGGAAGAAGATCAACGAGCAGCGCGCGTCCTGGATCGAGAAGTTCAATCGCGACATCAAGATCTGACGCGATGAAGAGCGCCACGACCGCACCTGGAGACGTGACCAGCTTCAGCCTGGGGCTCGCTCTGCCCCTGGGCCTGGTGTTCGCGATCTTCTTCGTGCTGCCGCTGGCGCAACTTCTTTTTCTCTCGCTGCACAACGACACCGCGGCGACGGTGTGGGGGCTCGGCCAGTACGTCAAATTCCTGACCGACCCCTTCAGCCTCGCCGTGCTCGGCTCGACGCTTCTGCTCGGCGCCGAGGTGACGCTCGCCTGTCTCGTGCTCGGCTATCCCATCGCCTGGCTGTACCAGCGCTCCGGCAGCCGGGTGCAGACCCTGATCATCATGATCGTGCTGCTGCCGCTGCTCACCAGCGTCGTCGTCCGCACCTTCGCCTGGATCGTGATCCTGGGCCGGCAGGGCATCATCAACTCCGTGCTGCAATCGCTTGGGCTGATCGGCACGCCGCTGCGCATGATCTACACGCAAGGCGGACTGGTCGCGGCGCTCGCGCAGGTACAGATGCCGCTGATGGTGCTTCCCCTGATCACCGCGATCGGCCGCATCGATCCCAATCTCGCCGACGCCTCGGCCTCGCTCGGCGCCGGAAGCTGGCGCACCTTCTTCAAGGTGATGCTGCCGCTGTCGATGCCAGGCATCATCGCGGGCTGCACCCTGACCTATGCGGCCGCGATCACCGCTTTCATCACGCAGTCGCTGGTTGGCGGCGGTCAGATGCTGTTCATGCCGATGTATCTGTATCAGCAGGCATCGACCTTGCAGAACTGGCCGTTCGCGGCGGCGATCTCGATCATCTTCCTGTTCGCAGTGCTCGCCATCGTCGCGCTGTTCTCGACCCTCGGGCGGCGTGCCCGCGGCTATGGAGACGCCAGATGAGCCAGCGCCAGCGCAACTGGGAAGCGCTGAGCTTCCAGATCGTGATGACGGTGGTTGCCGTGCTGGCGCTGATCCTGATCGTGTCGCCGTCGCTGGTCGTGGTGATCGTCTCCTTCACGTCCGGCTTCTCGCTGAAATTCCCGCCGCCGGGCTATTCGACCCGCTGGTACGTCGAATTGTGGAACGCCTGGCAGCTGCAGTTCGCCGCACGCAACAGCGTCGTCGTCGCGCTGTGGTCGACGGGTCTGTCGATCATGCTCGGCGTCGCCGCGGCGCTTGCGATCTCGCGCTCGAAGACGCTCACGGCGAAGCTCCTGGACTCGTTGTTCATGTCGCCGCTGGTACTGCCGGCACTCGCCTTCGGCTTGGCGGCGCTGATGTTCTTCTCGCTGATCGGCCTACCGGTGTCGCTGCTGACCCTGGTGATCGGCCACACCATCGTCTGCGTGCCCTATGTCGTCCGCAACACCGTCGCGGCACTGGCCCAGCTCGAGCCGACCCTGCTGGAAAGCTCGGCGATCCTCGGCGCCTCCAGGCTCTACACGTTCCGCCGCATCGTCTTGCCGCTGATCCGCCCCGGCATCATCTCCGGTGCCTTCATCGCCTTCATGTCATCGTTCGACAACGTGCCGGTGTCGCTGTTCCTGCGCGACGCCGCCACCGACATGCTCCCGATCCGCATGTGGCAGGACCTCGAAGGCAAGCTCGACGTCACCATCGCCGCGCTGTCGAGCGTGCTGATCATTGCCACGATCGCGCTGATGACGATCATGGAGCGCACCACCGGACTGTCGAAGCGGCTGACGGGTTGAGGCTGAGTGCCCGTTCCTGAAATTGGGAGTTCGTGCCCGTCCAACTCCAAGCCGTCATGGCCGGGCTTGTCCCGGCCATCCACGTCGGCCGGCGATCGTGGATGGACGTGGATGCCCGGGGCACGGGCATGACGAGTATTTCCTTGGCAGGCAGGATCGTCCAACCATCAGCGTACGACGGCGCGAGCTGTACCTCAGGCCCCACGGAAGATCGAATAGCCCCAGGGAGTGAATTTGAGCGGCAGGTGAAAGTGCTCCTCGACCTTGTCGATCGCGAAGCGAAACGGCACTGTGGTGAGGAATTTCGTCTGAGCGCCAGTCCCGAAGAACTCGCCGACATGAAACAGCACCTCATACTCGCCGACGGTCACGCCGTCGCCCTCGACGACCGGCGCCTGCAGAGTGCCATCGGCGCCGAGCTGTCCCTCCGCGAGCAACGTGCGATCGGGCGTCACGCGCCAGATCGCGACGCGCAGGCCACGCGCGGGGCGCCCGTTCGCCACATCAACCGCATGAACCGAGATTCCACCGGCCATTTCGTGCTCCGCCATCAGGTTGTCGCGGCATGATAGCCGCGAAGCAGGCATCAGCGCCAGCGCCGCCGCTGTGGCCTGCAGTCGCTGCGATGACCGCGCTGCAGGCCCTGGTGTCGCTGGCGCTGTTCGCACCGGGCGTCGTGGCGCCGCGCGCTGGACTGAGCATCGAGCAACTGTCGCTGTTCTCCACCACAGCCTTCACCATCAGCCTCGTCTCCTCGTTCTGGGGCGGCACGCTGGTCCAGCGCGTCGGCTCGCTGCGCGTGGCGGCGCTGTGCGCGGTCGCCGTCTGCGCCGGCATGTCGCTGGCGCTGTTCGAGAGCGGATGGGCGCTGCTCGGGGCCGGGCTGATGCTCGGCCTTGCGGTCGGGCCGGAGACGCCGGCGAGCTCGGCGCTGCTCGGACGGCTCGTGCCGGCCGAGAAGCGCGCGATGGTGTTTTCGATCCGGCAGACCGGCAACCAGATCGGCGCCGTCGTCGGCTCGCTGCTGCTACCGCCGATCGCCGTGCTGCTGGCGCCGAGCTCCGCCTATGCCGCCGTGATCGTCTGCGCCGCCATCGCCTTCGCCGGCTTCGAGCGTCTCAGACCGGCCTATGCCATGACGCCGCCATCCATGCCGCGGCTCGGCCTGTTCGATCGATTGCGACTGATCAGCGCCGACCGCCGCATGGCCGCGCTCGCCGTCGCCTCGATTCCGTTCAGTGGCATGCAGGTCATCCTCAACACCTGCTTCGTCAGCTTCGGCACGTCAGAGCTCGCGCTGAGCCATGTCGAGGCCGGCTGGGTGCTGGCGTCGGCGCAAGGCGCCGGCCTGATGGGACGGCTGGGCTGGGGCGTGGTCGCGACACGCCTGCGCTCGGCGCGCGCCGTGCTGGTGATGGCGGGCGTGGGCATGGCCGTCTGCGCGCTGCTGCTCGGTCTCTGCGGGCCGCTGCTGAGCCGATCGATCCTGATCCTGCTCACGATCGTGTTCGGGCTGACGGCGAGCGGCTGGAACGGCGTGTTCATCGCCGAGATCGCCAAGCCCGGACGCGTCGCCGAGGCGACAGGCGCAGTGCTCACCGCCTCGTTTCTGGGCCTTGTCGCCGCGCCGCTGCTCGTCGCGCTGCTGACTCCCCGCGTGGGGCTCGGCGGCAGCTTCGTCGCGCTCGGATTGACGGCCGCCGCAGGCACAGCCGTACTGCTGATGGAGCGATCCCATGCGCGCGAGTGACATCGCAGGCGCCGTCATGGCACGGCGGAGCACGGCCAGAGAGATCGCCGAGCAGGCGCTGGCGCGGATCGCGGCGGCCCATGACCTCAACGCCGTCGTCACCACAGATCCGGCGCGAACGAGCGCCGAGGCCGATGCCGTCGATGCGCGCGTGGCCGCCGGCGAAGCAATGCCGCTCGCCGGCGTGCCGATCGTGGTCAAGGACAACATCTGGGTCGAGGGCTGGCGCATCACGCAGGGCTCGCGGCTGTTCGCTGATTTCATCGCGCCCGAGGATGCGATCGCGATCGCGCGGTTGCGCCGCGCTGGCGCCGTGATCGTTGGCATCGGCGCAACTTCCGAGTTCGCCTGCAAGGGCGTGACGACCTCGCGGCTGTTCGGACCGACCGTTCATCCGCAGGACCGGCAGCTCACGCCCGGCGGCTCGTCGGGCGGTCCCGCCGTTGCGGTGGCGGCTGGGCTCGTGCCGCTCGCGATCGGCACCGATGCCGGGGGCTCGAGCCGCCGGCCGCCGGCCCATGTCGGCGTGGTCGGCTTCAAGCCGTCGTTCGGTGCCATTCCCTACGGCCCGGGATTCCCCGAGCCATTCTGGCGCATCTCGGTGATTGCGCCGATCGCGGCCGATGTCGGCGATGCCAGGCTTGCGTTCGAGATCATGGCCGGCGCCGACCCGCGCGATCCTGATACGTTCGATGTGGCCGCGGCGGATCATGCAACGCCGCCGCGCGTGGCGTTCTCGCCGCGGCTCGGGCTGGACGTCGCGGTCGATGACGACATCAGCGCTGGCCTGCGGCGGGCGGTCGACCGCCTCCGCGCCGGCGGCATGCCGATCGTCGACAAGGATCCCGTCTGGCCGGCCGGCCTTGCCGAGGACGCGGTGATGCCGCTCCAGCATGCCGGGCTGGCCGCGCTCTACGGCGATGCCTTCCACAATGATCCGGCGCAATTCGATCCAGATATCGCCAAGCAGATCGAGCGCGGGCTCGGCCTGAGCGGCGCCGACGTCGCGCGTGCGCTCGAGGCAAGCGCGCAGATCGCGCGGGCCTTCGCAAGCTTCTTCACACAGGCCGACGTGCTGCTGGCGCCGACCGTGCCCTGCGTCGCCTGGCCGTTCACGCAGCTCGGCCCGTCCGAGATCGGCGGCAAGCCGGCGAGCCCGCGCGCGCATGCGGTGTTCACGCCTTACGCCAATCACGCCGGCGTGCCGGCGATCTCGATCCCCTGCGGCGCCAACGTTCACGGGCTGCCATTCGGTCTGCAACTCATCGCGGCCCGCGGCCACGACCGCCTGCTGCTCGATGTCGCTGCCGACGCCGAGCGGATCCTTGCTCAGTCCTGATCGAACTTCTTCGCCAGCCGGGCCCGGGTGATGTGGCCGATCTGGTCGATGGCGTTGGCGATCTCGCTGTCCGGGTCGTTGCCGATGCGACGCTCCATCTCGGCGATGACCGAGGGGCGGTCGGCGTGCAGCGCCAGAGCGACGATCAGCGGCATGCCGAACTTGTCGCGATAGCGGCGGTTGATGTCGGCGACGCGCTCGAACTCGGCGCGCGACAGCGAGGTGAAGCCGAGCCGACCCTGCTCGCCGATCGAGTCGTTCGTCATCTCACCCGCCAGTGCCTCGCGGCCGGCGAGCTCCGGATGGGCGCGGATCAGCTTCAGCTTCTCGTCGCGGCTCATGGCGCGGACGACGTTCATGAGCGTCGTATGCAGCGCATCCGCGGCGTCGTCGAATGCGGACAGGCCGGCGCGATAGGCGCGGTCGGCAATCTCCGGGGAGTGCTCGAAGATGTCGCCATAGCGCTCCACGAACAGCACGCGCGACATCTGCGAGGGCCGCCACGCGCCGGCCGGCGGATGCGTCCGGATCCAGTGCCGCGCGATGTCGAGCCGGGTCGCGACCCAGACCTTGTCATGACCCGTGATGTAGTCGAGGAAGCGCGCCAGCGCGGCCGCGCGCCCGGGGCGGCCGACCAGCCGGCAGTGCAACCCGACCGACATCATGCGCGGGCTCTCCGCGCCCTCCGCGTAGAGCGTATCAAAACTGTCCTTCAGATAGGCGAAGAACTGGTCGCCGGAATTGAAGCCCTGCGGGGTGGCGAAGCGCATGTCGTTGGCATCGAGCGTATAGGGCACGATCAGTTGCGGGCCGTGCGGCCCTGCGATCCAGTACGGCAATTCGTCCGCATAAGAATCGGCGCTGTAGACGAAGCCCTGCTCGTTCAACACGATGTCGAGCGTGCGCTCCGACGTGCGGCCCTGGTAGAAGCCGAGCGGCCGCTCGCCCGTCAGCTCGGTATGGAGCCGGATAGCCTCCTCGATATCGGCGCGCTCGTCGACCTCGGGGACATCGCGGTAGTCGATCCATTTCAGGCCGTGGGAGGCGATCTCCCAGCCGGCTTCCTTCATCGCAGCAACAGCATCCGGATTGCGCGCCATCGCGCTCGCGATGGCGAACACCGTCACCGGCAGCTTGCGCGCGGTGAACATCCGCCACAGCCGCCAGAAGCCGGCGCGCGAGCCGAACTCGTAGATCGATTCCATGTTCATGTGGCGCTGGCCCGGCCACGGCTGGGCGCCCACGATCTCGGAGAGGAAGGCTTCGGAGGCAGCGTCACCGTGCAGGATGTTGTTCTCGCCGCCCTCCTCGTAGTTGATCACGAACTGCACCGCGATGCGGGCATCGCCGGGCCAGCGCGGATGCGGCGGCGTGCGGCCGTAGCCGACCATGTCGCGCGGATAGACGTCAGCACTCATCCGGATCAGCTCCCGCGATAGGTCTGGTAGCTCCAGGGCGTCGCGAGCAGCGGCACATGATAGTGCGCGCCGGCGTCGGCGACGGAAAAGCGGAGCGGGATCAAGTCCAGAAACAGCGGGTCTTCAGAGGCGAGGCCATGGGCCTTGAAATAAGCTCCCATATGGAAGGTCAGCATGTAGGTGCCGGTGGTGAAGTCATCGGCCGCCAGCACCGGCTGGTCGGTGCGCCCGTCGGCATTGCTCCGGACCTGCTTGACGCGGCGCCAGGAGCCGTCCGGCTCGAGGACATCGAGATCGATCGCGACGCCGGCCGCGGGCTTGCCCCTGACCGTATCCAGAATATGCGTGCTCAGCCGCCCCATGCATCGTTCCCTCTGCTGCCGGTTCGGAACACTATCAGCGCCAGGTTAAAGGTTCGAGGCGATTTGCAGTTCAGTCTCAGCCTACGGGCTGGTCACGTCGCGCTCCTTGCCGAAGCGCTCGACCAGGAAGTCGATGAACAGCCGCACCTTCACCGAGAGGTGCCGCGTCGGCGGATAGATCGCATACAGCGCGAGCGGCGGCGCGGCGTAATCGGCGAGGATCGCGGTCAGCGCGCCGCTCTCGAGCGCGTCCGCCGCAATGAAGCGCGGGATCAGCGCAATGCCCTGTCCCCTGATGGCGACGTCGCGCAGCACCTCGGCATTGTTGACGCACAACGACCACGCCGGCTGGACCCAGTGGTCGCCGTCGCGGCCGGTGAGCTTCCACTGATTGCCGGTCAGCAGGAAACCGTAGGTGAGAGAGGTGTGACGACGCAGCTCCTCCGGGCTGCCAGGCGTGCCGTGCCGCGCGAGATAGGCCGGCGCGGCGCAGATCACGCGCTCCACCGGCATGATCCGCCGCGCCACCAGGCTCGACGATTCCAGCTCGGCGATCCGCAAGGTCACATCGAAACCGTCCTGGACCGGATCGAGCAGGTCGTCGCTCAGCACGATCTGCAACTGCAGCTCGGGATAGCGGGCCATGAAATCGGCGACGACGGGACCGAGCCGCATGGTGCCGAACGACATCGGCGCGTTGACGCGCAAGAGCCCGCGCGGCGCGGCCTGCGACTGGCTGACGGCCTGATCGGCGGCGTCGAGCTCGGCGAGAATCGAGACTGCGCGCTCGAAATAGAGCTGTCCGGTCTCGGTCGGGCTGGCATGGCGGGTGGTACGGACGATCAGCTGGACGCCGAGGCTCGCCTCCAGCTCGCCGATATATTTCGAGATCGCCGAGCGCGACAGCCGCAACTGCCGGCCGGCCTCGGCGAAGCTGCCGCTCTCGACCACCTTCACGAAGGCCCGCAGGCTGCTCAGCTTGTCCATAGGCCCGCCATTGTCGCCAAATCGTAGACAGAGACGTCACAAGAGCACGGATTGTCTCCAAATCAAAGCCGGCCAATATTGTGCCCAGGAATTCAACGGTCCTTTCGGGGGCCCATCGACAGGAGACCCACATGCCCGGACTGCACCACGTGACTGCGATTGCCGGCGATCCGATCCGCAATTTCGGCTTCTACACCCGCGACCTCGGGCTGCGCTTCGTCAAGAAGACGGTCAATTTCGACGATCCCGGCACCTATCATTTCTACTACGGCGATGAGACCGGCCGCCCCGGCACCATCCTGACCTTCTTCCCCTGGGCCGGCGTGCGGCCGGGCCGCCGCGGCGTCGGCGAGACCCACCAGACCGCGTTCCGGGTGCCGCAGCGCTCCCTTGGCTACTGGACGCAGCGCCTGACCGAGAAGGGCATCGCCTATGAGGCGCTGGAGAAGCGCTTCGGTGAATCCGTGCTGCCGTTCGCCGATCCGGACGGCATGGCGCTCGCGCTGGTCGGTGTCCCCGGCGCGGAGAACGAGCCCGGCTACAGCAATGGCGACATTCCGGCCGAGCACGCGATCCGCGGCTTCCACGGCGTGACCCTGCTGCTCGACTCCGCCGAGAAGACCGCCGCCGTCCTCACCGATGTGTTCGGCTTTGCAGAGCAAGGCTGCGAAGGCTCGGTCATCCGCTTCAAGGCGCCGGGCGACGCGCAGGGCAGCGTGGTCGACATCTACGAGGCCAAGGGCTTCCTGCGCGGCGCGCAGGGCGCCGGGTCGGTGCATCACATCGCCTTCCGCGCCGCCGATGACGCCGCACAGGGCGTGATGGCGCAGCGGCTGGTCGATCGCCACGGCCTGCATCCGACCGAGCAGAAGGACCGCAACTACTTCCGCTCGATCTACTTCCGTGAGCCTGGCGGGGTGCTGTTCGAGATCGCGACCGATATCCCGGGCTTCGCGGTCGACGAGCCGGTCGCCGAGCTCGGACGAAACCTGAAGCTGCCCGCTTTCCTCGAATCGCACCGCAAGCAGATCGAAGGCGTGCTGCCCAACCTCGAAGAGGCCGCATCATGACCGTGGCATTGTCCTTCACCCACCGCTTCCAGCCCGGACACACGGCGGGAGCAGCTCCACTGCTGCTCCTGCACGGCACCGGCGGCGACGAGAACGATCTGCTGCCGCTCGGCGCCACGCTGTCGCCCGGCGCCGCCCTGCTGTCGCCGCGCGGCCAGGTGCTCGAGCATGGCATGCCGCGCTTCTTCCGCCGGCTTGCCGAGGGCGTGTTCGACGAGGACGACGTCCGCCGGCGCGCGCTGGAGCTCGGCGCCTTCGTCGGCGAGGCGCGTCAGCACTACGGGATCGGAGCGCCGGTCGCGGTCGGCTACTCCAACGGCGCCAACATCGCCGCCGCGCTGCTGCTGCTGCAGCCGGAAGCGCTGACCGGTGCAGTGCTGTTCCGCGCCATGGTGCCGCTGGCGCATCCTCCGGCCGCCACGCTCGCGCGCCGGCCGGTGCTGATGCTGTCGGGGCTCGCTGATCCGATCGTGCCCGCCAGCAATTCGGCGAAGCTGTGCACGCAGCTCACCGAGGCCGGCGCCGACGTGACCCACACGACGCTTCCGGCGGGGCACCAATTGTCGCAGGCGGATGTGACGTTGGCGCGCGACTGGCTCGCCGGACTGCCGCAGGCGATCGCCGCCTGAAGACGCTTGCGGCTGTCGCGGCTCCTGGCCAAGAATGTGGTCTCATCGGCACCAGCATCGGACCGCCCCTCCGGCGGCTCCGATGCTGGCGGATGGATGGGAAGGATCGTGCATGGCCGTCGACAAGCTGTTCATCAATGCGCGGCTCGACCATGGCGCGCGCCATGCGATCACGGTCGACGGCGGCCGCATCAGCGGTGTTCTCGCTGAGACCGAGCGCCCCGAGGCGTGCGAGGTGATTGATCTCGGCGGCGCGCTGCTCGTGCCAGGCTTGGTCGAGGGCCACATCCATCTCGACACCAGCTTCTACGGCGATGCCTGGAAGCCGCACAAGCCGTGCACCAACGGCTTCGACGTGCATGAGCGCGTCACGTTCCAGGCGCAGAACATGGCGGCGGCGGCGCCGATGGACGTGCGCGCCCGCAACCAGCTCGATCTCTGCATCGGCCACGGCACCACGCGGATGCGCAGCCATGTGATGGTCGACGGCTCCGTCGGCCTCACATCGCTGGAAACGATCCTGCGCGTCCGCGACGAGTATCGCGAGCTGATCGAGATCCAGCTCGTCGCCTTTCCGCAGAGCGGCATCCTCAAGAGCCCGGGCACGCCCGAGCTGCTCGACGAGGCCATCAGGCTCGGCGCCAACCTCGTCGGCGGGCTCGACCCCGCGAGCTTCGACCGCGACGTCGAGAGGCATCTCGACGTCGTGTTCGGCACAGCCCACAAGCACGGCGTCGATGTCGATATCCATCTGCACGATCCGGGCATGCTCGGCCTGTTCGAGCTGGAGCAGATCGCGGCGCGCACGCGCGCCCTCGGCATGCAAGGGCGCGTCGCGGTCAGCCACGCCTACGCGCTCGGCGACCTGCCTGCTGACCCGCTGAAGAAGATTGCCGACGTCCTGGCGGCGTCTGGCGTCGCCATCATGACCAACGCTCCGGGCGCGCGGCCCTTCCCGCCGGTGGCGGTGCTGCGCGCGGCGGGGGTCACCGTGTTCAGCGGCAACGACAACATCCGCGATTCCTGGTGGCCCTATGGCGACGGCGATCTGTTGAACCGCGCCATGATGGTCGGCTATCGCTCCGGCTTCTATGTCGATGACGAGTTGCGGATGGCCTTTGACCTCGTCACCGAGGCCGGCGCCAAGGCCTTGAGGCTTGCGGACTACGGCCTGCGCGTCGGCGCGCGGGCCGACTTCATCACCCTCGATGCCGAGCACGTGCCGGAGGCCGTCGTCGCCGTGCCAAAGGGCCGCTCAGTCTACAAGGACGGCCGCCTCATCGCGCGCGACGGCCGTGTGATCAGGCAGCCGACCTAGGCCCGCGTCGTTGTGCCGGCTCGACCGGTGCCTGTGAGCGCGGCGGCTCGGCGCGCGACACCGTCGCGGACTCGATCCAGCGCGTCACGGCCGACAATTGTCCGCCGGACTCGCGATAGGCCTGCAGCTGATAGTCGGCCGAGCTGCCGAACTGCATGATGATGCGGCAGTGCTCGACCTCGGCGAGACATCCAAGAGCCTCCGCATGCGGTGCGACATCCGCGATCATGCGGTTGAGGATCTCCTGGCCCGTCACGGGACCGTCCTCGGTCACGAACAGACAGTCGGTGCCATAGCGCTGCGCCCGCCACTTGTTCTCGACCGCGATAGCGCGCTCGACATTGCCGACGGTCTCCGCAAGATCGGGATTGAGATAGAGGTAGCGTGCCAAAGCGCGATAGAGCGAGGCAATCGCCACGGCGTCATCCATCGACGTGCAGACGTCGGGCGCACGCAACTCCAAGGTCGGATGCCGCAGCGACGGCCGCATCGCCCACCAGACATGGCTCTCGTCCGGCATCACGCCGGACTTCGTCAGCGCCGCGACATAGCGATCATATTGCTGCTTCGAGGTGAAAAGCTCGGGCAGGCCGCTGCGCGGCAGCTCGTCATAGGCGGCGAGCCGATAGCCCTTCAGGCCGGTCTCGCGGGAATTCCAGAACGGCGAGGACGCAGACAGCGCGACGAACACCGGGATGTGAGGGAGCATCGCCCGCATCACCGCGAAGCGCAGGTCCGGGTCCGGCAACTGGACATGCACGTGCATGCCGCACAGCATGTTGCGCTGGCCGACGATGCGGAGGTCCTCCATCATCTCCGCGTAGCGCGGCTTGGGGCTCGGCTGTGAGCTGCGCCACGTCGCGGTCGGATGCGTGGAGCAGGCCAGGATGGTCAGGCCATACTGACTCGCCACGCTGGCAACCTCGCGCCGCAGGAATTTCAGCTCCTCGCGCGCATCGCCGACATCGACATGCACGTTGGTGGCGACCTCGAGCTGCGCCTGCAGCATCTCGCGCATGGCCTGCCCGCCGGTCGACCAGTTGGCGGCCTCGAACAGATCGTCCGGCGTGCGGATCGCGACATCGCGCGTCTGCGCATCGACGAGAAAGTACTCCTCCTCGATGCCGAACGAATATTCCGTGACTTCCTCGCTGCCGGTGGCCGAGCGGATCACCAGACGACGCTCGTCATCGCTCAGGTCGAGCCGCAGCTTCTCCAAGATGCGTGGATCCAATCCCATGTGATCAATCCTGTCAGACGTCAAATGCCGTGAGTCTGCAGCCATGCCTCGAGCAGGGCCGCCTGCCACAGCCGCGAATGTCCCTTGGGGCTCATCTCGGCTTCGGGGTTTTGCAACATGTGGTCGATAAGGTCGCGCTGGTAGAGGCCGCGTGCGCGCGCCTTCTCGTCGTTGAGCACGTCGCGGACATAGTCGAGAAACGGGCCGCGCAGATAGCGCAGCGACGGCACCGGAAAGTATCCCTTGGGACGGTCGATCACCTCCGCCGGCACGCAGCGGCGTGCCGCCTCCTTGAGAATGTGCTTGCCGCCGTTCTTCACCTTCAGCTCGGCGGGCATGCGCGCGGCGAGCTCCACCACGTCGTGATCGAGGAACGGCACGCGGGCCTCCAGCCCGAACGCCATCGTCATGTTGTCGACCCGCTTCACGGGATCGTCGACCAGCATGATCTCGGTGTCGATCTGCAGAGCCTTGTCCACCGCCGAAGCGCCAGCATGAGCTGCGAAGAAGCGCTCCACGAATGCCAGGCTCTCGTCGCCGCCGAGCCACTCCGGCGCCAGCAGCCGCTCCAGATCCGAATGCGTCCAGTCGAAATAGACATTCTGATATTGCTGAACGGGATCGTTGGCCGAGAGAAAGCCCGGATACCAGCTGTACCCGCCGAACACCTCGTCCGCACCCTGCCCGCTCTGCACCACCTTGACACGCTTGGCGACCTCGGAAGACAGGAGATAGAATGCGACCGCGTCGTGGCTGACCATCGGCTCGGACATGGCGGCGATGGCATGGGGTAAGGCGTCGAGCGCGCGGTTGCCGCCTATCCTGATCTGCTCGTGGTTGGTGCCGAACGTCCGTGCAATGATGTCGGAGTAGTGGAATTCATCGCCGGTGTGCTTGCCCACAGCGTCAAAGCCGATCGAGAAGGTGCGGATGTCCTCGTGTCCCAGCTTGGACAGCAGCGCGACCAGCAGCGACGAATCCAGCCCGCCCGACAACAGCACACCGACGGGCACGTCGGCGACGCGGCGACGGTCCACCGCCGATGTCATCGCGTCCAGCAATGCATCCGACCATTCTTCCTGACTCATGGCACGATCGGTGGAGCGCGACGCGCCGACGCTGAACTGCCAGTACCTTTCGCGGCGCTGCGTTCCATCGGGCTCGATCGTCAGCAACGTCGCCGGCTCGAGCTTCTTCACGCCATTGAGGATCGTACGCGGCGCCGGAACGGCGGCGTGAAAACTGAAGAAATGATGCAGCGCCGTTCGGTCGATCGAGGTGTCGACATCACCACCGGCGAGCAGCGCCGGCAGGGACGAGGCAAAGCGGAGGAAGCCTGGCCCCTCGGTGTAGTACAGCGGCTTGATGCCGAGACGGTCGCGCACGATCACGACGCGTCCGCTGTCGCGCTCCCACAGCGCGAAGGCGAACATGCCCTTGAAGCGCTGAACGCAGGTCTTGCCCCAGGCATGATAGGCCTTGAGGATCACCTCGGTATCGCCGTCGGAGAAGAAGCGATAGCCCTTCGCCTGCAGCTCGGCGCGCAGCTCGCGGAAATTATAGATGCACCCATTGAACACGATGCCGAGGCCGAGCGCGGTATCGATCATCGGCTGCTGCGCGGCGGCTGATAGATCGAGAATGCTGAGACGACGGTGGCCCAGCGCGATTCCGCCCTGCACGTAGAGACCAGCGGCGTCGGGACCGCGCGCCTGCATCGCATCGTTGACACGGCCGAGTGCCGCGAGCGCGGGCTGTCCGGAAATCCTGACTTCACCACAAATGCCGCACATCGCGGATCATCCAGTTCCTGTTGTTCTTAGGTGCCGCCGACAACCCTCTGTCTTCGTTTGTGTTCCGCGGCGAGACCGGCAGAGTCTGCGTCAAATAGCGGAACGATTTCAGCGCGTCTGGACGCGCGCGCGACCAGCACGTGATCGGGCGGAACCTCGATCCAGTCCGGCTCCTTGTCGAAAGGCTCGGAGACGGCGATGACCTGGTCACCATCTTCCCGGTAGTAAAGCGAGTTGGCGCGATCATTCGCAGCGAAGCGAAATGCGTAGAGATCGTGGCCGTTCGACAGGGCGGACGTGAAGCGCAGGTGCTCACGCAGACCGTCCTCGTTGACCAGCTGGTGGAGCGCGCGCAGCACGTTCGATGTCGCACCGATCGGGTCCTGATCGATGCCGGCGCCGACGATGGCGAGGAACACGGCTTCGGAATCGGTGGTGCCGAGCCGCGATGGATACAGCGCGTCCGGGATCATTGCCTCGACCTTGCGGCGAAGCCTGTTCCAGCTACCGACGAAGCCGTTGTGCATGAATAGCCAGCGGCCGCAGGCAAACGGATGGCAGTTCTGACGGGTCACGGCCGTGCCGGTCGCGGCGCGCACATGCGCGAAGAACAGATGTGAATGCAGGTGTCGGCAGAGATAGCGGAGGTTCTCATCGGACCACGCCGGGCGCGTCTCGCGATACAGGCCGGGCTCAGGATGATCCCCATACCAACCCAGACCGAAGCCATCGCCATTTGTGCCTGCGGTGGATTCCAGCGCGCGGATGCTCTGCGTCACCAGGGAATGTTCCGGCTCGGTCACATAGTGCTCGAAGGCGGTCGTCTCACCGCGATACGCGATCCAGCGGCACATCCTGCCCCTCCGGTTCAATCAATGGGCTCGCGGCACGCCTGCGCGTGTCACGTTCTTTCGGAGCAGGCGGAAACGCGTCAAAGCACCCCTGGTTCCCGCGCACTCAGTCACGCACGGGACGTCAGCCCGTGGGAGCGCAGCTCAGCGAGTCATGCGCGAAGGCAACCTTCGTCAGCTCCTGCCGTTCCCATCCGCACGTCCGAGGTCGCCTCTCCGGGCTCGCGCTTTCGCGGCGTTGCGACAGGTGTTCGATCGTTGCGAGTTGTGCGTAGAGCTCAGGTCCTCGCCAATCGCCATGGCGACACCGACCGTCTCGCCGCACGTTCCTGACAGATGAAGCGACATCGTCGCACTCATGTTCACGCCTCGCCGCGCTCGCGCACCAGCCGTAGCCACGCCGCCGCGGCCGGCGAGAGATAGGCGCCACGGCGCCAGGCCATCGCCAGCGTCCATTCGGTGCCGGGCTCGTCGAGCAGCACGAGACTGATCGGCACCTGCGTGCGCTGGGTCGCGATCATGCGCGGCAGAAAGGCAACCCCGAGACCGGCGCCGGCGAGTTCGGCAATGAAATCGATCTGCGTGCTGCGCGCGGCCACAACCGGCTCGAAGCCGTTGCGGCGGCAGGCCTCGCGGAGGATGCGGTTGAGCGCGAAGCCGGCCTCGAACAGCACGAACGGCGTGTCGCGCAGCTCGGCGAGCGTGATCGTCTCGCGGCGGGCCAGCGGATGCTCGACAGAAACGAGCGCCATCAGCGGCTCGCGGCGCACGATCTGCGCGGCAAACTCATCGGCGATCGGCGGCAGCAGGCCGGCAAAATCGATGTCGCCTGCAGCCAGCAATTCGCTGAGCCGGTCGCTGCCGTGCTCCACCAGCCGGATCTCGATCTCCGGATGAAGCTGGCGGTAGAGCGCGAACAACGGCGCGAACAGCGTGCTCGATCCGATCGGCGGCAGGCCGAGGCGCAGCACGCCGCGCGTCAAGCCGCGCAGCTCGGCGAGCTCCGCCTGCAGATCATCGCGCTCCGTCAGCAGCCGGATCGCACGGCGATAGACGATCTCGCCAGCCGCTGTCATGCGGCTCTTGTGGCCGAGCCGGTCCAAGAGCGGCAATCCAAGCTCGTCCTCGAGCTGCTTGACGGCCTTGCTCACGGTCGACTGGGTCGCAAACACCACCTTGGCGGCCTGGGAGAAGCCGCCTTGCCGGACGACCTCGACGAAGGTCCTGAGGGTACGGAGTTCCATAATCGCGCCCTAGTATTCTATTTTGGACTTATTACCATTCATTCAATTCGCTTTCTACATGCTGCGATGCGGCATACCTTGAAAAGCACAATCACTTTTTGGACGCCGCCGCATGATGCATCGCAACATTTCCATTGGGGTCCATCGCCTGTTCCGCCGCAGCCGACTGGTGCAGATCGGCCTGCTCGGCCTGTTCTGGGCTGTCGGCGAGGCGCTGGCCCGGACGACCGGCCTGCCATTGCCCGGCGGCATCATCGGAATGGCACTCGCGCTCGCCCTGTTCCTGGCCGGCGGGCTGAAGGTCGCCAGCATGAAGCGCGGCGCGAACTGGATGCTCGCCGAGATGCTGCTGTTCTTCGTGCCGGCGGTGCTGGCGCTGCTCGACCATCGCGAGCTGTTCGGCCTGCTTGGCCTGAAGATCTTTGCCTTGATCGTCGTCAGCACCACCGCCGTGATGTGCGTGACCGCGCTCACGATCGACCTCTGCTACCGTTGGACCGAGCGTCATGACCCTCGCCGCGCTGTGGCGTGAGCCGCTGATCCAGGCGGCGGTCTGGTCGCTCGCGACGATCCTGCTCTATCTGCTGGCGAAGCGCGTGCACCGGCGCTGGCCGCGCTGGTGGCTGATGCCGCTCGCGGTGGCGCCCGCGCTGCTGATGATCGCGGCGCTCGCGCTCAACGTCTCCTATCGCGACTACATCCGCGGCACGCATTGGCTGGTGGCGCTGCTCGGCCCGGCCACCGTCGCCTTCGCCGTGCCGATCTATGAGCAACGCGCGCTGATCCGCCGCCGCTGGCCGCTGCTGTTGGCCGGCATGGTCGCGGGCAGCCTCACCGCCGTGGCGACCAGTTGGGCACTGGCCTATGTCCTCGGCATCGATGGCGAGCTGCGTCTGAGCCTGTTGCCGCGCTCGATGAGCACGCCGTTCGCGATGGAAGTCTCAGGCGAGATCGGCGGCATCCCCGATCTCACGGCCGTGTTCGTCGTGCTCACCGGCATCATCGGCGCCGCCGTCGGCGACGTCGTGCTGGCGCGGCTGCCACTGCGCTCGACGCTCGCCAAGGGCGCGCTGTTCGGCGTCGGCGCGCATGGTGCGGGCACCGCGCGCGCCCACCAGATCGGCCGCGAGGAAGGCGCGATCGCCGGCCTCGTGATGGTGCTGGTCGGGCTGATGAACGTGGCGCTGGCGCCGCTCATCATTCAGTTCATGCGGTAGCGTTCTCAGCGTCACGCGAGCGAGGCGATCCAGTTGCTGATCTCGGCCTGCCGGACCCCGTCATTCGCGACGTCCTGGTCGAGCCCGAGCCGCCACAGAATGTCGCGCCGGGCGCGGTCGTGATGCAGGGTGGCGAGATCGGCTGCGTAGCGCTCGAGCTCCGCCGGATCGACGAAGAAGCCCTCCTCGACCAGCGGCTGGCCGATGCGGCGGATCACCCAGGCAACGTCCTGCAGGCTGAATTCCGGATGATATTGGACGCCCCAGAACCGGCCGTAGCCGCTGCGGATCTCCGCGGCCTGCACCTCGCTCATGGCATTATGCGCGGTGACCGTCGCATCCGGCGGCAGCCGGGTGACGATGTCGCTGTGAATCGCCGGTGCATCGAACACGGCGCCCCGCGCCGCATGCATCGGATGGTCGCGGCCCGCCTCCGTCAGCGCGATCTTGCGCGCAAAGCCGACCTCACGGCCGGCCGGATTGAGCGACACCTCGCCGCCGGCCGCCACGGTTGCGAGCTGGAGTCCCCAGCATGAGCCGAACATCGGCACGCCCCGCGCGAAGATCGTCCGCACCAGCTCGATCTGGCGCAGCGCTTCCGGCTCGCGCTGATAGATGTTGAGCGCTGATCCCGTGATGACGATGCCCTGATAGGCCTCGATCGGCTGCGGCAGGCGCGCATCGGCATCAGCGGGCGTGGCGATGTCAATCGCCGCGTGCGGCGCCAGCGCGCGCAGCACGGCCGCGTAGCTCTCCGACGGCGTGGCGCCGGCGACCTCGGCCCAGCGGCGCCGGCCGTCCAGCGAGTTGCCTTCGAGCACGAGCAGTCTCAGCACTCGTCAAACCTCCGCCCGCCCGATCACGGATCCAACACGCCGCGCAGGAATCGCGCGCTCCGCTCGTGCACCTCCGGCCGGTTCAGGATCGTATGGACGTCGGCATCGATCACCATCACCTCCGCCTTCGCATCGTCCTTGAGCGCGGCGGCGCAGGAGCCGGTGACGGCGCGGTCCTTGTTCCAGGGATTGGCGGCCGAGAAATAGGGATCGCGCGCCGAAATCGCGTTCAGCACCGGCTCGCTCGGGCCGATGCCGAGTCCGGGCGCGGTGACGAAGTAGTTGTCCTCGCACGACCACGAAAAGATCAGCCGCGCCGCCACGTCCTTGCCGGCGTAGCGGCCGACCGCCACCGCGCCCTCGCTGGTGCCCGCCAGCACGATCCGCAGCCGGTCGACCCAGCTCCAGTCGCGCGACGCCTTCAGCGCGTTCTCCAGCTCGGCCAGCCGCAAGGCGTGGACGTGCTCATAGGTCGCGACGTCGACCGGCGAGGTGTAGGTCAGCCGGTCGGGAATCGCGAGGCTGTCGGGCGCCACCGATGCCACTCCGAGCTCGTCGGCGAGCCAGGCCTGGAACTCCTTCACCGCCGGCGCGACGCCGCTCGACCCGTGCATCACGATCACGAGCGGCGCGATCCCGATCACGTCGGGCGCGTCCTCCGCACGGCCCTCCCAGCGCCGTCCGCCGGCGAGTGTCGCCGGCAACACCAGGTTGGCCCCGCTCCAGGTCAGCGCAAGATTGGCCGGCGACGGCTCCAGCACCGTACCCCTGGTGTCGCCGGGCTTGTCGGCCGCGAGGGCGGCGGTCGCGCAGAGAAAGGCGGCGGCCATCGGCAGGACACGCGCCACGAACATGATCGATCCGTCCTCCTGCGAGGCGAGCACAGCGAGCCTGGCGCGCACCGTTCGTTTCAATCACGGCATCGGGCTGCGGACAAGCAAGGTGCGACGGACGGTGCATGCAGGGCACCCATGCGGTGATGCGATCAGCAGGCGCGCAGCCGCCGGCGCTGGGCACGCGGCGTCTCCATCGACCGGACGTGATGGCGCGGCGTGGCCGCAGTGCAGACCATCGCATTGAGCGCGCCGTCCGGCACGGCGGCGGCCTCGCGCGCTCCTCCGCAACCGCTGACGGCGCGAAGCCGCGGCACAACCGGCGACATGTCCCGCAAGGCCTCCTGGCGTACGCTCACATCACTCCGGATCTCCACGGGAGAGAGCGCCAGCAGCGTCGCCCGCAAGCCGCGAAGGATGGCGGCCATTGCGCGCGACGGCTGCGCCCAGCGAAACGGCCGGGCCGAACGCTTGGCGCGGCCATCGGCGCGCTTGGCTCGCCCGGCTCCGCTGGCGCGACGGCCGCGCTGATTGGATGCTGATCCCTCGTCATCGACCTGCAACATCAGCCGGAACGGCTGTTCCGAGGGGCCGGCCGCGATCAACAACTTGCGCATGCGTCTCACCTTGATCTCGTCACGGCCAACCCGGCGGCCGCGTTCATCGACACCATGGCGCAAGCGCGGTGACCGCAAGCTGTTGCCCGATGTCAGCGACATGTCAGCTCCGCCGGCGGCATTGTCGCCGGATGGCGACGCGTCGCTCACAGTCTCCCTCCCAGCCGCGCCATCACCAGATCCAGCACGCCGGCGTCGTCGAACGCCGCCGCGGTCAGCGCCGCGCCGGCCGCGATCAGCTCGTCGTGACCGAGATTGGTGCGCATGCCGACGGTGGCGATGCCGGCCGCCGTCGCCGCCGCGATGCCGGCGCGCGAATCCTCGAAGGCGACCGACCGTTCCGGCACGGCATCGATCGCGCGCAGGCCTTCCAGATAGGGCAGCGGGTGCGGCTTGCCGTGCGGCAGTTCGTCGCCGATGACCACGGCGCGAAACCGGTCCATCAGGCCGAGCCCGTGCAGGATCAGCTCGGCATTGGCCCGCGGCGCGTTGGTCACGGCCACCACTGGAATCGCCGCCGCCGCGGCCCGATCGAGCAGCGCCATCAGGCCCGGCAGCGGCTGCACCGCGCCGGCGGCGAGGCTGCGAAACACCTCCTCCTTCTGCGCCATGACCGCCGCGCGCCGCTCGGGCGGCTCATCGGGCAGAAATTGGGCGGAGATCGACAAATTGGATCGGCCGAGCAGTTCGCGTGCCGCCCGCGCGCGGTCGAACGCATGGCCATATGGCCCGAACACCGCGTTGAAGGCCTGCAGATGCAGCGCATCGGTATCAGCGAGCGTGCCGTCGATGTCGAACAGCAAAGCCCGTCCCCTTTTATTGATAACGCCTCGCATCAGCAAATTGACCTCAACTCATCCGGATGTTGACGCGATCTGATCCAACTCTCGACCAGACCAGCTGTCGTTATTCCTCAAACGGCGTGAAACCGCGACGGGGGAAATTGCGATGATCGGCCAGTTGAGCGCATTGCCTGTTTTGACATCGTCGAGGCTCGGAGCGGCCGCCGCGCTGGTCTCCGTCATCTGCATTGCCGCGCCCGGCGCCGCGCAGGCCGGCCCCGCCAACGGCGACATGGTCAACGGCCAGTACTGCAACGATCTCTGCAAGGCCTATATGGCCTGGTCCGACCGCATGCTGGCCGTCACCCAGCCGGCGTCCTACTCGCGGCCGCAGGTGCGGGTCGCGGTGCCGCAGAGCATGACGCCGAAGAAGATGGACAAGGCCGAGAAGCCGGACCGGATGGCGCAGCACGGACCGAAGCCGCATCGGCCGGCGAACCTGAACTCCTTTGCGCAGCTGCCCTCCGGCACCCAGGCCGCGCAGTCTTCGATGGAGCCGCCGCCGAGCGACCTCGCCGCGTCCGACGCGCCGGCGACAGGTCGGCTGTTCGCCGCCGACCCGCTGCCCCACTCCGCCATCGCCGACATGCGGCGCGCGACCGACGCCGCCGGCCTGCGGCTGGTGTCGATGACCGAGCCCGGCATGGCCCCCGTCACGGTCGGCGAGGCCGGCGGCAGCCCGCGCTCGAAGATGCCCTCGATGTGGATCATGCTTGCCGCAGCCGCGCTGCTGGCCTATTTCGGCCATGGCTGGCTCAAGCGCCGCAACGGCGCGTCGCATCACCTCAACTGAGACGGCAGGAACCGCGACGTCAGGTCGCCCGCGCAACGCCGCGGGAACCATTCCGGACAAATTGACCACCTGCCCTCGCCTGCGACCGGGGCTTCGGTTGAACTCGCAGCGCTGCGGCTCTATGCGTGGGCGATGAACATCGCCCTCACCGCCCCACCGCTGAGTTCCTGGCCGCGCCATCGCGCGGACCTCAAGCCTGCGCCGTTCCTGCCGATGAGCCGCAAGGAGATGGACGCGCTCGGCTGGGACGCCTGCGACATCGTGCTGGTGACCGGCGACGCCTATGTCGACCATCCTTCTTTCGGCATGGCGATCATCGGCCGGCTGCTCGAGGCCCAGGGCTTTCGCGTCGGCATCATCTCGCAGCCCGACTGGCACTCCGCCGAGCCGTTCAAGGCGCTCGGTAGGCCGCGCGTGTTCTTCGGCGTCACCGGCGGCAACATGGACTCCATGGTCAACCGCTACACGGCCGATCGCCGCATCCGCAGCGACGACGCCTATACGCCCAATGGCGAAGGCGGCAGGCGGCCGGACCGCTGCACGCTGGTCTATGCGCAGCGCTGCCGCGAGGCGTTCAAGGACGTGCCGGTCGTACTCGGCGGCATCGAGGCGTCGCTGCGCCGCATCGCGCATTACGACTACTGGTCCGACAAGGTTCGCCGCTCGGTGCTGGCCGACGCCAAGGCCGACATCCTGATCTACGGCAATGCCGAGCGTGCGGTGATCGAGGTCGCGCATCGGATCGCCGGCGGCGAAGCGCCGAAGGACATCCAGTCGGTGCGCGGCACCGCGCTGTTCCGGAAAGTGCCCGAAGGCTTTGTCGAGCTGCATGCCGACGATCTCGACTCCGCCGACGAAGGCGCTGCGCGCGAGAAGGGCGACGTCGTGGTCCGGCTGCCGTCCTGTGAGCAGGTCGAGGCGGACAAGGAAGCCTATGCCCGCGCCTCGCGCGTGCTGCACCGGGAGAGCAATCCGGGCAATGCGCGTCCCCTGGTGCAGCGTCATGGCGACCGCGACCTCTGGCTCAACCCGCCGCCGATCCCGCTGACCATGGCGGAGATGGACAGCGTCTACGATCTGCCCTATGCCCGCGCGCCGCATCCGTCCTATGGCGACGCCAAGATCCCGGCCTGGGACATGATCAAGTTCTCGGTGACGATCATGCGCGGCTGCTTCGGCGGCTGCACCTTCTGCTCGATCACCGAGCATGAGGGCCGCATCATCCAGAGCCGCTCGGAAGGCTCGATCCTGCAGGAGATCGAGCGCATCCGCGACAAGACGCCGGGCTTCACCGGCGTGATCTCCGACATCGGCGGCCCGACCGCCAACATGTACCGGATGGCGTGCAAGGACCCCAAGGTCGAGGCCGCGTGCCGCCGGCCGTCCTGCGTGTTTCCCGAGATCTGCCCGAACCTCAACACCTCGCATGACGACCTCATCCGGCTCTATCGCAAGGTGCGCGAGGTCAAGGGCATCAAGCGCGTGATGGTCGCCTCCGGCGTGCGCTACGACCTCGCGGTCGAGAGCCCGGCCTACATCAAGGAGCTGGTCACGCATCACGTCGGCGGCTATCTGAAGATCGCGCCGGAGCATACCGAGCGCGGCCCGCTCGACAAGATGATGAAGCCGGGCATCGGCACCTATCACCGCTTCAAGCAGATGTTCGATGCGGCCGCGGAGCAGGCGGGCAAGAAGTACTACCTGATCCCGTATTTCATCGCCGCGCATCCCGGCACGTCAGACGAGGACATGATGAACCTCGCGCTGTGGCTCAAGCGCAACCGCTACCGCGCCGATCAGGTCCAGACCTTCCTGCCGTCGCCGATGGCCACCGCGACGGCGATGTACCACACCGGCGTCAACCCGCTGCGCGGCGTGCGTCACGGCGGCAGTGACAAGGTCGAGGCCATCAAGGGCCTCAAGCAGCGAAGGCTGCACAAGGCGTTTCTGCGCTATCACGATCCGGACAATTGGCCGGTGCTGCGCGAGGCGCTCCGCGCGATGGGCCGCGCCGATTTGATCGGCTCGCGCCCCGAGCAACTGGTGCCGGCGCATCAGCCGCCGGGCACCGGCAAGGCCGCAACGACACGGCGGCCGGTGCGCCCGGAGCAGCGACCGCAGCGGTTCACGACCAAGGGCGTGAAGATCATGAAGTAGTTGGTAGGTCGCGGCCTTGTCATGGAGTCCCGCCCTAACATCCTCTCCGCTGTCGTCCCGGGCTTGACCCGGGACCCATAACCACAGGGAGACGTGTTGGGCGCGCCCTGAGCCACTTGCCTGCCTCACACCTCCGCCGGTGGTTATGGGTCCCGGCTCAGGGCCGGGACGACATCGAGTTTGTCGTGAGGCCGTTCCAACTCACAGGCGTGATGCGCATCGCTTAATGCGTGCACCTCCGCCTCCGTCCACTCCACGATCTTCCCAAACAGCCCACCGCAGCCCCGCGACGCCATTCGCGCCCAGGTCGTGCTGCCGACAACGCCCTCGACAAACGAGAGGGCGCGGGGAAGACCGGACCTCGACTGAGGCCCGTGGCCCGCCTGCAGAAAAAAATGCAGGCGGCAGGTACCACGAGTCCAGCCGGACGACCCGGCCTTCCCCGCGCGCTGGTTTGAACGGCTGCTTCGCGATCTCCCTGGGGACCGGGCTGTCTTGCCCCCATCACCGGCGAGACGCGTCTGACGCATCATCGACCGGCTTGACCTCAGCATCGGGAGGCCAGGACCACGCGACTTGACCGTACGCACCAGGCTCATTCGTCGGCCCGCTTGCGCGAAAGCCCCGAACCCGACACGTCCATCGCTCCCCGCTTGCTACGCTCCGTGACGATCGGCCGAAACGTCCCTCTTCATCGCGAGCGGGATGGCCGGAAACATCGTTCTGATTTGCCCGACGATGCAAGCCGAACAGCGTGCGACAAGCTGGCTCGACGGGCAATCTGCGCATGACGGGGATGCGGGAATTGCCCGTCGGGCCGACAGAGAACTGATGAGCACGGACGGGCCGACGTTCGCCACCGATGGCGACCACCTCCTCACGACGCTCATTCATGATTGCGTTTGCCCCGCACTGTCCGCCATAATTGTACAACAGACATTTTCGCGAGTTTGATTGCAGCCAAGACGATTGGAAGCCGAACGTTCTTTTGGGGAGAGAGCGCACATGCACGCGCCAGTGGCCGGCTCGAAACCGGTTCCCGTGGTCGGCACGGCCTACAGGCCGGATATCGACGGACTGAGAGCTGTCGCAGTCATGTCCGTCGTCGTGTTCCACGCCTTTCCGCATGTGCTTCGCGGCGGCTTCATAGGAGTCGACATCTTCTTCGTCATATCCGGGTTCTTGATCACCTCGATCATCGTTGCGGATCTGGCGAACGGATCATTTCGTGTTCGGACCTTCTACGCTCGTCGCGTCAAGCGCATCTTCCCCGCCCTCATCGTGGTTCTTCTCGCCGCCCTCCTGCTCGGATGCTTTCTTCTGTACACCGACGAATACAAGGAGCTCGGCAAGCAAGTTGCGGCGAGCGCCGGATTTGCCGCGAACCTGCTGTTCTGGAAGGAGGCCAACTATTTCGACCTGGCCGCGGAAACGAAGCCGCTGCTTCACCTATGGTCGCTGGGCATCGAAGAGCAATATTACATCCTCTGGCCGCTGCTGCTGTGGCTGTGCTGGCGGACAAGGAAGCGCGCCCTGCCGTACCTCGTGGGGCTGCTGCTCGTCGGGTCATTTCTGCTGAACATCAAAGCCATGGGCACCAGCCCGACCGAGGCCTTCTACTCCCCGCTCACGCGCGCATGGGAGCTGTTTGCAGGCGGCCTGCTGGCGATCGCGTCGTCCCCATACACCAGGCCGCTCTTCGGCGCTGTCCCTGACGCGGGGCATCGATCACCCATTTCCGATCGGCTCGCGGCGTCGGGAATAGTCCTGTTGGCGGCGAGCCTGATCCTGATTTCGAGAAATACGCCATTTCCCGGGTGGGCAGCACTGCTGCCTGTCGCAGCGACCTGCATGCTCGTCGGCGCCGGGCCGTATAGCTGGGTCGCTCGACGCATTCTCTCGCATCCTTTCCTGGTTGGAATCGGGCTGATCAGCTACCCGCTCTATCTCTGGCATTGGCCTCTGCTCGTCCTGACTCGCGCCTGGATGGGCGAGGCAGGCTCCGCACCGCTTCGATCCGGCGTCATCGCGCTGAGCGCCGGTTTGGCCTGGATCACCTATCGATTTCTGGAACGTCCGATCCGGTTTGGGCAATCGCCCTTGCGGTCGGTCCCACTGCTCTGCGGTGCCTCGGCGACGCTCGCGGGAATCGGCGCCCTGACCATGACCTACGGCTGGACCTTCAAGCCGGGCGATCTGAACAGCTACGCAGCCTATTTCGATTCCTTCCGCACGGGCGTGTCGCCAGCTCGGGAAGAGCTGGTGGAAATCAATCAGAACCAATGCAACTTCTACAACTTCGAGAGTGCGCTTCCCACGCGCGTCCCTCGGGACGGCATCAGCCCGGACTGCTACACCAGCCACTCTCGCAGAGCGGTGCTGCTCTCATTCGGCGCATCTCTTCCATGGCTTACGGAAGACGCTTCCGTCCGATACGTCCCTGCTGCTCGTTTATGCGTCGGGGTGCCGTCCACACCGGATCGATCTGACCAGACTGACGACCGACTACTGCGAGATGTCCAACTCCTTTGCGCTGTCGACAATCAAAGAGGTCGTTCCTGATGTCGTGGTCATCTCATTCAACAATTCCTTCGATACGGAGTACCTGCGCGAGGTGTCTCGGGACATCAAACGGATCGGCGTGAAACGGGTGATCGTGCTCGGACTGGCGCCTCATTGGGAACCGTTCCTCTTCAAGGTGGTCATGCAGCACTATTGGCAGTTCACACCGGCACGAATCTCGACGCACCTCGACCAGCATGCGCTTGGCATCGACAAGGCATTTCGAGACGAGCTCCAGGCCAACGAACCGTTCGAGTACCAGAGCCTTCATGACTTCTTCTGCAATCGAGAAGGCTGCCTCATCTATCTCGATCGCAACCGGCGCGAGGGTCTCGTGAGCTTCGATAATGCGCACCTGCGACCGCTTGCGTCCCTCTACCTCGCCGAGCACCTGCTCACCCCGTTGATCCAACGCGACGTCCAGCCGAGGACGCGTGACGACGCGCAGCCGCACGGTGGCAGGACGGGGACTCTCGATGACCGGCCAGGAGTGCAGTGAAGATACGGCGCATTGCCGGGGGCGGATCACGAGACGTCCCGCGCAGCCCATCCACGTCCGCCTGCCATCGCCCGACCTGTCCGCTCAAAACCGCCCGCGGCTTGTTCACCGGCTCGATGCGATCGAGAATCTTGCCGAGATCGCGCCTCGCGGACGTCGTAGTCGGTCGGCAGATTGAGGCAGAGCTTCGGCGATGGATCGATGAATATGCATTGAATGCGCCGATCGTCGTTCGGAAAAAGCGGCTTGCGCCGGCCGTTCGTCACGTATAGATGGCGCCTGTCGCGAAAAGCGGTCGTTGCCTGCGGCCGAGTACAAGCCGTCCATCTGCCTTTCTGGCATGGACCGGCCCAGCGTCTCCCACACATCAATCGCCTGACGGATCGTCAGGCTCCAGCGAGCGGTCGCGCGTGTTTGCGCCATCGGCTCGCGTGGACCGGAGCGCGCCATGACCAGGGCTGTTGCCGTCATCTATCTCACCATCGTGCTCGATGCCGCCGGCATCGGGCTGATCTTTCCGATCCTGCCGGCGCTGCTGCACGACGTGACCCACACCGGCGACGTGGCGTTCCTTCTCGGCGTCATGACGGCGCTCTACGCCGCGATGCAGTTCATCTGCGCCCCGGTGCTGGGCTCGCTGAGCGATCGGCTCGGCCGGCGCCCGCTGCTGCTGGTCTCGCTGGCCGGCGCCATCGTCAACTACCTGTTCCTGGCCGCTGCGCCCGATCTCTGGATGCTCCTGCTCGGCCGCGCCATCGCCGGCGTCACCAGCGCCAACGTCTCGGTGGCCACGGCCTACATCACCGACGTCTCGCGCGAGGACGAGCGGGCCCGCCGCTTCGGCCTCCTCAATGCGATGTTCGGCATGGGATTCATCATCGGGCCCGTGCTCGGCGGCGCGCTCGGCGACCATTGGCTGCGGCTGCCGTTCGTCGTGGCGGCGACCTTGAACGGATGCAACGTCCTGCTGGCGTTGCTGATGCTGCCGGAATCGCGACCGCCGGACCCTGGCAAGATCGAGATCGCAGTTCTGAACCCGCTGCGGCCACTGCGCTGGGTGTTCGCCGTCAAGAGCCTGCTGCCGGTCGTTCTCCTCTTCTTCCTGTTCAGCGCGACCGGCGAGGCCTATGGCGTCTGCTGGGCGCTGTGGGGCGGCGACGCCTTCCACTGGAGCGGTCTTTGGATCGGCCTGTCGCTCGGCACCTTCGGGGTGTGCCAGATGCTGGCCCAAATATTCCTTCCCGGTCCGGCCGTGAGATTGCTGACCGAGCGCGGCGCCATCCTGACCGGAGTGACCTGTGTCTGCACGGCCCTCACCGCCATGGCGTTCGCCAACCAGAGCTGGATGGTGTTTGGCGCGATGCCGCTGTTCGCGCTCGGCGGCATGGGCATGCCGGCCCTGCAGTCGATCGCCACCCGGCAGGTGGACGCACATTTGCAGGGCCAGTTCCAGGGCGTGCTCGCCGCCACGGTCAGCCTCGCCTCGATCGTTGCGCCGCTCGGCTTCTCGAGCCTCTACTTCGCCGTCAGGGACGAATGGCCCGGGGCGATCTGGCTGTCGGTCGTCGCCATCTACGCGATCGCCATTCCCGTCGTCGTCACGCTGCGCCCGGCCAAGCCGGCGCCTGCGCCCTGATGCGTCGGAACCATCGCCGTCGCCGCCCGTTGGCCCGGATGCCTGAGATCGAACTCGCAAAGCCGCTCGTTCGAGCGATGCAGATCTATCGTCGCGTGGCCAGACACGATCTGGACCAGGGAGCGCGGCGCGCCCTGGCGCGGCATATCCGCGGACTGGCCGAACAAGGCGTGCATGATCCCGGCCGGCTGACCGTCTGCGGCCTCAGCTATCTGCGCAAGCTCGACCGACAACGCGACCGCGAGCGATCCTGACCTGTCGCGTCGGACACATGGCGATCGATCGTGAGCGGACCGCACCTCCGATCCGCCCGATCGCTTGGCTACATCACGCCTTTCAGTTCAGGCGAGTGCGACGGAGATGGCCGGGGCAAGCCCGGCCATGACGACGATGAAATGGCGGGCATGACTTAGATCGACTACGCGATGGCCTTCTCGCGCCCAATCAATCCTCTGCTGGTAGCGACCGCCTCAGTTCGCACTGATCGCGTGCAGATGCATCGCGAGCATCATCGGATCGTGGTGCGGCTCGGCGGAATAGGACGCATGGGCCGTTGCTTGGTCATGGTTCGCGCCGGCATCGGCGCCATTCAGCGCAGCAGCGTCGGCCTGGACATTCGCCAGCACCTGCGCGGCGCCGGCGGCATCACCCAGCTTGGTGAGGCTGGCGGCCGTCTCGGCGGCCACCGCGGAGGCGATCGCGACGGCCTGCTGCGGCGTCTGCACCGGTGCGGCGACCCCGGCGGCGTGCGGGATCTGGGCGAGCAGGGCCTGCGTGTCGGGAGTCGAGATATTGTAGCCGAGCGTCTCCAGCACCACGAGATCGATCGGCGACAGCGTCTGCGACGTGGTCGGATTGTAGAATTCGTTCAAGGGATCGCGGGCGCCCTGGATGCCGGTGTTGAGGAAGTCGGCCGGGTCCGACATCTGGCCGTAATCGGCGATCTTGGTGAGCCCGCCGTCGAGCGAGAAATACGCGGGAGGCGCCGAGCTGATGCTGTTGTTGATCAGATGCTGCCCCGGCTTGGTGAAGTCGAACAGGTCGAAGATGTCGAGATTGCCCGGCGACGGCACCCGTCCCAGCGCATGCGACAGTTCGTGCAGCGCGACGCCGACCAGCGACTGCGTCGGGATGTCGGTGTTGAAGACGGCGAAGCCGTCCTCAGTCGTCGTGCTGTTTGGATCGATGAGCCCGAGCACCTTGGCCTGAGCATTGGCGACGAACACCTGGGAATGGCCCTGCACTGCCCGCCCCGTCGGCAGGTTGTCGAACACCGTGTCGCCGGCCGCCGCGTGGTCCTGCAGATCGGTTCGGAGCTGCGCGTAGCTGGTGAGCACGCCATTGGAGACATTGGCGCCAGCCCCGCCGCCGGTGCCGGCGAAATCGATCGCGAGGTTGACCGTGGCCTGATCGGTGATCGCCGAGGACAGGATCGCCGCCGCCTGCTCGACGCCGGCGCGGAAGCTTTCGGGCGCGGCCGCGGCGGCGGCATCGAAGGTGAGGTTGAAGGTGAGCCCGCCGGTGTGAACCGAGACGGTCTCGGAGCCGTCGGCGTGTACCACCGGATCCGACACCGCGCCGGGCGGCAGCACGACAGGCGAGGCAGCCGCAGCCATATTGGTCGTCGTGTTCTTCGCCGCCGCGGCCGGATCGGGCATCATGAGGCCATCTGAGCTCAGCCCGAGCTGGTCATGGGTCAGCGTGTTCATCAGACGGACTCCTTGATCATGGCCCCCCGCGTCTCCAGCTGCGAGGCGTTCGCAGGCTGCGACCATCATCGGCAAGTGAGTGAAAAGTCTGACGCTGCCGGACCCACTTCGGGGCAGCCGTGCCACGGTTTGGATGCGGCCGGGCGGGCCCGCCATGCTCCTGCCGCGCTGGTCTCGCGCGACGAATGACGGCAATCTGCGGCAGGCGTCCGCGACGGATGCAGCCAACATCATTCAGATCGAGAGCCTCCCATGAAGATGCGCCCGCTCGGCCGTTCCGGCCTCAACGTTCCGCCCCTCTGCTTCGGCTGCAACGTGTTCGGCTGGACGGTGGACGAGGCGGCCTCGTTCCGCCTGCTCGACAAGGTGCTGGAGTCCGGCATCAACTTCCTCGACACGGCGGACGTCTATTCGCGCTGGGTGCCCGGCCACAGCGGCGGCGAGTCCGAGACCATCATCGGCAAATGGATGAAGCTGCGCGGCAATCGCGATCGTGTCATCCTCGCCACCAAGGTCGGCATGGACATGGGCGACGGCAAGGTCGGGCTGAAGGCCGACTACATCGCGCGCGCGGTGGAGGACAGCCTGCGCCGGCTGCAGACCGACGTGATCGATCTCTATCAATCGCACAAGGACGACGAGACGACGCCGCAGGAGGAGACGCTGGCGGCCTATGACAGGCTGATCAAGGCCGGCAAGGTGCGGGTCATCGGCGCCTCGAACTTCTCGGCGGAGCGGCTGCAGGCCGCGCTCGAGCTGTCGGCGAAGAGCGGCTTGCCGCGCTATGAGAGCCTGCAGCCGGAATACAGCCTCGCCGAGCGCGCATCCTACGAAGGCGCGCTGCAACGCGTCTGCGAGAACTACGGCGTCGGCGTCATCACCTTCTTCTCGCTGGCCGCCGGCTTCCTCACCGGCAAGTATCGCTCGGAGGCCGATTTCGGCAAGAGCCCGCGCGGACAGCGCGGCATCCCGAAATACATGAACGAACGCGGCATGCGCATCCTCGCCGCGCTGGACGCGGTCGCAAGGGAGACCGGAGCGCAGCAGGCCTCGATCGCGCTGGCGTGGCTGCTGGCCAAGCCCTCGGTGACGGCGCCGATCGCCAGCGCCACCAGGCCCGAGCACGTCGACACGCTGGTGGCGGCGACGGAGCTCGCGCTGACCGCGGACCAGGTCGCGCGGCTCGACGCGGCGAGCGCGTGAGCGCCGGCGCGCGGCGCCACCATTCAGCGCCAGGCGTGCGACGTTTCGACACGCACGCAGGACGGTCGTTCTCCACCGAACACGGCCTGTGATCGAGGATTCGGCGCGCTCAGCGCCGGTCCCCGATCGCAACACTCGATCACGCTCCTGCACCGCATTTTCAGCACAGCGGTGAAGCGGGCCGGGCGACTTTGCAGCATCTCGCGGATCGCCACCTCACGGCCAAACTTCGGCCGGGATCGAACTGCTAAGTCCACTGTCAATTTAGAATGTATCGAGGAAGCGTTCGGTGAATCGTGTCGCGCGCGTAACTGTTGGCGCATTCCTATTTGCATGTGTTCTGTCATCCCTCGTGGCGCTGTCTGGCAGCGCCCGAGCGCAGCAATTGCCGCAGCGCCCGCCCACCGGCGGCGCCGTCGGTACGCTGCCGGACCGCGAGGCGCTGAACTCCGGCACCGTCACCGTGATCACCGCGCCGATCGGCGGGCCGATGTCGGTCATGGGCTCCGACATGGCCGCGGTGCTCGACGAGGGCGAGAGCCTGCGCGTGCTGCCGATCCTCGGCAGGGGCTCGGCGCAGAACCTCATCGACATCATCATGTTGAAGAACATCGACATGGGCTTCGTCACCACCGACGCGCTGGAATTCGTGAAGACGGAATACAACATTCCAGACATCGCCCAGCGCGTGCGCTACATCGCGCAGCTCTTCCACAACGACGTCCACATCGTCGCGCGGCGCGAGATCCGCTCGCTGGAGGATCTCAATGGACGGCGGGTGTTCGCCGAGCGCTCGATCGGCCTGCCGGCGGCGCGCACGATCTTCCGCCGGCTCGGCATTCGCGCCGACATCGACTCCCAGACCGATCCGACCGGCGGGCTGCAGAAGCTGATCGACGGCCAGGGCGATGCCTGGATCGCATCGGTGTCGAAGGACGCGCCGATCATCAAGGGCATCAAGAACGAGGGCGGCCGGCTGCACCTCTTGACGGTCCCCTATGACCACGCGCTGCAGGACATCTATCTGCCGTCGTCGTTCTCGTCCGAGGAATATCCGAACCTGGTGCCGCCGGGCACCAAGGTCGAGACCGTCGCCGCCTCGACCGTGCTGATGGTCTACAATTGGCCGGAGAACAGCGAGCGCTATCGCCGTACGGCGCGGTTCGTCGACGCGCTGTTCGGCAAGATCCAGGTGCTGCAATCGCCGCCACGGCATCCGAAATGGCGCGACACCGTGCTGTCGGCGCCGGTGCAGGGCCTGGTCCGCTTCAAGGCGGCGCAGGAATGGCTCGATGGCGCCCGCGCGATGCAGTCGCCGGGCCAGGATGCCAACCCGGCCGAATTCCGCAAGTTTCTCGACGAGCGCAAGGCGCAGGCGCGGATGTCGCCGGACGAGGCCGCGCGACTCTACAGCGACTTCCTGAAGTGGCAGCGGAGCAGGGAGCCGCGCTGAGCGCGGGCCGCCGGAAACGACGTCCCGGCATCAAGCGCGCGGCGGCGATCCCGCCTGCTCGGCCGTGCGCCGGACGGCCGGCAATGTCGCATCCGCAGCGTCGCCTTGCGAAGGCGCGGCGCGCGCGAAGCTGAGCTCGACCGTGGTGCCGCCGCCCGGCGTCTCGCGCAGCGCGACGCGGCCCTGATGCGTCGCCATGACCTGCGACACGATCGAAAGCCCGAGCCCCATGCCTTCGCCGCGGGCGTGGCCGCGCTCGAACGGCTGCAGCAGGCGTTCGGGCTGATCGGATTGCAGGCCGGGCCCCGAATCGATCACGCGCAGGCGCGCCGCGGCGTCGACCTCGACGAGGATCGGACCGCCCGCGCCGGCATGCGCGACCGCATTCCTGATCAGGTTGGAGAGCGCGACCGCGATCGCCGGCTCCGAGCCGCGGATCCGGACCGGCGCATCGCAGCCGGCGAAGCCGATCTCGAGCCCGGAGTGCAGCGCCATCGGCACATGCTCGGCGGTGACGCGCCGCGCCAACGCGACCAGGTCGATCTCGCCCAGCTCGTCCGGCTCCAGCGAAATCCGCGCCAGTTGCAGCAGCATGGTGACGATCGACGACAGCTTCTGGTTCTCGCCGACCAGTTTCGCGCGCAGGCCGGCATCCGGCACCGCCTCCAGCATGGTGCGGGCGTTGGTCAGCGGGGTCCGCAGCTCGTGGGCGGCATTGGACAGGAAGTTGCGCTGCGCCTCGGCGGCGTGGTCGATGCGCGACAAGGCGCGGTTGAAGGCGGTGACCAGCGGCAGCAATTCGGCCGGCGCGTCCCGCTCGGGCAGCCTTCGGCCGTCGGGCACGCCGTCGATCATCTCGGCCGCGCGTGCGACCGCACGCACCGGGCGGGCGATCAGCGTCGGCACGAACAACAGCGCCGCCAGCACCGTCGCGACCAGGACCAGGATGATCGGAAGCGCGACGATGGTCGCGTCGGTCAAGGTGCCCGTCATCAGCTGCGTCGACGTGTAGGCGACGCCGCCGGTCTCGATCAAGACCTCGCCGACCGGCGTATTGCGGACCGCCATCATCCGTTTCAGGCGCCGGGTCTCGCCGTCGATCGCATAGGCCAGGAAGCTGGTGCCGTTCTGCGACGACGGACCCTTGTGCGGCCGCCATTTCGGAATCGGCCCATAGCTCACCTCACCGCTCTTGTCGGAGACGACGTACCAGAACGTCGGGAAGTCCTGCATGATCGTGTCGAGGCGGGGCGTCTGCTTCACGAGCAATTGGCCGCCAGCATCGCGAGCCACGGCCTCCTTCAGCGCATCGGCGACGTCGGCCGCACCCCAGGTGCCGTCATCGTCGCCGCCGAAGCGGATCAGCAAGGCAGCGGCGCAGATCAGCATGATGGTGGTGACGACCGCAATCAGCGTCGCGGAGAGCAGCGTGATGGAGCGGCGGATACGGCTGAGCTTCTGCCACCTCACCTGCGTCACTCGCCGCTCAGGAGATAGCCGAGGCCGCGCACCGGCCTGATCGTGGCCCTGCAATTGGCTTCGCGCAGGCGGCGGCGCAGCCGTGACACATGGGCCTCGATCGCGTTCGACTGGATCTCGTCCTCGAAGCCGTAGGCCGCGGTCTCCAAGGTCTCGCGCAGCACCACCCGCCCGCTGCGGCGAACCAGCGCCTCGAGGATCGCCAGTTCGCGCCTGGGCACCACGATCGGCGCCTGGTCGACGCAGACGGCGCGATTGACGATGTCGAAGCCCAGATTGGCGATCGAGACCATCGCGCCGCGGTCGAGAAACAGCCGGCGCAGCACCGCCCTCGCCCGTGCCACCAGCTCGATCGGCTCGAACGGCTTGGCGACGTAGTCGTCCGCGCCCTCGTCGAGCGCACGCGCGATGTCGGCGGGATCGTCGAGCGCCGTCAGCACCACGGTCGCGGGGCTCGGCTTCTGCTGCCGCAGGTCCGGCAATAGCGCCAGCCCGTCGCCGTCCGGAAGTCCGCGGTCAATCACCACGAGCTCGAAATTGCGCACCGCGATCGCCGCCCGCGCCTCGTCGAGCGTCGTGACGATGTCCGACGAGCCGAACGCCGTCGCGAGTGCATCCCGCAGCCAGAGCCCGAGCTGGGGATCATCCTCAACGACCAGAACGCGCACGCCATCCTCCCGCAACATCGACAATCGGCTGTTCCTATCATTACAGACGGATTACAATAGGATTACGTCGGCGGCGTTCTGGTACCGTTGTTTTTCAGCGCTCAATCAAAGTCGACCCGTTCTGCCAGGGCTGATCGAGCGTCCGTCGCGATATCTCAGATTGTAAGCTGAACGGCTTCTCGGCCGGCGCGATTGCAGTGGTATGACGTGCCATGCCGCGATGATCCGATTTTCGACGTCAGCCTTTCGTAATCGTCTCGGCCTAGACTGGCATTCAAATACGCGCCGAGGATTCGCCCGCATGAAGCCTGCCGCATGATCGACCGGACACACCGGGCGATCCGCCATTCTTTGTCGGCCGCGGCTGCCGATCGCGCGTCACATCCGTCGCCTCATCATTGATCAACATCGACATGTTCCATGACTTTGCGTTCTCGACCGTCGCCGAACGGTCGGATTGTCATCCGGCGGCCTGGCGCCGTCCGTTCCTGCGTTGGCTCGACGGCATCGAGGCCGGCTGGGCCGTGCCGCTGCTGCTGGTGTGCTTCGTGGCCGTGTGGACGGCCTATCTCTCGATCGCCTATGCCGGCGCTGGCCTGCATCCCGACGTGATCGAGACTTGGACATTCGGACGGCAGTTCGCCTGGGGCTACGACAAGCATCCGCCGCTGATGGGCTGGATCGCCGGCGCCTGGACCGCTCTCTTCCCTCTTTCCGACTGGTCGTTCCACCTGATGGCGATGACCAATGCGGCGTTGGCGCTGTGGTTCGTCGACCTGATTTCGCGCCGCTTCGTCGCCGGGGACAAGCGGGTGATCGTGCTGCTGCTACTGATGCTGACGCCGGCCTATCAGTTTCACGCGCAGCGCTTCAACGCGAACTCGGTGCAATTGGCGACGTGGCCGCTCGCCACCTACTGCTTCCTGCGCGCGTTCGAAACGCGAACGCTGCCCTGGGCAGCGGCCGCCGGCCTGACGGCCGCGCTCACACTGCTCGGCAAGTACTACTCGATCTTTCTGGTGATGAGCTTCGCATTCGCCGCCATGGCGCATCCGCAGCGACGCGCCTATTTCACCTCGGCGTCGCCATGGATCTCCGCGGCCGCAGGCCTCGCCGCGCTGTCGATGCATCTTGACTGGCTTGTCGGACATGACGCGGCGCCCATCCAGCACGCGCTGATGCACGCGCGCTCCACCCTGGCGACGTCGTCGCGGGATGCCCTGTTCTTCGTGCTGGGGCTCGCGGCCGCGATGGCCGTGCCGGCTGCCACCTGGCTGATCGTCGCCGGCGCCAGGATCAGGTCTTTCACCACGGAGATGGCCGCGCTGAACGGCGGCCTCCGGCTGTTGTCCTATATCGCCATCGGCACGGTCGGTCTGCCCGTCATCAACGCGCTGATCATGGGTACCGACCTGCCGTCGTTATGGGCACTGCAGGGACTGTTCCTGTTCGTCGTGGTGATCGTCTGCGGCGCAAGCTATCCGATCGCGCGCTTCCACACCGTCAACATCGCGGTGCTGACGGCCGGAATCGCCGTCCTGGCCGCGATCGTCGCGGCGCCGCTGCACGCCTTCTACCGCAACCGGCACGGCTATGAGGAAGGCCGCACCTTCTACCAGCAGACCGCGCGGGAAGCCACGCGGCAATGGCGGGAGCTGACGGGGACACCGCTCGCGCATGTCGGCGGCACCGAGAGCCTTGCGCTCGCGACCGCCTTCTACAGCGCTGATCATCCCGCTTACGGTCTGCCCATCTCAACCCACAAGGCCGGCGCGGACTCTGGCAGCGAAGGCTGGATTTCGCTGTGCTTCCGCGACCAGGCGGATTGCATCGGCGCCGCGGAAGCGGCGGCCGCCCGATCCGGCAACTACGTCAAGCGCGAGTTCGCGGTGCAGGCGCGGCTGCTCGGCTGGACAGGATGCACACGAACGGTGGTGGCATTCCTGGTGACGCGGCCGAACGAACCATAGGGTTGAGGCAACGCTGGACGCGGCAGCCTCGTCAGCTGATCGGAACATTCGGATCGAGGACAAGGTCCCGCGTCGGCGGGACCTTGTCCTCGGGCGGCGGTCTCAGTCGTTGTCCCAGGATCCGTCGGAATAGCCGTCCCGGTAGCCGGACAAATAGCCGTCGCCATAGTTGCCGTAGTCCGCGTCGTACTCATAGACGCGGTGACGACGATAGACGACCCGCGGCGGCGGATAGTCCTCGTAGCCGTAGACATAAGTGGGCGCGGAACGGGCGGTTGCCGCAGAACCGATCAGGGCTCCGATCGCCAGACCTCCGACGACGCCGGCGGCGACCGCCGCTCCGCGATTCCCGCCAGCGTTGGCCGGCGTGGCGATCGTGCCTGCGATGGTCGAGGCCATGATCATAAGCGCGCAAATTCGTTTCATTGGGTTCTCCTTGCGATCGGCTCAGCCATCGCTGCGGGAGACTCGTGGCTGCGGCTTACCGCATCATTACAGACGGCGGATGGCAGATGCACAACGAACATGTGAGCGCGAGCACCGCCGCGAGCTCGATCATGGCAGGCCGTTCGGACGTGTGGGGCTGGGACACAAACCGAACGGCCTGCTCACTGGACTCCGACGACGTTCGAAGCCATGCGGCGCCAGATCATGATGGAAGGTGCCGCAGGTGGGACGGAGCCGACCTGATCAGGCCGGGCTTTCGGGTCTGCGGCGGCGCTCCAATGTCCTTCCGATCGAACGCCACATCGAGAGACGGCGAGCAATGGCTCATCATGACACGCTGTCGATGGCAAAACCGATGTGACCTCGATCAAGGACGCGTTGAAGCTAGCGTCACGGCCTTACCGCAGGATTACAGTACGACGCGGATGATCCGGGCATCTCACCATTGCATGGCCGGGAAAAATTCCAAGGCCGGCCGTGCTGATGACCTCCGTGCTGAACACAGCGCGCGCGAGCAGCGGGATTCGATGTGATGGAAGACAACGGGCCCTACAGCGCGCTGCGGTGCTTCACGTTCCGACGGCGCAACGGCGATGTAGTTCCGTATGAGCGGCGGCGATTCAGAGCGTCCGGTGCGCGCGCTCACCGCGGCGTCGGAGATATCGCGCCCGCCTCATGCATGCCCAGGAAACTCCGCAGTTCCGCCGGCGTGCGCGCGACGCGACGAGCGTTGCGCAGATCGCTCAGCTTCTTTCCCGCGCGACGCGACGCAAAATCAGCAGGCATCGCGCTGGAATTGTTGTGCGGCTCCGCCGCCATCTGCTAGGGAGTGCGGCATCGCGCGATCAGCCGGTTGGGAGAGTGGGTGTCTCTGACACGCGAACGAATCGAAGGGCTCGCGCCTGATCAGGCCTCACTCGCCGCAGCGCTGAAGCTCGTGAAGCCTGCCAACTGGCCAATGCTGGCTGCGAGCAGCGATGCCGAGGTGCTGTGGGGCGAATGCCAGGGCTCCGGCGCGACGCCGTATCGCGTGGTCGCCGCGGCCGACGGCAGCGGCTACAAATGCACCTGCCCGAGCCGCAAGTTTCCCTGCAAGCACGTGCTGGCGGTGCTGTGGCAGCGGGTCGACAAGCCCGAGCGGTTCGAGACCACCAGCCCGCCGCAATGGGTCGAGGATTGGAGCGCGCGGCGGCGCGGCTCGAGCGGCCGCGCGCCGGGCAAGCCCAAGCCGGAGGGCAACGATGCGGGCACGCCACCGTCGCTCGATGCTGCCCTGGCAGAGGCCGCGACGATTGCTCCCGCCGACCCAAAGGCTGCTGCGCGCGCCGAGGCGCAGCGAGAGCGGATCAGGGCCGAGCGCGAGGCGGCGATCCTCGCCGGACTCGACGAGCTGGAGCGCTGGATCGCGGATCAGCTCAACCAGGGACTTGCTGATTTCGCCGCCCGCGCCGCGTCCGCCGCGCGCACGCTGTCGACGCGACTGGTCGACGCCAAGGCCGGCGGCCTCGCTGCGCGGCTCGACCAGCTCTCATCCGAACTGTTTCGCGTCGGAGAGGATCGCCGCGCCGATCTCGCCATCGAGCAGCTCGGCACCATGTCCCTGATCGCCTCGGCCTACCGGCATCAGGACCGGCTGCCGGCACCGCTGCGCGAGGATGTCCGACGCGCGGTCGGCTGGTCGCTGCGCCGCGAGGAGCTGCTGGCGGACGCCACGGCCCCGCGCGCGAGCAACGTGTGGATCGTTGCCGCCAACCTGTCCGAAGTGCAGCCGGACAAGCTGCGCAGGCTGGAGACGTGGCTCGTCAACACGGGCGATGACCCCGGCCAGCCGCGCGCCGCGGTGCTGATCGATTTCGTGCCGGTGTCCGGCGGCGGCGCCGGATTTCCGTTCGCGCCGGGGGAGATCATCGACGGCGAGGTCGTGTTCTATCCGTCGGCCGCGCCGTTGCGCGGGCTGCTGGCGAGCCGCAAGACGGCGGCGACCGCGACCTGGCCGCGGCCATCGCCGGGGCTCGCCCCAGCGCTGCAGGACTACACGGCGCGGCTCGCCGCGCTGCCGTGGCTCGATCGCTGGCCGCTGCTGCTCGCGGGCGTCACGCTTCACACCGCGGGAAAGGGTGCGCTCGTCATCGCCGACGAGGCCGGAGCTGCGATCGCGGTAGAGCGCGGCCAGTTCGACCAACTGACGCCGCTGCTCGGCCTCGAGGACCTGTCGCTGCTGTGTCTGTGGGACGGCCGCATTGCGCAGGTGCTGGCCGCCGAAACGGCGCTCGGCCGCTGGCATCACGAGAGCTGACGATGGCGAGCGCGATCGATCCCCAGAGCCATGCCCGCCTGCGCCAATCCTTCCTGCTCGGCCTGGCGCGGCAGCCCTTGATGACGCCGCCGGCGCTGGCCGAACTGTTGCCACACGGACGCGAGCCTGCGCTGCCACTCCTTGCGCTGGCCGCGCAATGGCAGCGCTTCGCCGGCGCGACGGCGCCTGTCGCCGATCCCGTCCCGGACGCCGCCCTGCGGCTGCACCAGGACGCGCGGCCCATCCTGCCCGAGGCGGCGCGGCGCGCGCTCAAGGCATTGGCGCGCAGCGTCGAGAAGTCGCTGGCGTCGAGCGCCTTGCCGCTCGCGCTGCGCCGTATCCAGACCGCCGGCTGCCGGCTGCATCCGTTCGATCTGCCGGATTTCGTGCCGCACATCAAAGCCAATGCCGAGGACCAGGGCCTCGCCGAGCGCGCTTATCTGGCGCTGATCGCCTCCGACGCCGATGACGATGCCACCAAGGGCCTGTTCTTCGAACGCATCACCATGGAGAACTGGACCACCTTCCCGAAGACGCAGCGCCGCGCCTTCGTGGCGGAGCAGCGCCGCAACAATCCCGCCGACGGCCGCGCGCTGATCGAATCGGTCTGGAAGAGCGAGCCCGCGCCGGTCCGCGCTGCGCTGCTCGATGCACTGATGGTCGGCCTCGGCCCCGATGATCGGCCGTTTCTGGAGAGCCTGAGCGCCGATCGCGCCGACAGCGTCAAGCAGATCGCCGCACAGCTCCTGACCCGGATCGCCGAACGCACCGAGCACGGCGCCCGGCTGACCGAGGCCGCGCGATGCTTCCAGCGCGCGGGCTCGTTGCTGGCCAAGATCGGCCTCGGCGCGGCGTCGACAGTGACCTTCAAGCTGCCGGCCGACGGCCTGAAATGGCAGGAGGCCGAGGCGTTGCGCGAGCGGCTGTTCGGCGGGCTGCGGCTCGCCGCGCTCGCCACGGCGGTCGGCGCGCCGCCCGAGGCGCTGATCGCTTCACTGCCGCCGTCCGAGCACCGCGTGCTCACGCTGCTGATGGATGCCGCCGCGGCCGAGGGCGATGACGACACCGTGCTGCGCATCATCGGCGCGCGCCTCTGCGGCGGTGACGCACTGCACGGATATGCGCTGATGTCCTTGGCGGCGAAGGCCCGCCAGCCACTCGCGCCGCAGGTCGCCGAACGCGTGCTCGCATCGCCGGCCTGGCAGAAGGCGATCCAGGACCTCGCCGACGCGACGACGCCGGCGGCGCAGAAGGACGACGGCCGGCTGGTGCTCATGGCTGCGCTGATGCCGCGCGCGACGATGCCCGCCTTCGTCGCCACGCTCACCCCGGTGTCCCCCGCGACCGCGCGCGCGGCCAAGGATTTCACCGACCTCGTTCTCGCGTTGCCGACGTAACGCACCATCAAACAGTCCGGAGCACGCCCATGACAAACGCTGATGCTAGCCCAAGCGACGGCCAGTTGCGCCGCTCCGCGGAAGCATTGCATGCCCACGAGCTCGAGGCGTTGGCGCAGGAGGACACGCGGGCGCGGCCGGCGCAATGGCGGCTGTCGCCACAGGCGGTCGTGACCTATCTGATGGGCGGCCGCACCAAATCGGGCGTCGAGATCACGCCGAAATATATCGGCAACCGCCGGCTGATCGAGACCGCGGTGGCGACGCTCGCGACCGACCGCGCGCTGTTGATCCTCGGCGTGCCCGGCACGGCGAAGTCGTGGGTCTCCGAACATCTCGCCGCCGCGATCTCCGGCTCGTCCGAGCTGATCGTGCAATGCACGGCCGGCACCGACGAGAACCAGATCCGCTACGGCTGGAACTACGCGCTGCTGCTCGCCAAGGGCCCCTCGCGCGAGGCCATGGTGGCGACGCCCTTGATGCGCGCGATGGAAGCGGGGCGGATCGTACGCTTCGAGGAGCTGACCCGCATGCCGTCGGACGTGCAGGACACGCTGATCACGGTGCTGTCGGAGAAGCTGATGCCGATCGCGGAGATCAACGACGCCGTTCACGCCCGGCGCGGTTTCAACATGATCGCGACGGCGAATGCGCGCGACAAGGGCGTCAACGAATTGTCCTCGGCGCTGAAGCGGCGCTTCAACGTCGTGGTGCTGCCGCTGCCGGCCGACCTCGATGAGGAGGTGAGGATCGTCACCAAGCGCGTCGGCGAAATCGGCGGCGGCCTCGAGCTGCCGAAGATCGCGCCGGCCAACCAGGAGATCATGCGCATCGTCACGGTGTTCCGTGAGCTGCGCGACGGCCAGACGCTCGACGGCCGGCTCAAGCTGAAGTCGCCGTCGGGCTCGCTGTCGACGGCGGAAGCCATCGCGGTGACCATCGGCGCCTGGGCGGAAGCCGGCCATTTCGGCTCCGGCGTGATCGATGCGCAGAGCATGGCGGCGAACCTCGTCGGCGCCATCGTCAAGGATCCGGTGCAGGACAAGGTCGTGCTGCAGGAATATCTCGAAACGGTGGTGCGCGAGCGCAAGCCGTGGGCCGATCTGTACGGCGCGATCCGCGACGTGATCTGACATGGCCGCGCCGCAACCCGATCGCCTGCATCTGCTCGGCATCCGGCATCACGGGCCGGGATCGGCGCGCGCCGTGCTATCAGCGCTCGACGCGGCCGATCCGGCCGTGGTGTTGATCGAAGGGCCGCCGGATGCCGATGAGCTGATCGCGTTCGCCGCCTCGCCCGCGATGGTGCCGCCGATCGCGCTGCTGGTCCACGCCCAGGACGATGCCGCCAATGCGAGCTTCTTTCCGTTCGCGCTGTTCTCGCCCGAATGGCAGGCGATCCGCTGGGCGCTGGCGAGGGGACGGCCGGTCCGCTTCATCGACCTGCCGGCGTCCTACCGCCTCGCCGAACGGGCCAAGCTGAAGCAGCCGGAGGGCAATGAAAGCGAGGCCGCGCCGGAGGACGCCGATGCGCCTGCGCCAGATGAGCCGGACACGGTCGATCCTGAGCTGGCGCAGATCCGGCGCGATCCGCTGGCCTATCTCGCCACCCTTGCCGGCTATGACGACAGCGAGTCCTGGTGGAATGCGATCGTCGAACAGGGGGCGCATGGTCCGGAGATCTTTGCCGCGCTGGAAGCCGCGATCGCGGCGTTGCGAGAAAAGATCGATCCGCTGCCCTACCAGCCTGCCGATGAAGCCCGGCGCGAGCTGCGCCGCGAAGCGCATATGCGCTTGGAAATCGCGGCGGCGCTCGGCGAGCAGGACGGGGCCGTCGCCGTCATCTGCGGCGCCTGGCACGTGCCGGCGCTGCGGCGGAAAGTGGCGCTGAAGGATGATCGCGCGCTGCTGAAGGGGCTGCCGCAGGTCAAGGTCACCGCCACCTGGGTGCCGTGGACGGAGACGCGCCTCGCGGCCGCGTCCGGCTATGGCGCCGGCGTAATTTCGCCGGGCTGGTACGCGCATCTTTGGCAGGGACTGCAGCACGGCCAGGCCGCCGCGCTCGACGCCACCGGCTTCACGACCCGCTGGCAGGCCCGTGTCGCGGAGCTGCTGCGGCGGCACGGGCGGCCGGCATCGACGGCATCTGTCATCGAGGCGTCCCGGCTCGCGATCACGCTGGCCGCGTTGCGCGACGTCGCTTTGCCGGGATTGGCCGAGATGCGCGAGGCGAGCCTTGCAACGCTCTGCGAGGGCGAGACGGCGCCGTTCCGCCTGATCGAGCAGCAGCTCATCATCGGGCAACGTGTCGGCGAGATCGACGACAGCGTGCCGCAGATGCCGCTCGCCGCCGATCTCGCGCGCTGGCAGCGCAAGCTGAAGCTGAAGCCCGAGGCGCTCGACACCGACATCGCGCTCGACCTGCGCAGCGAGGCAGGGCTTGCCAAGTCGCAGCTCCTACACCGGCTGGGCCTGATTCAGGTGCCGTGGGGACGGTTGCAGGGATCGGGACAGAGCCGCGGCACCTTTCGCGAGAACTGGCGCCTGCGCTGGGAGCCGGAATTCTCGGTGCGTCTGGTCGAGGCGCTGGTGCACGGCACCACCGTCGCGCAGGCTGCGGGCAATGCCGCCGTCACCAACGCACAGGCGGCGACCTCGTTGAACACCGTCGCGGCCATCGTGCGCGGCTGTCTCGAAGCGGGTCTGAGCGAGGCGGCCGAGACGACGATCGTGCTGCTGCAGCAGCGCTCGGCCGCGACAAGCGACGTTGCCGATCTCACCGAGGCCGTGCCGCCGCTCGCCGAGATCCTGCGCTACGGCACCGCGCGGGCGCTGCCGACCGAGGCGCTACGCCTGCTGGTGACCAGCCTCGTCGAGGCGATCTGTGCCGGCCTCGTCTATGCCTGCCGCAGCCTGCAGGCCGACGTCGCCGCCGATCTCCGCGGCAGGCTGGCGCGGCTCGACGTCGCGATCGGACTGATCGAGGATCGCGGCCTGCGCGACGGCTGGAGCCGCGCGCTGTTGCACGTCGCCGCCGATGCGGCGGCGCATCCGCTGTTGAAGGGCCTGGCGAACCGCGTGCTGTACGATCAGGGCATCGTGTCACCGGAGCAGACCGCGCTGGCACTGTCGCGCGCGCTGTCCCGCAGCGTGCCGACCCTGGAGGCCGGCGACTGGCTCGACGGGTTTCTCGGCCAGAGCGGCCAGGTGCTGCTGCACGACCAGATGCTGCGCCGGATCATCGACGGCTGGCTTGCTGCGATCGACGACGAGGCGTTCAACAACCTGCTGCCGGTGATGCGCCGTGCCTTCGCGAGCTTCGACCGCAACGAGCGGCGGCGCCTGCTGGACGAACTGGCCAGGCAGCGGCCGCTGGCCGTCGGCTCCACCTCCGACGCCAGCCCGCTGCTGCCGCCCGCGCCGCTGCCGGCCACCGCCGCCTGCTTCGACGCGGCCCTGCCCTTGCTGCTGACCATCCTCGGCGCCGACCGGCCGATCAAGGAGGCCAATCGATGAGCGACGACGCTGATGCCGAGCGCAACCGCCGCTGGCGCCTCGTGCTTGGCGGCGACGACCAGGCCGGCCTGTCCGATCGCGATCGGCGCCTCGATGCGGCGCTGGCCGGACTCTATGACGCCGGCTCCGGCGGCAAGCGCGGCGGCGGCCGACGCGGCGGTCTCGGCGGCTCGGCGCCGCGCGTCGCGAGCTGGCTCGGCGACATCAGGGAGTTCTTTCCGGCACCGGTCGTGCAGGTGATCCAGAAGGACGCGTTCGAGCGGCTCGGCCTGAAGGAGATGCTGCTGCAGCCCGAATTCCTCGCAGCCCTCGAAGCCGACGTGCATCTCGTCGCCGATCTGATGGCTCTGCGCTCGGTGATGCCGGAGAAGACCAAGTCGACGGCGCGCCAAGTCGTCGCCAAGGTCGTCAAGGAGCTGATGGAAAAGCTCGATGCCCGCACCACCGAGACGATCCGCGGTGCGGTAGACCGCCGCCGCCGCACCCGCCGACCGCGCGCCGGCGACATCGACTGGCCGCGCACGATCGGCAAGAACCTGCGCCACTGGCAGGCCGAGCATCGCACCATCGTGCCGGAGACATTGATCGGGCACGCGCGCGCCGCGCGCCGGACCAATCTGGAGGAGGTGATCCTGTGCGTCGACCAGTCGGGCTCGATGGGCACCTCCGTCGTCTACTCCTCGATCTTCGCCGCGGTGCTGGCCTCGATCCCGGCGATCGCGATGAAGCTCGTGGTGTTCGACACCAACATCATCGACCTCACCGAGGAGCTGGCCGATCCGGTCGAGGTGCTGTTCTCGGTGCAGCTCGGCGGCGGCACCGACATCAACCAGGCGCTGGCCTATTGCGAGCGCCTGGTGCGCGAGCCGGCGCGGACGCACATGGTGCTGATCAGCGACCTCATCGAGGGCGGCATCGCCGAGCAGATGCTGGCGCGCGCCAAGGCGCTGGTCTCGTCGGGCGTCAACCTGATCGTGCTGCTCGCGCTCAACGACGACGGCCGCCCAGCCTACGACGCCAAGCACGCCGCGATCCTGGCCGCGCTCGGCTGTCCGGTGTTCGCCTGCACGCCGCATCAGTTTCCGGAGCTGATGGCAACGGCGCTGAAGCGCCAGGACATCTGGTCGTGGGCCGCAGCACAGGACATCAAGCTGGTGCGGCCGGAGGACGTCAATCAGGCCATGTGAATGAAGCGTCTCGTTCTGTCATGCATCCTGCTGCTCGGGCGCTACGCTGTTCTGCCGGTCGTCGCGCTGGCCGGCGGATTGCTGTTCATCTGGCTGATCGCGCTGGACGACTACACGAGAGTTGCGCTCATCACCGCCCCCATCATGTTCTGCGTGGTCGCGGCCGCCGTCGCGCTGGCGCTCGGAATTCTTTTCGTGCCGGCCCGGCGCGAGCGGAGCAACGTCCTGGACGAAGCAATGGCGCCCGCGCTCTGGCGGATCTGGCAGGAGCTCGATCCAGCCTTCGCCAAGCCGACGCGCACGCTGCGGTTCGACGCCGAGTTCAATGCGTCGATCAGCGAAGCGCGCGGCTATGCCGGCATCTTCCGCCAGCACGTCACGATGACCGTCGGACTGCCGCTGCTGATGATCCTCGACGAGCGGGCAATCCGCGCCACCATCGCCCACGAGGTTGCCCATGCCGAGCTGCGTCACATCACCGGGGCCGGCAATCTGTTCGACTTTCTGCGCGCCTGCGAGAACGTTCTGCATTATGCGAACCCCGATCGCACCGTCACCGGCCGGATTGCAGCAGGGCTGCTGCGTGCCGTGCTTGGATGGGTCAACAGCGAGTATCTCGCACTCTCACGTCAGAATGAGCTGGCCGCCGACCGGCGCGCGGCCGCGCTTATGGGACCATCCGAGATGGCGCGATCGCTCGTGCTGATCGCCGGTGGCGTGGCGCGACTGCGCGAGCTGGTGTTCTCTCCCTTGGAGACCGACATGCTCGGCGCCATCAGCCTGCCGGCGACGCCGCTGCAGCGCATGTCGACCCATCTCGTCGACATCCGCGACCATGATGCGCTCACCGCTGCTGCGGCCAAGACGATCGAGGAGGAGTCCATGGAGGCCCCGAACTCGACCCACCCGCCGCTCCGTGCGAGCCTTGCCAATCTCGGCTGTGCCACGCTCCCCGCAGTCGATCCGATCGAGGCCCCGGCCATCGAGCGACTGCTCTCACCGGATGCGGCGCGCGACCTTTCGGCCCAACTCGACGCCGAGTGGCGCAAATTGGCACAGACCAGGGTCCGTCTTGGAGGCTGATATTCAGCATACCTGCCGGCGACGCCTGCCCCCGTGGAACTCGGCGCGCATCTATGCTAAGGTGCTGCCGTGCACGATCTCCGGGAGCCTTCGGTGCGACGCGCGCAGGTCAAGGTCGATGTCCAGGCCGACGAGCCGGACTGGGCACCTGCGCGACAGGACTTATGGCAGCGCATTGCCGCGCATGATTTCGAGCCGGATACGCCGTTCAACTTCACCCAGCGATTGGCGCGCGACCATGGCTGGAGCCTCGATGAGGCCCGGGCCGCGATCGAGGCCTATCGCCGCTTCTGCTTTCTCGCGATGGTTTCGCCGACGCCGGTGACGCCCAGCGAGGTGGTTGACGAGGTCTGGCACCAGCATCTGATCTATTCGCGCGACTATTGGGTGATCTGGTGCGGCGAACGGCTCCAGGCCCCGCTGCATCATGATCCGACGCCCGGCGGACCGCAGGCGCAGATGACCTACCGCCGGCAATATGCCGAGACGCTGGCACTGCATGAACGCTTCTTCGGTCCGCCCAGCCCCGATCTGTGGCCTGCGACACACATCCGCTTCGCCGGACCGCGCTATCACGTCACCGACCTCACCCATTGGCTCATTCTGCCCCGGCCCCGCGCATGGCTGCGGCGGCTGTTCAGGAGATGAATATGGCGCTCAATCCGTTCGACTGGACGGCCGGCCCATTCCTACTCGTCTACATCGTTCTCGGCGCCATCATTTTCCTCAAGGCCTTCGCCCTACGCGGCACGATCGGCCCGGCCGCGGCCAAGCCCCAGCCGCCTTTGAACGAGCTCGAGCTGGCCTATCTCGCCGGCGGCGCGCCACGTTTCGGCGATACCGTGCTGCTCGGCTTCGCTGCGAACGGCGCAGCAACCTTCACCGCCCGCGATCACAAGATAACAGTGACTGATCAGACGTCGCTGGCGGCGCTGATGGACCGTCCGCCGCGGCTCGCATTCCGCCCGGAGATGACACGGCAGGAATTCCAGCAGGCGCTTGCGCCACTTACGGCCCGCATTCAGGCGCGGCTGGAGGCTCTCGGCTATGCACCGACCGACAGCCAGATGGTGGCATTCCGCAAGGCCGTGTTGCCGTTCGTCGGCGCGCTCATCCTGTTCGGACTGATCAAGGTCCTCGTCGGCGCTTCGCGGCAACACGACGTAGGCTTTCTAATACTACTACTCGGTCTTACGGCGCTGGGCGCGGCGATGATCGCAAAGGCGCCCTCCCGCACATACGCCGGCAACGAGGTGCTGCGGAGCTATCAGGCGACGCATGCGCGCGCAGCCCGCGCCCCGCGCGAGCATGAATTGCTACTGGCCGTCGCACTGACCGGCGCGGCGGTGCTGTCCGGCACCGCCTACGCTTCGGTGCTGGCAACATCCAAGGCGCTGAGCAGCAGCGGCGGTGGTTGCGGCGGTGGCGGTTGCGGAGGAGGAGGAGGTGGTGGTGGTGGCGGCGGCTGCGGCGGCTGCAGCTGACAATCAATCGCTCTTCGCCGGTGTCACCGCCGTAGACTTTCCTGTTCGCATCCGACGCGGCATCATGCGCGTCATGAACGACGAAGCACGGCGCGGCATCGGCCATTCGACCAATCTCGTGGGACGTCCCTCGGAATGGCTGGCGAGCTGCGCCTTCAACGACAGCGCGGCGCCGCTGCACATCTGGGGCGTCACCGAGATGAACCCCAGCCTGTTCACGATGCTCGCACAGGCGGAGCATCTCAACGAGGCCGGCCAGGCCTTCTCGGCCTACATGATGGCGATGTTCGGCCTCGATCCCGAGCAACGCGCCACGACGTCCGGCGGCCAGCGGCGTTTCCGCTCGTCCTTCCTGCGGCTGATCCAGGGCTGGGGCTTCGACAGCAACGGCCCGGAGGGCGCCGTGCTCAAGGGCTGGGTCGAGAGCCGGTTCGGCCTCGGTCCGTCCTACCACAAGGAGATCATCGAACGCGTGGCAAGCCGGGCCTGGACGACCTATGTCCAGGAGAAGATGTCGAGCCGCTTCCACAACAATGCGATCTGGGTGCAGCTCGATCTGCTGTTCGAATTCTGCCAATGGGCGATCCGCCGCTTCGCCTTTCCAGGCGAGACGCATCTGACGCTGCATCGCGGCGTCAATTCGTTCGACGAGCATTGGATCGTGGCGCGAACAACGCGGCGCGAGGCGGTGGTCCGGCTCAACAACCTCGTCTCGTTCTCCTCCGACCGCGACACTGCGGGCTGCTTCGGCGACATGATCCTCACCGCGCGGATTCCCGTCAGCAAGATCGTGTTCTTCAACGGCCTGCTGTCGTCACATGCGCTGAAGGGCGAAGGCGAATACCTCGTGATCGGCGGCGACTACCGCGTGAGCGTCGACTATGTGTGAGCGGATCACAGCATGACCGCACCCGACGTCGAGGAACGCGCGCTCGCGGCCTATCTCGGCTTTGCCATCGGCGACGCACTCGGCGCCACCGTCGAGTTCATGACCCGAGGCGAGATCGTCGCGCAATACGGCGTGCATCGCGACATCATCGGCGGCGGCTGGCTCAAGCTCAGGCCGGGGGAGGTCACCGACGACACCGAGATGTCGCTGGCGCTGGGACGCTCGCTGATCCGCAAGCGCGGCTTCGACGCGCGCGACGTCTGCGAGGAGTTTGCCGCCTGGCTCCGGACCGGGCCGGCCGATGTCGGCAACACCTGCCGCCGCGGCATCCGCCGCTACGTCATGCACGGCACGGTCGAAGGCGTCTACGCCGAAGGCGACGCCGGCAATGGCGCGGCGATGCGCGTGCTGCCGGTGGCGCTCGCGACGCTCGAGGCACCGGACAACGCCGAGACGTGGACGCTGGCGCAGGCACGCGCCACGCACCATCATCCGCTGTCGGACGGCGCCTGCATCGCGCTGGTGCGCATGACTCACGCCTTGCTGCTGGGGGAGGGCCAGGACGCCGTCCGCCGCGAAGCCGATGCTCTGATCGGCAAGCACCGCGCCTTCAGCTTCGTCCCCTATCCGGGGCGGAGCTCGGCCTTCGTCGTCGACACCATGCAGACCGTGCTGCACCACTATCTTGCCGCCAACTCGTTCACCGAATGCCTTGTGCAGACCGTCAACCAGGGCGGCGATGCCGACACGACCGGTGCGCTCGCGGGCATGCTGGCCGGCGCCACCTATGGGCTGGCGGCGATTCCTGCGTGCTGGCGCGACAGGCTCGACCGCGACGTGGCGGCGGACATTGAGGTGCAGGTGCCGCGGCTACTGGCGATTGCGCGCGCGATTCGGGCCTGATGTCTTGGAGCAATGGCATCCAGACGTCGCAAAGTGTGCCGGCCGTGGCGGATCGGCTCCGACCGATCGTCGTCTCAGCCACGGCCCTCAACCATTCTGCGCCAACACCTCGCGCAGCGCGTCCGTCAGCCGCGCGAGCTCCGTCTCCGAGCCGATGGTGATACGCAGATAGTCCGCGATCCGCGGGGCGGTGAAATGGCGGACGAGCACGGCGCGCTGGCGCAACGCTGCGGACAGCGCCTGGCCGGAATGGTCCGGATGCCGGGCGAAGACGAAATTGGCGCTGGACGGCAGCACCTCGAAGCCGAGACGAACCAGCGCGGCGGTGAGGTCCGCGCGGTTCTTCATGATGACCGAGCGCGCCTGCTGGAAATGGGCGTCGTCCTCGATCGAGGCGATCGCGCCGGCCTGGGCGGGGCGGCCGAGCGGGTAGGAGTTGAAGCTGTCCTTGACCCGCGTCAGGCCTTCGATCAGCGCGGCGTCGCCGATCGCGTAGCCGACGCGGAGTCCTGCGAGCGCGCGCGATTTCGACATCGTCTGCACCACCAGCAGGTTGGGATGCTCGGAGATCAAGGGGATCGCGGTCTCGGCGCCGAAATCGACATAGGCCTCGTCGATGACGACGGCCGCGTCGCTGCGGGCAGCAACCAGCCGTGCGATCTCGGCACGCGACAGCGCAATTCCGGTCGGTGCGTTCGGATTGGCGATGATCACCGGGCCGGGACGGCCGACATAATCGTCGATACGCACGCGCATCTCGGCATCGAGCGGAACGGTCGCGTAGTCGATTCCGAGCAGCCGGCAGTAGACCGGATAGAAGCTGTAGGTCACGTCAGGGAACAGAAGCGGCGCCGGCTGCTTCAGGAGCGCCGCGAAGGCATGCGCCAGCACCTCATCCGAACCGTTGCCGACGAACACCTGCTCGGGTGAGACCTTGTGATAGGCCGCGAGGGCCTCGCGCAGCCGCGTTGCCTGGGGATCGGGATAGAGGCGCAAGGTGTCGGCCGCGGCGGCCCGTATGGCCCCGATCGCCTTCGGCGAGGGCCCGAACGGACTCTCATTGGTGTTGAGCTTGACCAGGCCCGGGATCTGCGGCTGCTCGCCGGGCACATAGGGCGACAGCCGATGAACGAGCTCGGACCAGAAGCGACTCAAGATTGCTCTCCTGCGCACCCGAGATCCGCCGATCGACGCATCGATCGGAAGCGATGGACGTGCGAACTGAACGTGGTGTGGATCATCGGCAAATGGCGCGCCCGGAACGATTCGAACGTCCGACCCTCAGATTCGTAGTCTGATGCTCTATCCAGCTGAGCTACGGGCGCGTTTTTCGCATTTGGCAGGCTCCGGGCCAGTGGCCGGATCCCGGAAGGCCGGAGCGGCAAACGCCGGCAGGCCTCGCGAAGGGCCCCTGACTAACGGCTCGGAGACCGCTTGGCAAGGCTGGAGCGGGACATTTTGCGACCATTTTTCCGCAGACGCGCCGGCGCGGTTCGGCATGGCCGGAGCGGACGGGCTTCGTTCCGACACGCCAGGAGTTCCGGGCTCGACGCCTGCGGCATCGCCCGCCGGAATGGCAGGTGAGGCCGATCGGGTTCAGGCGCTGGCGCGCTCGGTCCAGAAGGTCTGCAACTCGACAGGACGGTCGGGGATCGTGATTCGGAAGGTCGCCCCCAGGGTCCCTTCGACCAGTTGGATGTCGCCATCATGGGCCCGGACCAATTCGGCCGCAATCGCAAGGCCCAGCCCCGAGCCGCCCGGACGACCGGCACCGCGGAAGGCCTCGAACAGGTGCTCCCGCACCTTCGCCGGGACACCGGGACCCGTGTCCGAGACCTCCAGGATCGCCACCCCGCCTTCGCGGCGGCCGGTGATGCGGATCTGGCGCACGCCGGCGTCCGCCGCGAGGCTGTCCAGGGCCTGGGCGGCATTGCGCACCAGGTTGAGCAGCACGCGGAACAGCTGGTCGGGATCGGCATCGATCTTCAGCCCGCGCTCGATCGCCGCGATCCAGGTGATCGAGGCATCCGGCGACAGGCCGGCGGTCTCTCGCACCTCGGCGACGACGGGCTCGACCACCACCATGCGGCGGTCCGGCGCCGGCTCCTGGACCTTGCCGTAGGACAGCGTCGACTGGCAGAACGCGATGGCGCGCTCCAGCGAGCGCATCAGCTTCGGCGCGAAGCGCTGCACCCGCGGATCCGGCACGCTGGCGAGCTGATCCGACAGCAGCTGCGACGAGGCCAAGAGGTTGCGCAGATCGTGGTTGATCTTGGACACGGCGAGGCCGAGCGCGGCGAGCCGGCTCTTCTGATGCAGCATCGAGACGAGGTCGCGCTGCATGTCGGCGAGCTCGCGCTCGGCGACGCCGATCTCGTCGGAACGCTGGCTCGGCACGATGATTCGCGCCACGCTCTCCGGATTTTCGTGGAAGCCGACGAGGCTCGCGGTGAGACGCCGCATCGGCCGCACGAACAGGAAATGCAGGGCAAGATAGACCAGCGCCGCGGTCAGCACCGCCAGCAGCAGCGACACGCCGAGCAGGTTGCGCGAGAACCGGTACATCGCCTTGCGCAGCGGCTTCTCGTCGGTGACGACCTCGATGAACTGGGCTCGGCCGGGCGCCGGTCCGATCACCCGCATGGTGTGGTCGCCGGTCTCCGTCATCATCGTCAGCGAGTTCACGATCGACGACCACGCCGTCATGTCGCGCATGTCGAAGTCGTGGTCGATCGAGGCGGGCAGGTCGGCGCTCGCGAGCAGACGGCGCTGCTGGCCCATCTTGATGGCGACGCCGCGCGCGTTGATGGAGGTGAGGATCTGCCGCGCCAGCGAATCCGGCACCATGCCGGACGGCGCGGCGTCGAGCACCAGGGCAGCGGTATTTGCGGCCGCCAGGCGGTCGTTGAGCCGGTTGGTCCAGAAATTGGCGATCGCCGGCACGTAGATCAGCACCTCCGCGATCATCACCAGCGGAATGGTCAACAGCAGCAGCTTTCCAGACAAGCCGAGCCGCCGCGACCGTTTCGGTCGCAGGCGCTCCAGGATTGGCTGGTTGTCGCTCTCGGTCACGTATCGCCCTTGTAAGAGACACCCCACCCTTACGGGACCGCAAGATGGGACTGCACCGGAGTCCGGTCAAATTACGGATCGCTCATGTTCCGGTTTCCAAATCGTTCATAATGGAACCCGAAACTGCACGATCTCTAACGTCTTCAACCCCGCCGCGCCGAAGCCATTCTTGCCTTCGTCGTGTGCGCAGGGTCTTGTGCGCAGGGACTTGCGTTCTCGTCCTGCCTCGTGTCGTTCGCGACGCTGACCCACGGCTGGTGACGAAGGTCTTGACGAGATCTCGGCGTCGTCGATCCCTGCACCGCCTATGACGTCTTGCCGCGATTGACGAAGGCAGGACGCTCCCTTATAAGCCGCGCCAACCGTCCGCGATGACCCGGCTCGCCCGGGAGCGGCTCGATTTCAGGGCCGGCAGCGGTCCATTTCGGGCCCGTAAACATCATCGGACATCAATCGACATTTCAAGCAGGCAAGTTGTCAACTGGCAAATTGCCCGTCAGCGGAGAACGACCCGTGAAGCGGACTTATCAACCCAGCAAACTGGTGCGCAAGCGCCGTCACGGCTTCCGCGCCCGTCTCGCCACCACCGGCGGCCGCAAGGTCCTTGCCGCGCGTCGCGCCCGGGGCCGCAAGCGTCTCAGCGCCTGAAGCCAGGGCGTCTGTCCCGGAGATTTCCATCATGGATCGGCTACGGCAGCGGGCGGACTTCCTCGCCGTTGCCGATGGCGTGCGGGCGAACAGCCCTGCCTTCGTCGTCCAGCGCCGGGAACGGCCGGACCGGGGCCCGGTCCGGATCGGCTTTACCGTCACCAAGAAGAATGGCACCGCCACGGAGCGTAATCGCATCCGTCGGCGGCTGCGCGAGCTTGTGAAACGGCTCGATCCCCTGTCGATGCGGCCGCACACTGACTACGTGCTGGTCGGCCGGCGGGATGCCTTGTCACGCGACTTCCAGACCATGCTCGCCGATCTCCAGGCGACGCTCCGCCGCCTCGACCGGCCGCAGGCCAAGCCGCAGCCGCGCAAGCCGTCGGATGCGGACAAGCCAAACGCTCCCGCACCGGACGCGCATTCCCGCAAACCGGATTGAACGACGAGACGATAAGAAAACGATGACCGACAATCGCAACACCATCCTCGCCGTCATTCTGTCCGGCCTCGTGCTGATCCTTTGGCAGGTCTTCTACAACGGACCGCAGATGGAGAAGCAGCGCGCGCAGGCCCAGATGCAGGCCGAGCTCGCGAAGAAGCAGGCGCCGGCAACGCAGCCTGACAGCGCCGCGCCGTCGGCCACCCCGCAGCCGGGTGCGGCCGCGACCGGCAGCCCGAGCGCGCCGGGCGGCGCCGTGACCAGCACCGGCGTGATGCCGCGCGACACCGCCATCGCCGCCACGCCGCGCGTCAAGATCGACACACCGCGGCTGACCGGCAGCATCTCGCTCAAGGGCGCACGCATCGACGACCTGGCCTTCGTGCAGTACCGCGAGACGGTCGATCCGAAATCGCCGGCGATCGTGCTGTTCTCCCCGTCCAACACCGCCGAGCCCTATTATGCCGAGTTCGGCTGGGTGAACGCCGCCGGCGCCAAGGTGCAGGTGCCCGACCAGAACACCGTCTGGCAGCAGGACGGCTCGAATGCGCTGACGCCGTCGACCCCGGTGAAGCTGACCACCACCAACGGCGACGGCCTGACTTTCCAGCGCACCATCAGCGTCGACGATCACTATCTCTTCACCATCAAGGACGACGTCACCAACGCCGGCAACGCACCGGTGACGCTGTATCCCTACGGCCTGATCTCGCGTCACGGCACGCCGCACGTGTCGGGCTATTACATCCTGCACGAAGGCCTGATCGGCTATCTCGGCGAGAAGGGCCTGCAGGAGTTCACCTACAAGAAGATGGACGACGAGAAGGCGGCGAAGTTCGACGTCACCAATGGCTGGCTCGGCATCACCGACAAATATTGGGCGGCGGCGCTGTTGCCGATGACCGATGCGCGGCTGCAGGCAAACTATTCGTCGAAGCTGGTCGACAACCAGCATCGCTACCAGACCGACTATGTCGAGACCCCGCAGACGGTGCCGGCCGGCGGCTCGGCCAGCGTCTCCACCCGGCTGTTCGCCGGCGCCAAGGAGGCCGGCGTGGTCGGCATCAACTTCCCGATCGGCGGCCTCGGCGGCTACAATCAGAAGCTCGCGCTGAACCATTTCGATCTCCTGATCGACTGGGGCTGGTTCTACTTCCTGACCAAGCCGATGTTCCTGGCGCTCGACTTCTTCTTCCGCTTCTTCGGCAATTTCGGCGTCTCGATCCTGCTGGTGACGGTGCTGGTGAAGGCCCTGTTCTTCCCGCTGGCCAACAAGTCCTATGCCTCGATGGCCAAGATGAAGGCGATCCAGCCGCAGCTCCAGGCGCTGAAAGAGCGCTATCCGGACGACCGGATGAAGCAGCAGCAGGAGATGATGGAGATCTACAAGAAGGAGAAGATCAACCCAGTCGCCGGCTGTCTCCCGGTCGTGCTGCAGATCCCGGTGTTCTTCTCGCTCTACAAGGTTCTCTTCGTCACGATCGAGATGCGGCACGCGCCGTTCATCAGCTGGATCAAGGACCTCTCGGCGCCGGATCCGACAAACCTGTTTACGCTGTTCGGCCTGATCCCGTTCGATCCGACCCAGCTGCCGCTGTTCGGCCACTACCTCGCGCTCGGCATCTGGCCGATCATCATGGGCATCACGATGTGGTTCCAGATGAAGCTGAACCCGACGCCGCCCGACCCGACCCAGGCGATGATCTTCAACTGGATGCCGCTGATCTTCACCTTCATGCTCGCGGGCTTCCCGGCCGGCCTCGTGATCTACTGGGCCTGGAACAACACGCTTTCGGTGCTGCAGCAGGGCTTCATCATGCGCCGCAATGGCGTGAAGGTGGAGTTGTTCGACAACATCCGCGGCACGTTCAAAAAAAAAGCGGCGTGACGAGTAAGGCGGCGTGAGCCGCTGAAGCAACCAACCATCTACCGTCATGGCCGGGCTTGTCCCGGCCATCCACGTTTTGATATCCCGCGCAATGGGCGTGGATGCCCGGGTCAAGCCCGGGCATGACGAAGAGCGAGGCCTTGTCATGACCACCAGCCACGACACCGACGAGCGCCTGATCGAAAAAGGCCGCAAGCTGTTCGCCCAATCGTGGCGCTTCACCCATGCATCTCCCTCGATCGAAAGCCTGCCGCCGATGGGGGCGATCGAGGTCGCCTTCGCTGGCCGCTCCAATGTCGGCAAGTCCAGCCTGATCAACGCGCTGACCGGCCAGAACGCGCTCGCGCGCACCTCGCATACGCCGGGCCGCACCCAGGAGCTGATCTTCTTCGAGGGGCCCGAGCATGCGCCGCTGCGGCTGGTCGACATGCCCGGCTATGGATATGCCGCCGCGGCGAAGACCAAGGTCGCGTCCTGGACCGAGCTGATCCACAAATTCCTGCTCGGCCGCGCCTCGCTCGCCCGCGTCTATGTGCTGATCGATGCCCGTCATGGGCTGAAGGAAGTCGATCAGGAGATCCTCAAGACGCTGGACCGGTCCGCCGTCAGCTATCAGCTCGTCCTCACCAAGGCCGACCAGATCAAGCCGGCTGAGCTCGCAAGCCGGATCGCCGAGACCGAGGCCGCGCTCGCCAAGCATCCGGCGGCGTTTCCTCAGGTGCTGGCGACGTCGTCGCGATCCGGCACCGGCATGCCGGAGCTGCGTGCCGCCATGGTGCGGCTGCTGGAAGAGCGCAGCACATGATGACGCCGTGGCGAATCCTGGTCGCAATGGCCGGGCTGATGGGCGCCGCCGGCGTCGCGCTGGCGGCCAAGGCCGCGCACGAGCCCGACGCAGCGCGGCTCGCGACCGCCTCCACCATGCTGCTGTTCCACGCCTGCGCCCTGCTCGGCACCATCGCGCTGGCAGAGCGCGGCGTGGTTCATCGGCGCATCGGCCTGGTCACGGCGATCGGCTTCGTGCTCGGCCCGGCCCTGTTCGCCAGCGACCTCCTGATGCGGCAGTTCACCGGCGACCGGCTGTTTCCGTTCGCGGCGCCGATCGGCGGTAGCTTGCAGATCGCGAGCTGGCTCGCACTCGCGGTCTGCGCGCTGTGGCCGCGGCGGGCGTGATCCGGCGCTTTGCGCCGCGGGCGGCAATCGGCTAGAACGCGGCGCGACGCCCCCGACAGCCGAGACCTCCCAGACATGACCGACGCGACCACCATCAGCCCGCTCGATCAGGCCCGCATCCTGTCCGAAGCGCTCCCGCACATGCAGGAGTACGACGACGAAACCATCGTCATCAAATATGGCGGCCACGCCATGGGCGACGAGGACACCGCAAAAGCGTTCGCGCGCGACATCGTGCTGCTGGAGCAGACCGCGATCAATCCGGTGGTGGTGCATGGCGGCGGCCCGCAGATCGCGACCATGCTCAAGCGCCTCGGCATCGTCTCCGAATTCGCCGCCGGCCTGCGCATCACGGACGCGGCGACGATCGAGATCGTCGAGATGGTGCTGGCCGGCTCGATCAACAAGCAGCTGGTCGGCTACATCAACGAGGCCGGCGGCAAGGCCGTCGGGCTGTGCGGCAAGGACGGCAACATGGTGCGCGCGGTCAAGGCGACCCGCACCATGGTCGATCCCGACAGTCACATCGAGAAGGTGGTCGATCTCGGCTTCGTCGGCGAGCCGGACAAGGTCGATCTGACGCTGCTGAATCAGCTGATCGGCTACGAGCTGATCCCGATCCTCGCACCGCTGGCGACCTCGAAGGAAGGCCAGACCTTCAACGTGAACGCCGATACGTTCGCCGGGGCCGTGGCCGGTGCGCTGAAGGCCAAGCGCCTCCTGCTGCTCACCGACGTGCCCGGCGTGCTCGACAAGTCGAAGAAGCTGATTCCGGAATTGTCGGTGAAGGACGCACGCAAGCTGATCGCCGACGGCACCATCTCCGGCGGCATGATCCCGAAGGTCGAGACCTGCATCTACGCACTCGAACAGGGCGTGCAGGGCGTCGTCATCCTGGACGGCAAGGTGCAGCATGCCGTGCTGCTCGAGCTGTTCACCAACCAGGGCACGGGCACGCTGATCCACAAGTGAGCACTTCCCGCCAACTCTCTCCGTCATGGCCGGGCGAAAGCGCGGAGCGCGTCTTCGCAATGCAGACAGCCCGGCCATCCACGTTGTTCGGCGAGTTCGGAGCGAGAAACATGGATGCCCGGGTCAAGCCCGGGCATGACGATGGGGAGAGAGCGGGGCGTATCAAACCCTTCCGGACTCGCGCTCCGCTCAGCCTCACTGTGATCCTTCTGGCCTTGTTCGCCTCCCTCACCCCCGCCCGCGCCGACCTCAAGCTCTGCAACCGAATGAGCTACGTCGTCGAGGCCGCAATCGGCATCGACGAGAAGGCGGCAACCGCGACCCGCGGCTGGTTCCGGCTCGATCCGGCGACCTGCCGCGTGGTGCTGCAGGGGACGATGACCGCCGACCGCATTCTCCTGCATGCACGCGCGCTCAGCCTCTACGGCGCGTCGCCGCTCGCCGAGAACGGCAACGATCAGCTGTGCGTGGCGGCGGACAATTTCGTCATCGCCGCCGCCCGCCAGTGCCGCACCGGTCAGACGCCGGCGGCGTTCACGCAGGTGACGCCGAGCAAGGCCGACGACGGCACCCTGATCGCCTATCTCGCCGAGAGCGCCGAATATGACGACGAGCAGGCGCGGCTCGCCGGCATCCAGCGGCTGCTCGGCATCGCCGGCTATGACGCCTCGCCGATCGACGGCGTCGACGGGCCGAAGACGCAAGCCGCGCTCGCGGCGTTCCTGAAAAGCCGCGGGCTGTCATCCGACGTCGTGTCGCAGCCGAATTTCTTCGCGACCATGGTGGACGCGGTGCAGACGCCCTCACCCACCGGGCTGACCTGGTGCAACGACACCCCGCACAAGGTCATGGCGGCGGTCGGCACCGACGACGGCCGCACCGTGGTCAGCCGCGGCTGGTACCGCATCGATGCCGGCAAATGCCTGCATCCCGACATCACCGGGCAGCCGAAGAAGGTCTACAGCTTCGCCGAGGCGGTCGACGATGAGAACCGCACCATCAAACTGAAGAACAAGCCGCTGAACTGGGGCGGGCTGGTGCAGCTCTGCACCCGCGAGAACAAGTTCGAGACATCAGAGCAGGGCGACTGCCCGAGCCGCGGCTTCACCGCCACCGGATTCACCGCCGTCGACATCACCCGCGGCGGCAAGACGCTGCGCTTCGGGTTGCCGTGATGGGCATAGCGATGTTGCCCACGTTGCCACCACACCCACAGCTGTCATCCCGGCGAACGCCGGGATCCATAACCACCGGCCGAGGTTTGGGCCATCGGCATCAGCCATCATGCCGCAAGATAGCTTCCGCGGTATGGGTCCCGGCGTTCGCCGGGACGACAGCGGAATATGCCGCCCTAGCCGGGCATGATGACCGAAGGCAGGATGGACCGACGCCCACATGACAAAATCCCCTCGCGCCTTCGATCACGTCGACACCTGGGTGTTCGACCTCGACAACACGCTGTATCCGCATCACGTCAATCTGTGGCAGCAGGTCGATGCCAGGATCGGCGAGTTCGTCTCCAACTGGCTCAAGGTCGATGCGGAGGAGGCGCGCCGCATCCAGAAGGACTACTACCGCCGCTACGGCACCACGATGCGCGGCATGATGACCGAGCACGGCGTGCACGCCGACGACTTCCTCGCCTACGTGCACAAGATCGACCACTCGCCGCTGGAGCCGAACCCGGCGATGGGCGCGGCGATCGAGAAGCTGCCGGGGCGCAAGCTGATCCTGACCAACGGCTCGCTCGACCACGTCGACGCGGTGCTGGCGCGGCTCGGCATTGCCGCGCATTTCCACGGCGTATTCGACATCATCGCCGCCGAGTTGACGCCGAAGCCGGCGCGCGAGACCTATGACAAATTCCTCAAGCTCCATGACGTCGATCCTGCCAGGGCCACGATGTTCGAGGATCTCGCCCGCAATCTCGTCGTCCCGCACGACCTCGGCATGACGACCGTGCTGGTCGTGCCCGACGGCACCAAGGAGGTGGTGCGCGAGGACTGGGAGCTGGCGGGGCGCGATGATCCGCATGTCGATCATGTCACGGACGATCTGACCGGGTTCTTGCAGCGGCTGGTGGGGTGAAACCCGCCACGCATTGAGCTGTCATTCCGGGGCGATGCGAAGCATCGAACCCGGAATCTCGAGATTCCGGGCCTGGTCCTTCGGACCATCCCGGAATGACGGAGCATGATAAGCCGCACCTCCCGCGCGGACGGCCCCCGCCACCGATGCGTCCTTGACTCTCCGGGTCCAAATCCCGAAAAAGCCGCCCTGCCCACCATGCTCGTACACGGCCGTCCCCGGCTTTCTGCCCAGGGACCAAGCGAGGATCGACCGATGTCACTGTCCGCCCTGGAATCCACCATCAACAGCGCCTTCGATGCCCGTGATGGCGTCTCGACCACGACCAAGGGCGAGGTCCGCGACGCCGTGGAGAGCGCGCTGGAACTGCTCGACAAGGGCGAGGCCCGGGTCGCTGAGCGCGGCACTGACGGCAAGTGGAGCGTCAACCAGTGGCTCAAGAAGGCCGTGCTGCTGTCGTTCCGCCTCAACGACATGAGCGTGATCCCCGGCGGCCCCGGCCAGGCGTCGTGGTGGGACAAGGTGCCGTCGAAGTTCGAGGGCTGGGGCGAGAACCGCTTTCGCGACGCCGGCTTCCGCGCCGTGCCCGGCGCGATCGTGCGCCGCTCGGCCTACATCGCCAGGAACGTCGTGCTGATGCCGTCCTTCGTCAATCTCGGCGCCTATGTCGACGAGGCGACCATGGTCGACACTTGGTCGACGGTCGGCTCCTGCGCCCAGATCGGCAAGCGCGTGCACATCTCCGGCGGCGTCGGCATCGGCGGCGTGCTTGAGCCGCTGCAGGCCGGCCCCGTGATCATCGAGGATGACTGCTTCATCGGCGCGCGCTCGGAGGTTGCCGAGGGCGTGGTCGTACGCAAGGGGGCGGTGCTGTCGATGGGCGTTTTCCTGGGCGCGTCGACCAAGATCGTCGACCGCGAGACGGGCGAGGTTTTCGTCGGCGAGGTGCCGGAATATGCCGTCGTGGTGCCGGGCGCGCTGCCGGGCAAGCCGATGAAGAACGGCCAGATCGGCCCCTCCACCGCCTGCGCCGTCATCGTCAAGCGCGTCGACGAGCGCACCCGCTCCAAGACCTCGATCAACGAGCTGTTGCGCGACTGATTGAACCGCGGCTGCGGCCGCGGCAACGAATCTCCGGGCCGGCCAAGCCATCGGTCCGGAGGACGTCCATGGACTGGACCTGGTTTCTGTTTCGCTTCCACGGCCGGATCAACCGCGCCAAGCTCTGGCTGTCGTTGCTGGTGGTGCTCTGCTGGATGGTCTTTGCCGCCGCGCTGGTGGCGGGCGCGAGCAGGCTGCTGGGCGGCCCGACGGCCTTCAGCTTCAATCTGACCGACATCTTCGCGGTCCTCGACCCGGACACCTTTCGCGGCTTGACCCGCGCCGATATCGTCCCCGCCACGTTCCACGTCATCCTCACCCCCGTGTTCGTCTGGGTGTTTGCCGCAGGCGCCATCAAGCGGCTGCATGACCGCGACAGGAGCGGCTGGTGGACGGTTCCGTTCTTCGTCGTGCCCGGGCTGGTCAACCAGTACGCGGAGCGCATTCCCGGGACGGTCATTCCAGCGATCGTGGGCGGCGCTGGTGCGCTGCTCTCGCTGTGGGCCTTCATCGAATTGTACTGCCTTGCCGGCGATCCCTGGACCAATCGCTTCGGGCCCAACCCGTTGCCGAAGGTCCGATCCAGCGAACGCTCCGGCCAGCCAAGACCGCCCGCGCCCGCCTGGAACCAGCACAAGGAGCTGGAGTTCACCCCGCACGTTGCGAGCCCGCCGCGAGGGGAAGCGGCAATCGGCAGCACTAGCCCGCCGGCAAAATAGCATGTTAAGCGAAAGGCATGACCGATGCCCTCGCCATCACCCGCGACCTGATCCGCTGCCCCTCCGTGACCCCGGCCGATGCCGGCGCGCTCGGCGTGCTCGAGGCCCTGCTGAAAGACGCGGGCTTCACGACGCATCGCGTGACGTTCTCCGAAGCAGGCACGGCCGACATCGACAACCTCTATGCCCGCATCGGCACCGACGGGCCGCACATCACCTTCGCCGGTCACACCGATGTCGTGCCGCCCGGTGATGAAGCGGCGTGGAGCCTGCCGGCGTTCTCGGGCGAGGTGAAGGACGGCTACATCTATGGCCGCGGCGCCGTTGACATGAAGGGCGGCATCGCCTGCAGCGTCGCGGCTGCGCTCGACTATCTGCGCGATCACAGCGGACAGCCGAAGGGCTCGATCTCGTTCCTGATCACCGGCGACGAGGAGGACGTCTCGATCAACGGCACCATCAAGCTGTTGAAGTGGGCGGCCGAGCGCGGCGAGCGGTTCGACCATTGCGTGCTCGGCGAGCCGTCCAATCAAGAGGTCATGGGCGACTGCATCAAGATCGGCCGCCGCGGCTCGCAGTCCGGCACCTTGATCGTCGAGGGCAAGCAGGGCCACGTCGCCTACCCGCACCGTGCCTCCAACCCGGTGCCGGACATCTCGCGCCTGATCGTGGCCTTGTCGGACGAACCGCTCGACAACGGCAGCGCGCAGTTCCAGCCGTCGAATCTCGAATTCACCACCGTCGATGTCGGCAACACCGCCAGCAACGTCATCCCGGGCCTGGCGCGGGCGAAATTCAACATCCGCTACAATGACTGCCATACGCCGGAGACGCTGCGCGCGCTGGTCGAAGAGCGGCTGACGAAGGCCTGCGGCAATCGCATCCGCGCCCGCATCGACTGGCTGCCGTCGAACTCCAACGTGTTCCTGACCAAGCCCGGACCGTTCACCGAGCTCGCCGTCGCCGCGATCGAGAGCGTGACGGGCCGCAAGCCGGAGCTGTCGACCACCGGCGGCACCTCGGACGCGCGTTTCATTTCGAGCTACTGCCCGGTGATCGAGTTCGGCCTGGTCGGCCAGACCATGCACCAGATCGACGAGCGCGCCTCGGTCGCCGACATCGCGACCTTGACGAAGATCTATCGCGGCATTCTCGATCGCTACTTCGCGTGACCCCCTCTCTGCGCATCATTGCGAACGCAGCGAAGGAATCCAGGACGTCTCCGCGGCAGCGATATCGAGTGGAGCGGCCGCAATTAGTAGTCGACCTTCACGAGGTAAAGCCCTTCCGGCGGCGCGACGACGCCGCAGGCGGCGCGGTTGCGCGCGGCGAGCGCGGCGGCCAGATCATCGGCGGTCCAGCGACCCTGCCCGACCCACACCAGTGAGCCGACCATCGAGCGGACCTGGCTATGCAGATAGGAGCGGGCGGAGGTGAGGATGGTGATCGCATCGCCGTCCCTCACGACGTCGAGCTGATCCAGCGTCTTCTCCGGCGATTTCGCCTGGCATTCGGTATCGCGGAACGTCGTGAAGTCGTGCTTGCCGATCAGCCGCTGCGCGGCTGCATGCATTGCATCGGAATCGAGCCGCTGCGGCACCCGCCAGACGCGGCCGACCTCCAGCGCGAGGTTGGAGCGGCGATTGACGATCCGGTAACGGTAGTGCCGCCTGCGCGCGGAGAACCGCGCTTCGAAGGTGTCGGGCACGATCTCGGCGGCGAGCACCGCGACCGGGTTCGGCCGCAGATGCGCGTTGAGCGCGTCGCGCAGCTTGTCCGGGCGGAACTCCTTGGCGATGTCGCAATGCGCAACCTGGCCGGTAGCGTGGACGCCGGCGTCGGTGCGGCCCGAGCCGTGCACACGCGTGGGCACGCCGCAGGTCGCCTGCACCGCCGCTTCGAGCGCGCCCTGCACCGACGGCAAGGTCTCCTGCAGCTGCCAGCCGCAGAACGGCGCGCCGTCATATTCGATGGTGAGCTTGTAGCGGGGCATTCGGTCTATTGCTGCCGTCATCGCCCGCACAGGCGGACGATCCAGTATTCGCCGACGTCTCGGCGCGACAATGCACGTCTCGGCGTACTGGATACCCCGCTTTCGCGGGGTATGACAGCGTTACGAAAAACGAGCACCGCGATTCAATGGGGTGCCGCGCAGGAAATCCGCGGCCTTCATCGGGCCCTTGCCGGCGCGCTGCAGCTCGGTGATGCGGATCGCGCCGTCGGCGCAGGCGATGGTGAGCTGCTCGTCGAGCACGGCGCCCGGCTCGCCCGCGCCGCTGGCGAGCGCGCAGCGCAGGAACTTCAAACGCACCGCCTCGCCATCGAGCGTGACCTCGCTCCAGGCGCCGGGGAACGGCGACAGGCCGTGGATGTGCCGCAGCACCGCATGCGCCGGCTTCGTCCAATCGATCCGCGCCTCCGCCTTCTCGATCTTGGCAGCGTAGGTGACGCCCCCCTCGGCCTGCTTCGTCAACGTCAGCCCGCCGCGCTCCAGCGCCGCCATCGCGCGCACCATCAGGTCGGCACCGATCCGCGAGAGGCGATCGTGCAGATCGGACGCCGTCATCGCGTCAGTGATGGGCAGACGCTCGGCCATCGCAACGTCGCCGGTGTCGAGACCGACATCCATCTTCATGACCATCACGCCGCTTTCAGCGTCCCCTGCCATGATGGCACGGTTGATCGGCGCGGCGCCGCGCCAGCGTGGCAGCAACGAGGCGTGGAGGTTGTAGCAGCCGAGTTTCGGTGCATCGAGAATCGCCTGCGGCAGGATCATGCCATAGGCGACAACAACGGCGGCATCGGCCTCATGGGCGCGGAACCCAGCCAGCGCGTCCTCGGTCTTCAGCGTCTTCGGCGTGAGCACGGGAATGCCGAGCCGGCGCGCCTCGGTCTCGATCGGCGTCGGCACCAGCGCCAGGCCGCGGCGGCCGCCGGGTTTGGGCGCGCGCGTATAGACCGCCGCGATCTCGTGGCCGTGGCCGGCGAGTTCGAGCAGGGTCGGCACGGCGAAATCCGGCGTGCCCATGAAGATCAGGCGAAGCGGCATCTGGTGGAAGATCCTGCATTGCCGAATCCTCCGCGTCATGGCCGGGCTTGTCCCGGTCATCCACGTCGAGCTGCCTGTAACGCGCGGCGCGACGTGGATGCCCGGGTCAAGCCCGGGCATGACGGAGGAGAGAGTTGATCGTTACTCGCTGGCGCGCTTGGCGGCCTTGGCGAACTTCTTCATCACGCGGTCGCGCTTGAGCTTCGACAGATAGTCGATGAACAGCACGCCGTTGAGATGGTCGATCTCGTGCTGGATGCAGGTGGCGTAGAGCCCCTCGGCATCCTCCTCGCGAACCAGCCCGTCGAGATCGGTGAAGCGCACGCGCACCCGCGCCGGCCGCTCGACCTCCTCGTAATATTCGGGGATCGACAGGCAGCCTTCCTCGTAGACCGACAGCTCGTCCGACTTGGCAACGATCTCCGGATTGATGAAGACGCGCGGCTCGCGCTTGCCTTCGCCGTTCGCGTCGGGCTTGGCCAGATCCATGGTGATGACGCGCAGCGGCTGCGCGACCTGAATCGCTGCGAGCCCGATGCCCGGCGCGTCGTACATGGTCTGAAACATGTCGTCGACCAGCTGCCGGATCTCCGGCGTGACCTTCTCGACCGGCTTGGACACCAGCCGCAACTGCCGGTCCGGCAGGATGATGATTTCTCTTAGGGACATGGCGCGCGATTTAAGCCGCGGAACCGGCGCGGTCAATGTGAGGGTGCGCGGTTAAGACTTCGCTAACCATGAATTTCAACGCCTCGTTAACCATGATTCTTAACCTGGCCTTAACCATAAATGTTCTCTCTTCGTTCGCGAGCTTGTGCGAATCGGATAGACGGGCGTGATGACCGCCGCCAGCCAGTCCCTCAATCCTGTCGTCATCATGATCGGCGACCTTCCGGTCCGCGCCAGCGATGCGCTGATCGGATTTGGCGTGCTGGTGGTGCTGCTGCTCGTGATGATCGTGGCGGCCGTGGTGCGTTCCGGCCGGCGCGGCGCCGAGCTCGCGGCCCAGCAGGCGATGCGCAGCGATGAGATCGAACATCGGTTCAGCGAGATGATCCGCGTCCAGAGCGAGGCCTCCGGCCGGGTCGACGCGATGGCGCAGCTGCTCGCCGGCCGGCAGGTTGATCTTGCCCGCAGCGTCAACGAGCGGCTCGATGCGGTGACTCATCGCGTCGGACAGTCGATGGAGCAGAGTACGCGCCACACCATGGATAGTCTGCGCGTGCTGCACGAGCGGCTCGGCATCATCGACAATGCCCACCGTGATCTCAGCGAGCTGACGACCCAGGTCACGACCCTGCGCGACGTCCTCGCCAACAAGCAGTCGCGCGGCGCGTTCGGCCAGGCGCGGATGGAGGCGATCGTGCAGGACGGACTGCCGAAGGGCAGCTACGCGTTCCAGTACACGCTCGCCAGCGGCAAGCGGCCGGACTGCGTCGTGTTCCTGCCCGACGCGCGACCGCTGTGCATCGACGCCAAGTTTCCGTTGGAAGCCGTGACCGCGCTGCATGATGCGGAGACGGACGAGGAGAAGCGCACCGCCGCACAGCGCCTGCGTACCGACGTGCTGCGTCACGTCAACGACATCGCGGAGAAATATCTGGTGGTCGGCGAGACGCAGGACACCGCGCTGATGTTCGTGCCGTCGGAATCGGTCTATGCCGAGATCCATGATGGCTTCGACGACGTCATCCAGAAAGCGTATCGCGCGCGCGTCGTGCTGGTGTCGCCGTCGCTGCTGATGCTCGCGATCCAGGTCATGCAGCAGATCATGAAGGACGCACGCATCCGCGACGCCGCCGACCAGATCCGCAACGAGGTGATCCATCTCGGGGACGATCTCGGCCGCCTGCGCGAGCGCGTGCTCAAGCTGCAGAAGCATTTCGGCGATGTCGGCGAGGACATCCGCCAGATCCTCATCTCGGCCGACAAGATCGAGAAGCGCGCCGCGCGGATCGAGGAGCTCGACTTCAGCAAACAGGACACGCCGGTGGAGTCGCCACGCATCGCGCCAGCTACGGGCACCGCGCCGGATTTGTTTCCGCTGGCGGGACGCGTGCAGGCGGGGGAGTGATTGGGTAGCTCGCCCTTGTCGCAGCTTGAATTTTGCCAAGACTGTCATCGCCCGGCTCGCGGACGATGACAGCTGAGATGGAGAGCGTTTCTTGCGCAAATCTGCTACCACCCATCCATGACCGTACCTGAGGCTTCTTCCGACATCACCGCGACCGGCGCAAAGCCCGAGGCTGCGCCAAAAGCCCCCACCTGGCGCGAGAGCATGGCCGTCTATCTGCAGCCGCGCGTGCTCGTGGTGCTGTTCCTCGGATTTTCGTCGGGGCTGCCGCTGGCCCTGTCCGGCTCGACCTTGCAGATCTGGATGCGCGAACTCGGCGTCGACCTCGGGACCATCGGGCTATTCGCGCTCGTCGGCACGCCCTACACGCTGAAATTCCTCTGGGCGCCGCTTGTCGACGCGCTGCACGTGCCGCTGCTGACGCGCGCCTTCGGGCGGCGGCGCGGCTGGCTGGTGTTCGCGCAACTGCTGCTGATCGCCGCCATCCTGCTGCTGGCGTTGACCGACCCGGCGCACGCGCCGTTCATGGTGGCGCTGGCCGCGCTGCTGGTCGCCGCGATGTCGGCGACCCAGGACATCGTGGTCGATGCCTTCCGCGTCGAGAGCCTGCCGGAGAGTGAGCAGGCCGCGGGCATGGCGGCGTATGTCGCCGCCTACCGCATCGGCATGCTGGTCTCGACCGCCGGCGCACTGGTGGTGGTCAGTGCATTCGAGACCTCGGGGCTGACGCGTCCGTCGTCCTGGATGTGGGGCTATGTTGCGATGGCCGGACTGGTGCTGATCGGCACGATCACGGCCCTCGCGGCGACCGAGCCGGCCCAGTCGCAGCAGGCGGAGGCCGCGATGGGTGCGGACACTGCGCTCACCCGCGTGATGCATGCGGCTGCCGGAGCCTTCGTCGAGTTCCTCGGCCGACGTGATGCGCTCACGGCGCTCGCCTTCGTCGTGCTGTTCAAGTTCACTGACGCCTTCTCCGGCACGATGACCGCGCCGTTCGTGATCGATCTCGGTTTCAGCAAGGTCGACTACGCCGCGATCGTGAAAGGCGTCGGCCTCGCCGCCACGCTCGCCGGCGGCTTTGCCGGCGGCTTCGTCGCGCGGCGCTATTCGCTCGCCATCAGCCTGTGGATCGGCGGCATCGTGCAGGCGCTGGCCAACCTGTCGTTCTCATGGCTCGCCATCGTCGGCGTCAATCAGTGGGCGCTGGCGCTGGCGATCTCTGCGGAGAACCTCACCAGCGCGATCGGCACCGTGATCTTCGTCGCCTATCTCTCTGCGCTGTGCCAGAACCCGCTGCACACCGCGACCCAATATGCGCTGCTCACCGCGCTCGCCGCGGTTGGACGAACCTATCTGTCATCGGGCGCGGGCTATGTGGCGAAAGCGACCGGCTGGCCTGCATTCTTCGTCATCTGCGTGCTCGTCGCGATCCCGAGCCTCGTGCTGCTCGCTTGGCTGCAACGGCGTGGGCATTTCGATGATTTGGGGCCGGTGAAGTTGTAGCTGCCGCCTCACCGTCAACTGTCGTCACTCGCGAAGGCGGGTGACCCAGTATTCCAGAGACGTCAGCTATCCACCGAGGGGCCGCGGCGTACTGGATCGCCCGGTCGAGCCGGGCGATGACTGCAGAAGTCAGGAGGCGGCGCTCGCAGCGTCCCAAGTGTCACCGCTTCACCAAGCTCCACTTGGTCACGACCGCCTCGCTCATCTGCCCCGCATCCTGGGCGCAGGCGATCTCGTCGACCTTGACCGCGATCTGCTTGCCGAGCAGGCCCTTGAGCTGCGAGGCCTGCGCCGTGTTCGCGGTGACGAGCTGGAACGTCTCCGGTCCGGTCTCGAGATTGCACAACCCGCTCGGCGGCGGCAGGCGGCGCGGCTCGCTGGTGATCTGATAGGCGGCGGAGGGCTGGCCCGATTTGGCGCCTTTCAGCTTCAGCGCCGTCAGCTCGCCCGACAGCACGTCACCGGCATTGAGCGGACGCCCCGCCTTCTGCGGTGCCTCGCTTTGCTGCGCCAGCACCGACGGCGCCGAGAGTGCCGCCAGAATCGCGCCCAAAGCCAGCCGTTTGCCGAATCCGCGTTTCGTCATCAATTCACTTCCGTCTGTGCTTAGAACAAGGTCCGCTGCCGCATCGCGGCCGAGAGCGTGCCTTCGTCGAGATAGTCGAGCTCGCCGCCGACCGGCACGCCATGCGCCAGCCGCGTGACCTTGACGTTCGCCTCCTGCAGGAGGTCGGTGATGTAGTGCGCCGTCGTCTGGCCGTCGACCGTCGCGTTCAGAGCGAGGATGATCTCCTGCACCTCCGGCGCATGCGCGCGCTGCACCAGCGCGTCGATGGTGAGATCCTGCGGACCGACTCCGTCGAGCGGCGACAAGGTGCCGCCGAGCACGTGATAGCGGCCGTTCGAGGCCTTGGCGCGCTCCAGCGCCCAGAGGTCGGCGACATCGGCGACGACGACGATCATCGCGGGATCACGCCGCGGATCGGTGCACACCGCGCAGGGATTCTGCGTATCGATGTTGCCGCAGGTCTTGCAGACCTGGATGCGATCGATCGCGACCTGCAGCGCCGAGGCAAGCGGCACCATCAGCGCCTCGCGCTTCTTGATCAGATGCAGGGCGGCGCGCCGCGCCGAACGCGGCCCGAGGCCGGGCAGGCGCGCGAGCAGCTGGATCAGGCGTTCGATCTCAGGACCAGCGACGGCCATCAGTTCACGAATGTCATCAGGTCAACTAACCAAAACCGAAGCCGGGCGGCAGGCCGAGCTTGCCGGTGATGGCCTGCATCTTCTCCTGCATCGCGGCTTCCGCCTTGCGCCGCGCATCGCCATGCGCGGTGACCAGCAGGTCCTCCAGGATCTCGGCCTCCTCCGGCTTGAGTAGCGACGGATCGATCTTGATGCTCTTCACGTCCATCTTGGCGGTCATGCGCACGGCAACCAGACCGCCGCCCGAGATGCCCTCGACCTCGACGTTGCCGAGTTCCTCCTGCATCTCCTGCATCTTCGTCTGCAGCTGCGCCGCCTGTTTCATCATGCCGAGAAAGTCAGCCATCGGAGCACCTCATCATCAGCCATCTGGTTGAGCATGATCTCCGCGCAAACGCCTTTGGCGTTTGTCGCGAGGAAAACCGTTTTCCACTTTTCCGGATCATGCTCTAGAAATCATCATCGTCGGACTCGTCGGGCGGCTCGACAGCACTGGCGTCCGATTCGGGCGGCTCGGGGGCGAGCCGGCGCACTTCGACCACCTTGGTGCCCGGGAACCGCGCCAGGATCTCCTGTACGCGCGGATCGGCCTCCGCCGCCGCCTCTCGCTCGCTCTTGGCGCGCAGATTCTGCTCGCGCAAGGTCGCCTGACCCGGCTCGTTGGAAACGATCACCGTCCAGCGCCGCCCGGTCCAGTCTTCCAGCTTGCGGCCGAGGTCTGAGACAAGCGAGCGCTGCGCCGTCCGTTCCAGCGCGATCTCCAGCCGTCCCTCTTCGAAGCGGACCAGCCGCACGTCCATCTCCAGCGCGCTCTTGGTGATCAGGTCACGATTCTTGCCGGCCAGCGCGACGAGTTCCTGAAAGCTCGCGATGCGTAGCGCGGGCTGGTCCTGTGTTGCCGGCGCCGGCTGTGACGACATCGCCTGCGGGCGCATCGAACCGCCGACCGCGGCGAGCGTCGGGCCTTGCGCGCGCGGCGCCTGCATCGGCGCCGACGTCATCACAGGCGGCGTTCCCGCGCTCATGGTGGATGCCGGCGCAGCACGCGCTCCGCCGCCGTTCGTGACAACGGGAGATCCGCCGCCGCTCTGGTCGATCATCCGAATGGCTTCGTCGGGCGTCGGCAGATCGGCCGCGTAGGCAATCCGTACCAGCACCATTTCCGCGGCGGCGGCCGGGCGCGTCGCACCTTGGGTCTCGGCGATGCCCTTGAGTAGCATCTGCCACATCCGCGACAGCACCCGCATCGACAGCTTGGTGGCGAAGTCGCGCGCGCGCAGCCGCTCGGTCTCGCTGAAGGCGACGTTGTCGGCCGTGGCCGGCACGACCTTCACCCGGGTGACGAAGTTCACGAACTCGGCCAGATCCGACAGCACGACAACGGGGTCGGCGCCGACGTCATATTGCTCGCGGAATTCCTTGAAGGCGGCGGCGATGTCGCCGCTGGCGAGATGGTGGAACAGGTCGATCACGCGGGTGCGGTCGGCGAGGCCCAGCATCTGACGGACATCATCGGCGCGGACCTCGCCGGCGCTGTGCGCGATCGCCTGATCGAGCAGCGACAACGAATCGCGCACCGAGCCTTCGGCGGCGCGCGCGATGATGCCGAGCGCCTCGGGCTCGATCGTCACGCCTTCCTTGGTCGCGATGCCCGAAAGATGCTTCATCAGCACGTCGGCCTCGACGCGGCGCAGATCGAAGCGCTGGCAGCGCGACAGCACCGTCACCGGCACTTTGCGGATCTCGGTGGTCGCAAACACGAACTTGGCGTGCTCCGGCGGCTCCTCCAAGGTCTTCAGGAAGGCGTTGAACGCCGCTGTCGACAGCATGTGGACTTCGTCGATGATGTAGACCTTGTAGCGCGCGCTGGCCGGCGCATAGCGGACGCTGTCATTGATCTGGCGGACGTCATCGACGCCGGTGTGGGACGCCGCGTCCATCTCGAGGATGTCCATGTGCCGGCTTTCCATGATCGCCTGGCAATGGGTGCCGAGCACCGGCATATGGATGGTCGGCCCCTTCACCGAGCCGTCCGGCAGCTCGTAATTCAATGCGCGGGCGAGAATGCGGGCGGTGGTCGTCTTGCCGACGCCGCGGACGCCGGTCAGAATCCAGGCCTGCGGAATCCGGCCGGTCTCGAACGCGTTCGAGACGGTGCGCACCACGGCCTCCTGGCCGATCAGATCTGCGAAGCTGGAGGGGCGGTATTTGCGCGCCAGCACCCGGTAGGGCTTGGCGGGAGCGTCGGCGCTGTCAGGCGGAACAGGTGGGGCGCCAGCGTCGGTCATCGAGCGATCCGCAAGTGAGCATTCCAGGCCGGCATCGATCGCGATCGTCGACGCAATCAGCCGGAGCGCGGTCGAGCGCCCGCCCTGCGCGGGGTCCCCGCCATCTTTGCGCGATTCGCTCGAGAAAACAGGTAGGAGACTGACGAGCGACCCGATCCGGACCTCGTTAGGGCTGCTTCCTTCCGGACCTGACCCGGTTGGCGAGTGGCTCGTCCACCGCCAATCTCCCGCTGCCTATTTGGGGCCAAATGGTCCGGAAAGCAAGCGCGAGCTTCGCCGGCCTAGTCTACCGCCCCGCGGGCTTGTGCCGCAGCTCGGAAAGGCTTTAGGTGCCCGCGAGCTCCCCACCTGACCATCCGCCAGGAACCGCCGCATGCCCGAATCAGCCTGGTCGCTGCATCCGCAACTTGCGAAGGATACGATCGACATTGGCGACCTGCCGCTGTCCCGCGTGCTGGTGATCAAGGACGCGAACTATCCTTGGCTGCTGCTGGTGCCGCGGCGCGAGGGCGCGGTCGAGATCATCGATCTCGACGAGGTCGCGCAGGCGCAGCTGATGACCGAGATCACGCGGGCGTCACGCGCGCTCAAAGAGATCACCAAATGCGACAAGCTCAACGTCGCCGCGCTCGGCAACATGGTGCCGCAGTTGCACGTCCACATCATCGCGCGACGCACAAGTGACGTGGCCTGGCCGCGACCGGTGTGGGGCGCCGCGCCCGCTGTGCCCCACGATGCGCAGGAGGTGCAGCAGTTCATCAGCGCTATCAGGCGCAAGATCTGGCTAGGGTGAGAGATGTCGCCATTCGACTTGTTTCCGTTGGGCAAGCCGGCCTTCGTCGGCCATCCGATCGATCGCGCCGCCCATCTGCGCTTCCATGACGAGAGGCTGCTCGGCTTCGAGAGCAAGCCGTCGACGCGGGCCTATGTCGTGCATCGCGATTCGCTGGTGCTGAAGCGCGAGGGCGACAAGCTGCGCGCGCTGCTGTCGATCGACGAGGCGCTGAAATTCGGTGCCAATCCGGGAACGATCTTCCTCGGGCTGCAGGACGGCGCGGCGGTGTTCGGCATGGGCATCTCGCCGGCGGCCGTCGAGAAGCTCGCCGGGCGCGACGATGTGGCGGTCACCGAGCTGCGCGGGGTGGCGATGCAGGGCGCGATCCCCGTCGACCAGTTGGCGACGATCGCGATGGCGAAGTCCCTGGTATCATGGCATCAGCGCCACGGCTTCTGCGCAAATTGCGGCGCCAAGACCGCGATGCGCGAGGGCGGCTGGAAGCGCGAATGCCCAAGCTGCAAGACGGAGCATTTCCCGCGCACCGATCCGGTCGTGATCTCGCTGGTCGCCTCGGGCGACAAGTGCCTGCTCGGGCGGCAGAAGCAGTTTCCGGCCGGCATGTATTCCTGCCTCGCCGGCTTCGTCGAGGCGGCTGAGACGATCGAGGACGCCGTCCGGCGCGAGGTGTTCGAAGAATCGGGCATTCGCTGTACCGACGTGACCTATTACATGACCCAGCCTTGGCCCTATCCGTCGTCGTTGATGATCGGTTGCAGCGCCCGAGCGCTCAACGAAGACATCGTCATCGACCGCACCGAGCTCGAGGACGTGCGCTGGTTCAGCCGCGACGAGGCCCGGCAGATGCTGCTGCGGCAGCATCCGGACGGCTTGGCGGGACCGCATCCGTTCGCCATTGCTCATCATCTGGTCGGCCGCTGGCTGAAGGAGAACGACGAGCGGTAACAAGAAACCAGCCCGGCCCTCTGCGGAAACGGCCAGACCCGGCCGCAAAGGGCTGAACGGCCGATCCTTGCCTTGGAACGATTTTCTCTATATGAGGGTTTTACAGCCTTCCTATGGAACAAGTTTCTCCATGACCGATGTCGCCGCCCAAGGCTCCGAGGCCAATCGCCGGCTCGATGCCATTGACCGCAAGATTCTGATGGTCCTGCAGGAGGACGCATCGCTCTCCGTCGCCGAGATCGGCGATCGGGTCGGATTGTCGTCGACACCGTGCTGGAAGCGCATCCAGCGGCTGGAGGCCGATGGCGTGATCCTGCGCCGGGTGGCCCTGGTCGATCAGAACAAGATCGGGCTCGGCATCTCCGTGTTCGTGTCGGTGGAGAGTGCCGACCATTCCGAGGCCTGGCTGCGCAAATTCGCCGAGGCGGTCAGCTCGATGCCGGAGGTGATGGAGTTCTACCGGATGGCCGGCGACGTTGACTACATGCTGCGCGTCGTCGTTGCGGACATGCAGAGCTACGATGTCTTCTACAAGAAGCTGATCAGCGCGGTGCCCCTGAAGAACGTCACCTCGCGCTTCGCCATGGAGAAGATCAAGTCGGTGACGGCGCTGCCGGTGCCGCCGGTCTGAACCGAGCATTCCGGCCGCTTGGACGTTGCAGCGCCGGCGTCCCGAACTCCAGTCGTCATCCCTAACGAACGTTTACCGGAAGTTATTCCCATCCCTCTATTCTTGGATGTGATGACGTCCGGTGCAACCATACCTCAGTCTTCGCGCCCGTGGCTCAATGCCACGGCGCTTCTGATCGCGAGCTTTGTCGCGGTAGCAGCGCTGTCACTCCAAGTGCGCGCGGGGAGCGAAATCGTGGCCGTCGCTTTCCCACCTTGGTGGAGCGCGCAACACGCGATGCTCGCTGCGGCCTCGGCTGACGCCGCGCTCGTGCGCACAACGACCATTTCATCGCTGCTGGTCGTTCGTCCCGGCGAACACGACGGCTCGGCGCGGCTGCGCGAGGCCGGAGCCTGGCTCATCATCGATCCGCAGGCGGTCTCCGCCTGCCTTGCAAAATGATCTCTTTGGGGGAATCGGAAATGAACGTCGAGACCAGCGATCTGGCAACCCTCCGGCACACAACCAGCAAGCTTCTGCTGGCGGTACTCTGGGTTCACGTTCCGCTCTCCCTCATCATCGGGCTGTCGCGCGGCGACTGGCTGATGCCGACCATGCTCATGGTCGTCATGGCGGTGGTGGCGACCCTTTCCTGGCGCAGCGCCGGCGACACCTTGTCGACCCAGCTCACGGTCGCGGTCGCCGTCATGGGCGGTGTATCTGTGCTTGTCTACCAGATGTCCGGACATGCCTGGCAGATCGACATGCACATGTATTTCTTCGCCGCGCTCGCCTGTCTGGTCGCATATTGCGACTACCGGCCGATCCTGGCCGGCACCGTCGCCGTCGCGCTTCACCATCTGGTCCTGAACTTCGTCTTTCCTGCAGCGATCTACCCGGGCGGCGCTGATTTCGGCCGCGTTGTGCTGCATGCGGTCATCCTGCTGATCGAGGCCGGTGTTCTCATCGCCCTTGCGCTCAAGCTGACGCAGTTGTTCGAAACCAGCGCGCGCAAGACCGCAGAAGCCGAATCGGCGATCGCTGCCGAGGCGCGCGCCACCGCCGAGCGGTTCGAGGCCGAGCAACGCGTCAAGCAGCAGGCCGATCTTGCCCGTCGCGAGCTCGCAGAAGGCTTCGAGCGCAAGATCGGCGGCATCGTCGAGGCGGTGGCCGTCGCCGCCAACGAGATGCAGAGCCTGTCCTCGTCGATGAGCCGGAGCAGCGCGGAGTCCTCGCGCCAGACGTCGGCCGCGGCCGGCGCCTCGCAACAGGCGTCGACCAATGTCGAGACGGTCGCTGCCGCAACGGAAGAGCTGACTGCGTCGATCAACAGTATCTCACAGCAGGTGACGCGGTCGGCGGAGATCGCCGCGAAAGCGGCGGACGAAGCTCGCCGCACCAACACGGTGGTCGCGAGCCTGGCTGCCGGCACTCAGAAGATCGGCGAGGTGGTGACGCTGATCCAGACGATCGCCAGCCAGACCAACCTGCTGGCGCTGAACGCCACCATTGAGGCGGCGCGCGCCGGCGAGCACGGCAAGGGCTTTGCCGTCGTGGCAAGCGAGGTCAAGGCGCTCGCCAACCAGACCGCGAAGGCCACCGAGGAAATTTCCAGCCAGGTGCAGAGCATCCAGAGCGCAACGGGTGACGCCGTCTCCGCCATCCAGGCGATCGGGGGAACGATTGCCGAGATCGACGACATCTCCAAGGAGATCGCCACCGCGGTCGAGCAGCAGGGCCTCGCCACCGGAGAAATTTCCGGCAACGTGCAGCAGGCGGCCGAAGGCACGCGGCTGGTCAGCCAAAGCATGGGCAGCGTGACCCGTGCCTCCGACGAGACCGGCAGCGCCGCCTCGCGCCTGCTGGAGTCCGCGACCGGACTCACCTCGCAATCGACCCGGCTCAAATCCGAGGTCGATCAGTTCCTGAGCTCCCTGAGGGCCGCTTGATCCCATCGAATAGGATGGGATCAGCGCCCTAGCGGGACATCATCAGCGCGGCCTCAGATCGTCTGGTTGTAGGCGCCGACTTCGGGATGCGTCCGCAGCACCTCGTTGACCGCCTCGAACATGTCGTGCATGCGCCGCTCGGACACCGGGCTTTCGACCACGACCACAAGCTCGGGCTTGTTGGATGACGCTCGCACCAGACCCCAGCTGCCGTCCTCGACGGTGACGCGGACGCCGTTGACGGTGACGAGATCGCGGATCTTCTGCCCCGCCACCTTGCCGCCCTGCTGCTGCAGCGCCTGGAAGTGCTTCACGACAGCGTCGGCGACGCCGTATTTGACCTCGTCGCCACAATGCGGCGACATGGTCGGCGACGACCAGGTCTTTGGCAGCGCGTTCTTCAGGTCGGCCATCGACTTGCCCGGCGCCCGGTCGAGCATCTCGCAGATCGCGATCGCCGAGACCAGACCGTCGTCATAGCCTCGCCCGAACGGGCGGTTGAAGAAGAAGTGGCCCGACTTCTCGAAGCCGGCGAGCGCACCGAGCTCGTTGGTGCGGCGCTTCATGTAGGAATGGCCTGTCTTCCAGTAGGCGGTCTTTGCGCCCTGCGCCTGCAGCACCGGATCGGTCATGAACAGGCCGGTTGACTTCACGTCGACGACGAACTGCGCGTCCTTGTGGATCGCCGACATGTCGCGCGCCAGCATCACGCCGACCTTGTCGGCGAAGATCTCCTCGCCGGTATTGTCGACCACGCCGCAGCGATCGCCGTCGCCATCGAAGCCGAGGCCGACATCGGCCTCGTGCGCGAGCACGGCATCGCGGATGGCGTGCAGCATCTCCATGTCTTCGGGATTGGGATTGTATTTCGGGAAGGTGTGATCGAGCTCGGTGTCGAGCGGGACAACCTCGCAGCCGATCGCCTCCAGCACCTGCGGCGCGAACGCGCCCGCGGTGCCGTTGCCGCAGGCCGCGACCACCTTCAGCCTGCGCTTCAGCTTGGGACGGCTGGTGAGGTCGGCGATGTAGCGCGCCGGATAATTCTCATGGAACTGATAGGAGCCGCCGCTGCCATTCTTGAACGCGGCCTCGAGCACGATCTCCTTGAGCCGGGTCATCTCCTCGGGGCCGAAGGTGAGCGGGCGGTTGGCCCCCATCTTCACGCCGGTCCAGCCGTTGTCGTTGTGCGAGGCGGTCACCATGGCGACGCAGGGCACGTCGAGGTCGAACTGGGCGAAATAGGCCATCGGCGTCACGGCAAGGCCGATGTCATGCACCTTGCAGCCGGCGGCCATCAGGCCCGAGATCAGGGCGTATTTGATCGAGGCGGAGTAGCCGCGGAAATCGTGCCCGGTCACGATCTCCTGCTTGACGCCGCGTTCGGCGATCAGCGCGCCCAGCCCCATGCCGAGCGCCTGCACCCCCATCAGATTGATCTCCTTGTTGAACAGCCAACGCGCGTCATATTCGCGGAAGCCCGTCGGCTTCACCATCGGCTCGGATTCGAAGGCGTAGGTATTGGGAACCAGGACGGGCTTGGGTTTCGGAAACATCAGGAGACGGCCTCGGCAATATCACATCAATGGAAGAAGGCATTCGTGCTTAGCACGACGTCAGACAACAGTGTCAGAAGGCAGAGGAATGCAGGCAACAATCGGGCAGGACCGCTCGAGCAGGCCACCCGACGAACTATTCAATGACTGCGACTCGGGATCGGCCTGCCTGCCGGTATGTGGGGGCCGGTGACGCGCGAAACAACATTCCGCTTCGGTGCAGCCTACTGCTCCAGCACCATCTGGCCGTTGGCGTAGGCGAAACGCTTCAGCTTGGACAGGAAGGACAGGCCGAGCAGATTCTCCGACAGCGCCGTATCGGGCAGCACCAGGGCATCGACGTCACGCACGGTGAGCTCGCCGAGCTCGACCATCGCAAGCCTGGCCCGGGCGGCCTTCACGGTGCCGTTGGCCGTGGTCACGGTGGCGGTGTAGTCGCCGCGCGCCGGACGCAGGCCGAAACGGGCGGCCGAGCTCTCGTTCAGCGCGACCATCGAGGCGCCGGTATCGACCATGAAGCTGATGCGCTGGCCGTCGATGCGGCCGTCGGCGCGGAAGTGACCGCGGCGGTCGGTCGGAATGCTCAGGCTGCGCTGGCCCGCAGCAGACGGTTCCGCCGTGGCAACCCGCGCGGACGGCGTCGCGGATGCCGACGCGGGGGTCAGGCGATCGGCCAGTTGCGCCATGAAGGTGCCGAGACCGACGAGAACGGCCGCGAAGATCATTATGTTACGCATGACGCAAACGCCCGACTTTACCCCGCAACCGATTTGACCATCAAAGCCGCTGACGGGCGACTGCGAGTGACCGGCTGCCGCCGCCATTTTGGCGAAAACGATGAGTGAAGCGTTAACGACAACGACGGCGGCGGTACAATTTGCATGAGCTACGTCCCCCGCGGCTTGGCCCGCCGGGTCGGCTCGGCATGGGCCGGATCGTCGGGCCAGGGATGGCGCGGATAGCGGCCGCGCAGGTCGGTGCGGACCGCGGCATAGGAGCCGCGCCAGAAGCCGGGCAGATCGCGCGTCACCTGCACCGGCCGCTGCGCCGGCGACAGCAGCTCCAGCACCAGGGGCACCGCGCCGCGCGCGATCGAGGGATGGACGTTCAGGCCGAACAGCTCCTGCAGCCGCACCGCGATGGTGGGCCCCTGCTCGGCCTCGTAGTCGATCGCCAGCATGGTGCCGGTCGGCGCCTCGAAATGGGTCGGCGCCTCCCGGTCGAGCCGTGCGCGGAGATCCCAGGGCAGCAGCGCCATCACGGCGTCGGAGACGTCGCCGGGCGATATGTCCTTGAGCGAGGTCTTGTCGGCGAGCAGCGGCACCAGCCAGTCCTCGCGCCGCTCGGCCAGGCCCGCCTCCGACAGGTCCGGCCAACTGTCGCCTTCCGCCTTGCGCAGGAAGGTGACGCGGTCACGCCACTGCCTGGCGGCCTTCGACCAGGGCAGCCGGTCGAGCCCGGCCGCGCAGATCCCTTCCGCGAAGATGCGCGCGGTCTCCTCCGACGGCGTCAGCGCGACTGGCGCATCCGCCATGGTGATCGCATGCAGCTTGCGCCGGCGGCGCGCCCGCAACGCCATCGCGTTTTGATCGAAGCTGACCTCGTCTCTCGCTTCGATATGTGCAGCAAAATGCCGCTCGATATCCTCGATCGCCAGCGGCGCCGCCAGCAGGATGCGGCCGCTGGCCGCCGTTCCCGTCAGCTCACCGACCGCGATATACGGCACGCGCGCCAGCGACGAGGCGGGGTCGACGGCGGCGCCGCGGCCATTGGCGAGCACGAAGCTGCCATTGCCGCGATTGCGCGCGACCCGGTCGGGAAAGGCGAAGGCGAGCATCAGGCCGGTGGAGATGTCCGCGTCTCCGGCGCGGGCGGACGCGGACGACACCTGCTGCGCCCACCGCCGCGCAAGGTCGCGGGCACTTTGCGCGCGCGGCGAGCGGTCGCGGCGGAACTGATCGAGCCGCACCTCGAGATCAACGCTGTCGCCGCCCAGCCCGCGCTCGGTCAGGATGGCGGCGATGTCGGCGGCCTGCGCCGCCGCGCCGTGGTCGGCGGCATCGACGATCATCCGCGCCAGCCGCGGCGGCAGCGCCAGCGCCCGCAGCCGCCGGCCCTCGTTGGTCAGCCTGCCATCGGCATCGAGCGCATCGAGCTCGCGCAGCAGGTCCCTTGCCTCCTTCCAAGCCGGTTGCGGCGGCGGATCGAGGAAGCTCAGCGCGGAGGGGTCATTGACACCCCATTGCGCCAGGTCGAGCACCAGCGAGGACAGGTCGGCGCTGAGGATTTCCGGCTGCGTATAGGCCGCCAGCGAGGCCGTCTGCGGCTCGTCCCATAGCCGGTAGCAGACGCCAGGCTCGGTGCGGCCGGCGCGGCCGCGGCGCTGATCGACAGCGGCGCGCGAAGCCCGCACCGTCTCCAGCCTGGTGAGGCCGATGTCCGGCTCGTAGCGCGGCACCCGGGCGAGACCGGAATCGACCACGATGCGGACGCCTTCGATGGTCAGCGAAGTCTCGGCAATCGAGGTCGCCAGCACCACCTTGCGCTGCCCTTTCGGGGCGGGCGAGATGGCGCGGTCCTGGACGGCGGAATCGAGTGCGCCGAACAGCGGCACGATCTCAACGCTGGCATCATGAACGCGCTCTGCGAGCATGGTCTGGGTACGCCGGATCTCGGCCGCGCCCGGCAGGAAGGCGAGCACGGAGCCGGCATCGGCGCGCAGCGCGCTGGCGATGGTCTCGGCCATCTGGCGCTCGACCGGCGCATCCGGCTTGCGGCCGACATAACGGGTCTCGACCGGATAGGCGCGGCCCTCGCTCTCGACCACCGGCGCATTGCCGAGCAGTCTGGCGACGCGGGCGCCGTCGAGCGTCGCCGACATCACGAGGATACGGAGATCCTCGCGCAGCCCCTGCTGCGCATCGCGCGCCAATGCGAGGCCGAGATCGGCGTCGAGCGAGCGCTCGTGGAATTCGTCGAACAGCACGGCAGCGACGCCGGTCAGTTCGGGATCATCGAGGATCTGCCGGGTGAAGATGCCCTCGGTGACGACCTCGATGCGGGTCGCGCGCGAGACCTTCGAGCCGAAGCGCACGCGATAGCCGACGGTGTCGCCTACGCGCTCGCCGAGCGACTTCGCCATGCGCTCGGCCGAGGCGCGGGCCGCGATCCGGCGCGGCTCCAGCACGATGATCTTCTTGTCCCCAACCCAGACTGCATCACGCAAGGCCAGCGGCACCCGCGTGGTCTTGCCGGCGCCGGGCGGCGCCACCAGCACGGCGGTGTTGCTGCGTTCGAGCGTGCCGGACAGTTCGTCCAGCACGGCATCGATGGGCAGCGGTGTGTCGAAGCGAAGGGGCAATAGCAGTAACCCGTCATCACCCGCGAAGGCGGATGATCCAGTAAGCGCAAATCTCGCGGATCACGAAGATCGGGCGTACTGGATACCCCGCCTGCGCGGGGTATGACAATGCCATGTCAACCGCCCTTCACCGACGGCCTGCCGACGCTCTCGTAGACGAAGCCGTGGGCGGCCATCTCGTCGGGGCGGTAGACATTGCGCAAGTCGACGACGACCGGATGAGCCATCACCTCCTTGAGGCGATCGAGATCCATGGCGCGGTACTGCACCCACTCGGTGACCAGCACCATCGCATCGGCGCCGGTCGCGCACTCATAGGGATCGTCGTAGTAGGCGATCTCCGGCAGCTCCTTCTTGGCCTGCTCGATGCCGACGGGATCATGCGCGCGGACCTTGGCGCCCATGTCGAGCAGACCGGTCACCAGCGGGATCGACGGTGCCTCGCGCATGTCGTCGGTCTCCGGCTTGAAGGTGAGGCCGAGCACCGCGACCGTCTTGCCGCGCAGATTGCCGCCGACGGCATGCGCCACCTTGCGCGCCATCGCGCGCTTGCGGTTGTCGTTCACCGCCAGCACGGATTCGACGATGCGCAGCTGCGTGTCGTAGTCCTGCGCGATCTTGATCAGCGCACGCGTGTCCTTCGGGAAGCACGAACCGCCGAAGCCCGGACCGGCATGCAGGAACTTGGAGCCGATGCGGTTGTCGAGACCGATGCCGCGCGCCACCTCCTGCACGTCGGCGCCGACCTTCTCGGCGAGATCGGCGACCTCGTTGATGAAGGTGATCTTGGTGGCGAGGAACGCATTGGCGGCGTATTTGATCAGCTCGGCGGTGCGGCGCTCGGTGTACATCATCGGCGCCTGGTTCAACGACAGCGGGCGATAGATGTCGCCGAGCACCTTGCGGCCACGCTCGTCCGCGGTGCCGACGACGATGCGATCCGGCCATTTGAAATCGCGGATCGCAGCACCCTCGCGCAGGAATTCCGGATTGGAGGCGACGACGACATCGGCCGTCGGATTGGTCTCGCGGATGATGCGCTCGACCTCGTCGCCGGTGCCGACCGGCACCGTCGACTTCGTCACAACCACGGTGAAGCCGGTGAGCGAGGCCGCGATCTCGCGCGCGGCGGCATAGACGTAGGTGAGGTCGGCGTGTCCGTCGCCGCGCCGCGACGGCGTACCAACCGCGATGAAAACGGCGTCGGCCTCCGCGACCGGCTGCTTGAGGTCGGTGGTGAAATCGAGCCGCTTGGCCTTGACGTTGGCCGCGACCAGCGCATCCAGGCCGGGCTCGAAGATCGGGATTTCTCCGCGATGCAGCGCGGCGATCTTGCTCTCGTCCTTGTCCACGCAGGTCACCTGGTGACCGAAATCGGCGAAGCAGGCACCGGACACCAGACCCACATAGCCCGTGCCGATCATCGCAATTCGCATCGAAACCCATCCTTCAAGGTTAATACTTTCGCGTCTTAAACCATTTGCGGTTCAAGGGGAATTTAGAAAACGGCATGACGTTTGGATGACAAGGAGGAGTATTAACGGCTCTGCCCGACAATGCGGCAGCTCCGCGCCAAAGAGGGACAGCATGACCGCGAATGGTACGCCGAAAACGGCCGGAACCGAGACGCGCATCGACTGGGTGGACTACGCCAAGGGTATCTGCATCATCATGGTGGTGATGATGCACTCGGTGCTCGGCGTCGAGCTCGCCGCCGGCGAGACCGGCTTCATGCACGCCGTCGTCGCCTTCGCCAAGCCGTTCCGGATGCCCGACTTCTTCCTGATTTCCGGCCTGTTTCTGCCACTGGTGATCGACCGGGACTGGCGTACCTATCTCGACCGCAAGGTGGTGCATTTCGCCTACTTCTACGTGCTGTGGGTGACCATCCAGTTCGGCTTCAAGGCGCCCGGCTTCGCCGCCGCGTCCGGCTGGCCGCACGCCGGCTACCTGTACCTGGAATCCTTCATCGAGCCGTTCGGCACGCTGTGGTTCATCTATCTGCTGCCGATCTTCTTCGTCGTCATCAAACTGACACGAAAGCTGTCGGCGCCGGTGATCTGGGGCATCGCGGCCGGCCTCGAAATGGCGCACATCGTCACCGGCTGGACCGTGATCGACGAATTCTGCGCCCGCTTCGTCTACATCTATTCGGGCTATCTGTTCGCGCCTGCCATCTTCGCGCTGTCGAATCGCGCGCGGGCGCAGCCGATGCTCGCCATCGTCGGCCTGCTCGCCTGGGCGGTGATCAACCAGTCGCTGGTGAACCTCGGTGTCAGCGAATGGCCGGCTGCCTCCCTCATGCTCGGCTATGCCGGCGCCGTCGCCATCATCGTCGCCGGCACGCTGCTGGCGCGCGCGCAGCTCCTCAACGCATTGCGGTTCTGCGGCGAGCATTCGATCGTGATCTATCTCGCCTTCTTCCTGCCGATGGCGGCGACCCGCACCTTGTTGCTGAAGACGGGCGCCATCGCCGACATCGGCACGATCTCCCTGCTCGTGACCATCGCCGGCGTGCTCGGCGCGCTCGCGATCTGGCGCCTCGCGTTGCGCCTCGGCGCACGCTTCCTGTTCGAGCGCCCGATCGCATTCTGGATCGCGCCGCCGAAGCCAAGAGCCGTGTTGCAGCCGGCGGAGTAGCGTCACCGTCAGGGCACCAGAAGCAGCGCGCCACGGCTGCGGCCGCTCTCCAGATCGATATGGGCCTCGACGACCCGCGCCAGCGGATACACGGTGCCGTGGCCGACGAGATCGCCATTGGCGAGCGCGGCGAGAACCGTCGCCGCATCCCTGCGATAGTCGGCGACATCGTTGACATGGGCCATCACGCTCGGGCGTGCCAGCGACAGGCTGCGGCGCGGCCCCAGCTCCTCGACGGCAAGGCTTGGAATTGGACCGCCGGACTGACCGATGCTGGCGACCGTCCCGAACGGCCTGACGCAGGCGAGCGTTTGCGCAAGCGTCTTGCCGCCGACGCCATCGTAGGCGACATCGACGCCGCGCCCGTCGGTCAATCGCTTCACGGCATCGACAAAGTCAGCATCCCGGCCGACGATCAGATGGCGCGCGCCGGCGGCACGCGCGAGCTCCGCCTTGGCCTCCGAGCTCACCGTGCCGATGACGGTCGCGCCGCGCAGCCGAGCCATTCGCGTCAGCACCTGGCCGAGCCCGCCGGCGGCACTGTGCACCAACAGCGTCGTTCCGGCTCCGACGGCATAGGTACGATTGAGCAGCATCACCGCGGTGATGCCTTTCAGCAGGGTCGACGCAGCGCTCGCTTCAGACACGGCGTCGGGCAGCGGCATCGCGCGCCAGGCGGGCAGATTTCGCTCCGAGGCATAGGCGCCGACCGGGGCGCCGGCATAGGCGACGCGGTCGCCGACGGACAACTCTGTCACGTCCGCGCCTTTCGCCGTCACGATCCCCGCCCCTTCGACCCCAGGAATTCCATCGGGCAGCGGATAGAGGCCGCTGCGCTGATAGATATCGATGAAGTTCACGCCGATCGCGGTGTGGCGCAGCCGGATCTCGTTGGCGCCCGGCGCCGGCAGCTCAACATTCTCCAACACCAGATTCTCCGCGCCACCCGGTGCCTTCAGTCGAACGATAGCAACCATGCCCGTCTCCACACATCTTGCCTTGATCCGGACAGTGTGGTCAGCGTTGGCATTCTGCGGAATTGCTCAATTTGACTCCCCTATTGTGAATATTCGAACATGCGGATCGACTGGACCGACCTTCACCACTTCGTGACGCTGGCCCGCGAGGGCACGCTGTCGGCCGCCGCACGTGGTCTCGGCGTCGATCATGTCACGGTGGCCCGCCGGGTCGCGGCCCTGGAACGGGCCACCGGGCTGAAGCTGGTCGACCGCCGAGCGCGGGCCTATGAGCTGACCGAGGACGGCCGCCGCCTCGCCGCGGCCGCCGGCCCGATGGAGCAGGCCGCGTTCGCGATCGAGCGCGCCGTGGTCGCATCGCGTCCCGGTCTGGCCGGTGAGGTCTCGGTCAGCGCGCCGCCGACGCTCGCCAACAGGCTGATCGCGCCACGGCTGGTCGAGCTGCACCGGCGGCATCCCGCCATCATCATCAAGCTGATCGGCGAGAAGCGCAGCGCCTCGCTCAACCGACGGGAAGCCGACATCGCTCTGCGACTGTCCCGTCCCGACGAGCCCGGCCTGATCGCACGCAAGATCGGCCGCTTCGGCTTCAACCTCTACGGCGCGCCGCACTATCTCAAGGAGACGCCGCAGCATGCGCTCGGATTCATCGCCTATGATGCCAGCATGGACTCGGCACCCCAGCAGCAATGGCTGAAGGCGGTCGCCGGGCAGCGCCCGATCGTGTTTCGGAGCAGCGATCTCGAGAGCCAGGCCGCAGCGGCGCGCGCAGGGCTGGGGCTCGCCGCCCTGCCGCATTTTGTCGGCGATCATGATCCCGACCTCACCCGCTTCGAAGCCGGCGCGGCCATCAGCAGGGACATCTGGCTCATCGTTCATCGCGACCTCAGGCGCACGCCCCTCATTCGCGCCGTCATGGAGTTCCTGACCCGCTGCGTCCGACCGGACTGAGGAGCGGAAAAATCCGGTGCGCATGGCGTCGTCACGGCTGTCAATGCGAGCGAAAATCCCTACATTGCGGCCATGCCCAAAGCTCCCCAGAAAGCCGCCGCTACGCCCGCCGCCCCTGTGCCTGCCGCCGCCAAGAATTTGGCGAAGGGCGCGGCCAACGGCGACCATGTGTTCCTGGTCGACGGCTCGTCGTACATCTTCCGCGCCTATCACGCGCTGCCGCCGCTCAACCGCAAGTCCGACGGGCTGCAGGTCAATGCCGTGCTCGGCTTCTGCAACATGCTGTGGAAGCTGCTGCGCGACATGCCCGAGACCGACCGACCGACGCATCTGGCCATCGTGTTCGACAAGTCCGAGGTCACGTTCCGCAACAAGATCTACGCCGACTACAAGGCGCACCGGCCGCCGGCGCCCGACGACCTGATCCCGCAATTCGCGCTGATCCGCGAGGCCGTCCGCGCCTTCGACCTGCCGTGCCTGGAGCAGTCGGGCTTTGAGGCGGACGACCTGATCGCGACTTATGCGCGGCTTGCCTGCGAGCGCGGCGCCACCACCACCATCGTGTCCTCCGACAAGGATTTGATGCAGCTCGTCAACGACTGCGTCACGATGTACGACACGATGAAGGACCGACGCATCGGGGTCGCCGAGGTGATCGAGAAGTTCGGCGTGCCGCCGGAGAAGGTCGTCGAGGTGCAGGCGCTGGCCGGCGATTCCACCGACAACGTGCCGGGCGTGCCCGGCATCGGCATCAAGACCGCCGCGCAGTTGATCACCGACTATGGCGATCTCGAAGGCCTGCTGACGCGCGCGGGCGAGATCAAGCAGCCGAAGCGGCGCGAGGCTCTGATCGAGAACGCCGAGAAGGCGCGGATCTCGCGCCAGTTGGTGCTGCTCGACGACAAGGTCGTGCTCGATGTGCCACTCGACGACCTCGCGGTGCACGAGCCCGATCCGCGCAAGCTGATCGCCTTCCTCAAGGCGATGGAGTTCACCACGCTGACGCGCCGCGTCGCCGAGTATTCGCACATCGATCCGGCCGACGTGTCGGCGGATGAACAGTTGAAGAGTGGTGCGGGCACTGCTGCCTCTGTTTCCTCCCCCCCTGTGGGGGAGGGTCAGGGAGGGGGGCGCCCCACGAACGGTGCCGCCGCAGCCCCCCCATCCCCAACCAAGGGGGGAGGGAGCTCTAGAGGCGGTGACCCGCGCACCGACAAGTCGGCGATGAGCAAAGGCACCCCCGCCAGCCTCGCCGAGTCCAGGGCCGAGGCGGCCAAGAGCGCGCGGATCGATCGCGATAAATATCAGACCGTGCGCACCGTACCGGAGCTGAATGCGTGGCTCGCCCGCGTCCATGACTTCGGTCGGGTCACCATCGACGTCAAAGCCAGCTCGATCGATCCGATGCAGGCCAGCCTGTGCGGCATCGCGTTGGCGCTGGCGCCGAACGACGCCTGCTACATCCCGCTGGCGCATCGCCAGGCCGGCGATGGCGGCGGCCTGTTCGATGCCGGGCTCGCACCTGGCCAGATCAGGGACAGCGAGGCGCTCGCTGCCCTGACCCCCATCCTGGAATCGGCCGGCCTGCTCAAGATCGGCTTCAACATCAAGTTCACGGCCGTGATGCTGGCGCAGGCCGGCATCACCCTGACCAACACCGACGACGTGCAGCTGATGAGCTACGCGCTGGATGCCGGACGTGGATCGCAGAAGCTCGACTCGCTGTCCGAGCACGTGCTCGGACACGCCATGATCAGTGAAGGTGAGCTGATCGGGAGCGGCCGGAACAAGCTGACCTTCGAGCAGGTCGCCATCGATCGCGCGACCGCGCATTCCGCGGAAGCCGCCGATGTCATCCATCGGGTCTGGCGCGTGCTGAAGCCGCGCCTCACGGCGGAGCGCATGACCGCGGTCTACGAGACCCTGGAGCGGCCGCTGGTGTCGGTGCTGGCGCGCATGGAGCGGCGCGGCATCTCGATCGACCGCCAGGTGCTGTCGCGCCTGTCCGGCGACTTCGCCCAGACCGCGGCGCGCGTCGAGGCCGAGTTGCAGGAGCTGGCCGGCGAGCCGATCAATGTCGGCAGCCCGAAGCAGATCGGCGACATCCTGTTCGGCAAGATGGGCCTGTCGGGCGGCACCAAGACCAAGACCGGCGCCTGGTCGACCTCTGCCTCCATCCTCGATGACCTCGCCGAGCAGGGCAACGATTTCGCGCGCAAGATCCTGGAATGGCGCCAGGTCTCGAAGCTGAAATCGACCTATACCGATGCGCTGCCGACCTATGTCAACCCGCAGACGCATCGCGTGCACACCACTTACGCGCTGGCGGCGACCACCACCGGCCGGCTGTCGTCGAACGAGCCGAATCTGCAGAACATCCCGGTGCGGACCGAAGATGGCCGCAAGATCCGCCGCGCCTTCATCGCGACGCCGGGCCATAAGCTGGTGTCGGCCGACTACTCGCAGATCGAGTTGCGGCTGCTCGCGGAGATCGCCGACATCCCCGTGCTGAAACAGGCGTTCAAGGACGGGCTCGACATCCACGCGATGACGGCATCCGAGATGTTCGGCGTGCCGATCAAGGACATGCCGAGCGAGGTGCGCCGCCGCGCCAAGGCGATCAATTTCGGCATCATCTACGGCATCTCCGCGTTCGGCCTCGCCAACCAGCTCGGCATCGCCCGCGAGGAGGCATCGGCCTACATCAAGCGCTATTTCGAGCGCTTCCCCGGCATTCGCGACTACATGGACGCGACCCGGGAGTTCTGCCGCAAGCACGGCTATGTCACCACGTTGTTCGGCCGCAAGTGCCATTACCCCGAGATCAAGGCCTCCAACGCCTCGGTGCGCGCCTTCAACGAGCGCGCCGCGATCAACGCGCGGCTGCAGGGCACCGCGGCCGACATCATCCGGCGCGCCATGACCCGCGTCGAGGAGGCCCTGGCACAAAAGAAGCTGTCGGCTCAGATGCTGCTGCAGGTGCATGACGAACTGATCTTCGAGGTACCGAACGACGAGGTCGCCGCGACCTTGCCGGTGGTGCAGCACGTCATGCAGGACGCCCCCTTCCCGGCGGTGCTGCTGTCGGTGCCGCTGCATGTCGATGCGCGGGCCGCCGACAATTGGGACGAGGCGCATTGAGCTGATCGCGGTGATCTCTGCTTCGTCATCACAAGCGCCGAAATCCGTCCACGAGCGAGATGCCACCCTCCCCTGGAGGGGGAGGGTCGATCGCGCGCAAAGCGGGCGAGCGGGGTGGGGTGAGCCGCGGGCGCTGGCGCCTGTGGAGAGATCACCCCACCCCACCTCCCATTCGCTGCGCTCATGAGAGGCCACCCTCCCCCTCCAGGGGAGGGTGGGCAGCGTGCCTCGCAACGCAGCCCTCATACGCATCCGTTTGATGCTCCCTGATACGATGATCATTGGCTGCAACGCGAGCCGTAGACATGCCTCAGCCTTCTCGCAGCATGATTTGCTCGAGGGATGCATGTCGTTCGCCCTCTGAATTTTGCAGAGGGCGCAGGGAAGGCCGGGCCTCGGCTGAGGCCCGTGGCCCGCCTGCGGAAAAAAATGCAGGCGGCAGGTACCACAGGTTCAGCCGGACAGACCCGGCCCTCCCTGCGCGATGGGCTTAACGTCTGCTCCGCGCTCTCCCCGGGGACCGGCTTGTTTGCCCCCGTCACCAGCGCGACACGTGATGTCACGCAGGCTTGGCGCCAGCTTCGGGGCGCCAGGACCACACGGCTTGAACGTCCGCGAGCTGCCAATCGTCCAGCGCATCAGCACCTGACAGGCCCGCGGCCACCGCTCCCCGCCTCAACGTATCGTGACGACGCGTACGCCCCTCTGCATGAGGACGGGATGCGCTGAATAGAGCATGACTTCGGAAAAATAGCAATATAAATCTTGACGAGCGCGTTGGCCGATTCCGAGCGATGACGCCGTCCCCTGTTCACGGTCACTCGGAACGCGGCGATTTTACCCCTCGTTAGGCACGATGAGATCGCGCCTGGCCGGATGGACGGACGGTAACACGACGTGCAGCGCACCCTGGCAAGGTTGGAGAGGCACCGCACGCGAGCGATCGCTGACAGCTCCGATCATCCCCATGCCACGACTGCGCCGAGGGCGCGAACGAAGAGCTCCATGACCGCGACCTCATCCGCAGCTCACCCCAAGACGCGCGACCGGCGCGCGGTGCTGATCCTGCTGGTCGCGATGGCGCTCTACAACGGCGCCTATCTCGTCGGCTGGGCGCTGTCGTCGCCGCAGCCGGCGTTTGGCGACTTCTTCGGGCTATGGTCGTTCGGCAGATTTGCCGCGCTGTCCGGCGCCGGCATCTACGATCCGGTTGCGCTCGCGCGCTATCAGCAGACGCTGGATCCGACGCTGGGCGGCGGCGGCTTTCCCTATCCCTATCCGCCGACCTTCCTGCTGGTGCTGATACCCCTGGGCATGCTGGCGCTGCCGGTAGCCTATGTCTGCTGGATCTCGGTCACCTTCGCGCTTTATGGCCTGGCGACGCTGGGGCGCGATTGGCGCACGTTAACCTCTCTGGCGCTGCTCGCGGCGCCAACCACGCTCATCAACGCGATCACCGGCCAGAACGGTTTCCTGTCGGCGGCCTTGCTGATCGGCGGATTGCGCCTGCTCGCGTGCCACCCGATCGTTGCCGGCACGCTGCTCGGCCTGCTCGCCTACAAGCCACAATTCGTGCTGCTGATGCCGGTCGTGCTGCTGGCGTCACGCAACTGGCGCGCCATCCTCTCGGCCATCGCCACGACCGTGATCGTCGCGGTCGTCACCTGCGCTGCGCTCGATCCGTGGATCTGGCTCGAATGGATCGTGAAATTTCCGAGCTATCAGGCGCAATTGCAGGCCAACCAGGTCAGCCTCGATCACATGATGCCGACGGTCATCGCTGGCTTGCACGCGCTCGGCGCGCCGCCGCCGATCGGCTACCTGGTTCAGCTCCTGTTGTCCTGCTCCGTCGTCGTGATGGTCTGGGATGCCTGGCGACGCGGCTCAACGCAGCAGGCGATCGCGCTGGTCGCGGTCGGCAGCATCATCGCCACGCCCTATGCGATGATCTATGACATGCCGATGGTGGCGGCGGGGATTGCGATCCACTGGAAGGCGCGGAGCGACGCCGGCGAGCCGATCGCGCCGCTGGAGATCGGCCTCGTGATTGCGCTGGGAGCCTGCCTGCTCGCCATGATCGGGCACTCCGTGCCGCTCGCGGCGGCCATTCTGCTGATCCTGCTGGCGTTGAGCATCGCCGGTGTGTTCGACCGCTCCGGCAGACCGCTGCCTGCGCTGGACGTCGCGCCGCCGGCGGCGGGCTGATTGCTCTCGGTGCAATTGACCGGATGACGATGCGTGATCGTCCGCGCTAAAGCAGCGGCAGAGATCCCGATCATCGAACCAGTGATGCCGCACACATCATCCCTGCTCGCCTTCGCCCTCGTCTCGCTCGGCATGGTGCTGACACCAGGGCCGAACATGATCTATCTGATCTCGCGCGCGATCACGCAGGGTCACGTCGCGGGCCTGGTCTCGCTCGGCGGCGTTGCCGTCGGCTTTCTGGTCTACATGCTGGCGGCGGCGTTCGGCATCACGGCGCTGCTGTTTGCCGTGCCGTTCGCCTATGACGCGCTGCGCCTCGCCGGCGCTGCCTACCTGCTCTATCTGGCGTGGCAGGCGGTGAAGCCGGGTGGACGCTCGCCCTTCCAGGTGAGGACGCTCGCCATCGACAGCCCGCGCAGGCTGTTCCTGATGGGGCTCGTCACCAATCTGCTGAACCCGAAGATCGCGATGCTGTATCTGGCGCTGCTGCCGCAGTTCGTCGATCCCGCTGTTGGCAGCGTGCTGACGCAGTCGATGGTGCTTGGCGCGATCCAGATCGTGATCAGCATCGGCGTCAACGCCATGATCGCCATGGCGGCAGGATCGATTGCGCTGTTCCTGGCGACACGGCCGAGCTGGGCGCTCGTGCAGCGCTATCTGATGGGCACGGTGCTCGCGGGACTTGCGGTGCGCATGGCGCTGGAGGCGCGGCGGGGGTGATTTCCATCGGCTCCCCCGCCTTGTCCGCCGAAGCCTCTCGGCAAAGGCGGACGAGAGCGGGAGAGGGGGCACCGCGCGTGCCGAAAGATCTCGGAAGTCATCGTCGGCAAGGAACGGCCGATGAGCTTCTCAGTCCAGCTTCGCTTCCATGCCGCGCTTCACGGCGGGGCGGGCCATCAGGGTATCGTACCAGCGCTTGACGTTCGGGAAGTCGGCGAGATCCACCTTGTGGCGCGGGTGGCGCCAGGCCCAGCCGACGATGGCGAAGTCGGCGATCGAGAGAGCGCCTGCGACGAACTCGTGCTGCGCCAGCCGGCGGTCGAGCACGCCATAGAGCCGGACCGTCTCGGCCATGTAGCGCTTGAGCCCGTAGGCACGGTCCTGTTCGTTGGTCAGCGCGATGAAATGGTGCACCTGGCCGGGCATCGGGCCGAAACCGCCCATCTGCCACATCAGCCATTCATAGACCGGGATCCGCTCGGCGAGGGATTTCGGCAGGAACTGGCCGGTCTTCTCAGCCAGGTAGAGCAGGATGGCGCCGGATTCGAACACGCTGACCGGCTTGCCGTCGGGGCCGTCGGGATCGACGATCGCCGGGATCTTGTTGTTGGGGCTGATCGCCAGGAATTCCGGCGCCATCTGGGCGCCCTTGGTGATGTCGACCGGAACGACGCGGTAGGGCAGCCCCATCTCCTCCAGCGCGACCGAGATTTTGCGCCCGTTTGGGGTGTTCCAGGTGTACAGCTCGATCGTCATGCGGGGCATCCTTCCCAACCGTCCTTGCTTGGTCGCGGGCTCCCATTAGCTCGAAACTGCATCCGGCTTCAAACGTACCGTTGTTGATGGGACATCGTGGCGGCTGGTCTCCGCCGCCCGCCCCCGATAGATTGCGCCACCCAAGAATCCACCCTCAGGGGAAACGCCGTGTCCAAATCCGCCTCCCGCGCCCGCCTCCTCGAGATCATCCGCAGGCGCTCGTTCGGCCGTGGCGAGGTCACGCTGGCCTCCGGCCGCAAGAGCGATTTCTATTTCAACCTGAAGCCGACCATGATGGACCCGGAGGGCGCCACCTTGCTCGCCGAGCTCACCTATGAGGCGCTGAAGGACGAGGGCTTCGATTATATCGGCGGCCTGGAGATGGGCGCGGTGCCGCTCGCCGGCGCGATCGCCCAGATCTCCTGGATCAAGGGCCATCCGATCGCGGCCTTCTTCGTCCGCAAGAAGCCGAAGGAGCACGGCGCCAGGCTCGCGATCGAAGGCCTGACCCGCGACGAGACCCTGGCGGGAAAACGCATCGTCGTGGTCGAGGACGTCACCACCACCGGCGGCTCGGCGATGAAGGCGGTGGAAACCCTGCGCGAGGCCGGCGCCGAGGTGGCGCTGGTGTTCACCATGGTCGACCGCGAGGAAGGCGCCGCCGAGACCTTCGCCCAGGCCGGCCTGCCGTTCCGGGCGCTCTACAAGGCGCACGAATTCCTCTGAGGCGCCTGGCGCGCGGCGCAATTCGCGACCCGCGCATACCGCTCATTTACCAACGCCCGTTAAGGTTACCGCAAAGCTGATGGCGCCATGCCTTGGGCAAGGCGCGTTCGATCGCACATGATCGAGCGACGCGGGTTGCCGCGTCACGGCGTGGCTTTGCGGTGAAGATCCTGGCGATGGAGCGGGCGTTGCGTAGCGTGTTGTCGTTTCGGCGGAGGTCCCGCCACGTCGCTGTCGCGGCGACGGTCGGCCTCGTCGCGGCCGGCGCGCTGGCGCCGCGAATGGCGTCGGCCCAGGGCCTGTTCGACTTCCTGTTCGGCGGCTTCAACAAGCCGCAATCGCAGCGGCCGGCGCAAGGCGGCTTCTTCGCCGATCCGTTCGGCACCAACCCGCAGGCCCCCGCCCAGCCGCGCACCGCGAGCGGCGGATCGGGCGCAGCGTTCTGCGTGCGCACCTGCGACGGCCGCTATTTTCCGTTGACGCGGGGCCTCGCCTCGCCGGCCCAGATGTGCCAGGCGTTCTGCCCGGCCAGCCCGACCAGGATCTATTTCGGCTCCAACATCGACTACGCCACGGCGGCGAACGGCGAGCGCTATGCCGACAGCGAGAACGCGTTCGCCTATCGCCAGGCGCTGCGCGCCGACTGCACCTGCAACGGCCGCGATCCGGCCGGGCTGGCGCCGGTCGACCTGTCGCTCGACACCTCGCTGCGCCCCGGCGACGTCGTCGCCACCAGCGACGGCCTCGTCGCCTATTCGGGCACGCGCGGCAGCGGCGGCCAGCCGGCCGATTTCAAGCCGGTCGCCTCCTATCCCGGGCTGAACTCGGACATGCGGGCCAAGCTGAGCGAGATGAAGGTCGCACCGGTGCGCGCCGAGATGCTGGCGGCCGATGCGCTCGCCGCGATGCCGCCGCCGGAGGCCAGCGCCAGCAATGTCAGCGTCGCGCCGCCGCTGACGATCGCGCCGAAGCCGGCCACCGGCCGCGCCAAGCGCGCGGATGTGGATTGAGCCCGGGGACTCGTCATTGCGGGCGAGCGAAGCAATCCAGAGTCCCGACACACCACCCTGGATTGCTTCGCTGCGCTCGCAATGACGGAATGCTGACCTAGCGCGCGACGATCACGCCGATGACGTTCGGCGCTTCCAGATATTTCTCCTCGATCGCCGCCCGCGCGGCGGCGCGGTTGTCCGGCGTCAGCAGGCCGCGTTTCTCGGCCAGGATCATCCAGCAGAAGCCCCACCAATCGGTCAGCATGCCCTCGTCGTCGACCAGGTCGTAGCCCTGCTCGGCGGCGAAGATGCGCGCCCGCGCCTCGTCGAGGCCATCGAGAAAGGTGTGGTCGGTGGCCGAGAACAGATCGTCGGAAATGTCGTCGGTGGTGTAGCCCCAGACCGACATGCACACCGCATTGAACGCGCGGTCGATCTGGTCGTCGTCGACGGCCCGCCGCCGCGCGGCCTTGTGCAGCCGCGTCAGGCTGCGCGCGAAGTCGGCAATGCGGGTCAGGGCCAGGGGATCGAAGGCGATATTGGACATGGGTGTCCTCGCGGGATGCACTGATGCCGGGGGCTGGCGGATCAAATCGCTGTCAGGATAACGATCGCTTGCTAAATTGTTCTTAATTTGTTCCTGGCCGATTGTCCATCCCTTCTCAAAGGAGGCGCGCCGCTCTCATGGAGAATTCCAACACCGAAACCGATGCAGCCCTGCGCAAGCGTCTCGACTGGCTGCTGCGCGACCTATGCGTGGACTGGGGCTTTTGCAGCCGCCTCACCGCGGACGACCTGATGCTGGACGGCCAACCGCCCTCTCCGCAGGCGTTCGCCGCGGCCGTACTGCGGGCCGAAGGCATGAACGCGGAATACGAGCCGGATTGGCGCCGTCGGATCGAGCAGATGTTCGTCGCTCGCCTCACAACGTGAGCCTGGATCCCGGCTTTCGCCGGGATGACGATGGGGAGAGCCCTCAACTCCACGACGCACCTGCACCATCCTAGCGCGTTCCGCCCCCGGAACTCCGGCCCCGTTTTTGCATCATTTTCCATCACCTTGCTGTGCGGACCAGCCTTTCCCCGGGTTTCGGACCGCGCGCAACCATCGTATGCTTTTACCGGTTCCTCGTAGCATCACAGGTTTCCAAGGTGACAGATCAGCCGTCCCAGCGCAGCTTCGTAAGCACCGGCCAGCCCGTCGACGAATTGGCGGTCGCGGAGATCAAGAGCGACATCCTGGCCAAGCTTCGCCTCGCCATCGGCAAGGAGGCGAGCCAGGCGACGCAGCAGGACTGGTACCACGCCGCGGCGCTGACCTTGCGCGACCGCATCGTGCATCGCTGGCTGACCGCGGACAAGGAGAGCTACGATGCCGGGCGCAAGCGGGTCTATTATCTCAGCCTCGAATTCCTGATCGGCCGGCTGTTCACCGACGCGCTCAACAATATGGGTCTGATGAAGGTGTTCGAGACCGCGCTCGGCGATCTCGGCGTCGGCCTGATGGACCTGCGCAAATGCGAGCCCGATGCCGCGCTCGGCAATGGCGGCCTCGGCCGGCTCGCGGCCTGCTTCATGGAGAGCATGTCGACCTTGCAGATCCCGGCGATCGGCTACGGCATCCGCTATGATTTCGGCCTGTTCCGCCAGGTCATCGTCGACGGCTGGCAGCACGAATATCCCGACGTCTGGCTGTCGTTCGGCAATCCCTGGGAGTTCCAGCGCCCCGAGGTGGTCTATCACGTTCATTTCGGCGGCGGCGTCGAGCACATCGACGACAAGGGCCGGGCCCGCGCGATCTGGCATCCCGGCGAGACCGTGCAGGCGGTGGCCTATGACACGCCGATCGTCGGCTGGCGCGGCCAGCACGTGAATGCGCTCAGGCTATGGTCGGCGCGCTCGCCCGATCCGCTGAAGCTCGACGTGTTCAACTCCGGCGACTATCTCGGCGCCTCGGCAGAAGAAGCGCGCGCCGAGGCGATCTGCAAATTCCTGTATCCGAACGACGAGAGCCCGGCGGGACGCGAGCTGCGGCTGCGCCAGGAATATTTCTTCGTCTCGGCTTCGCTGCAAGATCTCGTCAAGCGCCATCTCGGCTCCGACGGCCAGTTGCGCAGCCTGGCGCAGAAGGCCGCGGTGCAGCTCAACGACACGCACCCCTCGCTCGCCGTGGCCGAGCTGATGCGGATCCTGGTCGACCTGCACAATTTCCGCTGGGACGAGGCGTGGAAGATCACCATCGCGACCTTGTCCTATACCAACCACACGCTGCTGCCCGAAGCGCTCGAGACCTGGCCGGTCGAGCTGTTCGAGCGGCTGCTGCCGCGCCATCTCGAGATCATCTATCGCATCAATGCGCAGCATCTCGCGCTCGCCGAGCAGCGCGCACCGGGTGACATCGACTACCGCGCCTCGGTGTCCCTGATCGACGAGAAGAGCGGCCGCCGCGTGCGCATGGGCCAGCTCGCCTTCGTCGGCTCGCACCGCATCAACGGCGTCTCGGCGATGCATTCCGACCTGATGAAGGAGACCGTGTTCCACGATCTCAATCATCTCTATCCCGGCCGCATCACCAACAAGACCAACGGCATCACTTTCCGCCGCTGGCTGATGCTGGCCAATCCCAAGCTGACGAACCTCTTGCGCGAGGCCTGCGGCGACGCCGTCGTCGACGATCCGACCTTGCTCTCGAGCCTCGAGAGCTACGTCGCCGACGCCGGCTTCCACCAGAAGTTCCGCGCGGTGAAGCACCACAACAAGGTGCAGCTGGCGCGTCTGATCGGCGAGCGCATGAACGTGCGCCTCGATCCGGGCGCGCTGTTCGACGTGCAGATCAAGCGCATCCACGAATACAAGCGCCAGCTCCTGAACATCCTCGAAGCGGTGGCGCTGTATCTGGACATGAAGGACGACCCGCAAGCCAACTGGGTGCCGCGGGTGAAAATCTTCGCCGGCAAGGCGGCGGCGAGCTACCGCTATGCCAAGCTGATCATCAAGCTGATCAACGACGTCGCGGAGGTCGTCAATAACGATCCCGCGATCGGCGGCAAGCTGAAGGTCGTGTTCATGGCCGACTACAATGTCAGCCTGGCGGAAACGATCATTCCCGCCGCCGACCTGTCCGAGCAGATCTCGACCGCCGGCATGGAGGCGTCCGGCACCGGCAACATGAAGCTGGCGCTGAACGGCGCGCTTACCATCGGCACGCTGGACGGCGCCAATATCGAGATCCGCGACAATGTCGGCGCCGACAACATCGCGATCTTCGGCATGGAGGCCGACGAGGTCATGCTCCGCCGCAAGCAGGGGCTGGACGCGACCGACGTGATCCACCGGTCACCGCGGCTGGCGCGCGCGATCGATGCGATCGCGTCCGGCGCGTTCTCGCCGGACGAACCCGGCCGGTTCGAGCCGATCGCCCATGCGCTGCGCCATCTCGACCACTACATGGTCTCGGCCGATTTCGATTCCTACTACGAGGCCCAGCGCGGCATCGATGCACGCTGGCAGACCGTGCCGGCCTGGACCCGCGCCTCGATCCTCAACGTCGCGCGCATGGCCTGGTTCTCCTCCGACCGCACCATCCGCGAATATGCCGACGACATCTGGAACGTGCCGGTCGGACTGGCGATGGCGCCGGTGCAAGCGCAGCGGGCGTGACGGGCCCTTCCCCTCGCCTTCAGCAATGACCCATGACGTCATTGCAGAGGCCTTCCATTGCGTTTCATCTGACGGCCATCATACGATGACCGTCGGGAGGAATGCATGACCGAACCGCCAGCTCACCTGTTCGACGAGGCCACCCGCGTCACCGCCGGCGACAGCCGCTGGCAGGGACGGACCAGCCCGGATTACTGGGCGTTCGTCGGCCCGTTTGGCGGCGTCACGGCGGCGACCGTGCTGCGCGCGTTGATCCAGCATCCGCAAATTCAGGGCGATCCGCTGGCGGTGACGGTGAACTATTGCGCGCCGATCGCGGAAGGGCCGTTCGATCTCGACGTGCGGCTGGTGAAGGCCAACCGCTCCTCGCAGCATTGGTGCGTCGAGCTGAGCCAGGGCGACTCTGACGCGGCGACGCTCGCCACCGCCGTGTTCGCCGAGCGCCGGCCGTCCTGGTCGCATCAGCCGGCCACAAAGCCCGAGGCGCCGCCGTTCGATCAGGTCAAGCGACATCCCGACACGAACATGTCCTGGACCAAGCAGTACGATTTCCGCTTCATCGAGGGCCGTCCAACGTTTGGTGCATCGTCGTCGGGGGAGCCGCACAGCAGCTATTCCCGGCTGTGGATCTCCGACCGCAAGCCGCGCAAGCTCGACTGCCTGTCGGTGCTATCGATGTCGGACGCCTTCTTCGGTCGCGTCTTCCACGCCCGCGGCGAGCTGGTGCCGTTCGGCACGGTGTCGCTGACGACCTATTTCCACGTCAGCCGGGACGAGCTCGCGGCCGAGGACATCACGCACGTGCTCGCGACCGCAGACGCCAAGGTGTTCAACCGCAGCTACCAGGACCAACACGGCGAGCTATGGTCGCCGTCCGGCCGGCTGCTCGCGACGACGACGCAGATCGCGTATTTCAAGGCGTGAAAGCCGGGACGCAAGCCAAGAAAACGGCGTCGTCCCGGCCTTGAGCCGGGACGACAGCTGTGGGTATGGCTTGAGCTCGCGCCTCTCGTGCATTGAACGGGGCGGAGCGGGAAAATGTGGGGTCAGCCGCAACGCGACCGCCCCCTTGACGTTTGCAGCCCTACTCCGCCGCCAGCTTCAGATCCGGCGCGGCGTTACGGACCTCGGCATCGACCTGGGCTTCGAACTTGGCAAAATTCTTCTGGAACATGCCGACCAGCGCGCGCGCAGTCTTGTCGAACTCGGCCTTGTCCTTCCAGGTGTTGACCGGGTCGAGGATCTCGGTCGGCACGCCCGGCAGCGCGGTCGGCACCGCGAAACCGAAATATTTGTCGGTGCGGAACTCGACGTTGCGCAAGCTGCCGTCGAGCGCCGCCGTCAGCAGCGCGCGCGTCACCTTGATCGGCATGCGCGAGCCCGTGCCATACTTGCCGCCGGTCCAGCCGGTGTTGACCAGCCAGCAGTCGACATTGTGCTCGGCGATCAGCTGCCGCAGCATGTTGCCGTAGACGGACGGATCGAGCGGCAGGAACGGCGAGCCGAAGCAGGTCGAGAATTCCGGCTGCGGCTCGGAGCCCAAGCCGCGCTCGGTGCCCGCGACCTTGGCGGTGTAGCCGGACAGGAAGTGGTACATCGCCTGCGCCGGCGAGAGCTTTGCGATCGGCGGCAGCACGCCGAAGGCGTCGGCGGCGAGCATCACGACGTTCTTCGGATGCGGCGCGCGGCCGGTGCGCGAGGCGTTCGGGATGTAGTCGAGCGGATAGGCCGAGCGGGTGTTCTCCGTCTTGGAGCCGTCGTCGAAATCGGGAACGCGCGTATCCTCATCGAGCACGACGTTCTCGAGCACCGCACCAAACCGGGTCGACGCCGCATAGATCTGCGGCTCGGCTTCCTGCGACAGCTTGATGCACTTGGCGTAGCAGCCGCCCTCGAAGTTGAACACGCCGGACGGTCCCCAGCCATGCTCGTCGTCGCCGATCAAGGTGCGGTTCGGATCGGCCGACAGCGTCGTCTTGCCGGTGCCGGACAGGCCGAAGAAGACAGCGGTGTCGCCGTTCGAACCGACATTGGCCGAGCAGTGCATCGGCATCACGCCGCGTTCGGGCAGGTAGTAGTTGAGCGTGGTGAACACGCTCTTCTTCATCTCGCCGGCATAATAGGACCCGCCGATCAGGACGATCTTGCGGGCGAAATCGATCGCGACGACGTTCTGCGAGCGCACGCCGTGGCGTTTCGGGTCGGCACGGAAGCTCGGCATGTCGATGATCGTGAGCTCCGGCACGAAGGTGTCGAGCTCGATCTTCTCGGGGCGGATCAGAAGCGTGCGGATGAACAGCGAATGCCAGGCAAGTTCGGTGAAGACGCGCGTCTTGATGCGGAAGCTCGGATCGGCGCCGCCATAGAGATCCTGCGCAAACAGGGTCTTGCCTTCGGCGTGCTTGATGAAGTCCTGATGCAGCGCCTCGAACTGCGCGGGCGTGATCGCCTGGTTGCCCGCCCACCACATCTTTTCGGTGGAGGCGTCACGCACCGTGAACTTGTCCTTCGGGCTGCGGCCGGTGAACTCGCCAGTATCCGCGCACAGCGCCCCGTCGGCCGACAGCACCGCCTCGCCCGCCGCCAGCGAATACTGATAGAGCTGGGGAGCGCCGAGATTCCAGTGCACCTGCTTGAGGTTCTTTAAGCCGAACTTGTCGGCACCGAAGGCGCCGTTGCGAATACCCGTCTCTTGCACGAAGATCCCTCCTGAGAGCCCGCATCTGTTGCGCGCAGTCGCGCGCGTTGCGCGGTGACCGTTGCCGTTACATCGCCTTATCGAAGCGCGGTCGCCGACCTAATACTGATCAACGCTGGTCTTGCCAAGACGATCCGGCCCAATTGGTTATTGGCAAACCGTGATGTACGTAGCTCATGTTTTGCCGCTCCATGCACATTCCAGCAGCAGCCGCCTGCGCCCCGCTGAGTTGCTGCAACGCAACAGATATATCAGCGCGGTTGGGTTTCACGAGAACGACGAACGACGCTCAAATCGACGAATTCGCGCCGGCAAGCGAAGACCAAGGCGAAGACCGAGCATCCGGCCAACGCCCGTCGCACCGCCTCGCTGCAACCGATCAAGGGACGCCGCCCGAGCCGACGGAATGCGTCGGTGATCAGCCGTGTCGTCGCCCACCCGATCAGCCAGCTTCCATTCACGATTGCCTCGCGCTTGCGGGATCACATAATCCCGACTTCGCCCGGCCGCGACGTCAACGAGCTCACTCGCGCCCACGCCATGGGTTTGCGCGGCGCTTGCCCTCCGCTGGACAGGGAGCGTACTCATCGAGCTTCACCGCAACTGCGTTCATGCGTGAACTTTGTCGTCTTTCGTCACGAGAGGATGAGCACAGCCATCAAAGCGGGCTCGAACTACACCTCACTTCGCGCGTGCCTCGTCAGCAAGCCGCACAAGCATCTTGCGCAACGCCCCGGGCGTGGTTACGCGCTCGGGAAACCCGAGCCGTAGCGTCTTGCCGTCGGCCATCAGATCCAATCCTTCCGGGTCACAGCCGCTACACCGCCACTCCGCGGCTTCGGCGCCGAGCAGCTTCGTCGCGTAGAGGGCGAGCGCCTCACGGTGATCTTCGTTCATGTGATCGACAGCGCCCTGCTCTGCCAGAATCAGTTCATCAGCATCGGAGATATCCGTGAGAAACTGCTCGGGCTTGAGATCGACGATGCGGCCGAATCCGGCGACGAGATGCGCGCCTGACGGACGAATCACGAAGAACGAGAAGTCGGCGAAATCCGCATAGTCCGCAGCGGACGGATGCGCATTGAGATACCGACGGCGCATCATCTCGCGATTGTCGTCGGTGGCCTGCTCGGCCTTGCCCGACAGCATGATGCGAGTTCCCTCGAGCGGATCGCCCGGCGCCCGTTCGTCGAGCATCAGCGATACGCGCGAATCGGCAAGTACATTCCTGGTGTGTACAGCTAATCGCGAGATCAGGATGATCGGAGCACCATCGGACGCGGTGGCGACGTTGACGAGGGAGCAGTAGGGATCGCCCGACCCAACCATCAAGGTCGCAAGTGCGCCCTGCCGGCTTCGGCGCAGCAGGGATTGCGTCACGCGGTTAGGGTTAAAGCTCGCAGACATCGTCTTTTCCCTCGTCCATCCAGTTGCAATGAAGGCCTTTTTTCGGCTAAACGGGCCACAAACCTGGGCGCGGCACAAGACTTTGCCATGGTATTTGTGGAACTCGGTCACACTTCAGCCCAGCTTGCATTGCTCGTTGACCATGTTCGAAGCCCAAATACGCGGCCCTTATCTTGATTCTCGAAGTCTCGGCGTAACCAGACTCTGAAAGCAGGCTCATGCCCACAATCGCCTTGGTCGATGACGACCGCAACATTCTGACATCCGTCTCCATCGCGCTCGAGGCCGAGGGTTATCGGATCATGACCTATACCGATGGTGCGTCGGCGCTCGACGGTTTTCGGACCAGCCAGCCTGACCTCGCCATCCTCGACATCAAGATGCCGCGCATGGACGGCATGGAGACGCTGCGGCGGCTGCGCCAGAAGTCCGACCTGCCGGTGATCTTCCTCACCTCCAAGGACGAGGAGATCGACGAGCTGTTCGGCCTGAAGATGGGCGCGGACGACTTCATCCGCAAACCGTTCTCGCAGCGCCTGCTGGTGGAGCGCGTCAAGGCCGTGCTGCGCCGCTCGCAGCCGAAGGATCCGACGGCTCTGCCGAAGGAGAACGACGCCAAGGCGCTCGATCGCGGCCTGCTGCGCATGGATCCGGAGCGTCACACCTGCACCTGGAAGAACGAGCCGGTCACGCTGACCGTCACCGAGTTCCTGATCCTGCAGGCGCTGGCGCAACGTCCGGGCGTGGTCAAGAGCCGCAATGCGCTGATGGACGCGGCCTATGACGACCAAGTCTATGTCGACGACCGCACCATCGACAGCCACATCAAGCGGCTGCGCAAGAAGTTCAAGATGGTCGACGAGGAGTTCGAGATGATCGAGACCCTCTACGGCGTCGGATATCGCTTCAAGGAAACCTGAAGCCCTGCGGCAAGGGACCTGAAGCATTGCCTTGCGCGACGTCATGCGAAATTGCGCGCTGACGTCGCGGTCTCGATTGGATAGGCTACGCCTCCTGCGCGTTTGTCCGAGCGCAGATGCCGGAACGGGGCCATTGTTGCGGCGAATTCGGGTGCGGCAAGTCGAGTTCTCACGGGAATTCGCCGCACAACCCCTACGAAATTCGGAATCGGAGCACTCACATTGCTCGATCGCACGCAGCTTGACCCAGCCGTGAACGCCCACGACGCCGCCGCCGCGATCGCGTCCGAGGCGGCGGACGAGACCCCGCACGTCTCCGGCTGGCAGCGTCCGCTGAGCTGGCTGCGCCGCGCCGGACAGTTCCTGTTCGCGCTGTCGTTCTCGAGCCTCACCCGCCGCATCGTCTCGCTGAACATCGCCGGCCTGCTCGCACTGGTTGCAAGCATCCTGTACCTGTCGCAGTTCCGCGCCGGCCTGATCGATGCGCGTGCGCAGAGCCTCCTGGTGCAGGCCGAGATCATCGCCGGCGCCATCGCCGCCTCGGCCACGGTGCAGACCAACACCATCACCATCGATCCCGAGCGCCTGCTCGATCTCAAGCCCGGCGAGAGCTACGGCGCGCCGGACGAATATTCGCCGCTCGACTTCCCGATCAATCCGGAACGCGTCGCGCCGGTGCTGCGCACGCTGATCTCGCCGACCAAGACGCGCGCGCGCATCTATGATCCGAATGGCGGGCTCCTGCTCGACAGCCGCAACCTGGAGAACGTGCTGCGCTTCGACCTGCCGCCGCCGTCGAGCGAGAAGCCCGGCTTCGTCGAGCGTGCGCTGATCTCGGTACGCACCTGGCTCAATCGCGGCGACCTGCCGCTGTACCGCGAATATGGCCCGGAGAACGGCAACGGCTACGAGGAAGTCGCCGACGCGCTGAAGGGCCAGAAGCGCAGCATGGTGAGGGTCAATTCGCGCGGCGAAGTGATCGTCTCGGTCGCGGTGTCGGTGCAGCGCTCGCGCACCATCCACGGCGCCCTGATGCTGTCGACGCAGGGCGACGACATCGACCAGATGGTCACCGCCGAGCGTCTTGCCATTCTGAAGGTCGGCGGCGTCGCCTCCGCCGTCATGATCGTGCTGTCGCTGCTGCTCGCCAGCACCATCGCCGGTCCGGTGCGCCGGCTCGCCGACAGTGCCGAGCGGGTCCGCCGCCGCATCAAGACCCGCGTCGAGATCCCCGACTTCACCCGCCGCCGCGACGAGATCGGCCATCTCTCCGGGGCGCTGCGCGACATGACGGACGCGCTCTACAACCGCATCGAGGCGATCGAGATGTTCGCCGCCGATGTTGCCCACGAGCTCAAGAACCCGCTGACCTCGCTGCGCTCGGCGGTCGAGACGCTGCCGCTGGCGCGCAACGACAACAGCCGCGCCCGCCTGCTCGCCGTGATCGAGCACGACGTGAAGCGGCTCGACCGGCTGATCTCCGACATTTCCGACGCCAGCCGGCTCGATGCCGAGCTGCAGCGCCAGGACATGACCCTGGTCGATCTGCGCCGGCTGCTGAACACGCTGACCTCGGTCGCCAACGAGACCAAGCTCGGAACCGACGTCACCGTCGAGGTCCGCTTCGAGGGCCGCGGCGCCAACGACACCTTCTCGGTGCCCGGTCATGATTCGCGGCTCGGCCAGGTGATCTCCAACCTTCTCTCGAACGCGCAATCGTTCTCCGCGGCCGGCGGCAAGGTGCGCATCACCTGCCGGCGCGTGCGCTCGGAGATCGAGATCACCGTCGATGATGACGGTCCCGGCATTCGCGAGGACGCCCTGCAGCGCATCTTCGAGCGGTTCTATACCGACCGGCCGCACCAGGGCTTTGGCCAGAATTCCGGGCTGGGCCTGTCGATCTCCAAGCAGATCATCGACGCCCATGGCGGGCGGATCTGGGCCGAGAACCGGCCCGGCCCTGTTGACGCCGACGGACATCCGACCTCGGCCGGGGCTCGCTTCGTCGTCCGGCTGCCGGCGTCGTGACGAACGAAACGGCGAGCATCCATGCGTCTGCCGTCCAGGTGGGGGAGCAGGCCGTCCTGATCCGGGGCCCCTCCGGTTCCGGTAAATCCCGACTCGCCTTCGATCTGATCCTCGCCGGGCGCGCGGGACAGCTGCCGCCAACGGTTCTGGTGGGCGACGACCGTGTTCATCTCGCCACACGCGGCGGGGAAATGTGGGTGAGCCCCGCGCCCGCTCTGGCCGGGCTGATCGAGATCCGCGGCCTTGGAATCCGCGCCTGCGACCATGTGTCGGAGGCGAAACTTGGGCTTGTGGTTGACCTGATGGCCGAGGACGCTGCCCGCCTGCCGAACGCCGAATCGCTTCGGATTCATCTCAACGGTATCGAATTGCCACGGATACCTGTCGGCCCGGGCTTCTCACCCCTCCCGCTGGTTGCAGCGGAACTAATTACCACTCAAGCTTTCATGCTCCGGTAATCTTTCGGCCGATTGTGTGGGGCAAATTGGTAACCATATCAGCCCCACTATCGCGACCGAGTAGACCGCCGCCCCCTCCCATTCTGTATGCCAGAATCCGGGAGACTCGCGAATATGCCCTCTTGCGCGAGGGCTCCGGATGGTCAAAGTGGCGCGTTCGTGCGGTGCACCCAAGGCGCCCGCGAGGAGTATCCGATGATTGGCCTGGTACTGGTGACCCATGGGCGCCTCGCCGACGAGTTCAGGGCGGCGCTGGAACACGTCATGGGTCCTCAAAAACAAATCGAAGCGGTCACGATTGGCGCCGACGATGATTCCGATCTCTGTCGCAGCGACATCATCGAAGCCGTGAACCGCGTCGACACCGGGGACGGTGTCGCCATTCTCACCGACATGTTCGGCGGCACGCCGTCGAACCTCGCCATCTCCTGCATGAGCCGGCCCAAGGTCGAGGTGCTCGCGGGCATCAACCTGCCCATGCTGGTGAAGCTCGCCAAGGTGCGCGAGGAGCGCTCGCTGCCCGACGCCATCGCGATGGCGCAGGAGGCGGGACGCAAATACGTCACCATCGCCAGCCGCGTGCTCGCCGGCAAATGAGCGACGAGGATGCTCAGCAGGACAACGTCGCCGGCCCGGCTGTCCCTGCCGGAGCCATCTCGCGGGAGCTGCTGATCACCAACAAGCGCGGCCTGCATGCGCGGGCCTCGGCGAAATTCGTGCAGATGGTCGAGAAGTTCCAGGCCGAGGTCTGGGTGACGCGCGGCGGCGAGACCGTCGGCGGCCGCTCGATCATGGGCCTGATGATGCTGGCGGCGGCGCCGGGAACCAAGATCCTGGTCTCCGCCACCGGGCCCGAGGCGGAGGCCGCGCTGCAGGCGATCACCGACCTGGTGAACGACAAGTTCCACGAAGAAGGCGTGTAAGGGCCTCCCGAAACGCGTTTCGCCATGCCGCAATGGGGCATTCTACCCGATTTGCGCCTATCCTCGCATCGCGACACGGTGAGGATGGCATGTCCAGTAGCACTATTCGGCTGAGCGAGACAGACCTGCGAGCCGTGGCTGAATACGCGGCCCTCTCTGCACATCCGGCGCTGGCGATCTTCGAACGCGACCGACCGGATGATCTTCGTGCACGAGCCGCAATACAGGCCGCCCGAAGCTTTGCGAGCGGCGGGAGTCGGAGCAAATCCCAACGGGATAGCGCGTGGGCGGCGCAGCGGGCGGCAATCGAAGCCCGCGATGAAGGGTTGCGCGCGGCCTATGAGGCCGCTCGCGCTGCCCTCGCCGCGGCGGGCGCGGGCTTCCTTCATCCCCTCGCGAACCCTTCCCAGGTCAAGCACATCCTCGGAGCTGCCGGCCACGCGGCGCGAGCTTTCGAAATCTCGGCCGGAGACGTTCCCGCCGTCGGCGCTGACTACCTCGCGCGATCACGGCTCCTTGCTTCTCGAGAGGTCGTGGACGTCCTCAGGCGTTATCCTGGTCCGCCGCCCGGAGGAGGCCGGGTCGGAGAGCTGATCCGCCAGCTCGATTCCCTGCTCCGGTGATCGGGAGGCCTCGCGCGCAGGAGCGCTTGGCCGGGACGACCGCGGAGCTATCCCCCCGATGCCTGAATATACACCTTCCAAACGATTGCAGGGCCCGCCTGGCCGTGGAAGAAGCGCTGCGTGGTCATGACCAGCGGCTCGGCTTTCGGGGCCTCCTTGGCCATCCAGGCCTCGCAGGCCGCGATCCGGTTGTCGGTGGTGTCGCAGATGCCGATGAACCCCTCGCGCTTGAGGTCCTCCAGCGCGCTCAGGCCGGAACTCCAGGTCTCCTCGGGCGTGGTGGGCACCGTGAACGGCCTTGGGTGGTCCGGGCTGTAGAAGGTCATCGGCGTGTTCATCTCGGCAAAGCCGGCCACCAGCGGCCAGGGCGAGCCGAATCGGGCATGCCAGGCCTTGGTCAGCTCCCGCGCCAGCTCCGAACGGGCGCCATAGCCGGTGGCGCCGTTCGGATTGGCGGCCATCTCGCGCCGGGCAATCCAGGGCGAGGCGATCAGCGTGAGCAGCGACAGGACGAGCCAGACGGCGGCGAGCCGCGGCAGCATGACCGATCGCAGCCGCAGCGCGGGAATTGCGACCAGCGCCAGCGGCACCAGGAAGAACAGCGAGATGCCCCAATCGGTCTTCATGTAGATCGTGAAGGCGAGGCCGCCGAGCGGCGGCCCGACGGCAACGATCGCCTGCACCAGCCAAACATTGATCGCCTGGCTTACATTCACGCCAGGATTGGGACCGCCGCGCCAGTTGCGGAAGGCGAATCGCGGCGGCCAGGCCATCACCAGCGCCGCCAGCGCCACCGGCAAAGCCAGCAGCGCCAGATTGTGGCCGACATAGCCGAGCACGAGCTCGGCGGCGCGGCCGCGATCCGACAGCGTATAGACATCCCCGGCATAGGTGATGGCGACGAAATCGACCCGCCACAGCCACACCAGATGCGGGATCATCGCCACCAGCATGGTGACGATCGCGACCCACGGCGCGGGCGACGCCAGGAAGCGCAACCGTTCCGGGTGCAGCAGCGCCGCAAGGCCGATGGCGCCGATCATGGTCAGCACCCAGTATTTGGTCATCAGCGCCGCCGCGCCGGCGAGGCCGAGCCACAGGCCGCAGGCGGCGCTGCGCTTTTCGAACGCGTTGAGATAGGCCAGCACCAGCAGCGGCAGGGTCAGCAGCTGGACCAGGTCGGCGTTGTACTTGAAGCCCTTGAAATTGAAGATCGGGCACAGCGCGACCATCACCACGACGAAGAAGGCGCGGCGGCGGTCGACCACCTTGAGGCTCGCGAGCCAGACGATGACGAGGCCGCTGCCGTTCACGGCCATCGCCAGCGCATAGGTCGCCCAGTCCTTGACCGGAAACACCGCGAACCACAGCCCCGCGATCCAGCCCGACAGCGGCGGATGCTTGCCGTAGCCGAGCAGGAAGCGGCTGCCCCAGGCATAGGCCTCGGCGACGTCCATATGGACGTCCTGCGCCGCCTTCAGATTGGTCAGGATCGCCGTCCACAGCACGGCATGGACGATCGCGAAGGTGACGACGACCCAGATCGACGTTGCCGGCGCCGTGGCGCGCGCCACCAGCCAGGCGGAGATTCGCCGCGGTCCGAGACGGCCGCGCATGCGCGCCGCGAGAGGCGGAAGAGAGGTACTCGACATCCGCCCTCGGTAGCCTGTTTTGGCGGCGCGGGGAATCAGCTTGCCGTGAAGAAAGCCCCTGGAAATTCAGCAATATGGTTGCTGGTGAGGGGCTTGGGGTGCTATCTGCGCGACCCATGACGACCGCCCCCATTCCCAACATCCGCAACTTCTCCATCGTCGCCCATATCGACCATGGAAAGTCCACTTTGGCCGACCGCCTGATCCAGATGACGGGCGGGCTGTCGGACCGCGAGATGGCGGGCAAGGAGCAGGTGCTCGATTCGATGGACATCGAGCGCGAGCGCGGCATCACCATCAAGGCGCAGACCGTGCGCCTGCGTTACCATGCCAAGGACGGCAAGGATTACATCTTCAACCTGATGGACACGCCCGGCCACGTCGACTTCGCCTACGAAGTCTCCCGGTCGCTGGCTGCCTGCGAAGGCTCGCTGCTGGTGGTCGACGCCAGCCAGGGCGTCGAGGCGCAGACGCTCGCCAACGTCTACCAGGCGCTCGACAACAATCACGAGATCGTCCCGGTCCTCAACAAGATCGACCTGCCGGCGGCCGAGCCCGAGAAGATCAAGCAGCAGATCGAGGACGTGATCGGCATCGACGCCTCCGACGCGGTGATGATCTCGGCCAAGACCGGCCTCGGCATTCCCGACGTGCTGGAGGCGATCGTCACCCGCCTGCCGCCGCCCAAGGGCGACCGCGAGGCGACCCTGAAGGCGCTGCTGGTCGACAGCTGGTACGACGTCTATCTCGGCGTCGTCGTGCTGGTGCGCATCGTGGACGGCGTGATGAAGAAGGGCCAGCGCGTCCGGATGATGGGCACCGGGGCCGCCTATGACGTCGAGCGCGTCGGCTTCTTCACGCCGAAGATGACGCAGGTCGACGAGCTCGGGCCCGGCGAGATCGGCTTCATCACCGCCGCGATCAAGGAGGTGGCCGACACCCGCGTCGGCGACACCATCACCGACGACCGCAAGCCGGTCTCCGAGATGCTGCCGGGCTTCAAGCCGGCGATCCCTGTCGTGTTCTGCGGCCTGTTCCCGGTCGACGCCGACGATTTCGAGACTCTTCGCGCGGCGATGGGCAAGCTCAGGCTCAACGACGCCAGCTTCTCGTTCGAGATGGAGACGTCCGCCGCGCTCGGCTTCGGCTTCCGCTGCGGCTTCCTCGGCCTCTTGCATCTGGAAATCATCCAGGAGCGTCTCTCCCGCGAGTTCGATCTCAACCTGATCGCGACCGCGCCGAGCGTCATCTACAAGATGAAGCTGACCGACGGCGAGGAGATCGAGATCCACAACCCGGTCGACATGCCCGACGTGGTCAAGATCGCCGAGATCCAGGAGCCCTGGATCGAGGCGACGATCCTGACGCCGGACGAATATCTCGGCAGCGTGCTCAAGCTCTGCCAGGACCGCCGCGGCAATCAGAAGGAGCTGACTTACGTCGGCAGCCGCGCGATGGTCAAATACGACCTGCCGCTCAACGAGGTGGTGTTCGACTTCTACGACCGGCTGAAATCGGTCTCCAAGGGCTACGCCTCGTTCGACTATCATTTGACCGACTACAAGCCGGCCGATCTCGTCAAGATGCAGATCCTCGTCAACAACGAGCCGGTCGATGCGCTGTCGATGCTGGTGCACCGGACCCGCGCCGAAGGCCGGGGACGCGCCATGGTCGAGAAGATGAAGGACCTGATTCCGCCGCACATGTTCCAGATCCCGATCCAGGCGGCGATCGGCGGCAAGGTGATCGCGCGCGAGACCGTGCGCGCGCTGCGCAAGGACGTCACCGCGAAGTGCTACGGCGGCGACATCACCCGCAAGCGCAAGCTTCTGGAGAAGCAGAAGGAAGGCAAGAAGAAGATGCGGCAATTCGGCAAGGTCGACATCCCGCAGGAAGCCTTCATCGCCGCCCTCAAGGTGGATAGCTGAGGCGCGGGCCCGCCCCCCTCTCTGGTTTCATCAGCACGATAGGCTGAAGAAAATCCGGATTCCAAAGCGGAACCAGCGCTCCCGTGCAACTACGGTATCTGTTCGTTAATGGTATCCTGAGACCCTTGCTGCAAAGCAAGGAATGCCCCGAATGTCCCGCCTCCGGTCGATCTCCGCCCGCCTGATCATCGCGCTCTCGCTGACCGTCGCCATCGCCTGTGCCGTGCTCGGCACCTTCTCCGTCATCCAGCAGCGCGCTCTGACCCGACTGGCGCTGGAGCAGCAACTCAAGCTGCAGTTCGACAGCGTGTCGGCCGGCATCGACTATGAAGGCCGCGCCGCGCTGGCGGTCAGCTCCACCCTGGCGGCGCTGCCCCCGATCGCCGACGCCTACCTCAAGGGCGACCGCGACGCGCTTGGCGCCCTGCTCGGCGGCGCCATGACGTCGCTGAAGGCGCAGGGCATTCCGCTGGTGAACGTATGGGCGCCGCCGGCCACCAATTTCTATCGCGTGCATGAGCCCAAGGTGTTCGGCGACGACACCTCGAAGCGCCGCATCACCGTGGTGCAGGCCAACCAGACCGGCCGCCTGATCGCCGGCGTCGAGCAGAGCCGGCTGTCGCTCGGCATCTTCGGCATGACCCCGATCGTGCGCGACGGCAAGGTGATCGCGACCGTCGACGTCGGCGCCGCCTTCGGCAAGGAATTCGTCGAGCGCGCCAAGCAGCGCTTCGGCATCGATCTCGCCGTCTACTGGATCAACGACGGCCAGCCGAAGCGGCTGTCCTCGACGTTCGGCGACGAGACCGTCGCCACCCCGGACGAGGTGCTCGCGGTGTTCAAGGGCACGGCGCTGCTGCGCGATGCCACCCTGGCCGGCAAGCCCGCCGCGGTCTATGCCGGGCAGATCAGGAACTACGCCGGCGACCCGATCGCCGTGCTGGAGCTGATCAAGGACACAACCGCCTATGAGGCCGCCGCCGCCAGCGCGCAGCAGCAGCTGATCATCGGCACGGTCGTAATCCTGCTGCTCGCCGTCATCGTCGCGCTGTTCGTCGCCCGCGGCATCTCGCGCCCCCTGGTCGCCATCACCGCCGTCATGCACCGGCTGTCGAGCGGCGACACCGAGGTCGCGATCCCCGGCGGCCAGCGCAAGGACGAGCTCGGCACGATGGCGCAGGCGGTCGACGTGTTCCGCCGCAACATGATCGAGACGGCCAGCCTGCGCGAGGCGCAGGAGGCGACGCAACACCGCGCCGAGCAGGAGAAGCAGGCGCTGCAGCGGCAGATGGCCGACCGGTTCGAGGCCGACGTCAAGGGCGTGGTGTCCTCGGTTGCCAAGGCCACGGCGGACATGGAGCGCGTCGTCCACGAGATCACGGTCAGCGTCAACGGCACCTCGCAGCGCGCAGCGGCCGCCGCTGCCGCGTCCGAGGAAGCCTCGAGCGGCGTGTCGACCGTCGCTGCGGCCTCCGAGGAGCTCGCCTCCTCGGTGACCGAGATCGGTCGCCAGGTCGCGCATTCCAGCAAGGTGGCCGATGCCGCGGTCGTCAAGGCGCGCCAGACCACCGAGATGGTCGGCAGCCTCGCCGCAGCCGCCGAGAGGATCGGCGATGTGTTGCGCCTGATCGACGCGATCGCGAGCCAGACCAACCTGCTGGCGCTCAACGCGACCATCGAGGCGGCGCGTGCCGGCGAGGCGGGCCGCGGCTTCGCGGTCGTGGCAGCCGAGGTCAAGGAGCTGGCCGGACAGACCGCCAAGGCGACGGAGGAGATCGCCGGCCAGGTCACCTCGATCCAGGCCGCGACGTCCGACTGCGTGACCGCCATCGGCGGCATCAGCACAACGATCCAGGAGATCAGTGGCATTGCCGCGACCATCGCCGCCGCCGTCGAGCAGCAAGACTCGGCGACGCGCGAGATCGCGCGCAGCGTCCAGCAGGCGGCGTCCGGGACCAACGAGGTATCGCAGAACGTCGTCGGCGCCAGTGACGCCGCCGAGCAGTCACGCGAGCTCGCCGACCACGTCATGGTCGCCACGCGCGACCTCGGCAAGCGTGCGAACGACCTGTTCAAGAGCGTCGACACCTTCCTCGCCGGCCTGCGCAAGGCGGCGTAGCAGGCGACTTTCGCCATCCCGCCCTCTTGGCTCGCAGCCTTCCAACGCGGCGAGCTCCAAAATCGTCGTCGTCCCCGCGTTCGCGGGAACGACGCTGGTGATGAGGTAACAGCCGGGCCCCCGCTTCAATCGCCGGTCGTGAGTGCAAAGCCCTCGTCGAGCCAGCCGGTGATGCCGCCGATCATCATCTTCACGGGCCGTCCCAGCCGCGCAAGCCGGATCGCGGCGCGGTTGGCGCCGTTGCAGTGCGGGCCGGCGCAGTAGACCACGAACAGCCTGTCCTTCGCGTACTCGGCCATCCGCTCCGCGGTCATGGTCCGGTGCGGGATGTTGATGGCGCCGGTGATGTGCCCCTTGGCAAACGAGGCCGGGCCCCTGACATCCACCAGGATGAAGTCCGGAGCTGCTGCATGCAGACTCTCGTGCACGTCCCAGCAATCGGTCTCGAATGAGAGCATCGCCTCGAAATGGGCGAGCGCCTGGGCTGACGGGGCTGCGGGCACCTCGGTGACATGGGTCGTCATCGTCTCTCTCCTGCGACGTTGCGTGAGCTCCTCCAATCTCGCGCGCTACCCGGGGCGACCCAAGTGACGGATCGGACAAAGTTCGGTAAGTTTCCGCCAATGCCCCGCGCCGCAACCCATGCTCCACACCCGAATCCGGGATTGGTCGCCGTCATCACCTATGACGGGCTGTGCACGTTCGAGTTCGGCATCGCGGTCGAAGTCTTCGGGCTGCCGCGGCCGGAGTTCGACTTCCCTTGGTACCGGTTCACGGTGGTCTCTGCCGAAGCGCGGCGTGCCCGCGCGACCGGCGGCATCGTGGTCGAGGCCGGCGCGCCCCTGTCACGCCTGAAGCAAGCCAGCACGATCATCGTTCCAGGATGGCGCGATCGCACCGAGCGGCCGCCCGAGCGCCTGCTGCGCGCCATCGCGCAGGCGGCCGCGCGCGGCGCGCGGTGCTTGTCGATCTGCTCCGGCGTGTTCGTTCTGGCCGCCGCTGGCCTGCTCGACGGCAGGCGCGCCACCACGCATTGGCGGCACATTCCCGACCTGAAGCGGCTCTATCCGAATATTCGCGTCGAAGAGGACACGCTCTATGTCGACGAGGGCAATGTCATCACCTCGGCCGGCAGCGCTGCGGGCATCGACGCCTGCCTGCATCTGGTCCGGCGCGATTTCGGCAGCAAGGTTGCGAACAGCGTTGCCCGGCGGCTGGTGATGCCGCCGCACCGGGACGGCGGGCAGGCGCAATACGTCGTCGCACCGGTCCAGGCCCGCCCGGGACGGACGATCGGCGCCGTCATGGATTGGGCACGGGGGCGACTGGAGCAGCCGATTGCGGTCAGCGCGATGGCAAAACGCGCCGGGATGAGCGAGCGGACCTTGCTGCGGTCGTTCCAGGACAGCACGGGCGCGAGCCCTGCGGCCTGGCTGCAGCAGGAGCGCATGACGCGGGCGCGGGAGCTGCTGGAGAATGCGACGCTCTCCCTGGCGGACATCTCGGCGCAGTGCGGCTACCGGTCGCTCGAAACGTTTCGCGTCGCTTTCCGGCGCATCGTCGGAACGTCGCCCGCGGCCTATCGGCGGCGCTTCGAGGCGCGTCCAACATCGGCCAACGTCGCTCGCTCAAGCCACCAGCGCGTTGCCGGGTGAGGTACCGTCCATGGCATCCCGCTGCGCCTGCAAGAGCCGGACGATGTCGACATTGGGCCGGGGCCGGCTGAACAGATAGCCCTGCCCTTCATGGCAGCCCTCGGCGCGCAGACAGCGCAGCTCCGCCTCCGTCTCGACGCCTTCGGCCGTGATGATGACGCCGAGCCCCTTGCCCAGGCTGACGATCGAGCGGACGATCGCCTGCGCCTCGCGATTGGCCGCGAGACCGCGGATGAAGGACTGATCGACCTTGATCTTGTCGAACGGAAAGCTGCGCAGATAGCTCAGGCTGGAATAGCCAGTGCCGAAATCGTCCATCGAGATGCGCACGCCCAGCGCGCGCAGCGCATGCAGGGTGGCCAGCACCTGGCCGCTCTTCTCCAGCACCAGCGTCTCGGTGATCTCGAGCTCGAGCCGGCTCGGCGGCAGGCCCGACTGCTTCAGCACGTCCATCACCAGCGACAGCACGTTGCCGACGCGGAACTGCAGCGGCGACATGTTCACGGCGACACGGACGTCGTCCGGCCATTTCGCGGCGTCGTTGCAGGCGTGCCGCAACATCGCGCGGCCGAGCGCCGAGATCAGGCCGGTCTCCTCGGCGACCGGGATGAACTCCGACGGCGGGATCATGCCGCGCTCTGGATGCGGCCAGCGCGCCAGCGCCTCGAAACCGGTGATGCGTCCGGTCGAGAGGTCGATCAGCGGCTGATAATGCGGCTGCAGCACGTCGCGCTGGATGGCCTCGCGTAGCTCGGATTCGATCTTGCGCCGGCTCTGCGCCCGCGCATCCATGCCGGATTCGAAATAGCTGAAGGAGCCGCGCGTCTCGTTCTTCGCGCGCGACAGCGCCATGTCGGCATTCTTGAGCAGCTTCTCGGCGTCGTCGCCATCGTTCGGCGCCATGGCGATGCCGATCGTAGCGCCGATCGTCACCGAGCTGCCGTCGATGAGATAGGGATCGGCGATCGCCTCCAGCAGCCGGCGGCAGAGCTGGGCCGCATCCTCCGGCCGCGCCTGCCCGCCCTGCACCACCGCGAACTCGTCGGAGTTCAGTCGCGCGACGATGTCCTCCTGACGCAGGACCGAGCGTAGCCGCTTGCCGACCCCGCGCAACAGCCGGTCGCCGACCGCGTGGCCGAGGGTATCGTTGATCGACTTGAAATTATCGAGGCCGAGCACCAGCACGGCGATCTTCTCGGAGCCGCGCCGCATCTGGGTGAGCTTGTCATCGATCTTCTGGCGCAGCAGGTTGCGGCTCGGCAGGCCGGTCAGTGCGTCGTGCTGGGCCAGGAAGGCGAGCCGCGCCTCGGCGCGCTTGCGTTCGGTGATGTCCATCAGCGCCAGCAGCACCGCGGGCTGGGCATTGTGGACGAGATGGCGCGAATAGATCGCGAGATCGATCAGGGCGCCGTCGGCGCGGACATGCTTCCAGGTGCGCGCCGCCTGCTCCTCGCTGGACTGCTCGCCTGCCCAGGGCGGCTCGCTATCATAGGCCTGCAGGCTGCGGATGCTGAGCCGCTCGAAGGCGTCCCGGCTATAGCCGTAATGCTGGGCCGCCGCTTCGTTGACGCCGAGCACGCGCCCATCATCCGTCGCGCAGACGATCATCGGCACCGGATTGCCGTCGAACAGCAGGCGGAACGACTCCTCGCGCTGCTTCAATTCGGTGATGTCGACGCGCAGGCCAACGATGCCGCCATCGCCGGTCAGACGCTCCTCGATCAGGATGGTACGGCCGTCCGACAGCTTCTGCTCGTGGCGACCGCTCGGATGGAACAGCTTTTCGAGCCGCTCGGCGATCCACTCCTCCTCGCGGCCCGCGGCTTCCGGATAGTCGCCGCGGGCAACGCCGATCCGGATCGTGTCCTGCAGCCGGGCGCCGGATTCGAACAGGTCCGAGCTGCGGTTGTAGATTTCGGCGTATTTCTTGTTCCAGAGAATGTAGCGGCCGTCGGCGTCGAGGAACACGATCCCCTCGGGAAGAATGTCGATCGCTTCGATGAGCCGATCATGCGCCTTCTTCGCCTCGGCCATCGCCGCTTCGGCGCACTTGCCGCCGATCTCATCGACGGGGGCGAGCTTGCGCAAATTGTGCCAACGCAATCTCGGGCTTGGCTTGACCGGGTGAACTGCATCGCGGGCGCTTGGCACGCGATTGCGCTTTTTTGCCGTGGGTGGCCGAACGGGCCGCATCGCGTGCCTCACTCTCCTTCTCGAACGGCAGTTTTCGGCCACGTTTCTGAAAAAATGGTATCTTGATGCAGGGCGCGACAGCCACTGGTTACGGGAACAGGTGGATGCACTCGCGCATTTGGAGAGTTGAGACTTGCGCGGAGGATCAACCAAGGGCTGCTGTACAACCAGCGATAAGTGACGTCGGTTGCCACGGGCCAGAAAAGACCCGCATACCGTGCAATGGCCCTGCGCTTATTGTTCATTTACCGAACGAACTCACGCAATTGAGCCGTGTTCAGCCGGTTCCGCCAATCCGGCAGCAGGGTTAGAGCCAGGTTAAAACGGCCCGAATGACCCGCTGTTGACGTAGAATTGGGCAACTCGGCCGGTCGGCAGACGCTACACTGGCGCCATGCATGTCCGCCTGATTCTGGTCGCCATCATCAGTTCGGCCGTCATTGCCGTGGCGGCCCCGGCCCATGCCCAGGACAAGGGCAGCGTCGAGCCAAAGGCCCTGCCGCCATTGGCGCATCCGGACGATCCGAATACGCCGGCCAAGGAGCTGTTCGCCCGGAGGATCCTGCCGTCGGCGCAACCGACCAGGGTGATCGGCACCTATAATCGCGGCTGCATCGCCGGAGCCGAGCGAATGCCGGTCAACGGCGAGGGCTGGCAGGTGATGCGGCTGTCGCGCAACCGCAATTTCGGCCATCCCAACCTGATCGCGCTGCTGAAGCGGCTGGCGACCCGCGCGCACAAGGATGCCGGCTGGCCCGGCATCCTGGTCGGCGACATCGGCCAGCCGCGCGGCGGACCAGCGCTGTCCGGCCATGCCAGCCATCAAATCGGGCTCGACGCCGACATCTGGCTGACGCCGATGCCTGACCACAGGCTGTCGCGCAACGAGCGCGAGGAGATGTCGGCGGTCATGATGGTTCGGCCTGATCGCCTCGATGTCGATCCGCGGGTGTTCACGAAGGGCCACGTCGCCGTGATCCGCGCCGCGGCCCAGGAGCCGTCGGTGCAGCGCATCTTCGTCAACGCCGCGATCAAGAAGGCGCTGTGCCGGGACGCGAGGGGGGACCGTAGCTGGCTCACCAAGGTGCGGCCGTGGTGGGGCCACGACTATCACTTCCACATCCGCATGGTGTGCCCGCCGGGCAATCCGGACTGCCACGGCCAGACCAACCAGGAGGGCGGCGATGGCTGCGGCGACCTCGACTATTGGTTCTCGGATGCGGTGCTGCATCCGCTGCCGCCGAAAGAGCCCCCTAAGCCGCCGCAACCGCTGACGATGGCGCAACTGCCGCCTGGCTGCCGAGCGGTGCTGCATGCGCCGGACGCCAAGAATTGATTCGGCCGACGCTGCCGTGATTGGGAGTCGCAGCGGCGGGACGATTGCCATAGGATGATATTGCTCGCGCCGTCAGCGCGGCGATCGAAGGGGATGACGGTCCCTCCACCTCCTGTTATCGCGGTATCAAGATGCCGCGCGCCGCTGCGCGGCGTAACAGTCGCGAGTCCGTCATGATCCTGATCCGTCCCGCCACGACCGCCTTCCTCGTTACGGTGGCCGCGAACTCGGCTGCGGTTGCCGCCGAACCGAGCGGCTGCGACAAGTTCAAATGGGACATCGCGCGCGAGCACGCCGCGCTGACCGCAGCCGACCGCGAGAAGCTCGTATCTGGCGCCGAGATGGCCGTTATTCCCGCGACCGGGATTGTGCTGGAGCTGCGTCCGACGGCTGACGCCAAGCTGGCGATGCCGCCGGAGCGCGCGCCCAGGGACGGCAGCTTCGCCGGCCTCACGCGGATCGCCGGAGCGCCCAAGGCCGGCGTCTACACCATCAGCCTGTCGGCCGCGGCCTGGATCGACGTGGTGCAGGACGGCAAGATCCTCAAGCCGGCCGGCTTCAGCGGCGCCACCGATTGCGACGGCATTCGCAAGACCATGAAGTACGAGCTGGGATCAAAGCCTTTCGTGCTGCAGGTCAGCGGCGCGCCGGAGAATGCGATCTCGATCGCCGTCCTGCCGGCGGCAGAATGACGCTCACACCCCTGCGACCGACGACCAGACACTGGCCAGCTTGCGCTTCATCCGCTCCTTGCGCGTCAGCACCGGCACATCCTCCTCGTCCTCCGGCAGACGCAGTCCGACCACGTTGACGCGGCCGCCGGAGATCGAGCGGGCGACCAGCACGATGGTGTCGAGCGCCACGGTCGCGCCTTCCTTCGGCGCGTTGTCGAGATGGATGTCGAAATAGTCGGCGAGCGTCAGCTTGTCCTCGCCCTCGCCGAGCTTGACGCCGTAGATGCCGGCGACCTCGTCGAGCGTATGCTCGGCCGAGACCATGAAGTCGCCGAGCAGATGCGGGTCGGGCGCGGCCGACGGCGGCATGTCGACGAAGAAGCGGTCGAGCGACTCGGCCTTTTCCGGCGGCGCCAGCAGATAGAGATAGTCCCCCGGCGCGATCGGCTCGGCCTCGGGCGGCGACAGAATCTGCTCGTTACGGATCACCAGGGTCGGCTTCGACCAGGACGGGATCAGGCCGCGGCGGAAGTACAGGCTCTTGGAGCGGATCGAATAGCCGACCAGCTGCTGCTCGAGCTGGCCGGGCAGATCGAGCTCGATGCGGCGCGGGCCCCGATCCGTGCGCGGCAGCGCCACGTGCAGCTTGCGCGCGGCCACGCCGAGCGTCCAGCCCTGCGCCAGCAGCGAGATGATCACGACCACGAACGCGACGTCGAAATAGAGATAGGCGCTGGACAGGCCGACCAGCAGCGGGATCGAGGCGAGGAAGATCGCGACCGCGCCGCGCAGGCCGGTCCAGGCGATGAACGCCTTCTCCCGCCAGTTGAAGCGGAACGGATAGAGGCAGACAAACACCGCAACGGGTCGCGCCACCAGCATCAGCATCAGCGCAACAGCAATCGCCGGCAGGAGGCTGTCGAGCAGCCGCTGCGGCGACACCAGCAGCCCGAGCAGCACGAACATCACGATCTGGGCGAGCCACGTCGCGGCGTCGAGGAAGGTGACGACAGAGTTGTGCGCGCGGGTCGGCCGGTTGCCGACGATGAGGCCGGCGAGATAGACCGCGAGGAAGCCGGAGCCGTGGGCGATCTGCGCCATGCCGAAGATCACCAGCGCGGCCGTGGTCACGAACGGCGCGTGGAGGCCCTGCGGCAGCGCGACCTTGTTGAGGCCGATGACGACGAGGCGGCCGCCGACGATGCCGAACAGCGTGCCGAGCACCGCCTCGCGGATCAGCTCGAACACGAAATGTCCGAACGACCCGTGACCGACCGAGATCAGCTCGACCAGCATCAGGGTGAGGAACACCGCGAACGGATCATTGCTGCCGGACTCCGCCTCCAGCGTGGCACCGACACGCGGGCGCAGCCGCAGGCCCTGGGCGTGGACCAGCAGGAACACGGCCGCCGCATCCGTCGAGGCGATGACGGCGCCGACCAGCATCGCCTCGGTCCAGCCGAGGTCGAGGGCATATTTCGCCACGGGCGCGGTGATGAAGGCGGTCATCAGCACGCCGACGGTCGCAAGCACCATCGAGGGCGCCAGCACGGTGCGGATGCTCTGGAAGCGCGTACGCAGACCGCCGTCGAACAGGATCAGCGCCAGCGCGACGGAGCCCACCAGATAGGTGGTACGGACGTCCTGAAATTCGATATGACCAGGGCCGGAATCGCCCGCCAGCATGCCGATCACCAGGAACACCAGCAGCAGCGGTGCGCCGAAGCGCAACGCCAGCAGGCTCGACAGGATGCCGGCCATCACGAGGACCGCACCGAGGAGGATCGCAATGCTGACGGCGTCGAGGGATGACATGAAAAAACGTTGATGGATCCGAGTTTTACATCCTTATCGTCGCCACACTTGCACGCCAACCGGATTTGCTCTTATCGCGGCGATATGCCCATTTTTCCATCCTTGCCCGCGTTCGGGGTATATTTCGCGGCAATCGCCTGTGACGAAAACGAACTAAATTCCGCTGATCCGGCCAACCCGCGCCACTGTTCCCCTCCGAGACCCCGCTGATGGACCTCGACCTGAAAGACGTTCTCGACTTCCTGCAGACCGTTGGCCGCTCGATCGGCGCCGAGGTCACCTCGCCGTGGTTCTATCTTCAACTCGGACTGGTGCTGAGCGGCGCCGGCATCGCCTTTGCGGCGAGCGCCGCCGTGCGTGCGCGCATCGACCTGACTTCGCTGGCGATGGGCTGGCCTGGCCCGCTGCGGCAGCTGCTACGGGTGCTGCTGGAGAGCGTCACCACGGTCGTGTTCGTGATCCTGATGCGGATCGCCCGCACCGGCATGTTGCTGTGGACCTGGCCGAGCCGCAGCTACCTGCTCGCCGTCGCGCTCAAGCTGGCGCTCGCCTGGCTCGTGATCCGGCTGATCACCTCGGTGATCCGCAGCACCTTCATCGTGCAGATCGTGTCGATCTCGGCCTGGCTGGTGGCCGCGCTCAGCATCATCGGCCAGCTCGACAACGTCGTCGACGCGCTCGATTCCATCTCTGTCGTGCTCGGCGGCCTCAGGCTGACGCCGCTGCTGGTGATCAAGCTCGGCGTGCTGCTGCTCGCGGTGCTGTGGCTGACCAACATCGCCAGCAATTTCGTCGAGAGCCGCATCACGCGCTCGACGGACCTGACGCCGTCGATCCAGGTGCTCCTGATCAAGATGGTCCGCATGGGCCTGATGATCCTCGGCGTCGCGATTGCGATCAGCGCCGTCGGCATCAACCTGTCGGCGCTCGCGATCTTCTCCGGCGCCGCCGGTGTCGGTATCGGCCTCGGCCTGCAGCGCATCGTCGCCAATTTCGTCGCGGGCATCATCCTGCTGGCCGACAAATCGGTGAAGCCGGGCGATCTCGTCACCATCGGCGACAGCTCGGGACGCATCAGCGCGATGAACACGCGCTATATCTCGGTCGCCGCCGGCGACGGCCGCGAGTTCCTGATCCCGAACGAGGACCTCGTCACCCAGAAGGTGACCAACTGGACCTACACCGACAAGAACACGCTGGTGAAGGTCAATTTCGGCACCAACTACGACGCCGATCCCCGGGTCGTCTGCAAGCTCGCCACCGAGATCGCGGCCGAGACGCCGCGCACCTTGAAATCGAAGGCGCCGAACTGCCTGCTGACCGAGTTCACCGAGGCCGGCATGAAGTTCTCGCTGACCACATGGATCGCCGACCCCAGCTACATGGACAGCGTCAAGAGCGAGGTGATGCTGGCGCTGTGGGAGGCCTTCAAGCGCGAGGGCATCAGGGTGCCGTATCCGGTGCGAGAGCTTCGCGTTCGCGGAGGTGCGCTGCCGGTGGAGACCACGCTGGAGGTGCCGACCGGCTAGGCGGCAGATCCGGCCGTGCACACCCGGCTTGCACCGGCCGGCACGATCATTAAATTAGGCGATCACCCCGCGACACCCCTGAGAACGAAACAGGCCCATGAACTATATCGAAGCGACCGACACCGCTGCGCGCAAGAACGGCCAGATCAAGCTGCACGGCCCGAGCGGCTTTGCCGGCATGCGCAAGGCCGGCGCGCTGGTGTCGAAGTGCCTCGATGCGCTCACCGACATCGTCAAGCCGGGCGTGCCGACCTCGCGGATCGACGATTTCGTCCGGGACTTCGCCTTCAGCCACGGCGCCTATCCGGCGACGCTGATGTATCGCGGCTATCGCTACTCGACCTGCACGTCGATCAACCACGTGGTCTGCCACGGCATGCCGAACGACCGGCCGCTGAAGGAAGGCGACATCATCAATGTCGACGTCACCTTCATCGTCGACGGCTGGTACGGCGATTCCAGCCGCATGTATGCGATCGGCCCGATCGCGCGCAAGGCCGAGCGGCTGATCGAGGTCACCTACGAATCGATGATGCGCGGCATCGCCGCGGTGAAGCCCGGCGCCACCACCGGCGACATCGGCCACGCGATCCAGAGCTTCGTCGAGCCGCAGGGCATGAGCGTGGTGCGCGACTTCTGCGGCCATGGTCTCGGCCGGCTGTTCCATGACGAGCCGAACATCATCCATGTCGGCCGTCCCGGCGAGGGCGTGCTGCTCAAGCCCGGCATGTTCTTCACCATCGAGCCGATGATCAATCTCGGCAAGCCGCATGTGAAGATCCTGTCCGACGGCTGGACCGCGGTGACGCGGGACCGCTCGCTGTCGGCGCAGTTCGAGCATTCGGTCGGCGTCACCGCCGACGGCGTCGAGATCTTCACGCTCTCGGAGCGCCATGGAGAGAAGCCGCTGACGCAGGTGTGAGCGGGCTCCTGGCCGAATGGCCGCCGGGCGTCCGATTGTTGCCATGCCCGGCTGATCGACTGCCGCTTCCGTCGCATGCGACTGCGGGAGGCTGCTCTGACCAACGCAACACGCCGTGGCGTTCTCGGCCTGCTCTCGGCGGGCGCAGCGCTGCTGACGCCGCCGGCGCGCGCAGCGTCGGAGACAGCTCCCGCATCGGCGAATGCCGACGACGCCTGCATCCTGACGCCGCAGTCGGAATCCGGTCCCTATTATCTCGATCCCAAGCTGGTGCGCGCCGAGATCGCCGAGGATCGGCCGGGCGTGCCGCTCAGGCTGCGCCTTCGCGTCATCGAGGCCGGCTCCTGCGCGCCACTCCCCGGCGCGCGCGTCGACATCTGGCACTGCGATGCCCGCGGCATCTATTCGGGCTATCCTGGCCAGAGCGACACTCACAAGCTCGACCAGAGCGGAAAGACGTTCCTGCGCGGCACGCAGATGGCCGACGCCGCCGGCTGGGCCGGCTTCAGGACCATCTATCCCGGCTGGTATGCCGGCCGCGCCACCCACATCCACTTCAGGGTGTTTGTCGACGAGGCCACGGTGCTGACCGGACAAACCTTCTTTCCCGAGGCGCTGAACGAGTTCATCTACACCAACGTGCCCGACTACACCGGACGGCCCAAGCAGCGACTGGTCATCAATGCCAATGACCGCGTCGCGACCGAGGCCGATCCCGATCACCGCGCGCATTGCGCGGTGAAGGAGGAGCGCGATCACTATCTGGCGACCCTCACGTTGGCCGTAAGCCGCAACCCGGCCGCCGCGGTCGAGATGCCCACTGGCAAGTTGCCACCCGCACCCTGGATCAAGGACCGGCTGGCGGCGCTGGTGCCCGGGCTCAAGCGCAGCCCGTTCTGATCATTTCGGCTCGGTGAACTGATAGGCCAGCGCCGCGAGCGGCAGCGCCGTGCCGAGCGCGGCGGCGGCCGTCCAGCCGCCATGCGCATATGCCCAGGCACCGAGGCCGGAACCCGCCGCCCCGGCGACGAAGAAGGTGGTCATATAGAGCCCGTTCAGCCGGCTGCGCTGGCCGGCGCCGAGCACGAACAGCACGCGATAGCCGAGGATGAGGCTGAGCTGCGCGCCGCAATCGATGGCGATGGCGGCGATCACCAGCGTGGCCAGCGAGCCGTTCGTTCCGAGTGGAACCGAAAGCGTCAACGCGAAGCCGATCGCGCACATCAGCATCGATGCGACGGTCGCCGGTCGCGTCCAGCCGCGATCGGCGATGCGGCCGGCGACCGGCGCCATGATCGCGCCGGCGACGCCGGCCAGCGCGAACAGGGCGATGCCGGTCTGCGACATCCGGAAATCGGACCCGGCCAGCAGCAGCGGGGACGTGGTCCAGAACACGCTGAAGCCGCCGAACAGCGCGGCCTGGTAGAGCGCGCGGCGGCGCAGCGCCGGCGTGTCGCGATAGAGCTCGACCATCGAGCCGAGCAGCTGGCCGTAGCTCAGCCGCACCTGCGGCTCACGCGGTGGCAGGGCGAGGCGCAACACCCCGGCCAGGATCACCATGGCGAGGGCCGAGGCCGCATAGATCACGTGCCAGGAGGCATGCGCCGCGACGAAGCTCGCGAGCGGCCGTGCCAGCATGATGCCGAGCATCAGGCCGGTGGTGACGTTGCCGACGGTGCGGCCGCGGATCGCCTCCGGCGCCATGTGCCCGGCATAGGGGATCAGGATCTGCACCGCGACCGAGCCGAAGCCGATCAGCAGCGCCGAGAGCAGGAATGTCGACGGGCTCGTCGCCAGGGCCGCACAACCGAGCGCGGCCGCGCCGACGATGATGGTCATGATGACGAGCTTGCGGTTCTCGATGAGATCGCCGAGCGGCACCACGAACAAGAGACCTGCGCCGTATCCGATCTGGCTCATCGTCACCAGCAGTCCCGCAAGCTGCGGCCGCAGCCCGAGGTCGGCGCTGATCGGCCCGATCAGCGGCTGCGCGTAATAGATGTTGGCGACGATCAGCCCGCAGGAAAAGGCCAATAGCAGCGTGATCCAGGCGGACAGCGAGTCGCCGGAATCGGACGTGATGGTGGTCAACGCGGATCTCTCTCGGGCGGAAACGGCAGGCCATAGGGCCTTATGAGAACAGAGGCTGTCGAGCTGTGATTTTGCATCGCAGCATTCAAGCCTGACATAGGTGCTGAGGTCCCCGGCCCCAATTCACGTCTACGTGGGCTCGGCACCGGGCAAGCCGTGATCAAAAGCGAGCGTGCCCGACGAGCCCTGCGGACGTCGAGCCCGCGCCGGCTACGGCGCGCCGCGCGCCTCCGTCTCCGTCTCGGCGGTCCGCCGGCCGCCGATCAGTCGCGGCAGCAGCATGGGCACCCGCCGGCGGTAGCGCTGGTAGGTGTCGCCGAACTGGGCGATCAGATCGCGCTCCTCGAGCTGCAGCCCGACCAGGATGTAGGCTGTGCTGAGGGCGGCGAACAGCAGGTGGCCGACCGACATCTCCGGCGTGGCCCAGAAGGCGAGCAGGAAGCCCAGCATCAGCGGGTGGCGCACCAGCCGATACAGCAGCGGCGTTCTGAAAGGCTGCGCCGTCCCGGCGCTGCCGCGGAGGGCGAGCACGGCCTGGCGGAGGCCGAACAGATCGAAATGATCGATCATGTAGGTCGAGGAGAGCGCGATCAGCCAGCCGAGCCAATGCACGCCGGTCAGCACGCCCGCTGCGACACCCTCGACGTGCCAGACCGGACTCGGGATCGGACGCCATTGCCAGAACAGCAGCAGCAGGATCAGGCTGGACAGCAGCACATAGGTGCTGCGCTCGGCCGCCGCCGGAATGATGCGCGTCAACGCGCGCTTGAACGCCGGCCGCGCCATCACGCTGTGCTGGATCGCGAACAGCGCCAGCAGCAGCGCGTCGACGACGACGGCCTCGGTCACGGCGCTGGACACGCCCACGTCGATCGACTTGGCCGTGAGATAGTTGTAATTGCCGACGAAACCGACCGCCCACACGAACGACCCAAGAAAGACGGCATAGCTCGCGACGGCGTAGAGCATGATGAGGAGACGCCCGGACATGAAGGTTTCCTTGTTGCTGCGAGGACGGCGTGGCGTTGATCGAGACGCCCGATCCTGGGATCGGTCGCGTCTCGCGCGAGCCTGAGCCCTTACCAATCGACCGTCCCCCGAGCGTCCCCCGAACGCAGCCACCCAGGTCGCACCCCCGATGGTTCAGTTCCGCGTCCGGACATTAGGCTTTCCCGAGCTGCATCGCGACGGCCAGCCGTGCCCGCTGGCGCTGCGCAAGGGCCTCGCTCTGCTGGTCTATCTGGCGGAGGCGAAAGGCCCTGTCGCGCGGGACGTCCTGGCGACGATGCTCTGGCCGGAGTGTTCCGAGGAGGTCGCGCGGGCGCGGCTGCGCCGCCTGTTGCACCGGCTCCAGCTCACACTCGGCGACGGCTGCCTCACCATCGATCGCGCGACGATTCGGTGGGCGGAAGCGGTCGAGCTGGAGGTCCAATCGGCGCTTTTCGAAACGGCGTGCGACCGCGGCGAATTCGAGCTGGCCTGCCGCCTCTATTCCAGTGACTTCCTGGACGGCTTCGCGCCCGGCGACTGTCCGCAGTTCGAGGAATGGGCGTTCTTCCGGCGTGAAGCCTTGCGCGGCCGGGCGGTCCAGGCGCTGGAGCGCGTGGTGCGGGATCGCAGCGCGGCCGGCGACCATGCCGCGGCTGCGGTCCACGCCGGACGCCTCGTCGCGTTCGACCCGCTCAGCGAGGTCTATGGCCGCGCCCTGATCCGCAGCCTGATGCTGGCCGGCGACCGCGCCGCCGCCCAGCGCCATCTCGACGCCCTGACGCAGCGCCTGCGCGACGAGCTCGGTGTCGCTCCCGAAACCGACACGCTGGCGCTGCTGGCGCAGGGCGTTGCGGCGCAAGGCGACAGCGCACCGCCGACGCGCTATGTCCTGGGCGGCGGCGTTCATCTCGCCTATCAGACCTACGGCACAGGTTCGCAGGACATTCTGCTGCTGCCCGGCTTCGTCTCGCATGTCGAGCGGATCTGGGAGGAGCCGCACTGCCGGGCCTTGCTGTCCGCGCTCGCCAGAATCGGCCGCCTGATCCTGTTCGATCGCCGCGGCATCGGGCTCTCCGACCGGGTCGGTTTCAGCCCCAGCGTGGAGGCGACGGCGCGCGACATCGCGACCGTGCTCGACGCCGCCGGCAGCCGGCGCACGGTGCTGCTCGGCGCCTCCGAGGGCGGACCGGCCTGCATCACCTTCGCGGCCGACCATCCCGAACGAGTCGCCGGGCTGATCCTGTTCGCCTCGCTCGCCAAGGGCAGCGCCGCGCCCGGCTATCCGCATGCGCTGCAGGCCAGCCAGTACGGCATCTGGCTGCGGCAGCTGGTGGCCGAATGGGGCGGCCCCGCCGGCATCGAAACATTCGCACCGAGTCTGGCTGGCGATCCCCAGGCGCGCGCCTGGTGGGCCGGACTGCTTCGCGCGGCATCCAGCCCCGGCGCCATCAAGGGCCTGCTCGAAGCCTTCAGGGATACGGACGTCCGCCACCTGCTCGCCCGGGTCGCTGCACCGACCCTGGTGCTGCACCGTCGCCACGATCGCGCCGTGCTCGTCGGGGCCGGGCGGCATCTCGCCAGCCATATCCGTCACGCGCGCTTCGTCGAGCTCGACGGCGCCGACCATTGGATGTTCGCCGGCGACCAGAGGCCGGCCCTCGCCAGCATCGACGCCTTCATCGGCAGTCTGCAGCCATAAGCAGGATCGCCCGACGGACGAGAAGGACGTCGTCCGGTGCTGCTCACGCTCGTGATCCTGTTCGGCCTCGGGCGGGTGCTGTTCTGGCTCGGCTATGCCAGCGGCGGCGCGGGCCGCGCCTTCGGCTTTGCGCTCACCTTCTACCCCACCGCGTTTTCTCTCATCGTCGGCCTCGCCATCGTGCTGACCGGACGCGCGGCCTAGCAAGGCGCGCCCTGCGGGGCGCGAGCACTTCGAGGTTGCAAAAATGCGGCGTCACGGCATGCTGACGCCGATGCCCGAGAAAGCCCCTCCTCCCAACGATACGCCGCCGGACACGCCGCACTATCACGGCCACCGTCAGCGGCTGCGCGAGCGCTTTCACAGCGCCGGTCCCGACGCGCTCAACGACTACGAGCTGCTGGAGATGGTGCTGTTCGCCGCGCTGCCGCGGCGCGACGTCAAGCCGCTGGCGAAGGCGCTGCTCAAGACGTTCGGATCGTTCGCCGAGGTGATCCACGCGCCGGAGCCGCGGCTGCGCGAGATCGACGGCGTCGGCGACGCCTCGATCACCCAGCTCAAGCTGATCGCCGCCGCCGCGCACCGCATCGCCAAGGGCGAGGTGCGGCAGAAGCACGCGCTGGCGTCATGGCAGGACGTCATCACCTATTGCCGCACCAGCATGGCGTTCGCCGACAAGGAGCAGTTCAGGCTGTTATTTCTCGACAAGCGCAACCAGCTGATCGCCGACGAGGTGCAGCAGACCGGCACCGTCGATCACACGCCGGTCTATCCGCGCGAGGTGATCAAGCGCGCGCTCGAATTGTCGGCCACTGCGATCATCCTGGTGCACAACCACCCCACTCACGTTTCCACGTGCATGTTCGGTCACGCTTAATCACCTAAAATCATTGTGTATTTCTTGATTGCGGGGTCTGGGCCGAAGTACCTTCGGAGAAAGGAACGGGAACGTAACCGTCCCCACTTACCGTCCCCAGTCGGAGCGTGCGGCGCGAGATGGCGAACATCACCGAGAGCATCATTCGGCGTGCGCTGAAGGAAGTACGGAGCGCGGGCAAGCAGCGGCTGCTAGTCGATGGCGAGGGCCACGGCACTGGCCGCCTGGCTCTCATCCTCAAGCCAATGCCTACCCGCGTCACAGCAACCTGGATGGCACAACAGTGGCGCAATGGCCGCAGGATCAAAACGACGCTTGGACGGTACCCGGCAATGTCTCTCGCCGATGCAAGAGCAATCTTCGATCGTGACTATGCTCAACTCATCCTTGACGGGCGTAGCGTCAAGGTCGCGAGAGATAAACGCCCCGGTACCGTTGCCGATCTTTTCGCTGGCTACGTTTCGTATCTGAAGAGCGAGAACAAACCATCGTGGTCCGACGTGGAGCAGCAGCTCAATAAGGCGGCCGATGTTATTGGGCGCCATGTGCCGGCCCGCGAGGTGACGCCCGACGACGTGCTCACCGTACTCCGCCCGATTTACGCGCGCGGCAAGCGATCGATGGCTGATCACGTCCGCTGCTATATTCGGGCCTCGTTCTCCTGGGCGCTCAAGTCGGAGCACGACTATCGGAGTTCGTCTCCGCGCCGGTTCAATCTCGTGTCAAATCCTGCCGTCGCCATACCGACTGAGCGAAAGGTCGCCGGAACGCGCTGGCTCGACGAAGATGAATTTTTGCGGCTCTACCGCTGGCTCGAATGTCCTGACGCGCCAGTACACCCGCCGTACACGCAGGCAGTCCGCATCATAATGCTTACCGGACAGCGCGTCGAGGAGATAGCGCGCTTGCATGTCCATCAGTGGGACGCACAGGAACACATCATCGATTGGTCCAGAACGAAAAACGGAAAGTCACACGCTATCCCCGTTCCTTCGGTGGCTGCTGATCTTATCGAGAGCATTGAACCGAATGAACACGGTTGGTTTTTCCCGTCCGCGACGGATCCAACAAGACCCGTGAGTGCGGGTACACTGTACTCGTTCATGTGGAGGCAGCGGGAGCGGGAGGTAATCCCGATCGTCACCAATCGCGACTTGAGGCGCACCTGGAAGACGCTAGCCGGCAAGGCCGGAGTGTCCAAAGAGATCCGCGATCGCATTCAGAATCATGCGCTTCACGATGTTAGCTCAAAGAGCTATGACCGCTGGAACTATATGCGCGAGAAGCGTGCCGGTATGGCCACATGGGACCGCTTCATCCGCTCGCTGCTCGCGAGAAAAGCGCACCGCCCGGCAGCCTAGAGGTTGAGAGACATGGGCCTGCCGCGACCGCTCGAGGCAGCCTACGCCATCAGCCCCACGTAGGCTTCCGCGGGCTAGGCAAGAACTCCTGTTGATTGTTGCCGGACTTCTAGACTCGCGACGTCAATCGGATGCAGCGGTTTTCTTGGTCGGCCGGATTAGCCCCTGCGCGGTCTCCGCGAAGGAACTCGTAGGAAGTCTGCAGGCTCGACTTCAAGCACTTTGGCGAGCTTCACCATAAGTTCGAGACCCACGAAACTACCGCCCGTTTCCAACTTGCTCATATAGGTCCGGTTTACGCCCGCCTCATGTGCCAACGCTTCCTGAGAGTATCCTTTCTCAGTCCTGAATCGACGGAGATTCGTGGCGAAGACATGGCGGTAATCCATGTCTAAGAAGACATTGATGTCTGTTATTGACCCACCGCTTTAAACAGACAAAAATGGCCGGCAGAATGGTCCGAAACGTGAACGGACTTAACCACGATGCCGGTACGCCAGCCTTCGCGGCGTTATCGAACCAGGGGGCAAGATGCAGGACAAGCAGTTCTCTCAAGATGGCATTATCTTCAGTTCGCCGCATTCCGAACGTTCGCTCCACCCGCCGACGGACAGCGACGCAGTTCTCCTCGCCCTTGAGGCTCAATTCGACAGCCTTGTCGCAGAATTGCTCGCTGCACAGAACGCAAGCGACACAACAGCAATTGATCCCGACGGCCGGTCGCGCGGTGGATCCGATGCTCAAGTGGGAATCGTGTCTTACACGAATGACGAAGACCGAACGGAAAAGACGGAGGCCGTCTTAGCTCGTCTTTACCCGATTGAGAGAGCAATCATGACTACCCCAGCGGGCACAATCAAGGGACTGGGCGTCAAGGCCCGTCATGCGGCCTATGTGATGTCCCACTACTGGGAGGCACCTATCGAGCAGATCGAATGGGACGCGCGAGCTATGCGTTCGCTAATTGAAGCAGTCTGCGGGCTTGCTGAGGTACTTGTGCCGGGCTGCGAGGCTAAGGGTGACGCCTCGCCTGATGCTGTGAGCATCCCGTAATGCAGGAGTAGCTTGTCGAACCGCCCACTTCCAATGGCACGCCGGACTCCGATCGAAACGGGTCGACCAACCGCGAGGCGCTCCTGCGGAAGCCGGAGGAGCTTGAAATCAGCAAGGGCGCCAGAGGCTAATGGCCCGCGCGGAGGGCAACGAGACACACCCAAAGCGTTGGTCTGCGCCGCCGAAGCGCTGGACCAGTTCCCTGCGGACCATTTTCGCAGCGAATTCTTGGAACTGTGCGGTACGACATTTGGACCGCCGTCGACGACGCTCACGCCACCGAGGATCTGGTCGAGGCTCGTGTTAGCGGGTCAAAAGGACGTCGAAATGACCGCGCTAGATTTGCAGCTCAAGGACGCGAGACTTCGACAGCAAGTGAGATCAGTCGACCTACTTGACCCACGCGCTCCAATCTGGGCCGCCCGCTTGTTGACCCAATAGAACACTTTCGCCACTGATTGACAGGTGTTGCTTTTAAGATCCAACGGAAAGCGCGTCGAACACGTTACTTCAACTATCACTGCTACGGAGAACAGATCTGCATAGTCGATATGTGACAAGCTCCGTAAACGGGATCCAGAAACGTTGATCTAGGCTCCCCAAGCATCGATAACTTGTGCGAGCGGAAACGGGGCTTTCTCCTTCGACCACTCATGGAAAGGCGCCGCGGTCTGGCTGTAAGGGCTAGGATCGGGCCTATCGAATTGCACTCGCGTCGGGATGTGGAACGCGCTGCCGAAGACTATCGCTTCGCCTGACGACAATATCGTTACCTGATCAAGCAAGCGCCTGGCCTGCATCGGGATGATGCGACGGAAGTGATCGATGTCGTCCGGATTTTGCAGACGATGGCTGATGAAATTGGCACACTGACTGATAATGGTCTGGCTAATCTCGCTCGGACGTTGGCTGGCGACGATGAGCGACAGGCCGAATTTGCGCCCTTCCTTTGCGATACGCTCAAAGGTCAGTCGCGCCAGCCGATGACCTCGATCCTCGTCCGCACGAGCCGGTCGAGCATAGTTATGCGCTTCTTCGAGGACGAGAACCCACGGATGTTTGTAGCGTGACCCAGCGGGCAAGCGTTCCCGCGCCTCCAGCAACACACGCCCGATTACGGCACACGCATAGGGCAACACTTCGTTGCTCAGCATCGAAAGATCAAGAACCGACACCTTTGGACCCGTCGCGCCCCCCAATCCGAAACGAGCGAACCAGGCGAACAAACTATCAATAGCAGTGTCAGCGTCTTCATAGTTGAGAAACGCACGCCACCTTTGGTCATCAAGGCGCGTCTTCAAACGCAGCTTAAGCGTGGTGAGATGGGCCTCCACACGGAAGGTGTCCTCCTTCGATACGGCGCGGTTAATTAGTGATGGATCAGTTAATGTCGAGCGCGCAATCGGAAGTGGAGAGTCCGCAGTGCGAGCGCCAGCCTCCGCTGTATCGCGCCCGCCAACAATCTTGGATCGGATGGCGTCCTTTAGCCTCTCTGCTTCGGCCGCGATCGCAGCCTGATTGTTCATGACCTCGGTGTTATAGTCGTTGGCGGACCGGTGTGAGGTAAACAGCCTGTCGAACGCCGTGACATCGATATCGGTGTTCGCGAGATGGCCAGAAATGGCGTCGCAATAAGAGCCGGCCGCCTTCTTCTTGATCTTTGTAAGTTCGCTGAGAAGTTGATCGAGCGCACTCATTGCATTCTGCAATGAACCGAGACTGGCCGCAGCTGTGGCATTGCCGCCCTTCGCAATCGCCCACCAGTCCTTCAACACGGGTTCCTGTGTCTGTTCCGCCGCGCTTAGCCAAGCACAAATCTCCTCCGCGTTCAGGAACCAGAGCGGGAGACCGAACTCTGTGCCATTGAGATAGATGCGATCCGGCATGCGAACCGCCGCTTTTCCGGCAGGAAAGGCTTTGGCATATTCGCCATTGATGTCGAGAATGAAGACATGCGGCTCTTCTGAGGTGCCGTCGAGCACCTTCATGGCCTTCTGAATAAGGCTAGACACCGAGAATGACTTGCCTGACCCGGTGTTGCCTACAATTGCCAAGGGCCTTGAGAACAGGTCATTGTAGGACGCTCGGACGACGTTACGCGCTTGGCCGGTCGGAAATCCTATCTTCAAGTCGCAGTCAAAGTCCCTCGAATCATAGCCCTCCGGCCTATTGCGACGGGGCGGGATTTCGAACACGGCGCGCAAGATGGCAGGCGAGCCAATTTCTGCCGGTGTATCGAGTGTTGGCAGGATGGATATACCCGGACTGAAAGACGGGTCATCGTCGGCATGCTCAATGGTGCCCAGCAACTGCACGCTGGCGGTCCGGCGCGGCTTCATGAGCTCCAGGTTGAGTTCATCGCCACTGGTGGGGTCGAAGCTCTCACGTGCCTCAAGATCGGTAATGATGCCGATGACGGTTTGGCCCGCCCCCAATGAAAAGGTCAGATACGCGTTGATCGCAATCGCAGCCTGAACCCCGTCAAGAGTCGCGCGCAGAGCCGATCTGGTTTCAGGCAGCAATTCCACCTTCACCCGGAAGCCTTGAACCGAAACAATATGGCCGATGAGACGTGGATTATCCATCTTACGCCCCCGAAGCTGGCTCAGCGGGCGATGCGGACGAAGCTATTTGCTTTTCGAATCGCCGCAGGCGCAGGAAGTCGTCCAGCCATTGCACGTCGGGCATTATCGAGCGGGCGAAATCGTCAAACGTCGCGTGTTTGAACTTGCTAGCAGCAAAAGCGGCATCCGTCGGGCACAACACGAAGGCGCGCTTGCCGAGGTCCTTATAGCGGCGCACCCGCTCGATGACCGGGCTGGCAGGATTGGGTTCGACCACGAGCATCACAAGCGACGGATTCATGAGTGCATTCTCAATAATACGGCTAACGTGATCATCGCCAAAACCGTACCCGAGAACGAGCAGGAACGTCTGGGGCACACTGAGGCGCACCTGAAAAGACCGGAAGAGATGAGCATAGGGCATCGTCAGAGTCTGCGCGAACTTGTTGGCAGTCGGCAGGATTCCAACCGATGGCGTTCCGTCGGTCAATTTGACCAGCACAGCTGCCTTCTCGTCCGGCTTCAAACCTGCATAGGTTCGGAACGGGACAAGGTTTGGGTGCCGCGCGCGCATCTCACCATCCTGTTCAAACCAATGAATTGATCCATGTAGTTTGTAAAAGTGCAGAAACTTGTCGAATCGCCGCACCCGTCCTTCGGCAACTTCACCTGGATAATAGACATCGAGCCCATAAACCGATGGATCGAAGCGAGCGTTTGCTCGGCCGGTGAAGCCGTCGAAATATTGGATGCCTAGCAACTCCAACGCCTGCTCGAACAGAGTGTCATAATTCAGCGTGAAGAGATGGGTTCGGCCAAGATTGCTGTCACGCGCGACGAGCTTGGACAAAAAAGCTAGTTGCGGCGCGATCTCGCTTGCCGACTTCGCTTTGGCGGTGTCAGGCAAGGACAGGGCGCACTCCGAGAAGATGGACATGCGCAATCGATCAACAAACCATTGGAGGTCATCAAGACTTGGAGCTGGCGTGCCCGGCCAGGTGACGCCAGAAAAAGGTGCGTCTTTTGAGTTACCAATAACAAGGGAATTGGCAACAAATGATAGCCACTGCTCGAACCCCATACTGGGCTCATCGAGCAAGTCGGCCAATGATATGGCATCCCGACGCGCCTTGATGATAGGCTCGATAGAAGCCGGCGCGTCGAAGAGAGCCTCAATCGTCTCGAAAACAGCGGTTTCAAGGTTCACCATGGTCTTCCCGCCAGCCGAAACCGACGTGCCGGATCCCGTCAGAACGATTAGGTTCTCCATACGCAACCACTCGGAGATCAGGGCCTGGAGGCGAATGCGCCCTTGCTTCTGATCAAGCCCAAGCAGCAGGTCGCCTGCATTGCCGTCCTCAGTCAGACCGATGAGCTGATACTCGATGGGTTCAGGCGCCCCTCCAGTCATGCATTTTCCCCTAAAAGCCTGCTCGCAATGGATTGATGATCTAAAGCCCAGCAAAGACTGTTTCGTTGTTCGTCACCACCACGCAGCCATTGGCACCGACGGCGGCGATGACCTTATCGAGACCGCTACAAGAGCGTCCGATAGCCTTCCTTTCCGCCATCGGCCGCACCCAGACCAAGCCGGCTTTTTCGTCGAAGGACAAAATGCGCCCGAAAACAGCGCCTACGGTCCTTCTTGACCCGCAAATCGGGCATCGAGAGGATCGAGCTTCTTACCGCGTGGCTAGACGGTCGCGTCGCCGGCTGCACGGCAAGTCCGACGCGGCTGAGTGTGGGCATGATGTCTCTCCCAGCAGGCTAAGAGGGCTTCGAGACTTGTTCGAGGACGTCCACATTGTACTGCTCTTCCATCCAGACCCACTTGAGGTTCTCACCTCGTCACGGATTCATGGAATGTCGGGGACAACCTGCAATATATTACCGCATTCAGATCAGCTTCCCGCTCCCCGACCTTGAAATACATACCAGCTATACCGATACAGGAACTACTGGGAACTGATTCGGGCAGCTTACCGACGGGACTCCGATGAACCTGCACGTTGCAGACGCGCCAGAGAGCGCGCCGATCAATGAAAAGGACCAAACTAGGCTTTGGGCATCGTTTAGCGTCGCCGTAGGCACGGAATTGCGGCCGGCAAAATCGATTCGCGGCATCTCGGGCCTCGAACATCCTGTTCAAGCCATTGCGGTGGATGACAAACGCAAGCGTGTCCTCATCGTCTCTGCCGAACAGAACGCTAGAGTCGCAGCTCTTATGCAGGTCGACGTCCAAAGTACCATGCCTGATGTGCGGGTACTGGTCGCACGCCCTGTGGTCTTAGACCTTGGTGTGATCGCGAGAAACGTCTTCAGAAACGTTGAAGACGCCCGGATCAACATCAATGAGTTCAAATCGCGGATGGAACGCTTCCAAAAGCTCGAGCCGGCCCGCAGTCAGCGCTACGTTAACCGTCAACTCAACAGAGTTGTGCAGCCCGCCGTCCTGGCATTCAAGCATGTAACATTGCCGACGCTCAACCAGATCATGGATGTTATTCAGCAAGCCGCCAACCTCGATTGGTCAGGCATCTTTGAAAATTTGACGAACGGTAACGACGATCCAACGATCTCCTTCGAACGACTACTACAAATCGACAATACGGCGATCGACCGCGAATACGGGGTCTGCCCCGTCCCTCTTTATGAGTTCAGCCCTGTGGATTGGGAGCTGTTTTTGCGGGGCGACCGACCAGACGAGATACGGCGGCGCTTGCGCGAATTGGATATTTACCAGTATTTCTTCCCTGCCCCTGACCAAGTCGCCCTAGGTGTCACGGATAAAGGGCTGACTGTCCGCGAAGACATCATTCGTGCCGTCACCGAGTGCCAGAGAATGGGACATCCTCTAGGCGACTCCGAAATAGTGCCAGCTATCACCTCGATTCCCGACTTGCTGGGTGCCTTAGGCGAAATGGGATACCTCGCCGAGGGAGAACACGGCGTCGAGATTTCTCCCATCGGCCATACCACTCGCATGGTCCTGAAGTATAGGCCCCGCGAGAGCCTGATCTCTAAGCTCATAAATCGCTTCACCGTGAATGCAAACTTAAGCGCCAGTATAAAAGACCTCTTGCCTCCGACCTGAGGGACGACCATCGTCTTGGGAAATCAACTCTCCCAGATGATTAAACACCGACGTTGGGAAATGGTAAAACATCGTCTCGTTCAAAGGCCAAGACACTCAGATAGATAGGCCGAGACGCTTGCGCTGAGAGCGCTATGGAGCCCCCGAGTGCAGCGCTGTGTCGAGCCGCGAGCGCGACAACGTTTATTTGCCTGTCTAGTTGCACTTCGCAATAAGACCCGGCCAGCTTCCGATCACCTGCCCGACGATGCCCAGAGTGAAGCAAGTGGCGCCGATAACGAACATCTTTCGGCGCCACGCCCACTCTTTTAAAAACAGTGGCTGGTAAATACGCCAGTTCTCTTTATCCGAATCAGGGTCAAAATATTCTCTACCATCCAATTCTGCAATCTGCTGTTCGTAAGCTTTTTGCAGATCGCCTATGCGCCGGTCATGTTCGCGCCTGAGTTGGTGATACCACTCCCAGGCAATGATATAGAAACCGATCAAATCGAGGATCTGCCCGACGACAGAGAACCAATCCTGGCACATGTGGAGCCTATCTCTTGAAAAATGCTAGAACGCCGAAGATGCTTCCGATAAGCGCCAGACCCAGAGTTACCCGAGATGCCCAATAATCCCAATCAGCCTTCTGCTCGGCCCGAATGTCGGCGCGCAGCTTCTGTGCGGCAGCCGCAGTCAAAACGGTCTCATCCGTTCGAGCGCCCTGCTCCCAGCTATCCTCGTCCTTCGGGACCGGCACGTGATATCTATGCGCCTGTTCGATTAGCCATTTGGATCTAAACCGGGCGATCGCAAACTCCTGCCATTGAAGCTCGCGGCCCGTCGCCCACTTGTATCGAGGCTCCTCACCGAGCTTTGCAGGGTCGTCCTCAGGCATTTCTTCGAACGCTCTGCTCGTTGCTTTATACTGCTGAAGATACTTCTTCAGTTCCCAGCGATAGCGCAGTTCCTCGATCATCCCTACCCCTGTGGAAAATGTCCTCGTCACAATCCAAGCTGGGCGACGGAGCAACTTAGCATAAATATCCTGGTCTACTGACCGATTTCTGCCTGATGCCTGCATCACCGTTCGTGTGCGGACGTCTTCCGTTACTCGAGAAGCCCCACCGAGACCATGAACAGAACGCTATAGCAGCGGGCCTTGCTCGGACCCCTCGGGCGCATTGGCTAATCCCCATGCTTACTTCAGGTATTGGCGAATTGAGATGGCGTCTTCTAGCCAGCTGGAGTGTGGCCGAGCGTTGTTATAACCGGCTTGGCTACCATCGGACGCGATGGCGGGGCTGGGCGGCGATAGCGCCTCTTTCAGCATTGCATCCGTCACCCGGCCGTTGAAGCTCGATGAAGTGATTATGCATGGGCTCGCCCGGCGCGATGCGTTATGGGGCGGCCGGATTATATTGACCTGCCGAGCTTGCTCCAACACGGCCCGGGATTTGGTCAAGATGACCCCACACGCCTAGCGTGAACGCCGGCAGCGAGAAGGAGCGCCACGGCCATCGGATCGAGCACAGCGACGAGCGCCAGCGTGAGCAGCCGGACCGCTCGCTCAAAGTCCGTTGCAGGTATACCGAGCAGCTCGGCGAGATACCGTATCGGTCCGACTTCAGCCTCGGCACGCCTGCGCTGCGCGTCAATTTTGGCCTTTTCGATCTGTAGACTAGCGAGTGCTTGGGACTCGCGCTGGCGTTCAGCCACGATATCCGCACGTTCACGGCGTTTCTGGTCGGCAAGCGTCATCGCTCCGACTGGCCGACCACTGCGCGTTGCCTCGTCGACGGCCGCGTCAATCTGGGCAATGCGTCGGTCAATGTCGGCAACCATTCGGCTCTGCATCCCGAAGCGGGCCTCGACATCTGCGGTTCTGTCGGCGAGGGCAAGATCTACTGATGCCATATGATCGAGGTGGGCACGGGTGAGAAAGCCGAACACACCGATGGCGTTCAGACCCATTAGCAGGCCAATCATCGAAACGAGAACGAACCTAAGGAGGGGCGGCGCGGAGCTCCAGTGTTCGGTGAGCCAGGCCGCAGCTACCAGCTTTCCTGCCTCCAGTACGGCACCCATAATGATGACGGGCCAGAAGGCGCCGGCAAAAATCGCCGTCAGCCCGTCAATGGAAAAGGCAGCCGAGACACACGCCAGGGCGAGAGCCACAACGAATGCAGCGAGCTTGACCCGTGTCGTGGGATGATGAGCTCCCTGCGCTTCGGACCTCTCCGTGAAGCCGGCCAACTCCGTAACGGCGCCCGGACCTGTAACGGTCTGTGTTACTGCCCCCGTTACGATGATCGCTTCAGCGTTACGGCGAATAAGGCCGGCGCGCTCCCAGGCTTTTAGGCGACGACTGGTCCGCATCCTATTCCAGCCCCATTGGCGTCCAAGCTCAGCGGCGCTTACCGTCACGTGTCCGTCGGGCTGCGAGCGTAGCCAGGCGAGTGCCTCCATATCATCGAAGGGATGAGGCGGAATGGACCCGGTCATCATAGGCATTGCTCCATGCGTTCCCGCCGCTCAAGCACGGGCGACCGAAAGGCCGGTCATTCTTCCTAAGTGGCCGGAAGGAGGAGTTTTCTACCCGGACTGGAATCGCGCATCCTGCCTACTCCTACCTGGAGAGAAACAGCGAGATGCCCGGAGGCGGTGGTGCCGACAGGAGGGCATTCTGCCGTTGCCCCGCGAAAACGGATTAAGCCCCGCGGCCACGGACTGCGCACTGTGCCGCGAAGGTGGCATGCCCGAGACCAAAGTGGAACGGCCGAATAGTGCGATGTTGCACGCGGCAGCCCGCCCTGTCACAGCCGCAATGCGCACAGTTGCAGAGCACCTGGCGCCGACCGCCACTTGGCTCAGCCTTTCGTATTGCAAACTTGCATTAACCTGAGCATTGGCTCTGCTCAATTTTCGCTTGATCCATGTTGAACTGATGCTGGCCGGCCGTCCGACCTTCTGCATCGAATTTGCGGACGAATGAGCATCGCCGATGCTGTTCGACTGTTCCGATGTATGCAGATTGATCGCCAGGAGGCCGCGCGCGAATGCCGACGGCTCCATCTAAAATCTCGCAACGATGCTGCCTGACAAGCGCTGCTCGCGTTGCTATCGGGCGTTGTGTAAGCGCGGTTCAGGATGGGATTGCAGATGGCCGAGCAGAGGCGGGTTGGATGGCAAGATAAAAGCGCCTCTCCGCGGCGTAGACTCGGCGGTCGTAAGTTTTTGAGGTTACTTATCGCAGCACGGCACTGCTCCAACACTCATAGTGTTGCTAGAGGAAGAAAGACCTGAGAGATCAATGTCCCGAATGGCACTAATCGCAGCTTAGCGAACTAGGTCGCAGAATTGGGACATACCTAGCCATGCGCGCATGGAAGGCTGCTACAGGGCTAACGGAGCCCGTCAAGGCTCGCCCTAAGCGCGCGGCGAAGCCGCTGACGGGCATTGACCGGATTGCGGCTGGCCCGGACCTTTTCCTTCGAGGCGCCAATGGCTTCTTGTGAGCGGGGCTGCACTGATCACAACGCGAAGCAGTCCCGCGGGTCAGCTTTCCCATGAAGAACAGAAACGATCCAGGTCGATCCGAGGCGACACGATTAACCCAAAGCCGACGTTTGCGGCCGCATCAGCGGATTATCCGCTTTTGACCGATTCTGTTGAAAAGTCAGCAGTTGCGACGCAGAGATATCGGTGATTCAGTCTGTCTAGTGGGCAGGACTGAAGGTCATGATGGGGC